>NZ_JAHSSF010000009.1:0-2915 GCF_019891355.1 Nitratireductor rhodophyticola | reverse complement strand
CCTCGGACCGGCCCCCTTTGCGCTTCAAATCAGCCGTTGCAACAAAACCTGCGCAGTCGCAGCCGAAGGAGGGTTCCCAATGAGCGTGGTGGCCAAGACCCTCGGTGTCTCCCGCTCAAATCTTCATGATCGCCTGAAGGGAGGCGCGAAGCCGCGGCGGCGCTATCACAAAGCGCAAGACGCGGCGGTGGTGCCGCTGATCACCGCGCTCGTGGCAGCGCGGCCGACCTACGGATACCGGCGGATCGCCGCGCTCCTGAACCGCCAGCTGCGCTCGGAGGGCCTGGCACCGGTCAATCACAAGCGGGTCTATCGGATCATGCAGACCCATAACCTGCTTCTGACGCGGAAATACACGGAACGTCCCGAGCATGTTCACGACGGCAAGGTGATCGTCATGCGTTCGAACCTGCGCTGGTGCAGCGATGGCTTCGAGTTTACCTGCTGGAACGGCGATATCATCCGCAGTGCCTTCATTATCGATGCCCATGACCGTGAAATCATCGCCTGGCGCGCTGTGGCGAATGCCGGGATCAGCGGTTCCGATATTCGCGATATCATGCTGGAGGCCGTCGAGCGTCGCTTCGGCGCTTACCGCGCCCCATCCGTCATCGAGATGCTGTCCGACAACGGCTCACCTTATATCGCGAAGGACACGCAGATCTTTGCTCGCCAGCTGGGACTGAAGCCTTGCTTCACGCCGGTCCAGAGCCCGCAAAGCAACGGCATCTCGGAGGCTTTCGTGAAGACGCTGAAACGCGACTACGTCCAGGTGACTCCACTGCCCACCGCCCCGACAGTTCTTGGATTGATCGAAAACTGGATCGAGGATTACAATGACAACCACCCGCACTCAGGGCTGAAAATGCGCTCGCCCCGCGAGTTCATTGCCGCTCAAATCGCAACCGCCTGAGTGTCCGGCGAAACGGGGGCAAGACCAAGAGGGTGACGAGATCGCGGTCGCAGAAGGTGAAGACCGTATCGAGATGCATGGAAGCACGCTCAATCGGCAGTTTACACGCAATGACTCTTTCTGCGCCGCCTTGCGCAAAGAGGGAGCGCGCGAGTGACCTGAGACCCTAAACTTCCTCCAAATTTTGGTAGAGTCCGTCAAAACCAGGAGACGGACGGAATGAAGCGTTCACGGTTCACGGAAGAACAGATTATCGGGATATTGAAGGAGCAGGAGGCGGGCGCGAAGACAGCCGATGTCTGCCGCAAGTACGGCATCTCGGATGCAACCTTCTACAAATACAAGGCGAAGTATGGCGGCATGGACGTGTCTGATGCGCGCAAGCTGAAGGCCTTGGAAGATGAGAACGCGAAGCTCAAGAAGCTTCTCGCGGAGACCATGCTGGACAATGCCATCCTGAAGGATGTCGCTTCAAAAAAATGGTGACGCCCGGTGCGAAGCGGGATGCGGTGGCTCAGGTCTGTGCGCAGCATGGGGTGAGCCAGCGTCGGGCGTGCGAGGTTCTATCGGTTGATCGGTCGAGCATGCGATATCGCAGCGTGCGACCTGACGATGCGTCAATCCGCGAAGCGATGAAGAAGGTGGCGTCTGAGCGCCGCCGTTTCGGCTATCGCCGCATCCACGTCATGCTCGGCCGGCAGGGGATCGTCATGAACCTGAAGAAGCTCAGGCGGCTTTATCGTGAAGAGAAACTGACTGTTCGCAAGCGCGGCGGCAGGAAGCGGGCCTTGGGAACGAGGGGTCCTCTGGCTCTGCCGTCACGACCCAACGAGCGCTGGAGCCTGGACTTCGCCAGCGATGCCTTCACGGACGGCCGCCGCTTCCGCGTTCTGGCTATCGTTGACGACTTCACACGCGAATGCCTGTGCCTGGTCGCCGACACATCCCTGTCGGGCGCTCGGCTCGCCCGCGAGTTGGACAGTCTGATCGCCAGACGGGGAAAGCCGAAGACGATTGTCTCTGACAATGGGACGGAGATGACCAGCATGGCCATCCTCAAATGGTGCCAGGAGACCCAAGTCGACTGGCACTACATCGCGCCGGGCAAGCCGATGCAGAACGGCTTCGTCGAAAGTTTCAACGGCAGTTTCCGCGACGAATGCCTCAACGAAACCCTGTTCTCGTCGCTCCCCCAAGCACGAGACGCAATCACCGCATGGAAGGAGGACTACAACCGCAACAGACCCCACGAACTCAGCCCATGAATTAGGCAGACGGCATAAGTTTTTGGCATGCAGGTCAATCATATTTGTATTTGATTTTATGACGGCTTTTCCGCTCCATTGAACCTTGCCAACCGACGGTCTGAAGGCGCGGCAAGCCTCTGCTGCGCCTGACCAATCGTCATCGATCCGGCGCAGCCGGGCGTGTCAGGGAACCGTCGACACACATTTTCAGGAGACCCGTTCATGGCTCATATAAAACCGAAAGGTTCATTTGTGGCGCTTGTCACCCCGATGAACGAGGATGGCAGCATCGACTTTGAGGGTTTTCGCACCCTGTTGAACTGGCATGAGCAAAACGGCACAGAAGCCGTTCTCATCATGGGGTCGACCGGTGAGGTGTCCATGCTCACGCAGGAAGAGCGCCGCGCGATCATTTCTGAAACCGCGAAGATGAAGACCGGCAAGATGCTGTTTTATTATGGCTGCACCGGCAACAACACCCAGTCCACAATCGACTATGTACGCTATGCGAAAGCCGAAGGCGGCGACGGCGCGATCATTGCGGCGCCTGCCTATATCTGCGCCGATAACGTCGCCATTTCAGACTATGTGCGCGAGGTCTGTGATGCTGAGGACTTCGCCATCGGCTTCTACAACAACCCGCCGCGCGTGAAAACAGACCTGCACTGGAATGATCTTCTGGAACTCGCCAAGCACCCCAACAGGCGATGTCACGTTAACTTCCGGTCAGCGCCTTGCGGTGTAGAGGCGCGAGT
>NZ_JAHSSF010000008.1:0-4660 GCF_019891355.1 Nitratireductor rhodophyticola | reverse complement strand
GAGAAGATCTGATCGGGATACGCAAAGCCTGAAAACCGGAAAGCCGTGTATCTCGATCTCCTTGTTTCTTAAGCGGCGGCGGCCATGAGCAAAAAGAAGCCCCGCTCGGATGAGCGGGGCGATCTCGGGCTTGGGTCTTAGTCGCCGTTGCGGCGGGACCAGATGAGGTTGTGGGACTTTCCGTCCTCAGCTTCGACCAGACTGGCGTAGATTGGGGCCGGGAAGCTCGGATCGTCCAGCTTGACGGAGAGGTATTCACGCTGCGTCTCGCGGGCGATCTTCTTCCAAGCCGCGCCGAACTCGGTGGCGCCGGCGAAGATGCGGAAGTCGGGGCCGCGTTCGCTATCGCCCTCGGTGACGGTGAACTTTGCTTTGACATTGAGGGTCAGGGTTTTGACCGCGCCGGTGAAGCCCGCGCCGTTCTCGTTCTTGGTGAAGGTGCCGATGGTCGCCATTGTCGAATTCCTTTTCCTGTCGGGCCGCACCATTGCGACCTCGATGGCGGTCGTGAGACCGGGGACGATCGGCCCCGCACCCCTTTTGGGGCTGGAACACCGTGGAAGGCGGCCGGCGACAGCTTTTTTGTTTCGCGCTGCAAAGCCGAAGGCGGCGGAAAAAAGCTGGCGGCGGACGTTGCGGGAAGACGAGCGAGGCGAAGCCGGTCTTCGGTCAGACCTTGCCAGATCGAGGACGCGAATGGAGCGCCCACAACAGGAAATCGCGTGGAATACGGCAATGGCGGCCGTCCTGCGCCTCGCCGGGACCGGGGACTCTATGCGGGTTCATTGGCTGCGGTCTTTGCTGATCCGACCGGCAAGGCTATTCACCTCTCACCAGCGAGGGCGATAGCGGGTGTGGTCTTGTCTGACCTTCGCGGATGCCACTGTGTCAGGTGTGGCGGGAAGATCGCTTGCGGGGCCTTGCGCCATGCGCGGCCAGGTGGATGGTTCGAGATTCCCGGCGCTGACCCGTTTGCCAGTCGAAGCGGGCGAAAAGCCCGATCTTATGGGCTTGCCGTGGCGACCGGGATCGACGCCCCGGATTGCTCCCGTTTATCCGTGTGGGGCTTGCCGCGAGATGGACGCCGCCGCCCCCTTGCGTTAGGGATTGAAGCCGACTGGCGGAAACGCGCTATGGGCGTGGTTCCGGCGCAGCCGAAAGCCCGGCCCGAAGGGCAACGCCCACGTCTCTCTCTACCTTATCAAAACGCGAAGCGTCCTGCCGTTCAGTGCTGGGCAGTCCAGGGGTCGATGACCGGAACGCCTGCCGCGTCGAAGGCGCTGGCATCGCGTGTCGCAACCGTGAAACCGTGGGCGGTTGCGATAGCGGCTATATAGCCGTCCGGCGTTGGAAAGCCCTTGCCCGCCTTGCGGGCCGCAACTGCAAGATCGGCATAGTGACGCGCGGCATCGGTATCGAAGGCGAGGATTCTGCCCTCGAACAGCGGGAGCATCCCGTCGAGCGTGGCGGCGAGCTTCTGCTTGCGCCGTCCATCCGGCAGCGCGCCGATGCCGAACAGGAGTTCCGCGACAGTCACGCTGGAGATGTAGAGGGTTTCAGCCGCCTGTTCGTCCAACCAGTCGCGCACGGTGGGGTCTGGCTCCGGCTTCATTGCCTCGGAGACGACATTCGTATCCAGAACGATCATTCAAAGCTCATCGGCACGGCGGGCGTCTTGTCGCGGGCTTGTTCCAACGCCCCGAAATCGGCATTGGTCAGCCCGGTCTTGCGGCTCAACGCCGACAGGGCCGAACCGAGGCGCAGGCGCTCGGCGGGACGAACCGCCGATTCCAGAATGTCGCGCATTTCCGCCTCGGCGCTGCGGCCATGCTGGGCCGCACGCACCTTGATGGCGCGGTGGATCTCGTCCGAGAGATTGCGAATGGTGACGGCGGGCATCTGATGGCGTCTCCGGTCAAGTGATAGCTGCGATAGCAATATAGGCAATATGCCATCAAATGGCAAGGTGTGCCCCGTTATCGGACGGGCTGGCCGACGCCAGCCGCCAGTCGCATCCCTGCCGCTATGCCGACGCATCCGCCGCCGACAATGCAGAAGATTTGCCGCCAGATTTCCGACGGCACGGCCTCCTTGGTGATGCCATGGACCAGCGCATAGCCCGCCACGGCGGCGGGCGCGGCGAAGACAATCGCCACGATCAGGCGGATGACGGGGGTGCGGAACGTTTCGAACAGCCCGGCCATGACGCCGAAGGCGACACCAGCGGAGAACAGCCCGACCAGTCCCGCGCCTATCAGCCCGGAGCCGGTCTGCCAGGCGAATTGCGCGGCGGCCAGCCCAACGAAAAAGGGCAGCGCGTAGATTGCGAGCGTATAGGCGAGAACGCAGAGAAGCGCGATCAGCGCAAAGCTCATGAACATGACGGCGACCATGATCTCTTTCCTTTGACTTTCCAGCACCGCCTTTCGTGCAGTCGTCAACATTGTCGCCGCACATCTTTATGGTGCCGCTGTCGTTCCAATATGTCGAGGTCATCCGGCCACGCGCGGAAGCCGCGCGGCCGCGATTTTTGGGGGTGGAAGACCGGGACCGCTTGCGCGATCCCGGCCCGCCTTTCATTCCGCCGCGACGGGGAAAGCCTCGTCCTCCGTGGCCTCGGCGCTCTCGACCTCCGGCACGTCCTCGGCGGCAGAGACTTCCCGCTGCTCGTCGGCCAGCCATGCGGGCTGCTCGGTGCGCAGCACAGGCGGAAGCCAGCCGGTTCCGGCCAGAAGTTGCTCGGCGGCCTCCGCCATTTCCGGCTTCTTCCTGTCCGCGATCCGCTCCGCTGCCTCGTCGCCAAGGGAATCGCGCACGGTGGCGAGGATATGCGCCTTGGTGACGCGCCCGAGATAGGCGCGAACCGTGGGCGTCCAGTGCGCCGTCATGTCGAGCGCAACCGCCGTCGCCAGCCTGTCGGCGGTGGCAAGGGCATGGCGCTTGTGGGCCTCCCACGGCTGCTTGACGGCATTGACGGTCAGCGAAGCACAATGGGCAAACAGGGCCATGACGCTGGCATGTTCCAGCCCGGCGATGAAGCCCCAAAGGCTTGCCACGTCGCGAGGCATGTCCGCCGCCCATCCGGCATGGCGATCCTCCAACCCCTTCGCCGCCGCCGTGTCCTCGATCCCGTCCGCATGGCTGGCGAGGTAGCCGCTCGTCGGGCGGATTTCGAGGCAATGGGCATCCCCGCCGCCGCGATAGAAGGTCTGCGCGGCAAGCGCATGGGTTACAGCGACCAAGGCTATGTCCGGCCGCTCGCCAAGGGCGAGACGCAGGGCAAGGGTGCGATGCGCGGTCAGGTCGCGGATGAGCGAGTCCGACAGCGGCTTGCCGTCTTCCTCCGCTTCCTCGTCCTCCGGCTCATGGCCGGAAACGGGATGGTCGTCGCCGTCCATGACTTCGCCATCGGCGTTGACGCGCACCCCGTCGACCACGGTGCTGCCGTCCTCCGCTTCGGGTTCCTCCGGTTCCGGGGCTTCGTCTTCGAGCCGGATGAACCCGCGCTCGATGCGGGCTTCCCCGTCATGGTTCAGAACCACGAACACGCCACCGCGCGCGATCTCGTCGGCCTCATAGGCATAACGCTTGGCGTCGATGCGCTCGATCTCGGCTTCAAGCTCCGCGAAGCGCTGATCCACTTCAGGCGGCAGGTCCACGTCAGCATCCTCCCATTCCGCCGACAGGCGTTCAAGTTCCTCCTGCGCAGCGTAGTAGTCGGTTTCGTCTGCCTCCGAAAGCTCGACCGGCTGCGGATAGGTGCGGCGCAGGCCATGGGCGTGGGGCCAGTCGATATGAGTCGAAACCCATTTCCAGCCCTCGGCCTCCTGAACTTGCGCCGCAATACTTTCCAGCTTGTCGAGGGCCAGCCGATCGAGCAACGCGGCATCTTCATAGAAGCCGCCGCGATCCTCGGTGAACAGGTCGCGGATGATGGTGCCGCCCGCCTCCGAATAGGCTTCCGCACCGACAAGGATTGCGCGCCGGTCGGTCGCTGCCACGTTGCTGGCGGCCAGGTCGCGGCGGATGATCCACGGCTCGCGGTTATAGGACAGGCTTTCGTAAACCTGTTCCTGCCGGGCATGGTCCTCGGTGAAGGCGAAAGCCATCAATTGATGCAAGGTCAGATCGCCGTCACGATAGACCTGCATCAGCTTGGGGCTGACCGCGCCAAGGCGAAGCCGCTGCTTCACGACATGCGCGGTGACGCCGAACCGGGCGGCGATTTCCTCCGCGCCCCATCCGCGCGTTTCCGCAAGCTCGCGGAAGCGCTCGAACTGGTCGGCGGGGTGCAGGTCTTCGCGGGTCACGTTCTCGTCAAGGCTGATCTCGGCGGGATCGTTCGCCGTGTCGATGACGCAGCGGATCGGCTCGGTCCGCTTGATCTCCTTCCGCTTGGCGCGCAGCAACTGCGCCAGCCTGCGGCCTTCGCCGACGCTGACCAGATAGCAGCCGGTCGGCTCGCCCTCCGCGTCAAGTTCCGGCTCCACCACCAGATTTTGCAGGATGCCCTTGGCGGCGATGCTCGCCGCCTTCGCCTCGATGGACGCCTCGCTGTGCGGGGTCTTCCGGGCGTTTTGCGGGTGCTTCTTGAGCTTGTTGAGCGGGATGAAAACCGTTTCGCCATGTTCGGGAGCGGTTGGGGTCTGTGTCTTCGTCG
>NZ_JAHSSF010000007.1:2500-5958 GCF_019891355.1 Nitratireductor rhodophyticola | reverse complement strand
TGGTTGCGGGGGCAGGATTTGAACCTGCGACCTTCAGGTTATGAGCCTGACGAGCTACCGGGCTGCTCCACCCCGCGTCAATGTTTCTGCGTTTTTGCCTGTTTTCATGACAAAAGGCCGCTGGTTGCGGCCTTTGTCGTTTTTGGCTTTGTTTTGAGAAGATTTCCATGCGTTTTGCAGACCTGGCAGCGACCTACTCTCCCGCGTCTTAAGACGAAGTACCATCGGCGCTGGGGCGTTTCACGGCCGTGTTCGGAAAGGGAACGGGTGCAGCCGCCCCGCCATAACCACCAGGTCGGCGAAACGCATGTAATCGAGAAGCTGGTAAAAGCGAATAGTGCGTAGCGAATGGCGAATAGAGTATGCGCCTCAAGCCTCACTGTCCGCTGGTTGACCTTCCGGTCATTGGTTTTTCTGGCTCCGGGCGAAGCCCGCAAGGCCAAGCGGCCGTCGCGCATTTTTGCGCGTGCCGTCCGCAGGATAGCGGCTTTCGCCGCGCTCATCCGCAAGGACAATTGAGATGAGCATAAGCAATGAGAATGATTCAAGCCGATCGAGTTATTAGTACCGGTAAGCTCCATGCGTTGCCGCACTTCCACACCCGGCCTATCAACGTGGTGGTCTCCCACGACTCTCAGGGAATACTCGTTTTCAGGTCGGTTTCCCGCTTAGATGCCTTCAGCGGTTATCCGTTCCGTATATAGCTACCCTGCTATGCGGCTGGCGCCACAACAGGTCCACCAGAGATACGTCCATCCCGGTCCTCTCGTACTAGGGACAGATCCTGTCAATATTCCTACACCCACGGCAGATAGGGACCGAACTGTCTCACGACGTTCTGAACCCAACTCACGTACCGCTTTAAATGGCGAACAGCCATACCCTTGGGACCTGCTCCAGCCCCAGGATGCGATGAGTCGACATCGAGGTGCCAAACAACCCCGTCGATATGGACTCTTGGGGGTCATCAGCCTGTTATCCCCGGCGTACCTTTTATCCGTTGAGCGATGGCCCTTCCACGCGGGACCACCGGATCACTATGACCGACTTTCGTCTCTGCTCGACTTGTCAGTCTTGCAGTCAGGCAGGCTTATGCCATTGCACTCAGCGAACGATTTCCGACCGTTCTGAGCCCACCATCGCGCGCCTCCGTTACTCTTTAGGAGGCGACCGCCCCAGTCAAACTACCCACCATACACTGTCCCGGATCCGGATAACGGACCGCGGTTAGACATCCATGTAGATAAGGGTGGTATTTCAAGGATGGCTCCACGCGAGCTGGCGCCCACGCTTCAAAGCCTACCACCTATCCTACACATGCCGACACGAATGCCAGTGTAAAGCTATAGTAAAGGTGCACGGGGTCTTTCCGTCTAACCGCAGGAACCCCGCATCTTCACGGGGAATTCAATTTCACTGAGTCTCTGCTGGAGACAGCGGGGAAGTCGTTACGCCATTCGTGCAGGTCGGAACTTACCCGACAAGGAATTTCGCTACCTTAGGACCGTTATAGTTACGGCCGCCGTTTACCGGGGCTTCAATTCAGAGCTTGCACTCCTCCTCTTAACCTTCCGGCACCGGGCAGGCGTCAGACCCTATACGTCGTCTTGCGACTTCGCAGAGCCCTGTGTTTTTGATAAACAGTCGCTACCCCCTGGTCTGTGCCACCCCCCTCCGGTTGCCCGAAGAAGGGTCACGCTTATCCCGAAGTTACGCGTGCATTTTGCCGAGTTCCTTCAGCAGAGTTCTCTCAAGCGCCTTGGTATACTCTACCAGTCCACCTGTGTCGGTTTCGGGTACGGTCTATATGGAGGAGCTATTTCCTGGGACCACATGGCTGCCTCTCCAATCCGATAAGGAAAGACAACGTCCGCAATCCGTCACTACCTCCAGGCCCACGAATATTAACGTGGTTCCCATCGACTACGCCTTTCGGCCTCGCCTTAGGGGCCGGCTAACCCTGCTCAGATTAACTTTAAGCAGGAACCCTTGGACTTTCGGCGAGGGGGTCTCTCACCCCCTTTATCGTTACTCATGTCAGCATTCGCACTTCCGATACCTCCAGGAGCCCTCACGGGTCTCCCTTCATCAGCCTACGGAACGCTCCGCTACCGCTTGCAAAGCAAGCCCAAAGCTTCGGTGTATGGCTTTAGCCCCGGTACATTTTCGGCGCAAAACCCCTTAATTAGACCAGTGAGCTGTTACGCTTTCTTTAAATGATGGCTGCTTCTAAGCCAACATCCTGGTTGTTTTGGGAGTCTCACATCCTTTCCCACTTAGCCATAACTTGGGGACCTTAGCTGTTGGTCAGGGTTGTTTCCCTCTCCACGACGGACGTTAGCACCCGCCGTGTGTCTGCCGACTAGTACTCCTCGGTATTCGGAGTTTGGTTAGGTTTGGTAATCCGGTGAGGACCCCTAGCCCATCCAGTGCTCTACCCCCGAGGGTATTCGGTCGACGCTCTACCTAAATAGATTTCGCGGAGAACCAGCTATTTCCGAGTTTGATTGGCCTTTCACCCCTAGCCACAAGTCATCCCGATCTATTGCAACAGATATGGGTTCGGTCCTCCAGTAAGTGTTACCTTACCTTCAACCTGCTCATGGCTAGATCACTCGGTTTCGGGTCTAATGCAACGTACTGAACGCCCTGTTAAGACTCGCTTTCGCTACGCCTACACCTACCGGCTTAAGCTTGCACGTTACATTAAGTCGCTGACCCATTATACAAAAGGTACGTGGTCATGCTTGCGCACTCCCACTGTTTGTAGGCAACCGGTTTCAGGTACTCTTTCACTCCCCTCGTCGGGGTGCTTTTCACCTTTCCCTCACGGTACTAGTTCGCTATCGGTCATGCACGAGTACTTAGGCTTGGAGGGTGGTCCCCCCATGTTCAGACAGGATTTCACGTGTCCCGCCCTACTCGAGGACTATCGTTCACATTACGCATACGGGACTGTCACCCGCTCCGGTCCAACTTTCCAGAAGGTTCTGCTTGTTAAACGATAGCCACTGGCCTGGTCCGCGTTCGCTCGCCACTACTAGCGGAGTCTCGGTTGATGTCCTTTCCTACGGGTACTTAGATGTTTCAGTTCCCCGCGTTCGCTTCTTATCCCTATGTATTCAGAATAAGATACCTTATTGCGATACTTGGAAACCAGGCGCGTCTTCGACGCGAAGCGAATAGCGAATAGTATTTAGCGAATAGAAATCCCTACTCGCTATTCGCTAATCCCTACTCGCTGCGCGCCAGCGGCGCGCCTGATTTCCCAAGTATCTAAGGTGGGTTTCCCCATTCGGATATCTACGGATCAAAGGGTATTCGCACCTCCCCGTAGCTTTTCGCAGCGTATCACGTCCTTCATCGCCTGTGCATGCCAAGGCATCCACCAATTGCCCTTAAGACACTTGATCATTCTCATTGCCAATGCTCATCCGGATTGCTCCAGACGACACTGA
>NZ_JAHSSF010000006.1:0-220847 GCF_019891355.1 Nitratireductor rhodophyticola | reverse complement strand
TGCTCTCGGCATCCGCCGTCATCGCCTCCAGGCCATGGCGGAATGGAACGCTGTAACCATCGGCACCTGATCGAGCCGCCGCAGGGCCCGGTGCGTCCATGCTCAGGTTTATGTGACATCGCCCACGCCGGTGTTAAAGCCGAGCACGAGATTAAAGAAGCCGGTGACGGGAATGACCTGAGGTGGATTCATAACATGGTCCATGACCCACCACTTCGTCGCCTGATCAATGAAAAACCCGCCAAGGGCGAGTGGAAGGCCGAGCCTGAGCATGTCCGAATGTCCTTTAAACTCCGGCTTAGCCGATCCGACCGAGGGCCGGGAACGTCTGGAGCAGCCATATTGCAAAGCTAGAGAGATGGCCGGTGATCATGGCGATGCCCATCACCACCATCACCCCACCAGCGACGATTTTGAGCACCCGGCCGGTGCGGCGCATCGACATCATCCGCGCCATGAACCCGCGCATGAATAAAGCCGCCAAGATGAAAGGGAGGCCAAGGCCCAGGGAATAGACGGCGAGCAGCGTCGTTCCGCTTGCAACCGTGGCGTTGGCAGCGGAGAGGGTCAGAATCGCACCTAGCACTGGTCCGATGCAGGGAGTCCAGCCGAACGCAAAAGCGAGACCCAGGAGATAAGCGGCCCCAGCGCTTCCGCTGCCCGGATTGGCATGGAACCGGGCTTCACGATTGAGCCAGGGCATTGGTACGAGGCCGGTCGTGAATAGGCCGAAGACGATAACGATCCCTCCGCCAATCAGGTTCGCTTCGAAAAGATACATGCGCAAGAGCCGGCTCAACACGGTGGCGCTGGCCCCAAGGATGACAAACACGGTCGTGAAGCCGAGCACGAAGCAGAGGCTGAGGCCGAGAGTTCGGCCCGCTGCCCTGAATTCTGTATCGGCCGCAATTCCGTCCGGGCTAATCGTGCGGCCTGCAACGTAGGAAATATAGCCCGGCACCAGCGGCAGAACGCAGGGCGACAGGAAGGATATAACGCCAGCGGCGAAAGCCGTCGCCATTCCGATACTGGAGAACTCCATCAGCCAATCTCGCCCACTAGACGGCGGAGCTTCTGCAAGCGAATCTCACGCGGCTCGTGCATGTCGAGCGTGCCGACGAATTGGCTCTCGGCATCCATCATGTAGACGCCTGCGGTGTGATCCATCGTGTATTCGCCCCCCTCCAGAGGCACTTTTCGCGCGTAGGCCGCAAAGGCCTTCACCACGGCGTCCGTTTCCTGTCGATTTCCCCGCAATGCGAGGATGCGATCATCAAAGGCTGTCATGTATTGAGCCAGCAGCTCTTGGCTGTCTCGTTCGGGATCGACGGTGAAGAACAGTACGTTGAACTGGTCGGCCACCGGCCCGAGCTCGTTCATGAGATCGCTGAGTTCGTAGAGCGTCGTCGGACACACATCGGGACAATGGGTGAAGCCGAAGAAGGCGAGATAAGGCTTTCCAGCAAGCGCGGCATTGTCGATCGTCCCGCCTTGATGCGATGTGAGCTGGAACGGGCCGCCGATAGCTGCGATGCCTGTCGAAGACGCGACCGCCGCATTTTGCTGCTGCCAAGGCTTGGACACTGACAAGCCGATGAAAAGCCCACCGACAGCGGCGACGGCAACCCATGCAACAAGACGGAAAAGTTTGACGCCGCTCATTGGACAGCCTCTCCGTGCCCGTCATGTTCGTTCGCAAATTCCGGACGAGCACCCATGTTCTGCACAGCGAACTCAACGTCGATGGTACCGGCCTGCTCGAACACCAGTGTTGCGGCAAACCGCTCCCCTTCCTTCAAAGGACGCGATGGCTTCAAAAACATGATGTGTATACCGCCAGGTTGAAGTTCGACCGTCTTGCCAGCCCCAATTTCGATGCCATTTTGCACCGGCCTCATGCTGGCAACCCCGTCGATCACGGTCGACTCGTGGATTTCCGCCCGTTCTGACAGAGGTGATGAGATCGAAACCAGACGGTCGGCCATACCGCCATCGTTCGTTAGCGTCAGATAGCCGCCGGCTACCGGCGCGACCGGCGGAGTCGCGCGCGACCACGGATGATTGATGGTGATCGAACCGGCTTGGAAGTCGTGACCAACGGCAGGAGAGATCAATACCGCAAGGGTAAGGAAGGCGGCGGATAGGGCTCGTGAACTAATCATGTTGATTAACTTTCTCTCCAGCTTCCCCGGCCTTTTCAAGAATTTCCAAGCCGCTTCTGACAACGACAACAACCACGCCCAGGCCGATGATCAGATCCGGGTAGGGCGAATTGAAAAGGATTACGGCCAGACCCGAAAGCGCGATGGCTGAGTTCACGAGCATGTCGTTTGTCGTGAAAATCCATGAGGCTTGCAGATGCACGCCGCCTTCCCGATGAGAATTCAGGAACCACATGCAGATCATATTCGTAAGCGCGCTCGCGATTGCCACGGCAATCATGACCGGCCCTATCGGATCGGAGCCAGTGAAGAAGCGACGACCGACTTCAAATAGAAGAAGACCAGCGAAAACCATCAGAAGGATACCCGACAGCCGGGCAACTCGAACCTTCGCCGCCAAACCGCGACCTACGACGAAAAGGCTAATAGCGTAGACACCGGCATCGCCAAGATTATCGAGTGCAGAGCCCATCAATCCTGTTGACTGAGCCCACCACCCTAATCCCCCCACAATGGCTGCCTGGGCCGTATTGATCGCAAGCACCCATGCGAGCGCCCATTGTTCGCTCTTCTCGGATGAAGTGGCACTGCCCTTGGACTGATTACTCATAAATTACACCTCGGCTTTCTTGGCGAGAAGTGGAAGCCGCGACCTGCCTTCGCGCACTGCTTGGGCTCATTTGTCGCGGGTGCCGCGCCAGGTCAGCAGGCGCAGCGCATTGGCTGTAACGAGGACCGTAGCGCCCGTATCGGCGAGAATCGCCATCCAGAGCGTGGTAATGCCGAATAGAGTCGTCACGAGGAAGACGGCCTTCAGACCAAGCGCTATGGCGATATTTTGCCAAATATTGCCGAGTGTCGCCTGTGACAACCCGATGAGATCGGCAACACCCGTCACCCGGTTTCTGAGCAGCGCGGCATCTGCGGTCTCCAGAGCAACGTCGGTGCCTGCACCCATGGCAACGCCAACGGAAGCGGCTGCGAGCGCCGGCGCGTCATTGATACCGTCTCCCACCATGGCGATCGGGCCATTAGCTTTGAGGCGACCGATCTCGGCGAGCTTGGCGTCGGGCAACAATTCGGCGCTTGCCTCAAGGCCAAGATGGGCCGCAATGGCGTCGGCCGTGCGCTTGTTGTCGCCGGTCAGCATCAGTGGCCGCACACCTCGATCTGTCAGCCGCTTCACACCTTCGATAGCGTCGTCGCGCGGTTCGTCGCGCAACGCGATCAATCCCTCGATGGTCTTGCCCTTTATAAGCACGACGACCGTCTTGCCCTGGCTCTCCAGTGTGGTGATCGTCTCGGCAATGTTCTCTTCGAGGGCAGCCTGTTCGGCGGCATGACGGGGAGACCCGACCGAAGCGAAGCCGTCCTTCAACCGCGCTGTGACCGCTTTGCCGGGTGTGGCAACGCCGCCCCCGAAGGTGACGGGCAGTTCGAGCCCCCGCACTTTTGCCGCCTCCACGATTGCAACCCCGAGAGGATGGCTGGTGCTGCGCTCGACGGCCGCTGCAATGGCAAGGACGGCGTTCTCGTCCCCATTGATCGGCACAATGTCCGTCACCTGGGGATGGCCACGCGTCAGCGTTCCTGTCTTGTCGAAGGCAACAGTTACGACCTTACCGAGTATTTCCAGTGCCGCGCCCCCCTTAATCAGCAATCCCTGACGCGCGCCGGCGGCAAGACCCGAGGCAATAGCCGCCGGCGTGGAAATCACGAGCGCGCAGGGGCAAGCAATCAGCAACGTCGCAAGACCCCGATATACCCATGTCATCCAGTCACCGCCGAAGGCGAGCGGCGGCACCACGACGATCAGAGCCGCGACGACCATAGCGCCAGGCGTATACCAGCGGCTGAAACGGTCGATCATACGCGCCGTCGGGGCCTTTGATTCCTGAGCTTCCTCGACCATGTGGATGATGCGGGCAATGGTATTGTCGGCCGCGACATGACTGATCGACACTCGCAACTCGCCATTTGCATTGATGCTGCCGGCATAGACGTTTGCGCCGGCTTCTTTAAGCACGGGCATGGATTCGCCTGTCACGGGCGCCTCATCGACCTCAGATGCACCATCAATCACCGTGCCGTCAGACGGCACACGGTCCCCAGGCCGAACAACGACGACATCACCAATAGCCAACTCTTCGGCAGCGACCTGCTCAATGACACCATCACGCTCGCGGAACGCGACCCGGGGCACGAGATCGATCAGCGCTTCAATGCCTGCCCGCGCACGGCCTGCCGCCACGGTTTCAAGCAGCTCGCCCACTGCGAACAGGAAGATCACGACAGCAGCTTCTTCGGCCTCGCCGATGGCGACCGCGCCGAGTGCCGCGACCGTCATCAACGTCTCGATGGTGAAGGGTGAGCCGGACATCGCACCGGCGACCGCCCGCCGCGCGAACGGGATAACGCTGATCAGGGCCGCACCTGAATAGAGCCATTGCTCCCAATCCGGCAGGATACGCGCAATGGCGAAGGCAAGCATGAACAGTGCGCCGGTCAGCAGTACAAGCCGACCCTTGCTGCCTTTCCACCACGCCTCTGTGATGCGCTTCCGAGGCGGACCCCCCTTCGTCTCAGCCTGCTCGATCACTGGCGTGTACCCGAGCGCTCGGATCTTTTGCTCAATAGTGCCGAGGGCCGTCCGGTCTTCATCGAGTTGCAATGCTAGCGTCTCGTTGGCGTAGCTGACATTGATGTCGCTAACGCCCGGCAGGCGTTGCATCGCCGTCTCGATTTTCAATGCGCACGAGGCGCAGTCCATGCCTTCTATACGCAGTCTGTAAGGGCTCGCTGCCGCCATGGTGTCACCTCGATGGTTTAATGTGACACCGCAGATAGACCCTGTAGCAACTATAGGGTCAAGAGTGGACTTCGTTTATTTGATTTCGCGCTGCGATCCACGTGCAAATTCGCGGTACAACTTCATTAAGGAGCCTTGACCCTGTAGTGGGTACAGGGTGCAGAAATAGTTGAATGCAAAGGTAAATGGAGCGAAGCGAAACGATGGCGAAAGGGAGTGCTATGACCACCGGGGCGGGCACGACTGCAAATACCTGGGCGTTCGTCTTCTCGGCATGGCTCATTGCGCTTGCCGCCTCGCTCAGCGCTCTCTTCATTGGTGAGGTCATGGGACAGACGCCGTGCAATCTGTGCTGGCATCAGCGCGCTTTCATGTTTCCGCTGGCGGTCATTCTGGCTGTCGCTAGCTTTCGAGGTGATGCCAGCGTTTCCCGGTACGGACTTCCACTGGCTGCCCTAGGTGCCGCCATCGCTGCATTCCACTCCCTCCTTTATGCGAGGATCCTTCCAGCAGCCATCGAGCCTTGTACACAAGACGGCCCGTCATGTTCTGGCGTCGAGATGACGGTCCTTGGCATTTTGCCGCTCCCTTACCTATCGCTCGCCGCCTTTGGGAGCATCGCTCTTCTTCTCGTTCTCGCGCACCGGAGACGTTCAACATGACCAGACGGTCCATCGTACTTCTCACTGGCCTTGTCGCACTGATTGTCTTTGCAGGCGGTGCCTTTATCTACGACCGGTACGACGGCCTCTCGGCACAGCCCGTTGCACCGGCGCAAGGTGATGCGTTGGTCAGGGCGCATTCACCCGTAATCGGCCCAGCGGATGCGCCGGTGACGATCGTGGAATTCTTTGATCCGTCCTGCGAGGCGTGCCGAGCTTTCTATCCAGCCGTTAAGCAGATCATGGCGAATTTCCCTGCCGAGACGCGCCTGGTCATCCGATACGCGCCCTTCCATGACGGATCTGACGAAGCCGTCAGGATTCTGGAAACAGCCCGTCTTCAGGACAGATACGAACCGATACTGGAAGCCCTGCTGGCGCGACAGCCGGAATGGGCCGTGCATGGTGCACCCGATCTCGAGAAAGCCTGGGAAATCGTGGCGGCGGCTGGGTTGGATGTTGAGCAGGCACGGCGTGAGATGTCCTCGGCCGAGATTGACGCCGTTCTTGAGCAGGATATGGCCGATGTTCAGAGCAATAATGTGCGCCAGACACCGACCTTTTTCGTGAATGGCAGGCCGCTGGAATCCTTCGGACCGCAGCAACTCCACGACCTGGTGCGTGAAGAGGTGGAGAGCGCCAGAGCGGCGCACTAGGCGAGCCATCGAGATCGACAAACGTCCAAATAGAACCTACATGACCCTGTATACGCTATAGGGTCATAAAATGAACTCTTCAATTCTGACGATCGGTCATCTTGCAAGGCAAACCGGTACCAAGGTCGAAACGATCCGCTTTTACGAGAAGAACGGTCTACTGCCCGAGCCCTCGCGTACCGAAGGCAATTATCGGGCGTACGAGCCAGACCATCTGAACCGGCTGAGCTTTATCCGCCGGGCACGTGACCTGGGCTTCTCGCTCGACCAGATCAGAGCGCTTCTCACGCTATCCGACAATCGCGGACAATCCTGCGCAGCAGTTGATGCCATCGCTAGCGAACATCGTGCAGAGGTCGAAAAGAAGATCACTGATCTCATGGCGCTCAAGGCCGAACTCGACAGAATGATCGACCAGTGCGAGTGCGGCATCGTCGACGATTGCCGGATCATTGAAACCCTGTCGCCGAAATGATCGGAGGTCCATGCAGCTTTGCCGACGATCCATGTCTTGATCGACTGCAATTGGTAGGTCGTTCGACATCTTCCGCTTGGAAGGGTTGGCTGCTGAAAGCGGCCTTTCCGCTTTCCACCCCATGGAGGTCATCGGATCCAAGTCATGCCAAGGCCTCATGGGCTTCCCGCTGACGATATTCGGCAACGATTCTTGAGACGGTTGGCTCGCTCACGTCATAGAGCCGCGCCATCTCGGCGCCGGACTTGCGCCCCGCAACAACGGATTCGGCGATCTCACGCCGTTTCTTATCGTCAAGTTTGCGCCGCCGACCACCGAGCCGCCCTTCCAACCGCGCCTGCGCTAGCCCTGCGCTAGTCCGCTCGCGGATCATGGCGCGCTCGAACTCGGCGAATGAGCCGACCATCTGCATCATCATGCGGCCTGCCGGTGTCGTCGTGTCGATCGCTTCGGTCAGCGACCGGAAGCCGGCCCCCGCCGCTTCGATCTTTTCCATCAAGTGCAGCAGGTCTTTCAGGCTTCGCGAAAGCCGGTCGAGCTTCCAGACAACAACGACATCGCCATCCCGTAGCTGGCCGATCATCTCCTGGAGCCTCGGCCGGTCCCATCGCCCGCCGCTGGCGGATTCTTCGAAGACGCGTTTACAACCCGCTGCCGTCAGCGCGCGCAACTGTGCTGCGTTCGACTGGTCGTCCCCCTTCGACACGCGAGCATAGCCGATCAAATAAGGTGCGGTGCTCAATTCGATCCTTTCACAAACGGCCGTCTACGGAAGCAGGATGACCATGACCGCAAATCAAGGCTCAATGCCTTTCACAATCCTCTTGCAAAACTGTATCAAAAGGCAAGTGATTTTTGAAAGGGATAACCGATGCCAGCACGCATTTACATGACCGGCCCTCAGCGCGACGCTTTGTTGGCGCTGCCCGAAGACGAGACGACGGTCGTCCGCCATCACAGTCTGGACGTAAACGACCTAGCTGCCATCAACAGCGCCCGCACGCCTGAGACCCGGCTTGGCTATGCTTTGCAGCTTTGCTGTCTGCGTTATCCGGGGAGGCATCTCCGACGCGGCGAATTGCTGCCCGCTGTCATGCTCGACCATATCGCTGAGCAGATCGGGATCGATGCAGAAGTGATCGGCGGTTTCGCACGACGGACGCCCACACGCTACGATCAGCTTCTCGCGATCAAGGCGCGTTTCGGGTTCACCGACCTCACCAAGCCGATGCGCGCAACGCTTCGAGCGTGGCTGGAAGCCGAAGCTGTCGGCCTGACCAACGGACGCGTCTTGTTGGGCAACTTCCTCGACGAACTGCGCTTCCGTAAGATAGTCATTTCCGGAATCACCGTGGTCGAGCGCATGGCCGCCGAAGCGATGCACGCGGCCGAAAACCGGATCATCGCCGACATCGACAATCGTCTCGATCCGGCCACCCATAGCCGACTTGACGCGCTTATCGCCGAGAAAACGCACGATAGGCAAAGCCGATTTTCCTGGCTACGGGAACCCACCCCGCGCGTCGCCTCTGCCTCGCTCGTCGGTATTCTTGACAAGATCGCACTGGTTCGCGGCATCAGGACGCCCGCCATCGATAGACGATACGAACCCCGAATGGAGCAATTTGCGCGCGAAGGGGTCCGCTACACCGCGCAGGCATTCCAGCAGATGGGGTCGGCGCGGCGGCATGTTATTCTTGTGGCGACGCTGCGCGAGTTTGAGGCCACGCTGACTGACACAGCTATCGGTATGTTCGACTCGCTCATCGGGCGAGCGCATCTGCGTGCCCGCAAACGCCTTGAACAGACGGTTGCCGCTTCTGCCGACCAGGGCCGCGACCGATTAATCCGTGTCGCCGACGTGCTTGAGGCGGTCAGCAAAGCCGCACGCGCCGGCGGCGATATTGCAGCAGCGGTCGCAGCGGTCGCCTCGCTCGATACGATCGATGCCGACGCTGCTCTTCTCCGGCGAACCACGAGGCCGGGACGAGATAATGCCATCAGTGAAATCGGGCCAGAATATCGGACGTTCAAGCGGGCGGGGCCGCGCTTCCTGAAAGCGTTCACGTTCGAGGGTCGCAAGGGTACCGCGCCGCTCCGTGCAGCGATGGCGATCCTGGCCGAACTCGATGGCGACTGGCGCACGGCGCTCCCTGATGGCTTGCCGCTCGGGCATATCGAGCGGCGATGGCAGCGCTATATCGTCACGGACGACAAGATCGACCGAACCCATTGGGAGCTGGCGACCTATTCCGCGTTGGCTGGAGCACTGGCGGCGGGCGACATCTGGGTGCCAACCTCCCGACTGCACCGCTCTCTGGAAACGCTGCTTTCACCGAGTACGGATCCGGTCCCGGCACAGGTCTCCGATATTCCTGATCCTCATGTGTGGCTCGATGCCCGCGCGGCCGAACTGGATACTGCGCTGCTCAAGGTATCAGGGGGGCTGACCAGCGGCGATCCCGCGCTGTTTTCCGGTGACCGACTGCGGTTTCCGAAAGAGCCGAAAACCGATCTTGCCGAACGCGACGATGGCAGACAGTTCGTCCGGACCTGCTACAATCTCGTGCCGACGACGCGCATCACCGATGTTTTGTCTCAGGTCGAACGTTGGACCGGTTTCACCAGCCATTTCGGTCATGTCTCGACCGGGTTGCCGCCCAGCGATGAACGATCCTTTCTCGCAGCTATGATTGCGGAAGCGACGAACCTCGGCCTGTCACGGATGGCTGAGGTCTGCGGCGTGGCATCGCGGCGCACGCTCCTGCGCATGCAGACGTGGCACATGCGTGAAGAGACGTTTCGCGCCGCGCTCGGCTGTCTGACCGACGCCATACAGGCCGAACCAATGGCGGCCTGGTTCGGTGAGGGCTGGCGCGCCTCTGCCGATGGGCAGGCTTATTATCTTGGTGGCGCCGGGGAGGCTGGCGGTCAGGTCAACGCGCATTACGGCCGCGACCCGATCGTCAAAATCTACACCACCATCACCGACCGCTACGCACCGCTCCATCAAACCGTGATCGCGGGCACTGCCGGCGAAGCGATCCATGCCCTCGACGGCATTCTCGGCCACGAAAGCAACGCCAACCTTTCCGCGCTGCACGTCGATGGCGGCGGCGTCTCCGATATCGTGTTTGCGGTCATGGACCTGCTCGGGCTTGATTTTGAGCCACGTATTCCGCGCCTCTCCGATCGCCGCCTCTATTCCTTCGAGCCGCCCAAGCGTTACGGACGCCTCGCGCCGCTGTTCGGGAACAGGCTCAACCGCGATCTGATCGTCAATCACTGGCCCGACATTCATCGCGTCATTAGGGCGATGCGCGACCGAACCATCACCCCATCGCTGATCCTGAAAAAGCTCTCAGCCTACCGGCAACAAAACAGCCTTGCCGCTGCCCTTCGCGAGGTCGGCCGTATCGAGCGCACACTCTTCACATTGCGATGGTTCAAGGATCCGGCGCTTCGCCAGCTTGTCACGGGTGAACTCAATAAGGGCGAAGCGCGAAACAGTCTGGCGCGCGCGGTTGCGTTCCACCGGCTCGGCCGCTTCCGGGATCGCGGTATCGAAAATCAGCAAATGCGAGCGGCAGCACTCAATCTCGTCACCGCCGCAATCATCCTGTTCAACTGCCGCTATCTCGACCGCGCCGTGAGTGAACTTGGAAGTCGCGGAGTGAAAATTGATCCCGCTCTACTCTCGCAGCTTTCACCTTTGGGCTGGGACCGGATCAACCTCACCGGCGATTATGTCTGGTCAGACGGCATTGAACTCGATGCCGACGGACTCATGCCCCTTCGAATCCCCGATAGCTACCGTGAATCTATGTCCCGATAATGCACAGAGGCCGAGTAGCTTCCGATTTTGGGAGAGGGCAGTGATCCTGTCTGCGAGATGCTCCTGAAAGATGGCCACCTCAAGCACGAAATCTGCGGATTCCGGCAACGAGGTGCCCGGACCCCAGCATTGGATAACGCGGGGGATCTTTAATCCGGACAAAGTGAAACCGGCAATATTCTCGCGAATACTGTATTCCAAGATGGCACGTGCCATTCCAAACTCGTCGCGCATAGCATTGGCTGCACTAGCCGGGCTGTGGTCAATCAAGGTGTTCATCGCTGTTTTCGGGTGCCCGTTTGTCTATTGATATCCATCCTTGCATCGCCGCTACTGAGTGAAGATATCAACGGCCTCGAGGGCGTAAAGGTTTCCTTTCCGGACGAGATCAGGGATAAATTCCCTCTTCCGCTCGTATTGCTCTTCAAGGTTGCGAAGTGCATCGTTGATGCTGCCTTTGTCGAGAGCGGCAAGAAATTCCGTCATTGCGGCAATCGTCTCGTGGAGCCTCGCCTCGTTCTTCATGTCGAGCTGCCGAATGAAAGTCGTTCGGTCATTGAATTCCAGCATCAGGCGTACCATCCGCAGATTGTCGGTCAAGCCGGCGATACGCTCATAGACTGCTTCGATCGCGAGTGCTGCAGCTCCAGCACTGTCGGATGCGGGCTGCCTGATAGCCAGGTCGAGCTCGACCAATCGCAATCCTCTTGCCGAGAACTGGAACACGCCGTTTTGCAGGCAATATTGTGCGATCATGAATGCTGTTTCGTAGTCGGCGGAAACCTCGTTGACGGTCAAGGGTCGGGTCATGTAGCTCCGGCTGCCATCCTTCGCGATGATCCCTTCATTCGCGAGCAGGATGAGGGCTTCGCGTACTGGCGTGATGCTGACCCCAAATCGGTCAGCGATGTTCTTCATCTCCAGGGAGGTGCGTGGCGGCAGCTTCTGCATGACGATAAGCGATTTGAGGCGGCCATAGACCTGTCCCGTCTTGTTTACCTGTCCGTTCTCCGAGCTTGGCGCGTCTGGCAGGTCCTCATGCATCCAAGGTCACTCCTCCCTGAATATGCGGCTCGCTATGGCTGCTTCTCGCCAATGTTGTTCGTGGGAACTGGTTCGGACAGGAGATTGTCCCGTCACACGAAGTAGTCATCAATTCGAAAGAGCCCACGAAAGAGGAATGATGAAAGCCAGGAGAAGCGGCTGGTGCAGAAGGTAGATCGGCAGGCTCTGTTTCCCCATCCAGATCAATGCGGCAGCCGATCCGCCTCGGGGAGGGGCCTTCGAGGAAGGACTTCGATTGGAGCCAAGTCGGAGCAGCTTCGCCGTAGCCATGCCGAAAAGCGTTATACCGACCCACGGGAAAACGGGAACAAAGTCGTTGCTGGGGAGTGGGTTCTCGGCGAATCCGATCCAGGCCAGCCATCGTGTGTCGAAAACCGGCGATTGAACGAAGAATGGAAGCAGCACAACAGCAACCGCGGCACCCAGGCAAAGTGGAGCGCCGGCGCGCAGGAATGCTGCGCCGACAAGCGTGGCGGCCGCGATTGCGTGCAAGATCCCGAAATAGATGAAGCTCTCGGGAAAGACGAACCAGGTAACGACAGTGATGGCGCCGGCGGCGACCACTATGGTCAGAAGCCGGCGGGCAAACGCCCCCTTATCCACGGCAGCATGGTGGGCGAGGACGAGGCTGATCCCGACGAGAAACATGAACGTCCCGGCAAGGCTTCGCCCGAAAGCCAGCCAGGCCGGGTGCCGGGCCACTCCGCTGATGATCCCGGTGAACTCCAGATCCCAGACGATATGGAAAAGAACGACCCCTGCGATCGCGAGACCGCGCGCGATGTCGACCGCTGCGATGCGCTGACCGTGAGCCAATGCGGTCACCTCACCCGGACCGACGCGTTGCCGACCGACAGCACGGCCGCCGGGGCAGTCAGACCGCATGATCGCGACATCGCACTCGCTAGGGTCTCCGAATGCCGCGCCCTCATGCGTCGCGCAGTCCCTTCCAGGCCAGCAGCCGCATCGCATTGGCCGTGACCAGCACCGTCGCGCCGGTGTCGGCCAGGATGGCGGGCCAAAGCCCGGTGATGCCGAGAACCGTAGTCACCAGGAACACCACCTTCAGGCCAAGTGAAAGCGTGATATTCTGGAGGATGTTGCGCATTGTGAGACGCGACAGCAAGATCATGTTGGCGACGTCCCTGACGCGGCCATGCAGGACGGCGGCATCAGCCGTTTCCAGCGCCACGTCCGTACCGCTGCCCATGGCGATGCCGATGTCGGCGGCGGCGAGCGCTGGCGCATCATTAATCCCGTCGCCGACCTTGGCCACGAACTTTCCTGTGCCGCGAAGCTCACCGACAATCTTCTGCTTGTCCTGCGGCATCAACTCGGCGCGGGCCTCCATGCCGAGCGAGGCCGCGATGGCTTCAGCGGTGCGCCGGTTGTCGCCGGTCAGCATCACAGTGCCGGCCCCGAGATCGTGAAGGGCGGCTATGCCGGTTTTTGCATCGTCCCGCGGTTCGTCGCGAATGGCGAACAGACCCGCCACCTCGTCGCCCGCAAGCAGCACCGAAACCGTCTTGCCTTCGTCGTTCAGTGCGGCAATGCGGGATTGCAGTTCCGCGTCGAGCGAAACCTCCTCGGCTGCGGCTTTCGGAGACGCCAGGAACAGCTTGACGCCATCCACCGTGCCGGTAACGCCCTTGCCGCCGATGGCGCCGGCATTGCTGGCCGCGACGATCGTGACGTCCTCGGCTTCCGCTCTGGCAAGGATCGCAGTCGCCAGCGGATGGCTCGATCCGGCCTCAAGCGCGGCGGCAAGCCGCAGCACTTCGCGTTCGTCACGCGAGATGCCGACAATATCGGTGACCTTCGGCTTGCCTTCCGTCAAGGTTCCCGTCTTGTCGAGCGCGACGTAATCGACCTTGCCGAGATTTTCCAGCACCGCCCCGCCCTTCATGAGCAGGCCCCGGCGCGCGCCCGCGGAAAGAGCCGCGGCAATCGCTGCAGGCGTTGAAATGACGAGCGCGCAGGGGCAGCCGATCAGCAGCACCGCAAGGCCGCGATAGATCCAGGTGTTCCATTCCGCACCGGCAAGAAGCGGCGGCAGGATCGCGATCAGGGCGGCCACGACCATCACCGCCGGCGTGTAGTATTTAGAGAAGCGGTCGATAAACCGTTCGGTGGGAGCCTTCGACTCCTGAGCCTCCTCGACCAGGGCGATGATCCGCGAGATGGTGTTGTCCTCGGCGGCGGCGGTCACGCGAACCCTGAGCACGCCTTCCTGATTCACCGTGCCCGCAAAAACCTTGTCTCCCGGTTCCTTGCGCTTGGGCACCGACTCGCCGGTTACCGGCGCCTCGTCGACCGCGCTTTCGCCGGAAATGACGTCTCCGTCCGCCGGCACCCGGTCACCGGGCCGCACAAGCACCACCGCGTCGATAGACAGGCTCTCCGCCGGAACTGTCTGCGTCGTGCCATCGCGCTCCAGCAAGGCCGTTTTCGGCATCAGTGTCGCCAATGCCCGGATGCTGGCGCGGGCACGGCCCGTTGCGATGCCTTCGAGCAGCTCGCCGACAAGGAACAGGAAAACCACGACCGCCGCCTCTTCGGCCGCGTCGATGATGACAGCCCCGACCGCGGCGACCGTCATCAATGTCTCGATGGTGAACGGACTTCCATTGACCGCGCCGAACAGGGCACGCCGGGAGATCGGGATCAGCCCGACCGCCATGGCGGCGATGAAGCCCCAGGGCTGCGTTTGCGGGAACAATTTGGACAGCACGAAGGCGACAGCCAGCGCAATGCCGCAGACGACAGTCAATTGCGCCTTGGATGTTTTCCACCATGGTCCATCCTGGGGACCGTGATCATGGCCATGCATGCCTTCCAGCGCGTCAGGGGTTCCGGCACCACTGCCGCCCGCCTTTGAATCCTGCTCGTGACGGCAATCCGGGCCGTGGACATGATCCGCAGCCGGAGAGCCTGACTTCTGGCCGGAAGCCGGAATCGGCACGGCCTTGTAGCCAAGGCTGGTGACTTTGCGGGCGAGACCTTCAATGTCGGCATTGCTTTCATGCGTAACGGTCATGGTCCCGGCGACCACCGAAACCTTCACGTCGGTAACATCCGGCATTCGACGCACTGCGGTGTCGATCTTGGCCGCGCAGCTCGCGCAATCCATGCCGGCGACGCGAAAGCGGGTCTGATGCGCGCCTGCCGACGTAGTCTCCTCGATAAAACTACTCGCAGCGCGATCTTCGCCTGAATGACTGTCCCCCGCGTGATCGCGATCAGCATGGTCGTGCTTGCAGTCCGCACCATGAACATGTGCGGAATGATCGTGCCTCGTATGATCGTGATCGCCGTGGTCATGGGGAGGATGATCATGGTTGCATTTCGGCCCATGCGCATGACCGGCATGGTCATGACCCGAATGATCGTGATCGACGTGCTCGTGATCATGGTCCGCATGGTTGGATTTTCGGCCTTGACCGTGGGCGGTCTCCGCAGCCTTCGACTTCTTCACCGCACCAAGGCGTGTGGCCTTATAGCCTAGCCGGTTGACCTTTTGGGCCAGTGTGTCGAGATCGAGCTTGTCTCCGTGTTCAACGCTCACGGTGCCAGCAACAACCGACACGTTCACATCTGTGACATCCGGTATTCGTCGGACCGCTTTGTCGATCTTGGCGGCGCAACTTGCGCAATCCATGCCTTCAACCCGAAAGCGGGTGCGGCGTGCTGCAGCGTTCATCTCGATGTCTCCTGTCTCGCAGGGACTACGTCATAGGACCTATAGCAGCTAGAGGGTCAAGGGGCTTTAAGAGTTTCTTCGCTACGGCGATGGCGGTTGTTCGCGAGAGGCCGCGCGCGTGAGATATTTTTCCAGAACCTGCGGATACAACTGCACCTTGGCTTCTTGGAGTTGCCGCCTCTGCAATTCATCGGCCATGGAGCGATGCTGTTGGTTGGTCAGGTACTCCTCGATAAAGGGCTTTGCCTCGTCAAGAATTAACTGTTGCGGCGAGGTTCGTTCCGTCACTTCCACGATGTAGATGCTGCCTCCCAACTCGAAAGGTTTGCCAACTTTTCCCGGCTCCATGTCTTGAATCGCTTCATGGAATGGGTGGCTCATCAGTTCGCCTAGTGGATCCCCGCTTTCGCCGATCCAACCAGGGAACTCGCCACCCTTTGAAGCTGTTTCGACATCCTCGGAATACTCCTGCGCTACCGAGGCAAAGTCCGACCCCGGGACTGCTCCTGTCAGCTTCCGATAGGCTTCGTCTGAACGTTCGCGTGCACGACTCGCGTCCGCCTCGCTCGAGCCAAGACCGATACGGACATAACGGATTCTCGACATCGGAGGACTCACAAGGCGATCGCGATTGTCGGAGTAGAATGCTTGAATTTGCTCGTCGGTGACATCGATCCGGTCGTCCACCTCCTCCTGCTCCATCATTTGCCGCAGCAAACGAAGTCGCGTTTCGTCGGCAAGGGGTTTGTTTGCGACGTCGAGCAACTTGTCATAGGTGTCCGATACCAGGAGCATGCGATCAATTAGCGCGTCTGCCAAACGTTTGAGACCCTCTGCGCCTTCGAACTGGTCGCGAAGTGACGCTTCCTCATATTCCTTGTAGAAATCGCGAAGGCTGTAGCGCTGTCCCTTGATCGTGAAGAGCGTCTTTTCGCCGTTCTCCGCGAACCATTGCTGTTCCTTTTGCGCGCGTACGGTTGTCATGATCGTCGGGCGGACTTCGACTAAGCTCTTTGCGCCCGCGGGCATGACCTCCTGAAGGCGGACGACATAATACGATCCGCCTGCCTGAAACACGCTCGCCAGTTCCCCGGGAACCAGTGCGAAGACGTTTTTGTCCCAATCGGGGTTCTTGCTGCCTTCGGGCACCTCCGCCCGGGATGAAAAACGTGCCTTCGAGTATCGCTCTGCTGTCGCCTGGAATGTTGCGCCGCCCTGGATGCTCAGTAAGGCGCTGGCCGCCTCTTGTTGGGCCTTCGGGCCGAATTGTGATGCACTGAACTCCAGTTCATCAGCAATGGCGCGGCGTGGCAATTTGAATTGGTCGATGTTCTGTCGGTAGTAGGTCTCAAGCTCCTCCTGGCTCGGAGCAGGCACGTCGTCCTGCGTTATTCTGACGTTGAACAGGTGGCCATCAGAGGAACGAACGATCCGATCCCTCCATTCGCTTGGAACGTCTGAAACAATATTCGCAATAGACGCAATATGCTGGGCGATGTGTTGCTCTTCTGTGCGCGTCAACGACTCAACTCGATCTTCCGACAGTACGAGCAGGGTGACCATATGCGTCGCAACAAGGCCCGTCACAAGAATGACGACTGTTCGGCCACTCAGGCTTTTCGGCAGCAAACCGATCATCCACGCGACACGTCGGCTGCAAATACATAGCCGTCGCCCCACACGGTCTTGAGGATTTGTGGGTTTTGGGGATCCTCCTCGATCTTCCGCCGCAACCTGCTGATCCGGGTGTCGATGCTGCGATCAATGAATTCGGACTCACGGCCCCGGGTCAAATCGAGGAGTTGATCCCGCGTGAGCACGATCTGCGGCCGCTCAACGAATACTTTCATCAGGTTAAATTCGGCAGTGCTCAAGGAAAGCAATGCATTATCTATCGACTTCAGAGAGCGTGTCGCCGTGTCGAATGTCCAGCGGTCGAACCGCCACACGCACGCAGTTTTGCTTCGCGTTCCTGCGGGAACGGATCGCGTCCTTCTGAGGACCGCGCGGATTCGGGCCACGAGTTCCCTGCCGCCGAAAGGCTTTGTCAGATAGTCGTCAGCGCCCATCTCGAGACCGAGGACACGATCAAATTCGTCGCCTTTCGCGGTGAGCATGACAACTGGAATGTTGGTCGTGGCTCTGAGATCGCGACAAAGGGTGAGCCCGTCCTCTCCTGGCAACATGAGATCGAGAACGACAAGGTCGACGCTGCTTTCGATGAGCTGCCGCCGCATTTGTCGTCCATCCGCTGCAGCGCTGACGCGATATCCTTCTTTGGCGAGCAGCCCGGCGACCAGGTCTCGAATATCCTGATGGTCATCAACCACCAGGATATGACCGTTCAAAACATCCACTGACACAGGTCACTCCCCGATCGCTAGCACAGGGTGAGCGACGTTTGCGGGCTTCCTGTCTCGGCCGATCGATAAGTCTCGCTCCAGCATAGCGTACAATCTCATGCTGCTAGAGATTCAAGAGGCCTCTGACGTCGGTCGCCGCGTTAGTTTGACTCACTGGTAAGAGCGAGGAGGAGGGACTATTCCTTCATCATCCCGACCGTCTTGCGACTGCAGAATGCTCGTTACGCTTTCAAAAAGTAAGCTTCATAGAGCCGGCATCGTCGCAATGGCAGTCCTGTGCGCAGGGTTTTCCGCAGCATCGTTGGGATCGATGGCTCTCGCGACAAACATGTGGATTGCTGACCTCGCAAACTTCCTTCGCCCGCATCTTTTGCTCCTCGCGACATGCCTGTTTGTTCTTAGTTTGGCCTTCCGCCACGTCATCGTGGCACTTTTCGGGACACTAGCGCTGCTAAGCGGTGTGTTCCCGTTCTTTTTCCTACCACTGCCTGCTTCTTCGCAGATCGGCGCACCACTTACGGTGGTGACCGCTAATGTCTATGTCGACAACCCCGATCCGGCGGACTTTCTCTCACTTCCATCAATCGCGACCGCCGACATCCTGGTGCTCCAGGAGATGACGCCGCGATGGCAGGATGCGTTGGCAGCCAGCGGCATCTGGCCATTCGAGAGCAGTCGCGACCTGCACGCCAACACGGACATGAAGCTATTCAGCCGATTTCCGATCCTGACCGCGAGAACCGTGTCTCCCGAGAGCGCCGACACGGGCGGGAGGTTTGCCGTCCGATATGAACTGCTTGTGGGAGGCCGGGCCCTCATCGTCTATGCGGTTCATCCGCAGACGCCGAGAAGTCCACGCATGTGGCGCGAGCGGTCGGCCTATCTGCGTGATCTTGCGCAGGCGCTCCTGTCGGAACGGCAGGACACTCCCGTTGTCGTCGCGGGTGACTGGAACACCGCCTCGTGGTCTCCTTTCTTCAAAGACCTGTTGTCCTCCACGGGTTACAGGACGACTGAATCCCGATGGTGGCCCCTGCCGACCCGATTCAGCATAAGGTTCGGATCGTGGACGCAGCTCGGGACACCAATTGATCGCATCGTGCTGTCGCCAGCGGTGGGATTGGACAGCTTGGCGATGGGGCCAAAATTCGGGTCAAATCACCTTCCAGTCATTGCGAGGCTCACACTTCCGTAGGTCAGGCCATCGATCCCAACTTCAGGCACGGTGAACGGATGCATCAAGACGCGCGGATCGGAAGGCGGGCATGCGGCTAAGGCAGACAATCGGCGTTTTGCTTGCGGCATCGCTTGCCGGCATTCTACCGGCTTTGGCAGAACCGCCGACGGGCGTGTTCCTGTGGTTCCCAGACCAAGGAGCAGTACCTTCCTCCGCGGACTGTGATGCGCTCGTGCGCCGCATCAGGCCGTCCCGTGAGAAGGCCGACGCATTGCTTTGGGGCCGAGTGCCGTTCGGTTCGGACATGGAATACTATCTGTTCCTGGATCAAAGGAGGATGGAGACGACCTATGCCGCGGAGGGCGACTACGATACAGGGTCGGTCCGTTTCGGCCAGACCCGCGGGGACGAGACCGTCTTCGAGCTCATCCCCGATGACCATCCGACGGAGACGATTGCCGGGAATATCATTGCGCCTGCGGGCAGTTCGGTCGTCAAGGTCGTTCTGCGCAACGTTCCTTCATCCAATGGCGCCGCCGATAGGGTGACCTATTTCTGCCGGTTCGAGGACGACACGGAGGCGTGAGGACGCCGGGGATCAAGCTGCGGACGCAAGAAAGTCGAAGAGCAGCTTGACGTTCAGGGCAGCGATGGCAAAGGCGATAAAGAAGGCGATGGCGACCAGCGCACGGGGCGCCACCAGTTCACCCATCTTTTTCCGGTCGGCCGTGAACATCACCAGGGGAAACACCGCGAAAGACAGCTGAAGGCTGAGGATCACCTGGGTCAAAATCAGGAGCTGGGCGGTGCCGCTCTCTCCGTACCAGATGGTGATCGCCGCGGCTGGAATGATGGCGATCGCCCGCGTGATGAGCCGGCGAAGCCAGGGGGGCAGCTTGATATCCAGGAACCCTTCCATAACGATCTGTCCTGCAAGGGTCGCCGTCACCGTCGAGTTTATGCCACAGCACAGGAGCGCGATTCCGAACAAGGTCGGCGCGATGGCCGCGCCGAGCATCGGTGCCAGCAAGCTGTGGGCCTCGCCCAATTCGGCGATTTCCGTCCTCCCGGTCGTGTTGAACGTGGCGGCGGCAAGGATGAGGATCGACGCATTCACGCAGAGCGCGAACATCAGTGCGACCGTTGAGTCGATCGTGGCGAACTTCAGCGCTTCGCGCTTTTCCGGCAGGCTGTCGCCATAATTCCTCGTCTGCACGATCCCGGAGTGGAGATAGAGGTTATGCGGCATCACCGTCGCGCCGAGGATGCCAAGGGCGAGGTAGAGCATTTCGGGATTGGTGACGATCTCGGTGGTCGGGGCGAACCCGCGGATGACGTCGCCCCAGTTCGGATCCGCCAGGGCAATCTGAAGCACGAAGCAGACGGCAATTACGGCAAGCAGCGCGATCACCAGTGCTTCGACCCAGCGGAAGCCAAGCCTTTGCAGATAGAGAATGAGGAAGACGTCAAGCGCGGTGATCACGACGCCAATTTCCAGCGGGATGCCAAAGAGCAGGTTCAAGCCGATGGCCGTACCGATGACCTCGGCGATGTCGGTCGCGATGATCGCGACCTCCGCGAGCCCCCACAGGGTACGCGACACGGACTTTGGATACGCATCCTTGCAAGCCTGCGCCAGGTCCCTGCCGGACGCGATGGCGAGTCGCGCGCAAAGGGATTGGAGGATGATCGCCATGATGTTTGAGATCAGGGCCACCACGAGCAGGGTGTATCCGAAGCGCGATCCGCCTGCGATCGACGTCGCCCAGTTGCCGGGATCCATGTAGCCGACGGCAACAAGATAGCCCGGGCCGATGAAGGCGGCGGCCCGGCGCCAGGACGAGTGCATGCCCTGCACGGGCACTGACCGGTGCACATCGGACATTGAAGGGGCACGCGACCTGCCCCTCCAGCCGTTGGCGACGTCCGACGTCGGCTCGGTCATCTCGATCCCTCGGATTTGCAGTTGCAACCTATTTGCATTTAAAGCAATGAAATTGCATTTGGCAAGACGTGCTGGCTGACGTCGCGCCGCAATTCAGAAATCTTTCGGGGATCGTGCGAGAAGCCGACGCTTGGCTCCTCGCTAAGGTCGCTGGTGTTCGCTCACGCACATGTCGTGGTTGGCGAGAGACTGCAGCACGTAGCAGTGTTTAACCTGATCGTCGTGGTTTCGTGACGTCATGCGATCAAGCTCCTTCTCGAGAAGACGGAGCTTGGCGATCTTGTTGCGAACGGCCTGAAGCTGCCGAACGGCGATTTCATCGGCATCCACGCAAGGACGGTCGGGATGAGCGCTCAGTTCCAGGAGTTCCCTGATGGCCTCGATTGTGAACCCCAAATCCCGAGCATGCTTGATAAACGACAGGCGCTCTCGATCATGTGATTCATATCGCCGCTGGTTGCCCCCGGAACGTTCGGCAACAGCCATCAATCCCATCTGCTCATAGTACCGTATCGTAGGAATTTTGACGCCGGTTGCCCGCGACAGTTCTCCAATCGTCAGCATCTGTTCCTCCAGTATCTATAGCTATTATGACTTAGGATTTCTCCCTGCAAACGCGTTCAATTGCCGCATTGTCTGGCAGCATTGATCATAGGTTTGCCCAGATTGGGCTCAACCAAGGGCAGGCACTGGAGAGAGGACATTTGCTTGTGAATAGAGAACTTTTGACAGCGGGGCTGGCAATCTTCGTCTTGGCCACGCAGGTGGAGGCATCCAACGGCGTACAAGATCATGGCAAGCCGCCGCCGATTTTGACGGTCGAGCACGCGGAGATCCTGGTGACAGAGAACGAGGACGACGGCGTTGAAGGCTATCTCACAATCTGGAATGGCACCAATCAGCAGATCAGCCTGGAGGCGATCCGAAGCGATGCATTCGGCAAGATTTCCATCTTGCGAACCGAAATGAGTTCGGGCCGGACCAGCACCGGGCCAGTGGAAGGAATTGTTCCTGTGCCGGGTCACGCCGAATTGACGATGCGCCCTAGCGGCATTCGCTTGCTCCTGGAGGATCCCCTGTCCCGAACTGACAGGTTGTCTGACAGCCGCCTTACGCTGGTCTTCGAAGGCGGGCAGGAACTGGAAGTTACCGCCAATGTCGTCCAATCACGCGATCAGTTGACGGTACATCATCACGGCCAGGGAGACGTCGCCGTTGACTGACCGCGTATGCGGTCACCATCGGTGAATCAAATATTGAAGCACCGCATAAAATTTTCAGATAGTTCTCCCTTAATTTAACCAACTGATTTTCCATCGTTTTGAGGCTTATCCTGTATCTGCTTCCCAACACTACGGGGAGACGGTTCAATGATACGCTTTGTTGTTTGCGCCCTGGCGCTCGGAATGTCATGCGTCATGGCGTCAGCCAATGCCTTTCACTTCAACCCCACACAGCCCATCCGAGCCAGCAATATGCTTACATTCGGGACGACCACTATGCCGGTCGGATACTACGAGTACTGCAGGCGCTACCGGAGCGAGTGTGCCCGGTCACCGGAAGGCTCGATGATCAAGCTTACGAAGCCGAGATGGCGGGAGATCGTCTCGATCAACGCGGATGTGAACGCTGCGGTCGCTCCGCTTACCGACATGGAGATCTTCGGCGTAGAAGAGCGATGGGAATACCCGACCACCGTGGGAGATTGCGAGGACTACGCTCTTGAGAAACGCAAGCGCCTGAACGAACTCGGCTACCCTTTGGGTGCTCTGCTGATGACGGTTGCCCGCGACGCAAAGGGCGGAGGACACGCGGTCCTGACAGTGGTCACGAATCTCGGGGACTTCATCCTGGACAATCTGGAGCAGAAGGTCCTGCTGTGGAAGGACACGGAAATCTACTATCTTAAGCGCCAGTCTGGAGAAGACCTGAATCGCTGGGTCAGCCTGGTGAATGAGGACGAGCTTCTTATGTCCTCAGGCAGGAAGTACGCGCCTTCCGCGGCGGCCGCCAGCGTAAACAGATAGACCGCAGTGCCGCCGTATAGCATCTCAAGATTGTTATGACCGAGCCCGACGCACACCAGTCGGAACACCGAAGACAGTACCAAGTAGGCGATCGGTACGATTAACGTAAAGCAGGCCAAGCGAAAAATCATCGAGAAATGGACCGAATTGGACGTCAAGACGGTCCACCTTCTCACCGATAACGGCGATCGGCCACTCAAGCGTGAGTGATTGGACCGTTACCCAGTTCGGAGGACGATTGAGTTTCGTTCGTCTCAGTCCGAACGTGACTGAAACTTATCCAGTACACGGCAACGACGAACGTTACCAGAAGCACGCACAGCACCCAGTTCATACGCCGTCTTTTGCGCGCAAGGAGCAGCGACTCGTGGGAGGGAAGGCATTCCAGTGCTTCCGGCATGGCTATGTCTGCTTCTCTTTGTAACCGAAGTGAGTTTCCTCCACGCCAGAACGTTATTCAACAGGCAGACGAGCTTTACCCGGTGCGGTGCTTTGACGCTTGCCGATACCAAATGATAGGAGGCAGCGCATCGAGCCCCCGCGCCTTGATGTCACGTTGTCAGATCGTTGATCATAAAACAACCTCCTCGGCCAAGAGGATCAGAGGAGGTCGTGACCCATGGAACATCGCTCGCGCAAACGCTGGCCCGTGATGGCCAGCGCCGGGATATTGGTCGCCATGACAGGTCTCGTCGCATATTCACCTACCCTCTATCGAATGTTTTGCGACCTGACAGGTTATGGCGGGACGGTCCAACGATCGGTCGACGGATCGATGCCGACCGCGACGAGCAACGAGACGGTTAAAGTGCTTTTCGATGCAAATGTCGCGCCAGACCTTCCCTGGGAGTTTCGCCCTGAGCAACGAAGCATAGAGACAAAATTCGGCGTACCCACCAAGGTCTATTACTACGCAAAAAATGTTTCTGATGAAACCGTCGTCGCACGGGCCACATTCAACGTCACGCCGTATCAGACGGCCCCTTTCTTCTTCAAAATCGAGTGCTTCTGTTTCACGGAAGAGAAATTGGGGCCGGGCCAGAGTGCCCGGATGCCCCTGGTTCTGTATCTCGACGAGCAAATGCTGAAGGATAAGGATGCCCGGAATTTCCGTGAAGTGACGCTGTCCTATACCTTCTTTCGACAGAAGAACCTGTCACCGCAGGAGATCGAAGCAGCACGGAATCTTTCGAAGGGATCCGACGAGACGGACGAACGCCTGACGACCTCCTCGACCCAGGAGTTCGATAATGACGCGCCGAGAAGATAGTCCGATAGAAGCACAACCATCTCAGCGCCGGGAACGGGGTTGGTCAAACGCGGCATCGGCGTTCGAGCCCTGGCCGCGGATCGGCAGGTCGCTGGCTTCAGGCGTCTTTCTGGCGGTTTTCGCCGCAAGTGGCGCGTCCGCCCACAGCTATAAGCTGGGCCAGATTTCGATCGGCCACGTCTGGTCACCGCCGCCGGCGGAAGGAGACGACGGCGTACCGGTGTATGGCGCCCTTCTCAATCAGGGGACGGCAGAAGCACAATTGACAGGGGCGGAATCATCCGTCGCCGAGACTGTCAGGTTCCGTGTCGATGCGGACGGCGCGGAACGTTGGCCCTCCCGCATAACGCTCAGCCCAGGCAAGCCGCTGGGTCTTGCCCCATGGCGCGAGCATATCTGGATTTCCGGACTGAAGAAGCCGCTACGGCCCGGCGACACGTTTCAACTAAGGCTTGATTTCGGAGAAAAGGGAAAAATCGATACAATGGTTATTGTCGAGGACGAGGCTGGCCACTAAACCGGTTGGCGAACAGGATATCGCCAGCGCGCAGACTTATTACCGTCTGTAGTATATCGCCACATTCACCGATACGTTGTCTCTCGCGGGCAACCTCTCATTCCTGTGATTCTTTGCCGCGCGGAAATTCGTTGGCGGAAACGCCATTTTAACTATGATGGCCTGACTCTGCGAAGCGCTGCCGGAATGGGTGCGTGCAGATGAATATGGTTATCGATGATGTTTACAGCCGTCAGAACAGGGGGGATTGTGCTGCTTGCGCTCTTTTTGAGCGCATGCGTTTCGACCGTTCTCGACGTTGACGGCAAGGCTACCCAGGCGATCCCGGCGGCACTCGTGGCGGAAATGTCGCGCAAATCCATGTCGGCTTCCGCGCCGATCCTCGTACGGATTTTCAAGCAGGAAAGCGAGCTTGAGATATGGAAACGGGATCGCAGCGGCAGATACGCCCTTCTCAAGGCCTACCCGATGTGTCGCTGGTCCGGAAAGCTCGGCCCGAAAAAGCGGGATGGGGACCGTCAGGCTCCTGAAGGGTTCTATCATGTGTCCGCGGGAATGCTGAACCCGAACTCCCAATACTATCTGTCCTTCAATCTTGGTTATCCGAACACGCTTGAAGCAGCACTCGGCTATACGGGGGAGGCGCTCATGGTCCATGGCGCCTGCTCGTCGTCCGGGTGTTTCGCACTGACGGACGAAGGCGTGGCCGAGATCTATGCCGTCGCGCGCGAGGCCCTGAAAGGTGGCCAAGGGACGTTCCAGGTCCAGGCGTTTCCGTTTCGGATGACGCCCCAGAACATGGCTAAATACAGGAACGATCCAAACTTTTCGTTCTGGTCGGACCTGAAGCTGGGCTACGACATTTTCGAGGTCACACGTCGGCAACCGAAGGTCTCCTATTGCGAAGGACGCTACGTCTTCGACAGGGAGTTCGAAGGTGGAGAGCCACGGGATCCTTTGGCGTCATGTCCGCCGGCACTGAATGCTGCTGATCCGTTGGTCGCCGGACGGCAGCAATCCGATCGCGTCGCTATGGACGATCTTCTTTCGACCGGCAGCGTGCTTTCGGCACATGCCTATTCCGATGGAGGCATGCATCCGAGCTTCCGCAAGCTGCTGGAACGCGGCGGACAGGCTTCTCTCGCCAAGCGGACCTCGCTGACATCGGTGCCGATCAGCCGTCCCGAGGCCGCACTGGCCGACCCTCACTCGCCAAATGAGTGACGCGATGGGACGGACACTGCTCGCTCTCCTGATGCTATGTTTCATTAGTCTCCACGCTGCGCTGACGACGGCGGCGGCGGGCGAGGGGGAGCCGTTCAAGCGGGGCTCAGTCCTGACATATGTCGAGACTGACACCGGCGACGATGGCGCTCCCGCTTCGCTTGTGGCTGCCGCGAAGTGTCATGATGGCTGCAGCTGGCTTGCCGCATGGCACGCTCCTGCTTTTTGCGAGACACATGCTTCTCCTCTGGAGAGATCTGCCGGCACTGTTCCTCCCGGGATTGTTGCCCTGGTCGTCCCCCCTCCCCGATAGACTCACGAAGAGGCGAAAACGATCGCCGTCGCACCATCCGGCAGTTCCGCCGGCGTGGTGTGCTCGATGGGTCGTTGCTTCATATGAGCAGCGTCTGCACGGCAGGCGCTCGACCCTGATGATATTATTGCGAGCACAACAAGTGACCCAGACACAACTACGCGTACAGTTTTCCCGGCGGCAGTTTCTCAGGCTCGGCGCGGCGGCAGCCGGTGGGTTCGTCCTGCCTGCCTGCTCGACCACCGGCAACGAGCCGGCAGAGCCGGTGCAGATCAAACCTGCGGAAGATCGATCCTACCTTTCCATGTATCGCGCCATGCCGGAAGAAGATTTCCCGATCCCGGCCGTTGACCTGTCCAAGGTCAACAAGCGCTTCTACAGGCAGCTGGTCGACGACCCCACCGGTGAGCGCCCCGGCACAATCGTCGTGGATACGAGAAATTTCTTTCTCTATCTCGTCCGGCCGGGTGGCAAGGCGATGCGCTACGGCGTTGGCCTCGGCCGTCAGGGGTTCGAATGGTCGGGTGACGGCGTGATCCAGTGGAAGCAGCGGTGGCCGAAATGGACACCTCCCGCCGAGATGATTGCACGCCAGCCGGAACTGGAAAAGTGGAGCGCGGAAAACGGCGGTCAACCGCCTGGCCTCAACAATCCGCTTGGCGCGCGAGCGCTGTACATATTCCAGAATGGCGAAGACACACTTTACCGTCTTCACGGAACGCCCGAATTCTGGACCATCGGCAAGGCGGTTTCGAGCGGCTGCGTCCGGTTGATGAATCAGGACATCATCGACTTGTACGACCGCGTCGCAACGCCGGCCCCCATCATCGTTCGAGCCCAAACAAGTGCACTTTTCTAGCGAGAGCCCCCTTGCCTCTCAAGGGGCTAGAGCTTGCATAAAACCGTCCTCACGAAAGGACCTGAAATGAAACGCCGCAATCTGATTTTTGGCATGGCTGCGACCGGGATGGTCGCGACTTATCCCGCCCTCCTGTTAGCGCAACCGTCAACCGACGCGCTGCTGGCCCCAGGGCCACTGCCGGAAAAGAGCTTCGGGCCTGAGGACGCGCCGGTAACGATCATCGAATACGCGTCTCTGACCTGCCCCCATTGCCGCACCTTCCATGTAAATGTGTGGCCCGAGCTCAAGAAAAAATATGTCGATACGGGTCAGGTCCGCTTCATCATGCGGGAGTTTCCGTTCGATCCGCGGTCCTCGGCCGGATTCATGTTGGCGCGGTGCATGGGCGATGACAAATGGTATCCCACCATCGATCTGCTTTACCGCACGCAGGACAACTGGGCACGGGTTGCCGACGGGACCGAGGCGCTCAAGTCAGTGATGGGCATGACGGGGATGAGCACCGCCGATTTCGAGAAATGCCTCAAGGACCAGGAGTTGCTGGATCAGGTCTCTGCCGTTGCCGAGGCAGGCAAGTCGTTTGGAGTGGACTCGACGCCGACCTTCTTCATCAATGGCCAGATGCAAAAAGGCGCACTGAGCATCGAGCGGTTCAGCGAGATTATCGATCCGCTCGTTACCGCCGCGAAACAGCAAGGAGGCTCCGATGAATAGCACGATCGGGAACCGGAGACGGAGCAATGCCGGCCTTCTCGTCGGCGCGATGATCCTGACGCTGTCTTTTCCGCTCGGATCTTCGGCTCTGGCTCAGGACACAGATGTCGTCGGTCGTGTGAATGGCCAGGATATCACGGCAGACGACCTTGCCCTCGCCGAGCAGATGTACGGGCCGCAGCTCGCCCAGATGCCGCCTGATGCGAGGCGTTCCATCCTGGTCGACGCACTGATCGACATGAAGATCGTGTCAGCCGCTGCCCGTGCGGCAAACGTTACCGGGCAGGACGCCTACAAGAGGCAGCTGGCGTTTCTGGAAGATCAGACGCTGCGCACCCTTTTCCTGGAACAACAGGTGGAAGAAGCGGTGACCGACAGCGTCGTCAGGGCTACCTATGACGAACAGGCGGCAAGGATTCCGCCGGTTACCGAGCGTCGGCTTCGCCATATCTTGCTTGGCAGCGAGGGCGATGCCGTCGAGGTCATTGAGGCGCTGAAGGGGGGAAAGGCGTTCGTGGAGCTGGCGCAGGAGCGCTCGGCCGACGAAGTCTCCAGGGTCAAGGGCGGAGACCTCGGCTTTGTGGCGGAAGGCCAGGTCTTGCCGGAGATCGATGCGGCGGCCGCGACTCTACAGCCTGGTGAATACACGCAGACGCCGGTTGCAAGCGCCTTCGGATTTCATGTCGTTCTGCTCGAGGAAACCCGAAATCGTCCTGCCCCGTCCTTCGAATCCGTGGCGCCGCAGATACGACAAGCTCTGAAAGCCGCCGAGGAGAGGCGGATCATTGCTGAACTCAAGGAAGGTGCGAAGATAGAAAAGCTCGTTCCCGACGTCGCTCCTCCCCAGGGTGAGGACGGTCATGAACACTGAGCCGAAAAGAATTGATGATGGTTCGTTGGGACGGATTGACAGGCGAATGCTCGTCCTCGGGATGTTCGCGCTGCTCGCGGTGCCCGGTCAGGCCCTTGCACACACCGCAAGGCGCAAGTTCGTGCTGGAAGAACGCTTCCTGCCACAGAACGTAAGATCGCCATATGACTACCCGGCAGGAACGATCGTGGTGGTTCCACGCGAGAAATATCTGTACCTTGTCGGTGGTGCAGGCTCTGCCCGACGATACGGCATCGGTGTCGGCAAGGCGGGACTTGCCTTTACCGGCTCGGCCGTGATCGGCAGGAAGGCAAAATGGCCGCCCTGGCGCCCGACGGACAACATGATCCGCCGAGATCCGGGGAAATATGCCCGCTACGCAAGCGGTGTCCCCGGCGGACCCAACAACCCGTTGGGATCCCGAGCTCTCTACCTTTACCGGAATAATCACGACACACTGTACCGTATCCACGGAACGACGGAGCCCTGGACCATCGGCAAGTCTGTTTCCAATGGCTGCATCAGGATGGTGAACGAGCATGTCGAGGATCTTTATGAGCGTGTGCCCGTAGGAGCCAGAGTCGTCGTGGTGTGATGGAAAAGCGCGTCCTTGTCGTTGGGGCCGGCCAGGCCGGTCTCGCGACCGGGTACTATCTCAAGGAGGCTGGTCTGCAGTTCACCATCGTCGACAGCCATCGGCGGGTGGGCGACAACTGGCGTGTCCGGTACGACTCGCTCACTTTGTTCACGCCACGTCAGTTCAGCGCCCTACCGGGACTGGACCTGGCGGGAAACCGGGAACTTTATGCGAGCCGCGACGAGTTCGCCGACTATCTTGAAGCATATGCTACACGCTTCCGACTGCCGATCCGGCTTGGTCTACGTCTGACCCGCCTCTCGAAGGCTGGAGACGACGGTTTTGAAGCTGCATTGGATGACGGGTCGCGTATCAACGCCAGCGAGGTGATCGTCGCGACCGGAGCATTCCAGGTCGCGCTTGTGCCGAAGGTGGCCGCGCAGTTCGGACACGAGGTGCTCCAGCTGACCACCGAAACCTACCGCAATCCGAACCAGCTGCCTGACGGTCCGGTCCTGGTGGTCGGAGATGGAGCAAGCGGCCGGGATATCGCTGTGGAAGCGCGACAAAGGCAGTCCGTCATGCTGGCGACGAGCAAGCCTCGCAAGCTCTTTCCCGAGCGAGTGCTTGGCAAGTCCATCTGGTGGTGGCTCAACCTGTTTGGCGTACTGAGAGCCCCCGCGGAGTCGCGGATTGGCAGAAAGCTTAGACAATCCGATGCGTTTCCTGATCGTGACCGGAGCATCGAAAGCCTGGCCAAGCGAGGCATCCGCGTGCTGCCACGCCTTACTGAAGCAAGCGGTCAAGTGGCCCGGTTTGCCGACGGTACGTCGGCGGACATCCGGACGGTCATATGGGCGGTCGGCTATCGGGACGACACAACATGGCTCGATATCGAAGGCGCCAAGGCGCATGACGGAGCATTCCTGCACGAAGCCGGTATCTCGCCGGTGAAAGGCATCTACTTTGTCGGCCGGCCTTGGCAAAGCAATCGAGCATCGGCGCTCATCATGGGTGCGGGACCAGACGGCGAGATTGTTGTCCAGCGATTGCTGTCGGACAGAGCGAAGCCATAGTCGTCAAGCGTCGAAACATCGTATTCAAGGGGTTTCGACGCTTTTCTTCCCAGAGATGGCAGCATGCAATTTCGTCACCGGGTGTTCGTACGCTGCCATCCACAGTTACTGGCGCAATCCGGAATGGATCAAGCCGCGGGAACTTCAGAAAGCAGCTCGTCGAACCGCTTTTTTGCTTTTGGCGGATGCTTGACTGCCCCGGCTTCATCCAGGTTGCTTGGCGTCCCTACGGCGATAAGCATCACCATCCCCATTCCGTAGTGCGGGACACATTTTACGCCATAGACGCCCTCCTTCTCGATGGTGATGGTGATCTGTTCATTCAGCTTGCCTTTGAACGGGAGCGCATTTTCCGGCAGCATCCCTTTTATGCTCTCGGCGTTGTGGGACTTGTCGGTTGGAAAGAAGGTTATGGTATCGCCGGGGGAAGCAGCCACGAAGTCCGGCTCGTAAACCATTGCGCCCTTCTTCCCTTTGTTCAGCATCTGGACTTTATGGTTGACACCGGTCTGTGCTCGCGCGGGCAGTGCCGCGAGGACTGCAAATGCCGTTGTGCCGGCCAGCATCTCGCGTCTCGTGAACATATCGAACTCCTTGCTCTTTCTATTGACGGGAAACCCGTTCCCCTTCCCAACACATCACGGTCGGGTTTTGCTTATGGATGAGAGCTGTATGGGCGTCTGACGTCACATGCGGTTCGGACGCTGATGTCACCTTCGGATCAACCCGAGTACGTGAAATCCGATAGACCGACGCCGGCGGCAGGTTCCATATGACGGTCCCGAGCAAATGCGCCTCCAGGCCCAGCCTCTCAAGTATGGCGTGCGCAACCGGGCACCGAGCGCCATAGGTGAATTGATAGAGATTGCCGCTGGGCCCGAGTCTGCGCGCCACGCCCTCAACAATGCGAAATACCGTGCGCGAGGGCATCGAAAGGAGCGGCAACCCGCTGATAACCGCACCGTATGCGACATCGCTCCCGATGCCCGCCCCTGATAAGCGAGCCGCACTGCCCTGGACAATTCGAGCGCCCGGAAACCGGCGCGTGAGCAAGTAAGCAAATCTCTCGTCCAGTTCGACCAGCGTCAGCTGTTCCGGCACCAAGCCACGTTTTACGAGAGCCTCGGTGAAGACGCCGGTGCCGGGTCCAAGTTCGAGAACTGACTCCGTGTTGCGGTCGATTGCCTTTGTCATCAAGTGGGCCAGAGACGTTCCTGAGGGGAGCACCGACCCTACCCTCAGGGGATGGGCGAGCCATTGGCGTAGGAATGTCAAACGCTGCGGCATTTGAGACATCTCGCGCCAACCATTCTTGCCAAGCGACATGGCATGGCGCGCGGGTGGCTGCTGATCGTCGGGTGCGACAGTGAGGCTGGGTTGGCGAGGTGCTTCAATAGACGGTACCGAAATCGGATGACAGGGTTGCCGTGCAAAGAGGCAGAGGATTCGTCTTCGGAGAGCTCATTTCTGGCGGACCGCTTCGATTGCATCGGCAAGCGGTCCCTTTCCAACGGCGCCCTCGATGATTTGATCTCCGACGACGAACGAGGGCGTTCCTGTCAGGCCGAGCCGCTGCGCCAGCGCGAGGTTTGCCACGATGACGGCCTCGACCGCCGGAGTAGCCATTTCTTCCGACAGCTTCTTGCGGTCGAGTCCCATCTCTTCGGTCAGGGCCAGGGCCCGGCTAGCGTTTATCTGTCCCTGCATTCCGATCAATCTGACATGGAAATCACGCGCGGCGGCGGCGCCGGCAACGCGCTTCACGGCCAGAGCCACTTTCGCGGCCTCGACCGAACCCGGTCCAAGAATGGGAAAATCCTTCAAGACGATCCGCAGCTTGGGATCCTCGGCGACAAGCGCCTTGACGTCAGGCGCCGCCCGCTTGCAATAGCCGCAGTTGAAGTCAAAGAATTCGACGAGCGTAGCATTCCCGTCCGGGTTTCCCAAGATCACATCGTCGCTCGATCGGAGCAACGCATCAGTCTCGGCCAATATCGCTTGTGACCTGGCCTCGGCCTGAACTGCTTGGTTCCGCTTCTCAAGCTCCGTAAGTGCTTCCTCGATGATCTCCGGGTTTTGCATGATGTATTCGCGGACGATCTTCTCGACCTCCGCGCGATCGATCGATTGGGCATAGGCCGGCGAGGCCGTTATCAACACGGCAATCGCGTACCATCCTAGCCGACCAATGCGCGCAGCTTTCATGATTCCGCTCCTGGCGGGGTGTCAGTCGAACAATCGGCCGAGGAAAGAACCGTGCCTTCGACCATGGTGTCCGCCATGACGATCATGGTTGCTATAGTCGCGGCGGTGATCTTCACGGCAGTCATTCGATGTGTTGCGTGAGGACGCTTGCGCACGGCCGCGACCGGCTTGTCCCTGGGCGTACTGGGCCTCTTCCGCCGCGCTCCGTTCGATTATCTTGTCGAGTTCGCCGCGATCCAGCCACACGCCGCGACATTTCGGGCAGTAGTCGATTTCGATACCCTGACGCTCGCTCATGACGAGGTCGATCCTGCAATGTGGACAAAGAACCCCGGGGGCTTTGTCGCCTGGTCCTAGCGAGTTTAGAAGTGTACCTGACATCGCGATATCCAACCTATTTGAGTGCACCGACGCACCGCGCCAAAGGAAAGGTAGGACCTCGAGCAGGTTGAGGTTCAAGAGCTCAAATGTCGCAGCTCCCTTTTGGAAGGCGCCGCCGCTAAGCTGTTGCGCTGCCACGATTTCAAGTGTCTTTTCACATCGGTGAGAGGGTTCGAGCAGGATCATCGTCCCCAGGCCGCAAAGTGCGAGACCTCCCCGCGAGGAGGGCGAAGGCAATCCAATGTTCGACAGTCTGTACAAAGCGGCTGGCTGCAACGCCGGCGATCCAACCGAGAATGGGCGTTGTCGCCTCGATAATGCCGAAGATCGAACCTGTCCGTAACGCATCGCTCAGGGGCGGTGAACCGATGGCGGTTCCTTCTCCGACAGAGACTGTAAAGGCCTCGATCGACATGCTCAGGGCGAGCATGGCATTGACGAAGAGCGACATGGGACAACGACCCCGACGGACATCTACGGGGGCGCCAACCCATGCTCGTCCGCATGGGGCAGTGGCGCCACAATCTTGTCGGGCCATTGATCCGGCTGACCGCAACTTGCGCATATACGCAAGCCTGTTGACACGGCCCGCGCGTTCGCCGCGACTACTGCCTGATTGGCCGGGAGATAGGAGCGCGAGGCAGATCAGTCAGCAAGATGAACACTTAATACTCATTTGCATCCGGCCTGGCTTCGCGTGACGCCGTCGACGCAGCACCACACGGAGCGGGCCAGCCTACAATGGGAGTTGCCAGCCAGAGATCACTGCCGCTTGGCGCAATTCTTCAATCACTTCAATGCCGACAATTGCGACGAGGAACCACGCGACATCCCTCAGCGATCGGATGAATGCAGAAGCGTTCACAATCACAGTATCTTCACCGTCTGGATAATCCAATCTGGGAAAGAACCGAGGGACCCGGGCCATATAGAGCACATAATCAGCCCCAAAGAGCGAAAGGAGGCGCCTCTCTTCATTTAAGATTACTGATCGATAGTAAAGAATGAATGCCGATGCGCTAATAATCATTAACAATATGTTCTGAGCAGCAAGGCATACGCCCACGAGCCCGAGAAACGAGAAGAAATATAGTGGATTCCGACTTAGCGAATACGGCCCCCTCTGGCACAGTTCCGCATCCTTACGCCCCCCGATATACAGGGTGCACCAAAGTCTTCCGAGAACTGCGCCAAATACCAGGAAGAACCCCAAAAACTCTATCAGACTGTAACCCAGGGTCTCAAATCCTTCCGGCTGGGTCGCGACCAGTAATGCAAGCCATGCTGGTGCCAGCATCCAGGTAATGAATGTTCGTTTTTTTTCTACGGGTGATCTTCCGTGTATCTGCTTCAACAATGAATTAACTCCAGCCACCAGCAAAGGTGCGGTAAAAGATGTGCGATCCGATTTGGGTCATGCGCTCCATGGAGCGTGCCCAGCGCGGACTGACATAGGTTGCATTATAGTGCGTCGAGGACGCCACTTCAGGCAGGAATATCTTGCCCCCCGTCACGGCCATGGCGACCTCCTTGGCGAGAAGATAAGCGCGCCGATCAACGATGTCATCTGGAATTCCGTCGCATGCGAACGAGAACTGGCATCTATTTGTCCAGTTCTCATTTTGATACACGACCTTGCAGACACTTGCCGGATAAGCAGGATTGCGCACCCGATTGAGAATGACCTGCGCGACCGCGGCCTGCCCCCTCACCTCTTCGCCCCGTGCCTCGAAATAAATTGCGGTAGCAAGGCACTTTTGCTCGGCTGTCGAAAAGACGGATCCCGGTAGAGGCTGCTTCATCCAATCGTGGTCACCTTCCGTCGTAGGCGGAACGAAGCGACCGGCGGCCTTGTCGGCGCCGAGCAAAGCCACGAAGGCATCGGAAGACGCATGGAATTCATCCTTTGGGGCGTAGGCCGTGGCCAGGATGTCGGCGCCATCGTTATTGACCAGATCGGCGAGCGCCGCCGGTACACCGGCCAGACGGTCGTCTGCTGGGCTATGAAACGTAGACAGGCCCGCCACCATTTCGGGATCTGCCTGCTTTGAAAAGCCCCGCAGAAAGTATGACGCGTCGGTCCCCGACGAAAGTAGCCGCGAAGCCAACGCCTGCTCTCCAACAGGGGGCTCCAAGTCTTTCCGATACGCTACGCTGACCAGACGTGGTTTCTTCGCTTCTTCAACCACCCGCTGGGGCGTGAAAGAAACCTCTCGATCCGCCCGCAAATTGACCCGTTGACCGCCGAGCACCAGATCCAGGTTTTCGTCATCGCCAGGAATGGCGGCACCGGGCAGCCGGAGTTCCTTCAGGTGAGAGCAGTTGTCGGCCTGCTCGACATATACCGCCCAGCGATCCGGCCCGGGAGCGATTCCCAACTCGGATTTGGTGCCCTGGATCCCCGTGGGCGATGCGAAGCCGAACACGAACCAACTCGCGCCGAGAAGCGCGAGGACACGCTGATGGCGGTTCGATGATCGTCGCTCGAAAGCGGCTTTCGGTTTGGACCGCAATATCTCATTCTCCGGATGCCCCACGCAGAAGGAGAATCGATTGTTAACCTTGATGGAACGTTAACACTACTGCGACTGCGCGTCGCAATGTCACGGCAGGCTTCTCCGGGCTTCCATTGAACCTCATGTCGCTTGAGCATTTAGACCGATATGCAAACGGGGTGAACCCGGAATTGTAGTCGACAGGGGAAGGACGACAGCCTTGGCGATCGATGTCTCAGCCATCGGACTTCTCACAGCCATTTTGGCGGGTGCCATATCATTCGTTTCACCATGCGTTCTCCCGCTCGTGCCGGGCTATCTTTCGTTCGTATCCAGCGGCGTCGATCCTGCGTCCAAGCGGCTCGCCGATCGCATCAAGGTCGTCTGGTCAGCGCTTTTTTTCATAGCCGGGTTCTCCACCGTCTTCGTGATGCTTGGGCTTGGCGCGCAGGCGTTCGGCGGCATTCTCCTGCGGTACAGTGTCGAGGCAAATCTCCTTGGTGGGGCGCTGCTCATCTGTTTCGGCCTTGTGATGACAGGACTGATCAAGATACCGGCGCTCCTTAGAGATTTCAGACTGCCGGGGCCGCAGACGATATCGGGCCCAGTCGGGGCCTATACGCTTGGACTTACATTCGCGTTTGGATGGACGCCGTGCATTGGCCCGGTGCTCGGCTCGATCCTTACCCTTGCGGCGGTATCTGCCGGAAGCGGTGCAGTTCTCCTCGCAGCCTATAGCGTCGGGCTAGGAATCCCCTTTCTGATAGTTGCGGTCGCCTTCAGCAGCGTCGCGGCCGGGTTCAAGCGCATGCGATATGCCGGCCATATCCTCAACGTGCTTGCCGGCGGCATCATGATCGCTATGGGAATGTTGATGATGACAGGCCGTCTCTCGTTGATCGCATTCTGGCTGCTCGAGCGCTTTCCGGGCCTAGGCTACATCGGTTAGGCCGGTGTGGCACCATCCACGACGAACTGGAACCGATCCGATTTCGCGGATCAAGTGGCGCTATCGTTACTGCGTCCCCATTGCAGTCACGATGGGCGGCCTGAGCGGTCTGGGGTTCGCACCCTATTTCGTCTTTCCTCTCGCATATTTGGGTCTTGCCGCGTTCGCCTTTCTGACACGCCACAGCCCAAGCGTCCTGGCTGCATTCGTTGCAGGATGGGCCTTCGGCCTGGGTCAATTCATCGTTGGCCTGAGCTGGATCACCGAGAGCTTCGCGGTCGAAGCCGAACAATTTGGAATGCTGGCCTGGCCCGCGGTGACCGCTCTTTCGACGTTGCTGGCTTTGTTTCCTGCATCCGCGGCTATGACTGCTCGCTATCTCGGCGGATCGGGACCAGGTACATTCTTTGTCCTCCCGGCCACGTGGTCCATCGCGGAGATGGCCCGCGGCGCCATACTGACGGGGTTCCCTTGGAATCTCATTGGATACGCTTGGGGATTCAGCGATGAAGTTCTTCAGGCCATTTCGGTCACGGGCATCTATGGCCTCGGGCTTCTGACAGTTCTCCTGGCGATTTTGCCGCTCCTGATCACCGAGAAGTACAAGCTGGGCCGTCGTTCCGCGGCACTCCTTCTGATCCTGGTGCCAACGATCGCTTTCGCCGCTCTATGGACTGGCGGGGCGCTGCGCCTGGCCGCGACCGACATCGGGGAAAATGGACCGCGCGTGCGGATCGTACAGCCGAACATCCCGCAAAACCAGAAGTGGGCGGCCGGCCAAGCGAACGCAATACTCGACCAACTTCTGGCGCTCAGCACGTCTGGTGAAAGCGATCGGCCACGCTACGTAGTCTGGCCCGAGACGTCGTATCCCGTCCTGTTTGAAGCTGGCCGTAACATCCCGCCAGCCCTCACCGCCAGCGTACCGACCGGGGGCATGCTTCTCTTCGGGGCGGTCAGGGAGGCTCCTGAGCGGCGCGCTGATGATCCTGCCCTGCTGAACAGCGTTCTCGTACTCGATGAGAAGGGGGCTGTCGTCGCGGACTACGACAAGAGGCGATTGGTGCCCTTCGGTGAGTTCACCCCTTTCAAGAGGGTTCTCCGCGTCACGAAAATGACTGTCGGCGATATCGACTACGTTCCGGGTGAGAGCAGCGCACCGATCCAGCTTGTCGGATTGCCAGCCGCGAGGGTCTTGATCTGCTATGAGGCAATATTTCCGCGTTCGGGCGACGACGAAGCAGGGTGGATCCTGAACGTCACGAATGACGCATGGTTCGGCATTTCCGCGGGACCCTACCAGCATTTCCTTGCTGCGCGAGCGAGAGCGCTTGAGGCGGGTCTGCCGCTCATCCGGGCGGCCAACACCGGTGTCAGCGCGATCGTCGACAGCTATGGTCGGGTGACGGAGATGCTTCCCCTGAACGTCAGCGGGGTCATCGATGGATCATTGCCCGGCCCCGCGCTTACTGAGACATTGTTCCGCCGGGCTGGAAACATTCCTGCCGTGGTGTCCATAGCGCTGCTCATTGTCGCCGGGGCGGTCGCCCCACGAGGATCACGGCAAAACGCAGGAGTTTCTGTGGCCACTAGTGAACGGAGCTGACAAGCGGCGTGTCCCCGTCTCGTATCGAAACCCATCGACCGGTATGATCAATCGCTTGTCGCTTTAGGTAGGTGTATCCGGTTTCATCCCAGTTCAAAACCGTGTCCGTGAGATTATCGAGAACAATGTCCCCTCCGTCGGTTCGAACGGTCAGCACCGCATGCCCGTCGCCGTTCGGGCGTCGCAACACAGTCAGGAGCAGGTTCGATGCTGAGATGCCGTCTTCCATCAGAACGCGGCGCTTCGCCAGCGCATAGTCCTCGCAGTCGCCCGCATCTACGGGATAGGTCCAGAATTCTTCCTTGCCATATAGATCGAGGTCGCTTTTCGGCTTTATGGCCTGATTCACGGTCACCGTGAGTTTCTCCAGACGCCCGAGGAGATCCATCGACATTTTCAGTGGCGTCACGTCGCGAGAGCGAATTGAGCATTCTGAAGCGTTACGCTTGCAGAACTCATAGTGTCCAATCGGTTGCGATGTCAGGCTTCCTGTCATCATCGCAGATGGATGGGCCCATGCACCACCGGCGCCCAACGTCAAAGCGGCTACCGCACACAAAGCAGCGATCGACTTTTGGGCGGTCACTCCCCAATCTCCCGTCGACTTTAACCGATATTACCAAACCCTTAACGGCTCGTAAGGTCGGCGTCCATCGCGCGCGAGGCACGACTTCGTGAAGTGCCGATCCACGCCCCCGGCTTTCCACAGGAAGCTGCCTGCCGGCGATTGAAGCTCAAGCCGCTAGAGCGACGAAACTCTCATCCCCGAACGTGACGGAGGATGACGGTGAAGCGATCCGCAAATTCAACTCGAGTTCTCATCGGTCTCGCCTGCGTGGCTTTGGCGTTCTCGATCGATCAAATGTCCAAGTTTGTAATCGTCGAGATTATCATGAGCCCGCCAAGAGAAATTTATATAAACGCATTTCTCAATATTGTGCTTTCTTACAATACAGGGATCAGCTTCGGAATCCTGTCCGGCTATTTTTCCAGCGCTCCTTCTTCGCTGTCATTCCTGACATCGGTCGTTGTCGGATTTCTGTTTATTTGGATGCTTTATGCAAAGACGAACGGCCATACCATCGCGCTGGGACTGATAGCGGGAGGTGCGAGCGGGAATATCTACGACCGAATGCGACAAGGCGCGGTTACTGATTTCATCGACCTGCATTTAGGCGCCTGGCATTGGCCGACATTCAATACCGCTGATATCGCGATTGTCCTTGGAGCGGCAATTTTGATTGCAGATTCTTTCCGCTCTAGGCCCGGGCAACCTGCTGGATGATGCCGTTGCGCACAACGATCCGGATCGAGCGCTTGTTCGATAGCTCGTGCCGCCTTGATGGTCATTGATCATATGCAAACGCTGAACTCAAAGTCAGTGAGACATGAACCAGCAGATTTCGGTGCTCCTCAGCATTTCCGTGGTTACGCCCCCAAAGACGCGTTCGGCGAGTGAATTGCGTCCGAAGACGCCAGTCACAATCAGGTCCGATCTCTCCCGACCGGCCTGCTCAAGCAAGCTCGAGCACGCATCTCCGGCGGTGTTGGGAAGGTGCAAATATTGCGCTTTTGCGCCATGGGAACGCAAGTGCGTCGCAACGGCGTCGAGCCGTTCGCTCGAAACCTCATCGCCGACCCCGACGACAGAAACACTTTCGGCGCGGACAAGCAGAGGGAGGGCATCATGAACCGCGCGTCGGGCTTGCGCGGTGTCCTTCCAAGCGACCAGAATGCGGGGGAAGCGAGCGTTCGCAACCGAGCGCCCCAGGCGCAGCACGGGCACGCCGGAACCAAGGGCGACGTGAGCCGGGTTCGGCAACACGCTTTCGTCTTCATCGGATGAATCCGTGATCAGCAAGTCTGCGGTCAGGAGGTGTGCCTGCATTGCAGCGGTGGGTTCGCCAATTCCCGAACACCAGTGGACCTGCTCAGAATCGGCGCCAAAGACCTTGTCGACCATGCTCCGACTGGATGCCAGTGCGCGCTCCATCAATCTGGTCTGCTCTTCGGCCCAGAAAACGTTCGGAGCCAAGACGTCCTTCATCGACGTTTTCGGCCATGCGTAGGAAGCGACGGAGATTCTTGCGTCGAACGCCTTGGCCAGCTCACGGCAGAATTCGAGGGTCCCGGTAAGGTTACTCCGTGGACATGCATCGACAACGATTTCGCGGAAGTCCGTCACGGTAGAGCTCCTATGGCCTGTTCAAACGATATGCTCATTGTTCTGCGGGCTTGCGTTCCCACCCTGCGTGGAAGCGCTGCCACGCTTCCGCGTAGCTGAGGACAAAACCGCTTCGGTTATCGAGTTGGGCAACCTTCGAGGCGTCTCGACCAAGCCCAGCACAGGCATCACCACCAGAAAGAACGCGAAATAAATGACCGTCGAGATCTGCATCAACACGACATATATGCCATCCGCCGGTTTGGCCCCGAGCCATCCCAAGAAAAGGGCGTTTGCCGCAAACAACCAAAAGAACACTTTATACCACGGGCGATACACTGCGGATCGCACTTTCGATGTATCGAGCCACGGCACGAAGAAGAGCACCGCGATCGCTCCAAACATTGCCAGGACACCCCCTAGCTTCGAGTCGATCGGTCCGATGTTGAACGTCACGGCGCGGAGGATCGCATAGAATGGAAGAAAGTACCATTCCGGGACGATCTTCGCCGGCGTCTTCAGAGAGTCGGCCTCAACGTAGTTGTCTGGGTGGCCTAAGTAGTTCGGTATGTAAAAGACGAAATATGCAAACACGAGTAGAAACACTATGGCTCCAAATGCGTCCTTCACGGTTGCGTATGGTGTAAATGGCAGGGTGTCTGTCTCGTGCTTGACTTCGATGCCTGTCGGGTTGGTTTGACCCGTGACGTGCAATGCCCAGACATGAAGCACAACAACACCTGCAATCATAAATGGAAGCAGATAATGCAGTGCGAAAAATCGGTTCAGTGTCGGATTGTCGACGGCGAAACCGCCGAGAAGGAGCTGCTGTATCCACTCCCCCACAAGTGGTATCGCCGTGAAGAAGCCGGTGATAACGGTCGCGCCCCAGAAACTCATTTGGCCCCATGGAAGCACGTACCCCATGAACGCCGCCGCCATCATCAGCAGGTATATGATGCAGCCCAATATCCAGAGAAGCTCGCGTGGGGCTTTATATGATCCGTAGTATAGCCCCCGGAATATGTGGATGTATACTGCGATAAAGAAGAACGATGCGCCATTTGAATGGAGATACCGGAGCAGCCACCCCGAATTCACGTCGCGCATGATCTTTTCAACGGAGTTGAATGCGGTGGCCGTATTCGTGCTGTAGTGCATGGCCAGCACGACTCCAGTGAGAATCTGAAGGCCGAGCATCAGCGTCAGAATGCCGCCAAATGTGTAGAGATAATTGAGATTGCGGGGAACTGGATAGGAGACAAAGGAATCGTGGACCAACCGGGGAAGCGGCATCCGCGCATCGATCCATCGTCCGAGGCGCGTTTTGGGGCTATACGCTGACGGCGATCGCGACATCTACTTCCCTCTCGACGGTCAGATGGCCTACGTTTCCCCTCGTCGGTAACATCTCAGGTTGCTTGAGGTTCAAGCGCCGGCATTCTTGTTTCGATGCGACAAAAGGACATGCAGAAGTGTCGATGTACGACGCATTCATGGTCGCTGAGGGTAGCCCGTTCGACCCGCTAGGCGCCTTTTGATCGGCGAGGGCGACGATCCCAACCATATGAGGGAGCCTCAGCGTCGATCAGGCCATGCATTGGCGGATGAGTCTGAACTTGTGCTATTTTGGAGCGATCGACATCACGGGTCGGGGAAATGAGGGGTTTGGGAGCTGGTGTATAGAATGATATCCGGCAGGATTGGCTGATTGCGATGCAGATCGATCCAATTGATATCGTCAAGATCTGCAAAGAATGCGGTCTTCGCTTGACAGGCCAGCGGCGCGTGATCGTCGAGGTTCTTCAGCAAGCGATGGACCATCCCGACGCTTTGGAACTTCATCGGCGTGCGACGAAAGTCGATCCACGGATAGCGCTTTCAACGATATACCGAACACTCAGCCTTCTCGAGGAGAAAGGAATCCTTGAGAGGCACATTTTCGGCAGTGGGCCTGCTCGCTTCGAGCGCGCCGACGCTGAACACCATGACCATTTCATCGATGTCGAGTCAGGCCGGGTGGTCGAGTTTCGTTCTGATCAGATTGAGCAGCTTCAGCAACAAATTGCGCAGGAGCACGGTTTTGAGATCATCAGCCACAGGCTGGAAATCTATGTAAAACCGGCGAAAGCGCGAAAGCGGAAACCTGAAGAGGCGCCGCGAGGTCGCGACCGGAGCAAATAAGCGTTCGACACTCTCGCAATCTTCAGTATTGGTTGGGCTACGCAAAGGCCCCTCTACAAGCAGGTTTCAGTGTTCGGGGCGAAGCTACGACTACTGAACTGTCTGGGGATGTCATCGACTGGCCGGACACGGAATATTTTACATGGGAGCATTTCTAGATGACAAGCAAGCTTCGTCTGGACATTCCGGTCCTGCTCCCTGAGATCGACGACGTTGCAGATGCTTGCGTCAAGCGTCTGACTGATGACCTTGAGGTTCGAACGGGTGTCGAGAGAGTCCACATTGTGGCAGGTGCAGGCGCGGAGCCTGCGAAACTATGCCTCCATTACGACCCGGAGATCCTGCCGCTGGCCCGGATCCGCGAGATCGCTCGGACGGCCGGAGCGCAGATTTCAGCTCGCTTCGGGCATCTGACCTGGAATGTCTCCGGGATCGGTCACGAACGTCGGGCCCGCACCGTCGCTGCAAAGCTGCGGTCTTTAGACGGAATACTCGAAGCCGAGGCGAGTGCTGCCGGCCTTGTGCATATCGAATTCGATCGCAGCACGATCTCTGAAGACAGTATCGCGTCTTCGATGCGCGACTTGGGCGTCAAGCGGGTGGGCGACGCCTCGCCGGCGTTGGCGGGAAAACAGGATGCGCATGCCGGCCATGATCATGGGCCTGGGGAGCGACACTCCGAAGGTGATGGCCACGATCATTCGCACGGTGAATTCCTCGGGCCCAACACGGAACTGATCTTTGCGCTCACATGCGGTGCGCTGTTGGGGATCGGTTACGCGATCGAGAAGTTGGTGTCAGGCGCGCCAGGGTGGCTCCCCACCGCCTGCTACATCGCGGCCTACTTCTTCGGCGGCTTCTTCACCTTGCGCGAGGCTATCGACAATCTCCGCCTCAAGCGATTTGAGATCGACACGTTGATGCTGGTCGCGGCTGCTGGCGCGGCAGCGCTCGGCGCGTTCGCAGAAGGCGCTCTGCTGCTTTTCCTGTTCAGCCTGGGCCATGCGCTTGAACACTACGCCATGGGCCGCGCCAAGCGTGCCATCGAGGCTCTGGCGGAGCTTGCTCCATCGGTCGCGACCGTCAGGCGCGAGGGCGAGACGGCAGAAATTCCGGTTGAGGAGCTCGTGGTCGGCGACATCGTCGTTGTTCGCCCGAATGAGCGTCTTCCCGCCGACGGCTTCCTTAGCAAGGGTACGACCAGCGTCAATCAGGCGCCAGTGACAGGGGAGAGTATCCCGGTCGACAAGCGTCCGGTTGCCGATGTCGCAGCGGCTCGTGCGCGGCCTGATTCCGTTGACGGCGCTTCGCGGGTCTTTGCCGGCACGATCAATGGTGCGGGTGCGATCGAGATCGAGGTGACGCGAAGATCTACCGAAAGTGCGCTTGCCAAGGTCGTCAAGATGGTGAGCGAAGCAGAAGCGCAGAAGTCGCCGACGCAGCGTTTCACCGAGAAGTTCGAGCGAATCTTCGTGCCAGCGGTCCTGGTGCTCGCGATCCTGATGCTGTTCGGTTGGGTCGTCATAGACGAGCCGTTCCGCGACAGCTTCTATCGGGCGATGGCCGTGCTGGTGGCTGCCAGCCCTTGCGCGCTCGCGATCGCGACGCCAAGCGCCGTCCTGTCGGGTGTCGCTCGTGCGGCACGCGGGGGTGTCTTGGTCAAGGGTGGCGGACCGCTCGAGAACCTTGGCTCGCTGACGGCGATTGCCTTCGACAAGACCGGGACGTTGACGGAGGGCAGGCCCCGCATCACCGATATCGTCGCCGCCGACGGCATCACCGAGCAGGAACTGCTGGAGGTGGCTATCGCCGTGGAGAGCCTGAGCGACCATCCGCTGGCGGAGGCGATCGTGCGCGACGGCAGGGAAAAGTTGAGCGGAAAGGTTGCCGCCGCCGCGTCCGATCTCAAAAGCCTCACCGGCAAGGGCGTGACGGCGACTGTCGATGGTCAGACAGTCTGGATCGGCAAGGCCGAGATGTTCGGAAGCGAGGGTGTTCCGGCTCTGAGCCGGGCGATGATGGAAGCCGTGACGCGGCTGCGCGACGGCGGCCGCACCACGATGGTCGTCCGCCGCGGCGATCGTGATCTTGGTGTGATCGGATTGATGGACACGCCGCGCGGCGCCGCACGCGATGCCCTAGCTAAGCTGCACGAGATCGGCGTCACGCGCATGATCATGATCTCGGGGGACAATCAGAAGGTCGCCGACGCAATCGCGAAAGACGTCGGACTCGACGAGGCTTGGGGCGATCTGATGCCCGAGGACAAGGTGGAGGCAATCAAGAAACTGCGGTCCAAAGGCAAGGTCGCCATGGTCGGCGACGGCGTCAACGACGCACCGGCGATGGCGAGCGCCACGGTCGGCATCGCAATGGGCGCGGCTGGCTCCGATGTGGCGCTGGAGACGGCCGATGTGGCGCTGATGGTTGATGATCTGTCGCACCTGCCCTTCGCGGTCGGGCTCAGCCGCCAGACCCGCTCGATCATCCTCCAGAACGTCGTCGTCAGCCTCGGCATCGTCGCCGTGCTCGTACCAGCGACGATTTTCGGATTGAGCATTGGCGCGGCGGTTGCGGTGCACGAAGGCTCAACCCTTCTCGTGGTCTTCAACGCCTTGCGACTGCTCGCTTATCGTGATCCCTATCGAGCGGCGGCTTAGACCCCGAAGACACGGCGCACCTCTTACGACGGCCGGTAAGCCGGTAGTCAGTGCGGGTTGGAACCCTCGCGGATGCCGCCGGAACACGCGGAAGAAGGCGTATGACAGGGAGGGTTTGGGGTAGCCTGGCGTTTCGGCTTGCCATTCTCATGATCGTCACTGCCGATCTGCTATCCGGGTGGATCGTACTGAGAGAGGGTCCGGAAAGGCCAAGTTTGGTCTCATCGCCCCAGCAGGTAACGAAGGAAGAGGCCAGGGGGATATGCGTGCCATCTCGGCGAATACAACAATCCAAACTTTCTGAGGGGAAGCTATTGACCCTATAGGAACTGCAGGTCCCAGATTGGACGTCATCGCCATTCAGGAGTCGTCGATGACAGCATCAAGAATTATCGAGTTCAAGATTGGAGGCATGGATTGTTCCAATTGCGTCGGCACTATCGAGAGGGCGGTGCGGAGATTGCCGGGCATCGAGGCTGTAAAGGTTTCGCTGGTTGACAGCAGCGCACTTGTGAAACTCGACACCAGAAAAGTGTCCCAGAACGCGATTTACGAGGCAGTCAAAGATGTAGGCTACCACGTGCAGCGATAAGCAATTCAATCCCCGGTTCGGCCGCATAAGCACAACTGCCCGCGAAAGCCGCCCGCCTAGGGCGATCAGTAGCTGCTGTGCATCGAAAGTGTCGAGATCCTGCCTGATGCGAAAGGCCACCCCTCGCCATCCATCTGAAAGGAGATCGCGGTAGGCGGATAATCTTGGGGAGGGGTCTTGAACCTCACCCAACTAGAGGCGCTACCGGTTCCCACGAAGCTTGCGACATCAAGATTCTTCAGTTGGAACATCCTTGGTGAGACGAGCGGCTTGGCCGATGGGGCGCAGGAGCGTCGGGATGATTGTTGAACTTGGGCATTTTGCGCTCGTGCTGGCCTTCTCCCTGGCGGTCGTACAGTTCGCGGTGCCGCTTGCTGGAACACAGTTTGGCGATCCAAGGCTGACAGCCGTCGCGGATCCGACCGCGATGATGTGCTTTCTGTTCACGATGCTGTCATTTGTCGCACTGACGCTTGCCTACGTTCAGTCTGATTTCTCGGTGGCAAATGTTTGGGAGAATTCGCACTCAGCAAAACCAATGCTCTTCAAGGTCACCGGCGTATGGGGAAACCATGAAGGATCGATGCTCCTGTGGGTGCTGATCCTTACATTCTTCGGGGCTTTGGTGGCTTGGTTTAGCGGCAATTTGCCGGCGACGCTCCGGTCGAATGTTCTTTCGGTGCAAGGATTGGTGGCGGCAGCGTTCCTCCTCTTCATCCTGATGACCTCGAACCCGTTTATCCGGATGAATCCCGCTCCCATGGAGGGGCGGGATCTCAACCCGATACTTCAGGATGTCGGCCTCGCGATACACCCCCCACTACTCTATTTGGGCTATGTCGGCTTCTCAGTCTGCTTCAGTTTCGCAGTTGCCGCTCTCATCGAGGGAAAGATCGATGCTGCCTGGGCGCGCTGGGTGCGGCCATGGACGCTCACAGCATGGATCTTCCTTACCGGCGGCATCTCGATGGGCTCTTACTGGGCGTACTACGAACTTGGTTGGGGAGGTTGGTGGTTCTGGGACCCCGTCGAGAACGCGTCCTTTCTGCCGTGGTTGGCGGGCACGGCCTTGCTTCATTCCGCGATTGTGATGGAGAAGCGTTCGGCGCTGAAAATCTGGACGCTTCTACTCTCGATCCTGACCTTCTCGCTTTCGCTGCTCGGCACCTTTCTGGTCCGATCCGGTGTGCTGACGTCGGTTCACGCTTTCGCGAGCGATCCCGCACGCGGGGTCTTCATCATGATGATCCTCATACTGTTCATTGGCGGTGCACTCATGCTGTTCGCGGTGCGCGCGCCTGGATTGACGCCAGGCGGGCTGTTTCATCCGATTTCGCGCGAGGGGGCGCTGGTCTTCAACAACCTGTTTCTGACAACAGCAGCCGCAACGGTACTGATCGGCACGCTCTATCCGCTGGTGATCGAGGTGGTGACAGGCGACAAGATTTCTGTTGGTGCCCCCTTCTTCAACCTAACCTTTGTCCCTCTCGTGGTCCCGCTGCTGCTCGTGGTTCCGTTTGGGCCTCTGCTCGCGTGGAAGCGCGGCGACCTCTATGCCGTCTCCCACCGTTTGTTCGTGGCCTTGGGAGGAGCTTTGTTGGCAGCGCTCGTGGGCTTTTTCGTCATTGACGGCGCCAGTGCGTTGGCGACCTTTGGCGCCGGTCTCGCGCTCTGGTTGATGTTCGGGGCCCTCACCGACATTGCTTTGAAATCTGGCGTAGGGACGCTAGCTCCGCCTGTCGTCTGGAGCCGCTTCAAAGGCCTTCCGCGTTCGGTTTACGGAACGGCCCTGGCACACTTCGGATTGGGCGTTACGGTGATGGGCATCGTCGCCGTCACATCGCTGGAAATCGAACGGATTGTCGTCATGCGCCCCGGCGAAACATTGCCAATCGCGGACTATACTCTCAGCTACAAGGGCATTGCGCCTTATCAGGGACCGAACTTCTCCGAAGAGCGCGGTCAATTCACATATGTCGACAAGGCTGGTAGTGTCCTCGGTGAAATCATGTCGTCCAAGAGGCTCTACACCGCGCGCCAAATGCCGACCACGGAGGCCGGAATTGCGACGCGGGGTTTCAGCCAACTCTACGTCTCGATTGGCGATACCACGCCCGACGGCGGCCTCGTGGTGCGCGTGTGGTGGAAGCCGCTGATTTTGCTTATCTGGCTTGGCGGCGCGGTGATGATGCTGGGCGGGACCATATCGCTATTTGATCGCAGGCTCCGCGTCGGTGCGCCGGCCGCGCGCAGGTTAAAAGGTGAGACTAGGGCAGAATTGGGGGCTCTAGGACAACACTCTGGAAGCCATCGGAATGCAACCAACTGAACGTATCGTCGCTCAGATCGGAATCGAGCCGCCCCTGGTGATTGGACGCCGATCGACATCTATCGATCGGCGCGAAGTCTCGGCTCGATGGCTATGTGGTACAGTCCTCACCGGTATTACCTCCAGCTTGTTGATGGGAACGGCTTTATTCACTGCTCTCGAAAGTCGCGAACAAGTGGTGAGGACACCGGAACTTCTCGACTCGGAACGAGCTGGAATGAAATTCGATGGTCCGGCCCTCAAAAAGACAAACCGATTGATGCCGACACGCGCCCTGACGAACTTGTCGGAGGGGCGACGTATCGACGTGTCCACCATGACAAAATCTGGGGATGTGGATGTGGTCGCGATGAGGCCATTCGTGCAGATGAAAATGTCCCTGGTCACCGGCCACGCCGCCGGTAGCACGTACCCTCCTTTTGATCCATTGACTATATTCACCGAAGAAGACCCGGTGCAGGATACTTCCTTCGATAGCGCTATTTATGGTACGAATGTCGATGGCGTCGTCCGACTGCGAACGGTAGATTTTCCCCTCGAAGCAGCTGATTTTGAAGCGACAAGCGCCCTTTCCTCCGAAGAAGTGGAAATCGTGGTGCGTGAGCTTTCCGAATTCGTCACTATTGGCAATGTGGAAGTCGCGTCGCTCTCGTATGTCAATCCCAATCGCTTTGGCGCGGGCGGACCCACCGCAAGTTTGGATGCCAGTGCCAATGTCCGGATTGTCCAACAGAACGTCTCTATTGCCAGACGCAATATCGAAGATACTCGATACGCGGAGTATACAGAAGATGTTCTTACGGTTCGTTCAGAGCGCGAAATAGCCAAAACATTTGAAGAAGGAGGTTATGTTGGAGCGAGCTCGGACGGCATAGTCGAAGCACTTGTCGCAACGCTCGGCACCGAGACTTTGCAACCAGGCGATATAGTAAGACTGGGTATCGACAGACGGGGGCTGGCTCGCCATGTTGTTCGTGCCAGCATTTATAGAGCACGCGCGCATGTGGCAACGATAGCACTGAATGACAAGCTGAAATACGTCCAGGGCGATGAGCCCGAGCCCATATCCGCCGTGTCGGAGGCAATTCAAAGCCGCAGCAGGCATCTGGCAAAGGCGCCAGTCGACGCACCAACCATATATGACGGCATCTACCGCGCCAGCCTCTCCCACGGATTGACGGAGCCGATGACGCGCCAGCTTGTACGGTTGCTTTCCACCAATGTCGATTTGCAAGCTCCCATCGGTCCAGAAGACCAGATTGAGATGTTCTATTCCCAGCCTGACGAGAACAACAGGGCTACAAGCAACTCTCGGCTCCTCTACGTCGAAGCCAGGATAGACGGCGCCACCCGCCGCTTTTATCGATTCCAGTTGACCGATGATACCGTTGACTATTTTGATGAAGGAGGGCGCACTACCCGGAGTTTCCTGCTGAGGAATCCTATTCCCACTGGCCGGTTCACGTCCGGCTTCGGCAATCGACGCCATCCTATACTGGGATACGTGCGTCCACACACAGGAGTCGACTGGGCTGCACCGAGAGGCACACCAATCATCGCACCAGGAGACGGAACCGTCGATCGTGCTGGATGGAATGGTGGTTACGGGCGCCAAACAGCGATCCGCTACGGCGATGGGTACCTGACCACTTTCAATCACCAAAGCAAAATTGCGGACGGTGTGATTCCGGGCGCACGTGTTCGCCAAGGCCAGATCATCGGATACGTAGGGTCGACCGGCCAATCAACCGGCAATCACCTTCACTATGAACTGCTCATAAACGGAAAGAAAGTTGATCCGATGCGCGTCCGACTTCCATCGCGGCAAGGGCTGTCCGGTGCTGCATTGACCGCATTCCTAGCCGAGAAAAAGCGAATCGATAACCTGCTCGAAGACGATAGATGGTTCACCGCCAGCACGACGATCCACGACAAAAACATCTAGGGCCTCTTAAGCAAGCTTCTGAATTGCCTTGAATCTCGTCGGTCCGCCAATCCTGATGGGAAAAAAGACCCAAGACCATTGTTGTAATTTCAACCCGACTGGACGCGACATCCCAACCTATAGCAAAGATGAGGCATGACCGCTGTCGCGCCGCGCGAGGTTAGCCTAGGAACTCAAACCCGAGGGCGAAGTATGCGGACCACGACCCCGTCACGCATAGCGGCATGGACGATCGCTGCGCCAATATGAAGAGCGAGCATCGCAAGGATTAGATTCGAACCGAAGACGTGAAACGGCGCGATGGAGAAGGTGACATAGCTTGCAATGAAGCCGATCGCTGCCTGTCCCAGAAGCACGGCGTAGAAGCCGAGGTGAAGAAGCTGGGCCGCCGCTGATTCGAGGCTCTCTCGCTTCAGAACCGGCACGATCCCATGGGAGCGCCAGCGCAGGAACAGCCGCAGCACCATGAGCCCCCCGATCGCCATTCCGGACCAGTTGTGCACGGAGTGAAGCAGCAGGTCGGTCGGGTTCGGCTGAAGCCCTGCATGCACGGCGTCGTGCGTCCGCCCGATGCTGCCGCCCGTCTGGTACTGGACGAGCACGAGGGTCGCGACGAGCCAGTGCAGTGCGATCTGAATGAGCGAGTAGCCAGCTTTCATGGTCAGGTTCTCGCGAAAAGGCGTTGAAATCGAATGAACGGAAAGCCCGATTGCACCTAGTCGGCACCGGGTTCCGGCCGAGACGCGATCAATCGCGCGGTTGCAAGTCTCAGGCGGGGCGCGAGAGCGCCCCGCCCCGTATTTCAGGCCGAGACCGCGAACTCGGTCATCATGCCGGTCTCCAGATGCGGCATGTGATGGCAGTGCAGCATCCAGCGCGCCGCCTCGCCGGCGTCGAGCGCGATCGTTACCATCGCCATTGGCGGCACATAGATCGTGTCGCGCCGCGCGCCGGAAATGCGCTTTGCGTTCACGCCGACGACCTGGAACGTGTGGCCGTGCAGGTGCATGGGGTGGCCCATCATCGACATGTTGTGGAGCATGATCTCGACGCGTTCGCCCGAACGCGCGGTGACGGGTTTATGCTCGCCCCAGACCCTGCCGTCGATGGTCCAGCGATAGGGCTGCATCGTGCCGCCCAGCGTCACCATGGAACTGCGCTGTGCCTCGTGTTCCGGCAGCGGCGCAAGCGCGACGAGGCGCTTTTCCTGCGACAGGTCGGTGTCGAAGGCGGGCGCCTCTTCATCGGCCAACAGGGACAGCCGGGGCACAGCCGCCCCCGACGCGGCAAGAATGAGGCCGGTCCTCTCCCGCGCGCCTTCGCGCAGCGCAAGGATCGGCCAGGCGTCCGCGCCGTCGAGGTCCAGCTCCAGATCGAGCCTCTGCGCCATGGCGACGCCGAACCGCGAACCGGTGAGAGGCTGGATAGCCTGGCCGTCAACCGCGACCAGCCGCGCCTCGACCCGCCCGGTGTCGATCCAGAACACCGTGGCCGCGGACGCGTTCACGACGCGCAGCCGCACGCGGCCATTGCGCTCCACGCGGATCACGTCGGGATCGGAAAGCGTGCGGTCATTGGCCAGATAGGCGTCCCAGTCATAGTCGTTCAGGTCCATCGCCATACCGGCCATACCGGCCATGCCGTTCATGGCCATTCCGTTGCCGCCTTGCATCCCCTGCATCATGTCATGATTCATGCCGCCGCCGCGGCTGTCGTTACCGCTGGCAGCGCCCTGCATGGCGCCGTGTTTCATGCCGGCCTGGCCGGAAGACGAATGACCCCGGGTGATTTCTTCCATCACCTCGGCGGGTGACTTGAAGGCGAAATCGTGCAGGAACATCACCACGTCCTGCCGGTCGGCGCTTGCATCCTCCTTGCTGCGCACGATGAGCGGCGCAGCCAGAAGGCGCATTTCGTGCAAGGGAATGTGCGCGTGCATCCAGTAGGTGCCGGGAATGGTCGCGAAGTCGTAGCCTCGGGTCTCGCCGGGCGCGATTCTGGGCATCGGCATATCCGGAACGCCGTCCTGTTCGTTGGGCGGGATCTGCCCGTGCCAGTGGATCAGCGTCGCCTCGGGCAGGTCGTTGGTGAGGTCGACGCGAAAGCGCTGGCCGGGGTCGAGCACGAGGCCCTGTCCCGATGGCCCCTCAAGGCCCCATACGGTCGCGGCGCGTCCGTTGATATCGAGCACCCGCGAACTGGCTCGCAGGCCGATGGCCGGGGTTTGGGCGAAGCCCTGTCGGGCGAAAGGCGTTACCGCAAGTGCAGCGGCGCTCGCGGCGAGAAAGCCGCGTCTGGACATCAAAGTCATGATCGTCTCCAAGGGAACCGTCCGGTTCCTTGTCTCTGAATTGAAGGTTTGTCCGTCCGGGAATGCCCGGATCGGTGAAAGTTTCAGAGGAGACGCGGCTTGGGAGGTCGTTCGGCCAGAACCGGCTCAATGCCCTGCAACAGGTAAAGGACCTGCGGGTCCGGAACCGAGCGGGTCATGCGATGCGTGTCGCCCTCGCCGGAAATGCCGGCAAAGACCTGCAATCCGGCGCAGATCCACGCGCAGGAAGCCGCATCGCGGGAGCAATCCGTTTGTTCGGTGCAACCATGAGCATCCGCCATGGTATCCGTTTGACTCGCCATGCTCATCATATCGGCTGCCGGCATGGTGGCCATCGAGGCCGGATAGACGCGCGCCAGCGCCGGGGCGATCCCGATCATCAGGACGGTAATGAGCACGACTATCACACGCATGATTCATAGGAATTTCCGCCATCGGACCGCAATGTCCATGCGACATGATCTCCGGTTCCGCAACATCGGCCCCTGAAGCCGGCAATGGCTGCCTTTACTGGCCGAGGCGCGCATCAATCCGTTCCATCTGCTCAATTTCCTCGCGTTGCGCCTTGGTGATCTCACCGCAGAGCGCGACCAGATCGGCGTCGCGCAGATCAGCTTCCCGGCACATCAGGATGGCGCCGGAATGATGCGGAATCATCGAGGCGATGAACTGGCGGTCGTCGATCAGCGCCTGGGCGCGGGTGGCGCCGAAGGATGCTATAGTCAGCGCCAGGAACGCGACGTGGAGGGCGATGTTAAGCCGCTTGCGGGGGAACATGCTCGGCATGGTCGCCAGCATGACGATGCCCATCGGCGCCCACATGGTGATGGCCATGTAGAGCATGTTGATGTTGTTGCGGAAATCCCGCAATCCGTCGATCATCGTGAACATGACGAAATACATGACGATCAGGCCGAGCGCCATGTTGATCCAGAACATCAGATAGGGACGACCGCCGGAGCCGTGATCCAGCTGACCGGGATGAGAGGACTGCGCCATATCGGTACTCCTTTTTAGTGGCCGATTTAGTGGCCGAGGCCGGCCGGCTTGAGCAGCATCCAGAAGGCCATGGCGACCATCATCAGGTTTTCCGTCAGCGACACGAAGCCCAGCGGCACGTTGCTGTCGCCGCCGACGCAGGCGCATTTCAGATCGCGCTTGTCGATGTAAACCGCCTTGAAAACCGAGACCGCACCGATTGTGCCAATGAAGAGGGCGACGGGTATGGACAGCCACATCAGCGCACCGCCGATCATGAGGATGCCGGCCAGCGCCTCGGCGAACGGGTAGATATAGGAATATCGCACCCAGCGCTGCGCCAGCAGGTCGTAATTGAGAAACATGGTGGAGAAACTCTCCACGTCCTTGAGCTTCTGAAGCGCAAGGAGACACATGGCGAAGGCGATGAACCACTCTGCCCCCTCGACGGTGATCAGGCTGCCGAATGCCGCCCAGCTCGCGGCGAGCGCCATGAGCGCCGCCATCGAGAACAATGCGGCCACGGGCGTATAGGTCGTTGCGTCCTTGTCCTTCACCTCCTTGCCGAAGAAGGCGAGAAGATCGTCATAGCCGCCGATCCGTCGCCCCTCGATGAAAGTCTGCGGCGTCGTTTCGACGCCGTGCTTTGCCTCGAAGGCGTCGATCTCGGCGCGCGAACTCAGTTCGTGATCCTCGACCTCGTAGCCCTCGCGCCTGAGAAGATCGAGCGATTTCAGACCCCATGGACAGGTGTGCTCCGCCGTCACCATTCGGTGGAGTTCGGCGTGTTTTCCAGATGCCATTCTCCGCTCCTTCGATATGCGGCGCCTTTTGCCCTGACGCGCTCTTGCGTAGATGCAATCCTCCCACCACGGATAAACCGCAAAGCCGGCCTGGGAGTTCCATTGGCGATCAGTCCCGGCGGGCTGATGGCAACCTCCCCTGCCATACAAGGGCAGAGGCGGGAGCAGCACCTTGTTGCTGAGGTGACTGGGTTGGGCGCGTGCTTTACCGTAGCAGATCGTCTGACGATGATCTGGCGTCCCTCAAGGCGAACCGAGCATCCCGGTCGGTCTGCAATCCGGCCACACCGGCGTCATCGCAGGCTATGCGGTCGAGGGTCATATTCCTGCCGGGGACGTGCTGCGCTTGATCGCCGAACGCCCTTTGGCGGCGGGAATCGCCGTGCAGGGTGCTCGGTTCGCCGGCATGGAGATCGGCCGGCGGCGCAATGCGTACGTCGTGACCTTGTTCGGCCCAGCCGGTCGCTCGGCCTTCGCCCACTACTAGATCAGGATGAAGGCGATGGGAGGGGTCCCGAACGGTCCATCTCACGATGGCCTTCCACAACTCATGCGGCAGGATCCAGTGCAGGCGCGTGGACAGGACGGTTGCGCTTGAAACGATACAGATCCCTGTCGGTCCTCACGAGCATATCCTTGAACGACATTCCCGGCCGACAGCGCTGCTGGCTGATGGTCATCGATAACGCATAGTCGCCAAGTCCGCTCCGTTTACGGAATTCCTGCATCGTTTCTTCGTTGACACGCCGGCGCAGCATGTCGAAATTCTTGCCGTCGATACGTGCGACGAACGCGCAGAACTCGTCACCGCCAATGCGGGCGATCAGTGCGTCCTCCCCGAGGACGCGCATCAAGGCAGCGGATGCCGCAAGCACGGCCTCGTCTCCCACGCTGTGGCCGTATCGATCATTGATCTGCTTCAGATAGTCGATATCGGCAAGGATGAAGGTGCCTCCCACGCCGATCGACTGCGCAAGCTTGAACTGCTCGATAAAGCTGCGCCGGTTGAGCAGGCCCGTCAGCGGATCCGTCATGGCGCGCCGGCTCAGTTCCGCGTTCTTCTGAAGCATTTCCCGATAGGAGCGATCCAGCTGCTCGAAGCGGGTGAAGATCAGGAGGCTGATCGGAATTCCGACAGCAAACGGCAGAACCAGCCTTACCGCGATGGTGATCGCGTCGGCTTCAGCACCGACGAGCCAACGGGCTCCTGTCGAAATCGATGTCGTCAGGCAGGCCGCAACCAGTGTTGTAATCGCTGTTCTTCGAACCACATAGCTCGAGGGATACCTCAACGCGCGTCTCTCACATCTCGATTGTTCCTGTTTCGCAGGCAGGTATCAATTGGATGGTGCCGATCCAGTTAAGGCGATCGGTAAAATGTCTGCCACGTCGTACTGAAGAAGTGACGCTCAGGGCGTGAACTACAGCTGCACCATGCCGCAAAACGTAGCACCAGGCCCCGCTTCTGCTTCATTCCCCGATCGCGATCGAAAGCGTCAACGACGAGCGTCTGTCGCAAAGGAAAGCCCGGCGCCACGCTCGTACCAGCCCCTGGAGCGGTTGACGATCCAGACGACGGACAGCATGACCGGCACCTCGATCAGCACGCCGACCACGGTGACGAGCGCCGCGCCGGACTGGAAGCCGAACAGGCTGATGGCGGCGGCGACGGCGAGCTCGAAGAAGTTGGACGCGCCGATCAGCGCCGAGGGACCGGCGACGCAATGCTGCTCGCCGACCAGCCGGTTGAGCAGATAGGCCAGGCCGGAATTGAAATAGACCTGGATCAGGATCGGCACGGCCAGCAGGCCGATGATCGCGGGCTGGGCGATGATCTGCTCGCCCTGGAAGCCGAACAGCAAGACCAGCGTCGCCAGCAGCGCGACGAGCGAAACCGGACCGAGCTTTGCCAGAAGCCCGTCGAGCGCGGCCTGCCCGCCGGTGGCCAGCAGGCGGCGGCGCATGACCTGCGCGGCGATGACGGGAATGACGATATAGAGAATGACCGAGAGGACCAGCGTGCCCCAGGGCACGGTGATGGCCGACAGGCCCAGCAGCAGGCCGACGATGGGCGCGAAGGCGACGACCATGATGGCGTCGTTGAGCGCGACCTGGCTCAGGGTGAAATGCGGTTCGCCCCTGGTGAGGTTGGACCAGACGAAGACCATGGCGGTGCAGGGCGCGGCGGCGAGGATGATGAGGCCGGCGATATAGCTGTCGATCTGGCCGGGCGGCAGATAGGGGCGGAACAGCCAGCTGACGAACAGCCAGCCGAGCAGCGCCATGGAAAAGGGCTTGATGGCCCAGTTGATGAACAGCGTCACGCCGATGCCGCGCCAGTAGCGGCCGACCGCGCCAAGTGCTGCGAAGTCGATCTTGAGTAGCATGGGGATGACCATGAGCCAGATCAGCACCGCCATCGGCAGGTTGACGCTGGCGATCTCGGCTCCGCCGATCGCCTGGAAGACACCCGGCAGAAGATGGCCGAGGGCGATGCCCACGACGATGCACAGCGCGACCCACAGGGTCAGGTAACGTTCGAATGTCGACATGATGTTCCCTTAAGCCGTCGCGACGCGGCGGCCATGCTCATCGATAAGCCGTTCGCCATCTTCCTTGACGAATTCTCCCTGTTGCGGCGGCAGCAGGTCGAGCACGGCCTCGGACGGCCGGCACAGCTTTACGCCCCTGGGGCTGACGACGATGGGCCGGTTGATGAGGATGGGATGCGCCATCATGGCGTCGAGCAGTTGCTCGTCGCTCAGCGCAGGGTCGCCAAGGCCGAGGTCGGCATAGGGCGTACCCTTCACGCGCAACAGGGCGCGCACCGGGATGCCCATGCGCGCAATGAGCTGGGTCAGCAGCGCCCGGGACGGTGGCGTCTTGAGATATTCGACCACATGCGGCTCGACGCCCGCATTGCGGATCATCGCCAGCGTGTTGCGCGAGGTGCCGCAAGCGGGATTGTGATAGATGATGACGTCCATGGCCCGCCTCACGCCGCGCTGTTTCGGGAAGAGGACGCGCCCTCGGACTGGCCGATCTCGGTCAGCCTCACGCGCAGCGACGCCCTGTCGAGGCTGGCGACCGGCAGGGACGTGAAGGCCGAGATGCGGTTCTTCATGTAGCGGAAGGCGGCGACGAAAGCGGCTTCCTTCGCCGGTTGTGTTGCAACGTTTTGAATACCGTTTTTGTGGCAAGGAGAGCTTCTGATCTTTCGGAGGATTGAATGTTCAAGGGCCGCCAGTTTGACCAGTCAGTCATCCTGCTTTGCGTGCGCTGGTACCTGGCCTACAGTCTGAGCCTGCGGGACCTGGAAGAAATGATGGCCGAGCGAGGCATTGCCGTTGACCACACGACCATTCACCGCTGGACCGTCCGCTACGCACCGCTATTGCTGGAGCGTTTCAACCGACGGAAGCGGAACGTGACCGGCAGATGGCATATCGACGAGACTTACATCAAGGTCCGCGGCCAGTGGATGTACCTATACCGCGCCATCGACAGTGTCGGCGACACGGTCGAATTCTGGTTCAGCGAGCAGCGTGACCTGCCGTCGGCCAAACGGTTCTTCACAAAGGCGCTGAATCGGCATGGCCGGCCAGGCTGCGTCGTTATTGATGGTAGCCAGACCAACCACGAGGCTATCGTTTCCTGTGACACCACAAATCGCTTGCAGGATCGTTCTCGGCGCCGGCTGAAGCCGATCGAAATCCGCAAGAGTAAGTATCTGAATAATCGGATTGAACAGGATCATCGGCGCATCAAGCGCCGCGTCCGGCCAATGCTTGGCTTCAAATCACAGGCATCAGCCGCGATCATCCTGTCCGGCATCGAGATGGTTCACATGATGCGCAAGCGACAGGCGAGATACGCCTTCAATCCGAATCCGTCCCTAGCCGAACAGTTCGCAATTCTTGCCGCATAATTGGCCTCGGACCGGCCCCCTTTGCGCTTCAAATCAGCCGTTGCAACAAAACCGCCCCCTTTGCGCTTCAAATCAGCCGTTGCAACAAAACCGCCGAACCGTCTCCCGGCTGACGACCACGCCACGCTCAGCAAGCAGATCCTCGACATCGGCCGTGCGGAGTGCAAACCGATGGTAAGCCCAGACGGCGTAGGAGATGATCTCGCGAGGAAAACGAAAGCCCTTCAGGCGCGGCATTGTTGGTGGAGTTCTCATAATGATCGCCTATCCTCACGCAAAGCCGTAATCAACTTGGCAATCCCCGCCCATGTCGTCCTCGGCGGCGAGAGTTTCGTGGCGTTGGCGGAAGGCCTGCAGAACGCGCTGTGGCTGCTTGGTGGTGCTCCCCATGAACATCGCAGCGACAGCCTGTCGGCCGCGTTCCGCAATCTCGACAAGGAGGCGCGCGAGGATCTGACACACATCGGCACCTGATCGAGCCGCCGCAGGGCCCGGTGCGTCCATGCTCAGGTTTATGTGACATCGCCCCCGTAGGATTTACAATGAGTTGGGACTACAGCTCAGGAACAGGCACCCCAAGCGACGGGTGAAGGTCAAGCTCAGGGAGGATCGCCAAGAGGCCATCGGACCGAACGATGTGTGGGCCATGGATTTTGTCCATGACCAGCTCGCGACCGGCAAGAAGCTTCGTGTCCTGACCATTGTCGACACTCATTCCCGCTATTGCCCAGCGGTCGATCCGCGCTTCTCCTATCGCGGCGAGGATGTCGTCCAGACGCTCGAGCGGACATCGCCATCAAGAGTTCTGCAGGATCAATCGGGAGAAAGGTCCAACGTCTCGCCTCGCTTTAGGATCTCGTAGATCACCCCTTCAAGGATCGGCAGGGCCTGCCGATCCTTGCTAAGGAGAAGCGTGGCGAGTGCGCTATGCGAGGACATGGCCCGGACCACTGCCGCCTGCACCGCGCCAGGCAGGTTCCCCTTCATCGCTTGATCCTTACTGTTCTTGTCGATCTGGGCCATCACAACCGGGTTCTGGCGGGTAATCGCGGCGACCTGGTTCACGAAAGCGACCTGGTCCTCGAGCGGGCTAGCCTCTCCGAAGAGGCTGTTCAGGCGCTCGATCAGCTCCTGCATGTAGACCGGGAGCGCTCCAGGCCGCCTACCGCCGCCACCGCCCTTCACCGGGTCGAGGGTCGGCGGCTCCTCATCCTCCCCGTCCTTAGGCTCCTCTCGCTCCAAGATGTCATAGCCAGTCAGCGCGATCCCGTGCAGGTCGATCTCGGAAGCGGGCACCCCGTCCAAACGGTTCGCGAGCAGCTTGGAGAAAGCGGCGAAGACCTCAAGGTCTGGGTCACCGAGATCGATCAGCTGAGCGACATAGGCGTAAAGGCGGCCGAACCGGGACAGGCCTGCCTTGAAATCCGTCAGCGACACGATCGCTGTCTCGAACTGTTCGCGCTCGTGATCGGCGCGCTTCATCCCGTCCTCGTTCCCGACCGCTTTCGCCTTCTGCCAGGCGTTCTCGGCCTCTGTGGCCCGGTTTCGAAGCTCCGTGAGCCGATGGTTATAGGCGTCGGTCGGTTCCTGCGTCGCGGCGTACATCGCCTTGTGCGCTGCCTCGTCATCCGTGCCGCTGGCGGCGGCGGTCGCTGTCCGAAACCGGGCCTTCTGGAAGTCGAGGACGTGTGTCTCGTCATAGACCCCCTGATCGTCGAGGAACTCCTTCAGGTCATAGATGACGTTGAGGTCCTGCACCTCCTCGATCTTGGCGCCCCGGTCATACTGGGCGAAAGCGGCCCGAACCACTTCCGGGTCGTTGATGAAGTCGATGATGAAGGTCTGGTCCTTCCCGGGAAAGGTCCGGTTCAGACGAGAGAAGGTCTGGACGATCTCGACCGCGTTCGCAATCTTCTTGTCTACATACATCGCGACTAGCTTCGGCTGGTCGAATCCGGTCTGGAACTTGTTCGCCACCAGCATGATCCGGTATTCCGGCCGGTCGAAGACGTGGCGCAGGTCCTTGCCGCCCGCGTCAGGGTTCATGTTCGCCTCGGTGAACTCCGCATCCTCCTCAACGACGAACGCATCCCCCTGCAACAGGTCGTCATTCGGGTGCATGACCTCTCGCCCGGTCAGTTTGCCCGAAAAGGCGACGAGGGTCCGGATGTTCCCGTATTCCGGGTTCGCCGCAATGAAGGCGTCGAACGCCCGCTTGTACCGGACTGCAGAGGCCCGGGAGCTGGTGACCACCATGGCCTTCGCTTTCCCGTCCAGCAGGTGGGCCACGTTCTTTGAAAAGTGCTCGATGATGAACCGAACCTTCTGTGTGACGTTCGTCGGATGCAGCGTCATCCACTTCGCCAAGGCCCGCTTTGCTGCCTTCCCGTCGACCCGCTTCTCCTCGACGATCTCCTGCCCGAGGTTGAAGGCCGTCTTGTAGGGGACGTAGCCGCGAAGCACGTCGAGGATGAACCCTTCCTCGATCGCCTGGCGCATCTCGTATTTGTGGAACGAGGCCGGGAGGTTGTCGTCCGCCGCGGGCCTCGTCGGGTCCGTCGGCCGTCCGAACAGCATCATGGTCGAATGTTTCGGGGTCGCCGTGAAGGCGAAATGGGACACGTTCGCCGGCCGTTTCCGAGACCGCTGGACCTCCAGAAGGATGTCCTCGACCGTCATCTCCGACATATCCTGCTTGGCTGACAGGGCCAGCGTTGCCTGCAGTTTCGAGGCCGTGTTTCCGGTCTGGGAATTGTGCGCCTCGTCGATGATCACCGCGAAGTTCCGGTCCCGGAGAGACTTTTCGGTCAGGATCGCCTCCATCGCGAAGGGAAAGGTCTGGATGGTCACCACGATGATCGGGGTGCCCTTCAGCATCGCCTTGCTCAGCTGTTCGCTCTTCGACTTCGACGAGGTCTCCCGGTCGATCGCCGCGATCAGCCCCTTCTGGTGGTCGATCTGCTGGACCGCGTCCTGCAGCTGCCCGTCCAGCACGTTCCGGTCCGTCACGATGATCACCGTGTCGAAGATCGGCGTCCCGTCGTCCCGGCGCAGCTTCACCAGGTCATGCGCCGTCCAGGCGATGGTGGAGGTCTTTCCGGACCCGGCGCTGTGCTCGCACAGGTAGGGGTGCCCCGGGCCCTTCGCCTTCGCGTCGCCGATCATCTTGTTGACCGCGTCGAACTGGTGGAACCGGGGGAAGATCAGGGTCTCCTTGACCGACCAGTTCCCCTTCAAGTCCACCACGTTCTTCTTCTCGACATAGACAAAGCTATGGAAGATCCGCAGGAACGCGTCGGGCTGACAGATCTCCTCCCAGAAATAGGCGACCGGGTATTCCCCGTCGGCCCGGGCCGGGTTTCCGGCGCGGCCGTTGTCGCCCTTGTTGAAGGGCAGGAAGAAGGTGTCGTCGCCCGCGAGCTTCGTGGTCATCCAGATCTCGCTGTCGGACATTGCGAAATGGACGACCGCGCCGCGATGCTGCGTCAGAAGCGGGTGCTTGCGTTTTGTGACCGGGTCGACCGGGAGCCGGTCCTTGCGGTACTGCGCCTTCGCGTGTTCGACCGACTGGGTGAAGTCCGTCTTCAGCTCGACTGTGGCCAGCGGCAGACCGTTCAGGAGCAGGACGAGGTCTATGGCGAGCTCGCGGCCCGCGTGATATTTCAGCTGCGGCACGACCCGTAGCCGGTTCGACCCATAGCGGTGCAGGACGGCATCGTTCCTCTGGTCCTCCGGGGCCGCTTCAGACAGGTCCAGATGCCCCGCGCCCGCGATCGAGAAGCCTCGGCGCAGCGTCTGGACCATCCCTTGCTTTTCCAGGGCCGTCTCCAGCCGGTCCATGATTACCTGCAGGGTCTTGTCACCGTTCATGGCCTGGATCCGGTCCCATTTCTGGGGCTGGGTGGCGCGCAGCCACTGTTCGAGATCCTCTGGATAAATGGCGCGGTCCGCGTCATAGGCGTCGGTCGTGCCGACCAGCCAGCCTGCGGCTGCGAGCTTCTGGACAATGTAGGACTCGAGGTGCTTCTCGTGATGCAGGTCGCTCATTCCGTCACCTCCGTACCGCCGGCCTGCGCCTGCTGCCACTCGTGATAATTCAGCTTCGATCCCCGGACCTTCCACTCCAGCCGCCCGTTGCTGTTCCGGTCCAGCACCACCGCTGCGGCGGCCGAGGGGCTGCTGAACGGCCAGGGTTTTGCGAAGCGCATCCGGTCCTTCGCGTGCGGCACCAAGGCGCCCTCGGCGATCATCTTGTCCTTCAACCCGCCATAGCTCTGCTGGACATACCCGGTCCCGATCAGGGCCTCGGACCCTTCCAGCACCACGAACTCACCGTCCTCTTCGACGGCGGTCGCCTGGACGCCGCTCTTGTGGCGGATTTCGAAATGGACCTCTTCGGCGGTCCTATCATCAGCCGGTTTCGCGACCTGCGTCACGGCGCGCGGCTGAGGTTTCAGCATGTCGAGCCCAATCACTGGCAGGATGATCCGAAGGTTCGCGAGAAATTGCTCCATGTTCGCGACATCCGCTTCGGGCAGGCGGCGGCGGTCGGTGTCGGGTTGGGTCCCGTTGTCCAGCGTCACCCGGCCTGCCTGCGTGGTAACACGGATAAGCCGGGCCTCGAGGTATTCGGCGTGCCCCTTCGACAGGTCGTCGTCGCTGGTGGTGACGGTGATCGCGGTTTCCCAGAAATCGCGCTTCTTCGCGCTCTGTTCGATCCGTTCCGCTACGGAGTTCCCCGACCCGATATAGACTCGGGTTACGCCGGGCTTGTCGGGGTCCGGGCCGGACAGGATGTAAACCCCGGTCCGGTCCACCTCGGACCGGGCTGTCAGATCGCCGAAAGCTGAGGCGCCGCTGACAAACAAGAGACCCGTCCAGCCGTGGATCGTCGCCTTGCGCAAGCCCGTGGGTTTCCCGTCGACCAGGAAAAGCTGGATAGTCCGGCCAAAGGTTTCGCCGGTGGTCATGCGGGCACCTCTTTCACAAGTCTTGCCAGCTTCATTTGGGCAGAAACCGGCATCCTCATACCTTCCATACCGCTCTTGCGCGCCAATCCGCCGGAAAGCCCATGCTAGCAGGATCGGCCAACGGACAACCGTCGATCAGTGCAACAAGGCGCTGTTTCCACTCATTGTCTGGTGCGATCAGGGCCAAAAGGTAATCGAGCATCACCAGTGTGTTGTGCAGGTAGCGCGGATCGGCATCCCGCATGGCGACGGGCAGCTTGGCGGGGTATTTCGGAACTGTCATCTTCACCGTGAAGCGCTTGTTCCACAGCCTTCCATGGTGGGCGCAGATGTTACGGACATGGCTGATATGATGGGCGAAAGACGTGACGACCTTTTCGTCCAGCGCGAAGGGGGCTGCGATAGCGTTTCTATCGCCGCGCAGTTTCAGGTCACTGTAGAATTTCGACAGCAAACCGAATGACATGACCTCTGCCGCCATCCAGACCGGCGGCAGCTTGGGCGAGGTGTATTTGTCGCGATAGTGGGTCGCGAAGGTGTCGCGTGAGCGGCTGAATTCCTTGTTCAACTCGGCAACGGCGGAGGCATGACGCCCGATGTGGGCATAGTGGCCCTGTTCGAGATAGCCATGGGGGCCATAGGTCATGGCCATGTGATGCGCCCATTGCGCGCGCAGGGCCACTTCGACCCGCTCGATGGCGTCCAGGACCAGCAGCCGCAGTTCACGGTCGAAGATATAGAGTGTCAGCACATCCTCGAAGGTTGTCCCGTCACGAAAGGCGTGATCACCGTTGATCGCCGCGGGCACCTCGAAGGGCAGCCAGTAGGCCCTCAGCCGATAGTAGGAGATGAAGTTCAGGTAGTGCTGTGCCTGGGCTTCGTCCCCGACAGTCATGCCGCGACGTTTGAGGAGTTCGATCTGATTCGGGACGGAAACGGCGTGTTTTTCGAACTTCATGCGGCACTCCTGTGCCGCGAAAGCGATACCCTGAAAACAAGTAACCCGCCGGGGTGCGCAGTGCGAAACCGAGGTTCCGTCCGAGGCGTGGCGGGTCTTGTTGAGCCATTAGATAGAGCAGGAAACCTACCAAAGCAATAAGAAACCGACCGGTCCGCGCCAAAAGTCATGCCGCCGCCCTAACGTCAATCTTGCCGGTCACGGCAGCGGTGATCAGGGCCGCGCGCTTCTCGCGGAGGAGGTCGATGCTACGCTCGGTCAGGGAGATCAGGCCGTCGATGCGGGCGGTTTCGGTATCGATCTCCGACAGGATGCGGTCCTGTTCCGCCAGCGGAGGCAGGCACACCTTCAGCGTCCGGAAATGATCCCAGTAGAGCCGCATCCGGAAATCAGCGATGCCGCGCGAGAACCGGCGGATTTCCTCGGCCGCACTCTTGGTGTGAAGAAGGTGTTCGATGAACTTGGTCCGGAACGTGGTGACAGGGGCCGCGACTACATAGGCGGGGCTGACCAATCCCTTGACCGTGACGGCCCCGAACGCGCCCTGCCATGCGCGCATCATGTTGTAGACCAGATCACCGGGCGCGACGCCCTGATATTTGGTCCGGTCTTCGCTGAGGGCGACCTTGCGGTCCCGGTCCTCGTCCGCCAGTTCCCCATCCGTCACACCGTCGTGGATGGACACGGACAGAACCGGCAGTACCGGGTCAGCCGGGCGCGATACCTCGCGGAACAGGGCCGCGATGCGCAGGATATCCCAATGGGCGAGCACGCGGCCCAGCCAGTCTACGCCCGAGTCCTTCATCGGCGCGTCCGGGTCGATGCCCTTCGTCACCGCATGGGTGATCACGGCCGCCCGCTTTTCCTTCAGCAGCGCGATGAACCGGGTCTTCTTCTCGATCAGGCCGTCAATCTCGGCAGTTTCCGAGCGGAGCCGACGAACAATCTGCCGTCTTTCATCCGAGGGAGGAAGCAGGACGAGGATGTTCTTGATCGTGTCCTGATCCAACCCGAACCGGGTCACCCCGGGGGTGTCAACGTAAAGCCGCGCCTTGTTGAGGTGGGACATGATAGAGAACTGAATGTACTCCGCCGTAATCGGGTCAGACGTCCTGATGATCGACAGGTGATATCCACACACGACGCCCGGCATGTCCTCCTGCACAAAGGCAGGAACGCCAATATCCCGAGGGTCCTCTGAATCCTTCGTGATGATCACGTCACCGGCACGGAGCCCGCACTTCTTGATCTCCGCTTGCGAGGCGGTTGCTTCCATGAAATCGAGATCGGGGGTTATGACTTCGTTGTAATAGACGTCGGTATAGTTGCAGAGCCGGACCGATACCTGATCGTCGTATGCTTTTTTGTCGACATTGCTGTTGGAAATGTCGGCAACGAAGCGGAGGCGTTTTGCCTCCCAATCAACCGGAATCTGATCAACCCATTCGATTTCGCTGGGTTTCACCTGGGCATGGCGCCGGTAACTCATTCCGTCACCTCCGCCAGCACCGCCGCGATTTCCGCCTCAACCGCCTTCAGCTCGGCGTCGATGTCCTTCAGATCGCGGGGCGGCTGGTATTCATAGAAGTAGCGGTTGAAGTTGATCTCATACCCCACGATGCCCACTTGGCCGTCGTATTCGTCGCGGAACGTCTCATCCACATAGGCGTCGTGCGCATGGGGCAGAACCTCCTGCGCCATGTAGTCCCGGATGTCCGTGCCGAGGGGGATGTTTTCGAAATCCGTCAGGTCGTCATCGGGGATGATCTCACCCTTCTTGTCGCGCACCGGATCGAGGTCCGGGTCGCGCACGCCGAACGCCTTCTGGAACGCCTTGATCAGGGCGGCGTTCACCTTCCCCAGCCCGGCGTCGCGTTTGACCGCGTTCTTGACCCAGGCCTCGAACCGCTGCCAGCCATGCGCCTCGCCCATGTCCGCCTCGAAGAGCGCGGTCCAGGCGGTCTGCACTTCGGGCGTGAGCTTGCCCCAGGCGGTTTCATCCGCCAGCGCCGCAAGCCCCTCGGCCGAGATCACGATCTTTTTCCGCAACGGGCGCAGGACCTTGACGCGCCGGTAGCCGAAGTCGCGGCTGTCGAACAGGCGGCTCTCCTTCGTCGGTGCGAAGTCGGAATACATCTGGACGATCTGCCGGATCTGGTCATCCCCGACCCGGCGCCGCTTGTTGCCCTCGCTCTTGCGCATTGGCTCATAGAGCGTGGTCGCGTCGATCAGCTGGACCTTGCCCTTTCGGGCGGCCGGCTTCTTGTTGGACAGGAGCCAGATGTAGGTGCCGATCCCAGTCCGGAAGAAGATCTCGGTCGGAAGCGCGATGATCGCCTCGACCACGTCCTCCTCCAGCAGGTAGCGCCGGATCTCGGATTCCCCTTGCCCCGCGTTCCCGTTGAACAGGGGCGAGCCGGACAGGACGATCGCCGCCCGCCCGCCGCCGCGCTCCGGCGTCTCCAGCTTGCTGAGAAGGTGGAGGAGGAACAGCATCGACCCGTCGCTGACGCGCGGCAGCTTGGGGCCGAAGCGGCCCTCGAACCCCTTTTCCTGATGTTCCCGGACCACGGCGGCCTGGTCCATCTCCCATTTCTTGCCGAAGGGCGGATTCGAGACGCAGTAATGGAACCGCTCGTTCGCGAGCTTGTCGTCGGACAGGGTGCTGCCGAGCTTGATGTTCTTCGACAGGTCGCGGCCCGGATCGGACTCGACGGTCTTGAGCAGCATCGAGGCGAGGCAGACTGCGTGGGTCTCCGGTTCGAGCTCCTGACCGTAGGGCACGATGACCGGAGCGATGGAGTAGCGGTCGCGCAGGGCATTCACGTGCTCCATCCCGTCGGACAGAAAACCGCCGGTGCCGCAGGTGGGGTCATAGAGGGTCCGGATGAGCCCCGGGTTGTCGATGAACATCTGGTCATCCGGGTCGAGCAGCAGCTCGATGGCCAGATGGACCACATCGCGCGGGGTCATGAAGTCCTCGGCCGCCTCGTTCACCTCGGCGCCGAAACGCCGGATCAGGTGTTCATAGACGTTGGACATGACCCGTTCCGGAACCGCGTCCGGGTGCAGGTCGATGGCGGCGAAGTTCTGACAGATCTTGTAGAGGACCCCGGCCTTGTCCATCCGGGCCAGCGTGTTGGCGAAGTCGAACTGTTCGAAGATAACCCGGGCGTTGTCGGAGAAGGAGGCGATGTAATCCTCGAGGTTCTGGCGGGTCCGGGTCGCGCCGAGGCTGCGCAGATCGTAATTCGAGGTGTTGTAGAACGGGTAGCCGGTCTGGGTCCGCAGGATCACGCCCAGGTCGATCGGGCTGTCCTTCATCGTCTTGACGGTTTCGCGCACTTGATCCCGGGTCGGTTCCAGCACGCATTCCAGGCGGCGCAGCAGGGTGAAAGGCAGAATTACCTTGCCGAAATCGACGTGCTTGAAGTTCCCCCAGAGGTCGTCCGCGTTCTTCCAGATGAAATCGGCGAAGGAGGTGTTCGTCGTCTGGGTACTCATCTATGCGCCTTCACTGCTATTCGTTTTCGTCTCAAGGTGCTGTTCCAATAATCGTGCTGCCAAACGGAAGCCGTCGACCTGACTCATCCGGTGCCGGACACAGAGTTCCTTGAAGGCCCACCGCTCATCCTCGGTGATCTTCAAATTTAGGTTCGAAAGTTTCGCGGCATCATCACCCATCGGGCATCTCCTCGCGGATAATGACTTACCTTCCATTCTTCCATTGAAGAATTCAATCACATTCCTTTGGGCGGCCCCGTTTCAACCTGATCCACAGTTGGAAAGCGGATTCTTTAAGGGGACTTCAGATCCAGTTCCTTGTTCCGCTCGATCTGTGTTCTTTCGGGTCACGCCGACACCTTCGATGTCGTTGTTTCTGAGAGTATTAGCCAGGACCTCGTATGGCGTCGCTCACCGGTTCGGCTGAGCGCACCTTTTTCGACCAGGTCCTGCAGATCGCGGGTTGCGGTTGCGCGTGAAGTTCCGGTGATCTTGAGATAGTTGTTGGCTGAGGCCGCCTTCGAAACCGCCAGGGCCTTCCCGAAACAGGCGAGCGATGGCCTTGGCCTGGCGTTCGTTCAAGTGGTCTCTGTGACGATCGTAGAAGTGCGCTTTGTTGATGAAGAAGCCGACGCGGTCGAGTGTGACCTGTTGGGCCTTCAAGACAACTTCTGCGGGCGATGTCACGTTAACTTCCGGTCAGCGCCTTGCGGTGTAGAGGCGCGAGCATGAGTACGTCCGCCATCAGCTACAAGCGTCACCGCTTTCCTGCCGAAATCATCGCCCATGCGGTTTGGCTGTATTATCGGTTTCCGCTGAGCCTGCGTCATGTCGAGGAAATGCTTTTGGAGCGCGGCATCGTCGTTTCCTATGAGACGATCCGCCGCTGGGGCCGGAAGTTCGGGCCGGACTATGCTGGGCGCCTGCGCCGCAAGCAGCCGGACCGCAATGATATCTGGTACCTCGACGAGGTCGCCATCACGATCGCCGGCAAGAAACATTGGCTGTGGCGTGCCGTCGACCAGGATGGCTATGTGCTCGATGAGATCGTCCAGACCCGGCGCAACACCAAGGCCGCCAAGCGCTTGCTGACGCGGCTGCTGAAGAAGCAGGGGCTCGCACCGAAGCGCATGATCACCGACAAGCTCCGCTCCTATGGAGCAGCCAAGCGGCAGGTGATGCCGCAGATCGAGCACCGCTCGCACAAGGGCTTGAACAACCGTGCGGAGAATTCGCACGTGCCGCTGCGAAAACGAGAACGCTCAATGCAGGGGTTCCGATCGCCGGGGAGCCTACAGCATTTCATCTCGATCTTCTCCGCCTTTCGCAACCTTTTCGTCCCGCCCCGCTCACAACGCTCTGCTCTCGGCATCCGCCGTCATCGCCTCCAGGCCATGGCGGAATGGAACGCTGTAACCATCGGCACCTGATCGAGCCGCCGCAGGGCCCGGTGCGTCCATGCTCAGGTTTATGTGACATCGCCCGCCAGTGGCCCGCAGGCGCGTGAAACTCTCTTGCGCCCTACACCGGACGGGAAAGCAGCAGTAGGGGAAACTATGGCTGACCTTCGCAATATCCAAGCGACCCCCGCACCGGCGAGCGCTCGCACCGAAGCGGCAATCGACGAGGGCCTGCGCGCGTATATGATCAGGGTGTACAACCTGATGGCGCTGGGCCTCGCAATCACCGGCGTGGCCGCATTCGCGACCGCTCAGATGGCCGTTTCCAGCGGGCAGCTCACCGGGTTCGGACAGCTCATCTTCGCCAGTCCATTGCGGTGGATGGTCATGCTTGCGCCGCTCGGCTTCGTATTCTTCTTGAGCGCCCGCATTCAAAAGATGACGGTCTCGGCAGCGCAGACGACCTTTTGGGCTTTCGCTGCGGTCATGGGCCTGTCTCTCGCTTCGATCTTTCTCGTCTACACTGGCGAGAGTATCGTGCGCGTGTTCTTCATCACGGCCGCCTCGTTCGGCGCGCTATCGCTCTGGGGCTATTCGACGAAACGCGACCTGAGCGGCATGGGCTCGTTTCTGTTCATGGGCCTGATCGGCCTCATTCTGGCGATGATCGTCAACATTTTCCTGGCGTCTTCGGCGCTGCAGTTCGCCATCTCCGCAATCGGCGTTCTGATCTTTGCAGGCCTGACAGCCTACGATACGCAGCAAATCAAGGAGATGTACTGGGAAGGCGACGATACGCTGGTGGCGGGCCGCAAAGCGATCATGGGCGCCCTCAGGCTCTATCTGGACTTCATAAATCTGTTCATGTTCCTGTTGCAGTTCCTGGGTAATCGCGAATAGGGGCGCTCGGCCGGATGAACACGCGAAGGGCGGTTCAGGGCCGCCTCTCCTTCATGATCGATCGGTTTGTCGGCGTCTGAGCAGCGAGCGCAACACTGGCTTCGCGAGGGCTCCCGCTGATCATTGTCACTGTGGGAGGGTGAATAGTCACGCTCGTCCGCATCCGTCAGTCGGCAGCCGAATCTACTTTCAGGAATACGCGATCATCCCATGACGAGATGTTTCAAGGGTATGTGCCGCCGGAGAAGCCCGGTCTTTGATCGGCATTGGTCCCGATGACTTTCCCAGATATCATCTTGACCGCTACGGTGCCCAACGGCGTAATCGAAACCTTCCCAAGGTCGGCACGTACACGGTCTGGAATCTCCTTGCTGACTGCATCCGTGCATCCTCACGGCGCTGGATTGTCACGAATCTGTTGCGCTTCGACCGGCTGCGCATGCTGAGCAAACCTACCAGAGAACCGGCCACCTCTAGCATTCTGCTGAGTATCACGTCGGGGTCGAACCGTCACTGCCCACACAAGCGAATTTCTCGGATCCCGGCATCTGTGCGGCCTCTCGTTCCTCCGGTTTGAACCGGCTTTCCTCCTGGTCGTTGAAGACGTGATCTTGCGTGATCACTTGCAACGCGCGGAGTCGTAGTCGTAGCCAATCAGCTCGACGTTCGCATCGACAGTTTCAGGAAACATGTGCCCGTTCTTCCTAAATCATCGAACTGATGTCGGATGCAAAGCTCGGATAGGCGAAGATGAGGCCCTTTATCTGGTTCGCGGTCAGGCCTGCGGCCATCGCCATCGCGAAGAGGTTGATCTGCTCCTCGGCGCCGGGGCCGATCAGGTGGGCACCCAGGATCTTTCCGGTCCCCTTTTCGACCAGAACCTTGTAGGCGGTGTGCTTGGCGCCGACGCGCAGCGATGAATACCAGCCTGCGGTTTTGTCGAAATAGGTGTCGAAATCCAATCCCTCCTCGCGTGCTGCAGCTTCTGAAAGTCCGACTGAGGCCAGTTGCGGCAGTGTGAAGACGACGCTCGGGATCGGTGGATAATTCACCTCCCGCTCGTCCTTGCCGGCGAGCAGGTTCTTAGCCGCGATCCGGCCTTCGTTGGCTGAGACGGGGGTCAGCATCGGGCCACTGTCCGCACAATCGCCGGCGGCGAAGATTGCGGGGTTGGTGGTGCGCATGAAGGGGCTGACCTTGATGCCCATGCGGCTATACTCAACGCCTGCGGCTTCGAGGTTGAGATGGTCGATATTGGGGACGCGACCGGTTGCGTGAACCACTAGATCGCAGTCGACGGTCTCAACGCCTGTCGGCGTCTCGTAAGCGACTGTAAAACCTGTGCCATTCTTCTCGATCTTGAGAACCTTGGCCTCAGTCCGCAGATCGACGCCGAGATCGGCCGTGGCTTCGGACAAGATCGCGACAAGGTCCGGATCAAAATTCCCCAGCGGCCGCTCCATCATTTCCAGAACCGTCACTTCGCGCGCCCCCGCACGCTTGGCGATATGGGCGAATTCCATCGCGATGAATCCGCCGCCAACGAACACCACCCTGTCGGGCCGTTCCGGCAACGCGAGGAAATCGGTACTGGTCGCCAGCAATTCCTCGCCGGGGATGTTCAGCGTCATTGGCCGGGCGCCGGTGGCGATATGAAAGTGTCGTGCCGATAGGACTTCGCCACTGACCTCGATCTTGTCACGCCCGGTGAAGCGTGCCTCGCCGTGCAACACTGTAATACCGGCTTTGTCCAGTCCGCCTTCGATGCGGTCGGGCATCGCATCGGTAAACGTGCGCTTGAAGGCGATCATGTCCGGCCAGTTGACGGAGGTCTGTGCCACCAGCCCCTTGCCGTCGAGGTTGCGGGCCCATTCGACCCCCTCGGTCACGGCGATCAGCATCTTTTTGGGATCGCAGCCCCGCAACGCACAAGTGCCGCCGAAGGGCAGGCTGTCGATGCTGGCAACCGTCCAGCCAGCGTTGGCGGCCATCCGAGCGACACCGTTTCCACCCGTACCACCTCCGATCACAATCAGATTGAACCTTCCGGTATTGCCCATGTTTTCCTCTTTCGATCGGTTGCGGCTGTTAGACCGCATTCACACTCTTCCAGACGAACAGTTTCAGGTTTGTTTTGGGCTCCTCGACTGCCTGGCCTTATGTGGAGTGGCAGCGGTTACATTCACAGCCCTTTTCACGAAGAGTGCCGCCGGTTCTGACGAAGGCCTTTTCAAGCTAGTCGTGGAGGGGATGCGTGACGGCGTTCCATTATTCCTTCCTATCCGGCGCAGCAGGAGAGCTTCGCCACGTCCTTGCCGAAGCCCTGCGCGGCAAGCTTCAGCCCTTCGACCGTGGTGAGATAGGGAAAGATCGTCTCGCCCAGTTCCCGGGTCGTCATGCCGTGCTTGATGGCCAGCACCACCGTCTGGATGCTGTCTGCGCCCTCGGGCGCAAGGATCTGGCCGCCAAGCAACCTGTCGGTCCCGGCATCGGCAACCAGTTTGATGAGCCCACGCGTGTCGCGGGCAGCCAGCGCCCGCGGTACCTGGTCGAGCGGGACGATCGAGGTCTTGGTCGTAAAGCCTGTGGCCTGAGCCGCCCGCTCGGTCAAGCCGACACCGGTCACCTGCGGATCAGTGAACGTCACCCACGGCATGGCCGCGTTATCATAGACGAGGCTGTCGCCGTTCAGCGCGTTTTTCGCCGCGAGCTTGGCGCCGTAGGCCGCCATGTAGACGAACTGGTCACGGCCGGTCACGTCGCCCGCCGCGTAGACGCCAGGCCTTGAGGTGCGCATCCGCTCGTCGACGACGATGCCGCCATTGCCGGACAGCCGCACGCCCGCGTCGGCTAGCCCGAGAGCATCGGTGTTCGGAGATCGCCCCGTGGTCAGAAGAACCTCCTCGGCGGGGATCACTTCCTCCGCCCCGCCGATGGCAATCGTCAGCTCGACACCTCGATCGGTCCGCGCGATCCTGCGATAGGCAAGATCGGTGCGGACGGTGATGCCCTCGTCACGAAGATAGCCGGTCAGGGCCTTAGAAACCTCCGGCTCTGCCTCCGGCAGCAGGCGGCGACGGGTAACGAGTGTCACTTCCACCCCCGCGCGGGCAAACATCTGCGCGAGCTCGCAGCCGATATAGCCGCCGCCGATCACTAGCAGCGAACGCGGCAAGTCGGTTAATTCGAGCGCGGTCGTGCTGGTGAGGTAGGGAACCTCCGCAACGCCGGGAATATCGGGCAAGGCCGGCGAAGAACCGGTCGCGATGATGATCCTGCCGGCCGGGATCGCGGCGCCATTCACGAATACGCCCTGTCCGTTCAGGCGCGCAGGACCCTCAAGATAGACAATCCCGTTATATTCGGGCAGCAGGTCGATATATTTCTTCTGCCGCAGGGTTGTGACCAGATCATCCTTGGCCGCGATGAGACCTGCCCAGTCAATCACATTGGCCTCGCCGGCAAGGCCGGGAAAACGATGCGCGGCGCGCGCACCGTGCAGCGCCTCGGCGGCGCGGATCATCGTCTTCGACGGCACGCAGCCAACATTGACGCAAGTGCCGCCGATCGTGCCGTGGCCAATGAGCGCGACCTGCGCGCCCAGCTCAGCGGCCGTGATCGCGGCCGAGAACCCCGCGGAACCGGCACCGATCACCGCCAGATCATAGCGGCAATTATTTTTTGACTTGCAGCAGTCGGACATGAAAATCTCCTACTGATTTCTGTTATAGACGCGTGGCCGATGTCGCCACAGCAGGTAACCCGCTGCAGCAACAATCATGATGAGAACAGGCAATAGACCGTAGACCGCTGTTGTGAGTGCGCCCACGCCGATCACGCCTACAGCGCCGGCAGGAGCAGCGCCAACCAGCACAATGCTACATCAGAGCGCCAACCAGTCCGAAGCCAGGTATGGACCGGTCATGCATGGGTCTAACTCCCGATCGCCTTGGCAGGATAGCCAGCATCGGTGGAAGCAGCGGCAATAGCCGCGACCGTAGCGGTCGACGGGTCGTAGACAACCGTCGCCGTCTTGGCCTCGAAATCTACCTTGACCGATTTCACTCCCGCAACACCTTCCATGGCCAAGCGTACCGTGATCGGACACGACGCGCACGACATGTTCTCGATGGCAAACGTCTGCGTCTTTTCTGCCACGGCAACTGCTTCTGACGGCGACTGGGCGGAAGCGGAGCTGACTAACGACAACGCAATCATCGTGCTTGTCCCGAGAGCAAGTGCGGCGAAGATAGCTTTCGGCAAGTGTTTCACGTGTTGTCTCCTACTCTAATAGAACAGCGGTGCCCACCAGCCGATCGTGATGGCGAGCACGATGATGACCGTCGCGATCCAGAGCGCGGTCTTGGTGATGATGGCGGAGCGCGGACGGGCGCAGTAGGAACCCGGTTCGCAAACGGTCTTGGGCTTGAAATAGACTTGCCATAAGCCAAGCCCCAGCGGCACGAGCGTCGCGGCCACGATATAGGGCTTATAGGGTTCGAGCATCGTCAGGTTTCCGATCCATGCGCCGGAGATGCCGAGCATCACCAGGAGCAGGGGGACCACACAACAGGCCGATGCCAAGAACGCGCCGATGACGCTTAGCGTTGCGAATCCGCCCTCACTCCGAACCCGATCACTGGCAACCTCCCGAGAGTTGCCACCGATTTCTTTCATCAACGACCATCGTCGATTTTGAATCGCTTCACGTACATCATTCATCATCCAAAACCCTCACGACAATTCTTGGGTCCCATGGTACATAACTCCTGTAGCAACTACAGGCTCAAGAGGGAAATTGCGTCATGACAGAACACGTTCCGGTGAAGGGGCTGCAGCGTAGCCAGCTCTCCAAGCGCACCGGCTGCAACATCGAGACCATCCGCTACTATGAAAATATTGGCCTGATGCCGGAGCCGCCGCGCACCTCCAAGGGATATCGCCTGTATGACGAGACCCACGTGCGACGCCTGCGCTTTGTCCTGCGCAGCCGCGAACTTGGCTTTGGCATTGATGAGATTCGCGGCTTGCTCCACCTGGTTGATCGCAAAAGCCAGACCTGTGCCGAAGTCCAGGAACGGACGAAGCCGCACCTGGCGGAAATCAGAGCCAAGATCGCCGACCTCCGGCGCATCGAACGGCTCCTGTCCCGGACCATGGCGCAATGCTCGGGCGAAGATGTGCCGGAATGCCCGATCCTCGATGCGCTCGCCGCATGACGGCAAGACTTGGCCGGGGTTTTCATCGGTATACCCCGGGAACATGAGGCCAACACCTACTATGAGGCGCAGTGCCGTGCGGTCCGGGCACGCGTTCGTGGCGCGAAAGCCGAATTCTATCACTGGGCCAAGGTCGCCGCCGAAATCGCCCGCATCGCCCCGCGCGCGGAAATGGACACCGACAGGGTGATCGCGATTGTCGCCGAGGAAGAGCGACGCAGCGGTTGACGTGCGGGTGTGCGTGCCGCTTGCGCGCTGCGCCCGGCAAGGGAAGCTTCGCCGTGGCGGGCGAGATCGGTCCGGCCCCGCAATTCTGCCGGGTTGCCCGCCACGCCCTTGCCCGCCTTGCTCTTCGCGGCATGCCGATCCTCGTCCCGGCACGGACCGGGAGCGGGAATCGGTTAAGAGGAGCGCGCGAAGGCGCAGGCGAGATATGGAAAAAGCAGACCTGGAAGAGCTGAGAGGAAAGGTGCCCTGCAGCGCCGTGCTGGAGGACGCGGGGTTCGCGCTCGATCTCAAGGAGAGCAGCCGCAAAGCGATGAAGTATCGCCGCGCCAGCGAGATCATCATCGTGATCCATGACGGCAAGGGCTGGTTCGATCCCTTGTCGGATGCGAAGGGCGACGTCTTCACGCTGGTGGAACATCTCGACGGCGTTCCTTTTGCCGCAGCGCTTTATGTCGTCGCCGAGCTGGTCGGCTTCACGCCGTCCGAGCCGGTCTGGACACGCGCGGCCAGAGACCGCGCGCCCGACCTGACGATCGTGGAACGCTGGCAAATTCGGCGCAAGCCCTGGCCCGGCTCGGCAACATGGCGCTATCTGCGCGACACGCGCCATATCCCCGAGGGTGTTATCCGAAAGGCCATTGCCGCGAACCTCCTGCGCGAAGGCCCGAAGGGTAGCATGTGGGCCGGCCACACCGATCACGCCGGTCAGGTGACCGGCTGGGAGGAGCGCGGTCCCGATTGGCGCGGCTTCGCGACCGGCGGCGCCAAGATGCTGTTCCGTCTCGGGCGGCCCGAAGCGCTCCGGCTTTGTGTCACCGAGGCGGCGATCGACGCCATGAGCCTGGCCGCGATCGAGGACATTCGATCAGACACCCTCTATCTCAGCACCGGCGGCGGCTGGGCACCGGCCACGGTCGAAGCCCTTCGAACATACGCCCACCGGCCGGGCGCTCGTCTTGTGGCGGCCACCGACGACAACGCGCAGGGCGAGATCTATGCCCGCCGCCTGCAGGCCCTTGCGGACGAAGCAAAATGCGGGTTCGAGCGGATGTGTCCGCTGGCGGAAGACTGGAACGCCGAATTGGGAAGAAACCAGGAATCGAGAGGGAGGGAGAAGTCGAAGGAGGACGGCTGCCGCATGCCCGCCGGCCGCCTCAAGGGTGACGCTTCGCCCGGCTGACGCCGGCCCTTGACCCGGCCGGACGGAGAGGCGGCCGCTTGAGAGGGGTCCGGAAGGGCTGAAGACGATGGCGACGTCGAGAGGATGAGCCGCGCTCCAGCCCGGAGGCCAAGGAGCCCACCCATGACCCTCTCTCCCATCCGCAAGATCTATTTCGGAGTTGCCGATCGCCGGCAGATGTTCCGTCTGTTCGATCGCCACGCCCAGCGCCCCAACCGTTGGCAGAACGACGACGGCGCCCTGTTCGCGGGCGAATGGTTCGAGATCGCCCGGCCCGAACACGATTACATGCTCGATATCCTGCCGCCGCTCTGGATGCGCGGTGAGATGTTCGCCCTGGGCGAATTCCTGACCGGCAGCATCACCAGCGTGTTCTATGCGCTGCGCATCAATGGGGCGGACCGCTACTTCCATGCCTATTGCGATCTCGCCCGGCCGGGTTCGCCGGTCGAGATGCGCGATGCCATCGTCGAGCGGGAGCGCCGTCCGGTCAAGGCGATGACCCGCGAGGAGCGGATCGAGCATATCTGGAGCGCCACCGAGGACCGGTATCGCAGCTATGCCGGGGCGGGTTTCCGCCCCGAGAACCGCGGCCAGCGCACCATCATCGTCTATGGCAGGCATGGAAGCAGCTTCGCTCTGCTGGATCATCTGACTGACGTGCAGATCTCGGAAAAGCTTCCCGTTCATCTGCGCCACCTGCCGCTCGCCGAGGCCGCGTGAGGCCGCCATGTTCACCTTCCCGATCATGGCCGTGCGTAAGGTCATCGCGCGCGGAGAAGCCGACGCGGCCGCCAATGGCGGCTTCCGCAATCCCTATTACGGTACCAAGCCGGGCGAGGGCGAAAAGCCCGGCCTTTGGCTCGTTGGCGACGAGGGCGTCTACGTCATCTCGAACGGCAAGCTCGCCGATGGCGAGAGGCCACTCGTCGTCTATTCCGCCGAATGCCACCCGAAGGGCAATCCGGACTGGTGGGACTACAAGCGTCGCCATTTCGGTGGCGATGACGGCATCGAGTTCATCGACGCCGACCTGCTGATCCCGAGTTTCAACCGGAATTTTGGCGCCACGCATCTGAGGGTGCAACTCACCGAGCACGACATCTCGTTCTCGCTGATCACCCGCTGACCCCATCCCGAAACTGTCGCGTGCGTCGCGCCGCCGGCCATCCCGGCGGCGGGCGGGCGTGAACCTTAACACATGGAGAACAACCGATGCCCAATGAGGACCCCTTCACGCTCGATCTCTTCGGCAACACCACCCTTTCATCCGGTCTCGGTCTTGGCGTCACCGCGTTCGCAACGCCGCCCGAACAGCCGGGGGATCGCGATGATGACGCGCCGGAGGACCGAGTGCCGGGTTTACAACGCTGCGGCAAGACCGCCGCCAACGAACGTGGCGAGGACTTCCATCTCGTCGGCGATCGCGGTCTGGCCCGTGGCTGGAGGCAGCGCGCCCATGACAATGTCGCCGCCATCGCGCTCGCCCAGACGATCGAAACCGAAGGCCGTCCGGCGACGGTTGAGGAACAGGCGGTCCTCATCAGGTTCACCGGGTTCGGTGCTTCGGAACTGGCGAATTCGGTGTTCCGGCACCCGGGCGAGGAGGAATTTCGCAAGGGCTGGCAGGACATCGGTTCCGATCTGCAGGATGTTACCTCGGAGCAGGAATACGCTTCGCTCGCCCGCTGCACGCAATATGCGCACTTTACCCCGGAGTTCATCGTCCGGGCCATCTGGGCGGGCTTGCTGCGGCTCGGCTGGCGCGGCGGCCGGGTGCTCGAACCCGGCATCGGAACGGGGCTGTTTCCCGCCCTGATGCCCGAGAACCTGCGCCCGGTCACCCATGTCACCGGGGTCGAACTCGACCCGGTCACGGCACGCATCGCCCGCCTGCTGCAGCCCCGTGCCCGGATCGTCAACGGCGATTTCGCCCGTACAGATCTGCCGGCGCATTTCGATCTGGCGATCGGCAACCCGCCCTTTTCTGATCGCACGGTGCGCTCGGACCGGGCGTATCGCGGCCTCGGTCTGCGGCTGCATGACTATTTCATCGTCAAGGCGATCGACCGTCTGAAGCCAGGCGGGCTTGCGGCCTTCGCCACCTCCAGCGGCACCATGGACAAGGCCGATCCAACCGCGCGGGAAACGATCGCCCGAAAGGCCGATCTTGTCGCCGCCATCCGTCTGCCCGAGGGCAGTTTCCGGGCCGAGGCCGGCACGAATGTGGCAGCCGACATCCTCTTTTTCCGGAAGCGTAAACCAGACGACGCCGAGGGCGACATGTCCTGGCTGGAGACCGACGAGGTCCGGCCTGCAGCCGAGGATGAAGGCCCCATCCGGATCAATCGCTGGTTCGCACGGCATTCCGATCACGTGTTGGGAACCCATACCACGACCTCCGGACCTTTCGGTGAGACCTATACCTGCCTGCCGCAGCCTCATGTCGATCTGGAGCAGGCGCTTGGCGCCGCCATCCATCTTCTTCCGGAAGCGATCTATGACGGCGAGCCGGAAGCCGTCGCCCCGGAAGCCCACGAATTCGATAAGCCCGAAGGGCAGGGCATCCGCGAGGGCAGCTTCTTTGTCGGGAAGAACCAGGCGCTGATGCAGATGCGCGACGGTGAACCCGTCAGCATCACGGTGCGCAAGGGCCGCGCCGCTGACGGCATCTCCGACAAACACGCCAGGATCATCCGCAAGCTGATCCCGATCCGCGACGCCGTGCGCGAGGTCCTCAAGGCGCAGGAGCTTGATCAGCCCTTCAAGCAGCACCAGGTCAGGCTGCGCATTGCGTGGTCGAATTTCGTGCGCGCCTTCGGTCCGGTCAATTCCACCACCGTATCGGTGAAGGAGGATCCCGAAACCGGCGAAGTCCGCGAGACGCACCGCCGCCCCAATCTCCAGCCCTTCCTCGACGATCCCGATTGCTGGCTCGTCGCCTCCATCGAGGGTTACGACCTCGAGACGAACACGGCGCGCCCCGGTCCGATCTTCACCGAGCGGGTCATTGCCCCGCCGTCGGCGCCAATCATCACCTCCGCCGCCGATGCGCTGGCTGTGGTGCTCAACGAGCGCGGACATGTCGATGTCGATCATATCGCTGAGCTCATGCAGGCGGACGCTGATGTCGTCATCGCAGAGCTGGGCGACGCGATCTTTGCCGATCCGGAGACCGGATCCTGGCAGACCGCCGACGCCTATCTCTCGGGCAAGGTGCGCGACAAGCTCAAGGCCGCGGAAGCCGCCGCTGCACTCGATTCGGTGTTTGAACGCAATGTCCGGGCGCTGCGTGATGTCCAGCCGGCCGACCTGAACCCGTCCGATATCACGGCGCGACTGGGTGCCCCCTGGATTCCAGCCGACGACGTGGTCGCCTTTGTACATGAGATGATGGGTGCGGACATCCGAATCCGCCACATGCCCGAGCTTGCCTCCTGGACGGTCGAGGCGCGCCAGCTCGGATATACCGCCGCCGGGACGTCGGAATGGGGCACTGATCGGCGGCACGCCGGCGAGCTGCTTGCCGATGCCCTCAACAGCCGGGTGCCGCAGATTTTCGACACCGTGAAGGAGGGCGATAGCGAGAAGCGCGTCCTCAATGTGGTCGACACCGAGGCGGCCAAGGAGAAACTCACAAAGATCAAGACGGCGTTCCAAACCTGGATATGGTCCGATCCCGACCGCACCGACCGGCTTGCCCGGGACTATAACGACCGGTTCAACAACATCGCCCCGCGAATGTTCAACGGCGATCACCTTCAGCTTCCGGGCGCCTCTGGCGCCTTTTCTCTTTATGGGCACCAGAAACGCGGCATCTGGCGCATCATCTCGGCGGGTTCGACCTATCTCGCCCACGCCGTCGGCGCCGGCAAGACCATGACAATGGCGGCGGCAATCATGGAGCAGAAGCGGCTCGGGCTGATCGCCAAGGCGATGCTGGTCGTTCCCGGTCATTGTCTGGCCCAGGCGGCGCGCGAGTTCCTAGCGCTCTACCCGACTGCCCGCATCCTCGTTGCCGACGAGACCAACTTTACCAACGAGAAGCGGCACCGCTTCCTCGCCCGTGCCGCCACGGCCAATTGGGACGCAATCATCATCACGCATTCGGCGTTCAGGTTCATCTCCATTCCGTCCGCCTTCGAACAGCAGATGATCCAGGACGAGTTGGGGCTCTACGAGGAGCTTCTGACCAGGGTCGAAAGCGACGACCGCGTGTCGCGCAAGCGGCTCGAGCGGCTGAAAGAGGGGCTCAAGGAACGGCTGGAGGCGCTCGCGACGCGCAAGGACGATCTTCTGACCATATCCGAGCTCGGCATTGACCAGATCATCGTCGACGAGGCCCAGGAGTTCCGTAAGCTCTCTTTTGCCACCAACATGTCGAGCTTGAAGGGGGTCGATCCTACGGGCTCGCAGCGGGCATGGGACCTCTACGTCAAGTCCCGCTTCGTTGAAACCAAGAACCCCGGCCGTGCGCTCGTTCTGGCGTCGGGCACGCCGATCACCAACACGCTCGGCGAGATGTTCTCGGTGCAGCGCTTCCTCGGCATAGCGGCGCTGAAAGAGCGTGGTCTGCACGAGTTCGACGCCTGGGCTTCGACCTTCGGCGATGTGACGACCGACCTCGAGCTTCAGCCATCGGGCAAATACAAGCCGGTTACGCGCTTTGCCACATTCGTCAATGTGCCCGAACTCATCGCCATGTTCCGCTCCTTTGCGGACGTCGTGCTGCCGGAGGACTTGCGCCAATATGTGAAGGTGCCGGCCGTCGCGACCGGCAAGCGCCAGATCAGGACCTCCAAGCCGTCCGCCGCTTTCAAGCGCTACCAGACGTTCCTCGACGCCCGCATCAAGGCGGTAGAGGAACGGGAGGGACCGGCGAAGCCCGGAGACGACATCCTGCTGTCGGTGATCACCGACGGCCGCCACGCCGCGATCGATCTGCGCCTGGTCAACCCCGACAATGGAGACGAGCCCGACAACAAGCTCAACGACCTGATCGGCAACGCCTTCCGCATCTGGGTGGAAACCTCACAGAACACCTATCGCAAGCCCGATGGCGATTGCTTTGAGCTGCCCGGTGCCGCGCAGATGATCTTTTCCGATCTCGGCACGATAAGCGTGGAAAAGAGCAGGGGGTTCTCTGCCTATCGCTGGATCCGGGATGAGCTTGTGCGCAGGGGCGTGCCGGCGTCGGAGATCGCCTTCATGCAGGACTACAGACGCGCGCAAGCCAAGCAGCGGCTGTTCGGTGACGTCAATGCCGGCAAGGTCCGGTTCCTGATCGGCTCGTCGGAAACCATGGGCACCGGCGTCAACGCCCAGCTGCGCCTCAAGGCCCTGCATCACCTCGACGTGCCCTGGCTGCCCTCGCAGATCGAGCAGCGGGAGGGGCGCATCGGCAGGCAGGGCAATCAGCATGACGAGATCGATATCTTCGCCTATGCGACGGAAGGCTCGCTCGATGCCACCATGTGGCAGAACAACGAGCGCAAGGCTCGGTTCATCGCCGCCGCACTTTCCGGCGACACCTCGATCCGAAGGCTCGAGGATATGGGCGAGGGCCAGGCCAACCAGTTCGCCATGGCCAAGGCGATCGCGTCGGGTGACCCGCGCCTGATGCAGAAGGCCGGGCTCGAAGCCGACATCGCCCGGCTGGAGCGCTTGCGCGCCGCCCATATGGACGATCAGCGTGCGGTCCGCCGTCAGATGCGCGAGGCCGAACGCGACATCGAGATCGCGACCCGCCGCATTGCTGACACCAGCATGGACATCGACCGGCGCGTTTCGACTGCGGGCGAGGCCTTCGCAATGACGGTCGCCGGCAGTTCCTTTTCCGAGCGTAAGCCCGCCGGGCGGGCACTGATGAAGGAGATCCTCACCCTCGTCCAGCTCCAGCAGGAGGGTGACACGGCAATCGCCTCGATCGGCGGCTTCGATGTCGAATTCTCCGGCGAGCGGTTCGGTGGGGACGGATATCGCTACACCACCATGCTCATGCGCACCGGCGCCGAACACGAAATCGAACTGCCCGTCACGACGACACCGCTCGGCGCAATCTCACGCCTCGAGCATGCGCTTGCGGCATTCGAGGACGAGCGGCTTCGCTATCGCCAGCGTTTGGCGGACGCCGAGCGCAGGCTCTCCTCCTACCGCGCTCGCCAGGGCGAAGCTTTCGCCTTTGCGGGAGAACTTGAAGACAAGCGCCGGCGATTGGCCGAGATCGAAAAGGATCTGGCCGACGATGTTATCGCCAACGCGCCGGGTGTCGATAACGCGGCATGACGCGCGTTGCGCTCAACCCAACCGATCCTCATCATCGATCAGCTCCAGGCGGGACGGGCCGCTCGCGCTCCATTTCCAGAGCACCAGATTCATGTCACCAAGACCGGCTCCCTTCGCGAAACTGCGAACGAGCAGCCCGTTGTAGCCTTCCGCAATCAGGTTGCGCGCGAAACGCTGTGTGGGCGCCTCGCCTGTCTCGATCATCTGGTCGCGCCAGGTCGGATCTGCCAGTGAGGCTTCGTTAAGACCCGCCGCCGTAAGGGCGGCCGTATCTGAGGCGTCGAAGACCATATCGATCTCGGCACGGTAACAGACCAACGTTGTCGGCTGCAGATCGCCCACCTGGTTGGACTCCCTCAGGGCGGTCAGCACGGATGTCGATGTGTAAAGGGCCGGCACACCCTTCGGATTGAACCGGCCCCCATAGCGCTCCGCACCGCGCCCCGACATCGGTTCGCGCGCGAAGACCGGATTGATTGCCCGGTAGAGCTTTCCGGAATAGGTGAGCGCCACGATCAGGCGTGAACGCCGGCGTCGATGGCATCGATAAAATCGAGAACCTCTTCGGCCCGACCGTCGCGAACCAGCTGCATGGCCGTCTGCCCGGAGAATCCAGGCAACGGCTCGGACCGATACCAGGCGTAGGCCATGAGCGCGGACCCGAACCGCGGTTCGACCTTATTGACGATCTCCACCATTTCGCGCAGGCGGCGCTGTGTCTTGTCCGAACGGACGCGATCCTTGCGCTGGATCGCGTCCTTGCCAAGACCGACCGTGCGCGCAATCTCTTCGCTCGTCGTGCGAAAGACGGTTGCGATCTTGTTGGGCGCGAACAACCCGTGATCTGAATATTGTGCGAGGTTCATCCTGCCGCCTCATTCATTGCCATTGTTTCTGACGCAGTATAGCGTCATAGAAAGCGGCATTCAAGGACCGCGCCAGTCGTTTTGCGGGAGAGGGTGAAGACAAGCGCCGGCAACTGGCGGAGACCGAAGCCGAGCTCGCGGACGCAGCGGCAGTGTCCGAACGGGCCGCCGCGTGACGAACTCTCTCTGAGGATAGTCGATCATCCGGAGTTGACCGGAGCCGGTCGGCGGCTAATCTTGCAACATGCCTGAGTAGAAGACGGAGCCTGGCATCTTCGACATTCCGTCATCATAACCGGCGACCGGCATTGCCCCGTCACGCCGAAGATAATCAAGACAGCACCAGCTCCGACTGGCCATGCTGCGGTTTGCTTCCATCCAAAACAAACAATCGGCGCCCGCCTCTCTGGCGGATGCGCGTCAATATATATGGAGCCGGACATGCGCTATGCATTGGTCAACAACGAACGGGTTGAAGCCAGCCACGGTCTTTCTGCCCTGTGCCCGGGCTGCGGACAGCCCATGGTCGCAAAATGCGGCGACCGGCGGGTCCATCACTGGGCGCACCGCGGCAGGCGAACCTGCGATCACTGGTGGGAACCCGAAACCCGATGGCATCGCCAATGGAAGAGCCGATTTCCGGCCGGTTGGCGGGAGTTCGTCCATGTTGCCGCCGACGGCGAGCGACACATCGCCGACGTCAGGACCGGGCACGGACTGGTGCTCGAATTCCAGCACTCCCATTTGCGGCCCGACGAACGCGCCGCGCGCGAGGCCTTCTATCCGAACCTCATATGGGTCGTAGACGGCACCCGCCTCAAGCGCGATGCGCCGCGCTTTGCTGCAGGTGGGCAAATGCTGCGGCCAACGCCCTGGAGGGGAATCTACACGGTCGCCTTCCCGGAAGAGTGTTTTCCGCCGAACTGGCTCGATTGCCGGGCTCCCGCCTTTTTCGATTTCGCCGGTGCGGGACCCGTTGCGCCGGGTGCCATGCCGGTCGAGCGTTATCTTTGGGGGCCTCTGCCCGGGCGGGCGGAGGGCCACGGCGTCGTCGTGGCTCTCGGCCGCGAGACTCTCGTGCGGGCCGCGCGCGAGCGTCCACAGATCCTGGACGCTGTGGGGATCGTCGGCTTCCTTCAGGCGCGGTTCCGGGCGGAACGCGTGGCGGCAATGCAGGAGGGCCACCGGCTCCCATCCGGAAAACCATCGAAGCGCAGGCGCGTGTGGAGAAGGCCGCGGCAACGGCGGCGGTTCTGACGACCGGCAGTCAAGAGCCGTAAACATGATAGGGAGGGGAGGAAGAAGTACCCCTCGCAGAGCGGCCAGGCCGCTGCCGGTTTCACCTCAACCGCGCCGCTCGCGATCCCGGCCCGTCGGTCGTCGCGATGGCTCACGAGCCATGCTCGCCCTGCCGGACAGGGATGCTCCGCCGCAGTTGCACCGGCCCGTCTGCTCCGCGGGCCGGGGGATGTCTTCGGGAAGAAGACGAAAAAGGGGACTGGCGTGGTGCCGGGCCCAAACCCCGAAAGGAGCATCCCGATGGAAATCAAGCTCGTTGATCCGCGCGCGCTCGTCGAAAACCCCGACAGGGCCCGCCGCTCGAAATCCAATCCCCAGGCCGATGCGCTGCTGCTCGCAACGATCAAGGCGGTCGGCATCGTGCAGCCGCCCGTCGTGGCGCCTCAGGCCGATGGCGGCAACGGTTTTGTCATCCAGGCCGGGCATCGCCGCGTCAAACAGGCGATCGCCGCCGGTCTCGACGAGATCGCGGTCATTGTCGGAGAGGCCGCCGAGGATGGCGGCGCCATGCGTTCGCTCGTCGAAACGCTCGCCCATGAGGGGCTCAATCCGGTCGACCAGTGGCGGGCGATCGAGCGCCTCGTCGCCATCGGCTGGACCGAGGAGGCGATCGCCGTGGCGCTCGCGCTTTCGGTCCGCCAGATCCGAAAGCTGCGGCTGCTCGCCAATGTGCTGCCTGCCATGCTCGATCATATGGCCAAGGGCGACATGCCCAACGAAAGCCAGCTACGCACGATCGCGGCTGCTTCGCTCGAGGAGCAGAAGGAGGTCTGGAAGGCGCACAAGCCCAGCAAGGGCGATCCGCAGGTTCCCTGGTGGAGCGTGGCCAACGGCCTTTCCAAGACCCGCATGTATGCGCGCGATGCGAGTTTCGACGACGAGCTCGCTCAGGCCTACGGCATTTCCTGGGTCGAGGACCTGTTCGCGCCCGCCGATGAGGACAGCCGCTACACCACCGACGTCGAGGCCTATCTCGGTGCCCAGCAGGAGTGGATGACGCGGAACCTGCCCAAGAAGGGGGTCATCACCGAGGCCAATACGTGGGGCCAGCCGGAGCTGCCCAAGAAGGCCGAACGGGTCTACGGCAAGCCGAAGAAGTCCGATCACACAGCCATGTATCTCGACCGCGACGGTATGGTGCAGACCGTTCATTTCCGGATGCCGGAGCCGAAAGCAGCCAAGGGCAACGGATCTTCGGGCGAGGATGCCGTGGTGATGCCCAGGACGCGGCCTGACGTCACCCGAAAGGGCATCGAGATGATCGGCGACCTTCGCACCGACGCGCTTCATGAGGCGCTCGGCCGTGCCCCGATCGAGGACGACACGCTGATGGCCTTGCTGGTCCTCGCCTTCGCCGGCCAGAATGTCAGGGTCGATTCCGCCAATGGGGGTGGAGACGACTATTACTATGGTAATCGGCGGATCGCGCGTCACGCGGCGTCGCTCTTCGACACCGAGGGCAAGCTCTCCTTCGACATGGAGACCCTGCGCGTCGCGGTCCGCTCCATGCTGATCGAGGTGCTCTCCTGCCAGGAGAACCGGACCAATAGCGGGATCGTGGCCCGCGCTGCGGGCGATGTGATCGGTGCCGACGGCTTCCTGCCGAATATGGGCACGGAAGAATTTCTGTCCTGCCTGTCGCGCTCCGCCCTCGAGGCATCGTGCGAAGGCACGTCCGTCCTGCCCAGGGCACGGGTCAAGGATACGCGGGCGGCGCTGGTCGAGGCGTTCAACGAGCAGACTTTCGTTCATCCCTCGGCGTTCTTCGCACCCGACCGCGACGCGCTCGCCGCATGGCTGGCCTCCAACACGGTCACCGAGGAGGACGAGGAGCCGGACGGCACGGACGCCGAACCCGTCGACCCGGACCACGACGACAGGGAAGGGTTCCGCGAGGCCGCCGAATAGCCCCACCACCTTTCTCTTTCGAATGCCTGACCCGCCGCCGGTCCACCCCGGCGGCGCTTTCGTTTCAGCAAACAAGAACAGGAGCACACTGTGTCCGCGCAATTCATCTTTGACCACGTGCCGATGGGCGCGATCATCCGCTATTCTGACGGCAGCCTGCGGCCCCCCCCCCCGGAGCGCCATCGGCGCAAGCTGCGGGCCTGGGAAAGTCGCAACAACACCGGCCGGCTCGTCAGGAAACAGGCCGGCACACGCATCGGTGAAACCACGATACCGGCCGCGATCACGCTTCACGAAGGGGATTTCGGCAGCAAGGCGGTGATCGTCCTGCGGGTCTTCAAGACCTTTTCGGTCGATTGCGACCTCGCCTTCACGGTGGTCGAACGGCCCGCCATCGGCTCCGTCCTCGTGTTCGACCGCCCCGGCGATGAGGCCGAGCTCGTCCATGTCACGACCAGCCGCCAGGCCGCCGATCTTCGGAACCGTTCTGCAGCCTGGCGAATCCCGCGAGAAGGATCGCCGGACGTTCGAGGCGCGGCATGCCGGTGACTGGGTCGTCGTGTCGGCGATCAGGTCACAGCACCACGATGGTTTCGTTGAGGTGATCGCCACACTCGGTGGTGGCCGAGGTGAGGGAATGGAGCGCCGGCGCTTTCTGGTCCCGGCCAGCGAGTACGAGGTCGGCCGTTTCGGCTTCGTCGTCGATCCGGCGCGCCACGCTTCCTATGGCGGACCCTCGAGCTTTGTCGCCTGGGGGCGGTGATGTCGATTCCATGGAAGGCCATGGCGGTCCGCTTCGGCTGGCAGGCTGTGTTCGGGATGGAGGGCGCACATCCCCGTCTTGTCGTCCAACACACGCGGCATCGCCATCGCTTCACAGGCGCCGATGCCTGGAAGCGCGCTGTGCTCGTCTCGATCCGCGCGCCACGCTTCAACTATCCAGCACGGAAACCCAACCGATGACCACCTATCTCGTCGCGGTACACATCCTCGTCGACACGCGCGCCGCCAGTCCCCGTTCGGCTGTCGTAGCTGCTTTGGAGAACCGCCTCGACCGTTGTGCAGCGGCTGTTCCGGCGGCCGGCACGATACTCGACTGGGCCGTCGCCGGCGAGGACCTCGCCGCATCGATGGCACCTGTCGTAATTCCGGCCGACTACATGCCGGGAGCAACGCCATTTCCCGAATGGAACGCCGCGCGAGAGCCAAGCGCGGATCAACGGCTCGGATCCGCCCATCAACGCACCGATCCCGCATGCAAGGCGCCTGTCGGCTGATACCTGCAGATGTCGAAGGAACTGATGCGATCGATGCCTTGTCACGTGAGCTCGCTCGTCGGGCGTGTGCGACCGCCATCGTCAGGAAGAGAAGCGAGAACAGCAGTGTTCGGCCGCAAGGATGCTGGGGTGTCCAGCCACTCGGGATGACGGGCGTGCGGTTCCGAGTCATCGTCATTTCCTTCATGGGTCAGCTTCGGTGGAAGGCCACCCCTGCCGGCCTCCCTTCGGTTTTGGCTTCGGTCCTAAACCGGCGGCCGGAGCCTTCAAGGCCGCTGGCGCGCCGCGGAGCGGCCATGCGCACCAGCCTCGGCAAACCAGCCCCGCGGGACGGCGCGAGGGCAATAAGCCCTGCTTGCCCGCAAGGCTGGTCCGCTCGGCTTTGGTCCGCACGGACCCTGAAGCCTCCTTCTTCCGCCGGCTTTCTTGGACCGCGCCCGAAGGGAGGGCCGGCAGGGGCCGGCTCGGGCCTTCGGAAAGACCGTGAAGGAAAGGACTCTCACATGACCAGAACCGCTCGTTCCAGCCGTCAATCCAGCAAGGTCGTCCAGCTCCGCAAGGGCGCCTCCCTCGAAATGGTCCGCCTCGCTTGTCCCGACAGCGCTCAGGCATCGCTCATCTCCGAAAGCTTCGGCCTCCCCGTCATCGACAGCGACGGCATCCGCGAACTCCATCGCAAGATCATCATTGACACGGCCGACTCCTTGAACGAAGGCCTCGGCGAACGCGCCATGCAGATCCATCTCCAGCGGATCGTCGGCTCCTATGTCGGCTCAGCCCACGGCGCCGGTCAATTCTATTCCCGGGCGGTATCGGAAGCCCGCGATGCCACGGCCAGAAACGCCAACGACGATCGCGACGCGGACCTCGACGGTCCTGTTGGCTTCGACAGCGCCGCCCAGCGCAAGCGCGAGTTCGCGGCCGACATGGGCATTCAGGCCCACGCGCTCCGTTGCGCCGCCGAAGGTGTGGTGGCTGCCTACGAAGAGGTCGTCGGCGAAGCCTGGAAGCCCTTCGAACGCCATGTCGAAAATCCCGGGCAGACCGTCGATCGCAAGGCGGCCGAAATGCAGATGGCCGCCCTTGGCTGAGCGGCTCGGGCGGAGCTCCGGCTCCGCCCATCAAAACAGGTCCGCGTGTATGCCCGTTCTATGGCGCGTTCGTGCGTTGACCCGAACCCAATCAGGGTTTTGAAGGCGTGTAGCACATCAGATTCCTTCCGTTGTGGACGACGACGGAGGCAATGATGAACGCACTCTTGGTGCGACAAGCTCGCCCACAACTTCCTGTCCGCTGTGGCCCTCGCAAGCCTCATCGCGTTCTGGGTCAGATGAGTTTCGACCCTAGCTCGCCATCTCAGGCCGTTTCCACTTCGACGTCTACGCCGATCGCATTGGCGATTTCGGTGTAGAGATCGATGGTCGTCTGCGCGCGCAGGGTAAGAATGAGAGCATAGCGCACTTCCCTGTCATAGCGTTCGAGACGCTTTTTCTCACGCCACCAGCCGCCGGTCGGATAGACCGCTATGCCGTGGCGATTGGCAAGGTCGGCAGCCGTACCCTCCCAAACGTCCGAGTGAAGGGAACCCCGATCCCGAAGGCGCGGCCCCAGGACCCATCCATCGTCCTGTCCACCGCCGTAAGCGCCATCTTCCTCTTCACGCGCGGCCGCATTGATGCGTCCACGGAAGGTATCCACGTCCTCTTCGGGCCGCTTCACAGCAAAACGAAGACCGTGCGAGGCGTAGCGGTGGCGTTTCGTCCAGCCCCGCTCTCCCGGATTTGGCTCAATGAAATAGCTCAGCGTCACGCGCAGCTCGACCTGTTCCTCACCGAGGCCCTCCAACGTTTCCACCGGCCACGGCAGATCGTGGAAAATCATGTCGCGTGTCTTGATCGTTGAGCCGTCCAGGAAGAAGGGCTGCATCGAATTCTCGATCACAAGCGTGACATCATTGTTCTGGCTACGGATCGCCCTGGCCAAATCAGGCACGCCGTATCCGTAACGGCGCAGCAGCACGCGTTTATGATTCTGTTTCGGATTAACCGGAAGATGTCCGCGCATGGCTGGAGTCCAGTCAGCGGAATGAACAATCAGCCCCCTGACCGTTTCGGGCCAAAGCTCCGTCCGGTCGGCCAATACCTGCGCTGCCATGCGAGAAGCTAGGGCAGTTGCAGCGCTCGTGTCCGCGATGACGTTGAAGTAACCGGCCTGCAAACGATTGTTCGTCGTCAGCAAGGTGAGATCATCCAGATGATCGCTGTCGCCGTTTGCAGGATTGACCCCGTAATTGCCACCCTCGAAGACAACATCCGGCTTGATCGGCCACTCATGTTGCCATGGCACCGATGTCCGGCTGAGTGGCGAAAGATCGCCTACAGCGGCCAGCGGGCTCCAGCCGGCAAAGGTCGCACCGGTGATGGTGCATTTCTCAGTCACCGCCCCCACCGTCAGCACGTTCCACGCCTGTGCCGGGCTTTCGATCGGCGCCGCATCATTCTGATCGAGATACTCGGCTGCCGGATAAAGGGCGTTCACGTTGCCTGCCGAAACAGCAACAATGCGCTGAACTTCTCCTTCGCCATAGGCCAACTCATCAAGCGCCGCAGACCATGAAGACGGACGCCCGCGCCAATGATCGCCCGCACTGGTGACGGCAAGACAGAACACCCGCGAACGCTCCGGTGCTTGTATTTCGGCGCGGCTGATCGCTTCCGCCGTGATGTATCCGTACAGATCGGGATCATTGCCCCCCTGATCCGGCAAGATTTTAACTGTCTCCAGCGCATGGCTAAGGCTGATCGGATCGGCACTGACAAGCGGATTGGTAAGGTCCCCATACAGGGCCAGACCGCTCATTTTCGTTCCGTGTCCCCGCCATGTGGGGCTCGTGTCCTCCACCGGCCAAACCCCGTTCCATGACTGTTGGTCTCCTGCATCGAGGACCGGTTCGATCAGGGGGTGAATCCGCGTCGAACCGGAGTCGAGAATGCACACTGATGGCGCGTCGGCATCAGGCACTTCCAACCGGTCGGTCAGTTCGTCACTCCAGTCTCGCTGCTCAGCAGGGTCCATCGCCAGAAATACGGATGGCGTATCTCTTGCGAGCCGGAGTTCGGCAATGGCGTCGGTATTGGCTACGATCATGCCGATCTGATTGGGCGTCGCGAGCACGAGCACGACCTCGCGCTCGGGGAAACGAACGACATGCTCTCTCAGCACGATATCGAGAATGTTCGCCGCATGTTCAAGGATGGGCCGGCCTCCCGTGCGCAACCAGACTTCCCACCAGGCCTGCTGTCCTGCCGCCGGAAACAGCTGAATGTCATCCGTGAAGAGCGAGCGGGCATGAGCAAGCCGCACGTCTTCCAAGGAAGCGACCAGCGGCTGGTTCTTGGGCTTGCCAGTTGGCGTCTCCTGCGTCCGATAATCTTCGACCTTCTTGAGGTAGAGTTCCCGCTTGGCCTCCGGAACGAACACCGTGGCCGACAAGCGCGTTTCCGGATCGGCCTCTGCGGGCCGCACAGCCACCAGCTCGATATGATCCTTGCCACGCTTGTCTTCGAGCTTGTCGAGCAGCGCACGCTGCTCTTTGCCTATATCAAATTCGAGATAGAAGCCGGCCTGCCCGCCGGCAATGTCCGGATTGCGCGCTGCGGCCTGTTCGGCTGCGGCGGCAATCGCGGATGTCAACGCCTGTTCCAGCCGAGCCGCATGCTGCGCGCGATTGCGCGCCGGAAGCACAACTTCACCGCCTCCGCCTCTTGGCCACGTGAACTGCTCCCGCCGCCCGTTACCGGCAATATAAATGTGCTTGAGATTCCGCTGTTCCCCGTTCGGCATCAGTACCCTTACCTATGCGCTGCCGAACCCCGCTCCTGTATGGAGACTGACAAGTCCTCGTCGGTGACATTGCTGCGATCGGCCAGTATCGCCCGCTTTGCGGCCTCGTCAGCCGCGCGGGAGATTTCGGCCTGGCTTAGACCCGCGGTAAGCTCGACAGCCTTGCCCCAGTCAAGCTTATCGGCTTCAAAACCGACCAACCGCGATTGAAGAATCTTCAGTGTCACACCTTCGTCGGGGAGGCCGTACTGGATCACGTCGTCAAAGCGCCGGAACAGGGCCGGGTCGAGCAGTTCCACATGGTTCGTGGCGGCGATGATGAGGCTGTCGCTGTCGTCTTTCTCCAGAAACTGGAGAAAAGAATTCAGGACGCGGCGGATTTCCCCGACATCATTGCGCTCGGATCGCCGTGAACCGATCGCGTCGAACTCATCAAAAAAGTAAACACCACGCGTTTCGGTCATCGCGTCGAATATGATCCGCAGCTTAGAGGCGGTCTCGCCCATGAACCTTGTAATCAGGGTGTCGAAGACGACAGTGAAGAGCGGCAAATGCAACTCGCCGGCCAGGGCGCCGGCGGTCATGGTCTTTCCGGACCCGGGCGGGCCTACAAGGAGAAGCTTCCGTCGCGGCTGTAACCCCCGCTCGACCAGCTTGTGCTGCTGGCGCTGCTCGGTAAGCACTCTCTTGAGGCGCAGCTCCAGTTCGTCGGTCAAAGCCATGCTGGCAAGCCGCGTCTCTGAAAAACTGACCGATACCAGCGCGGCGAGATCGCCTTTAGGCTGTGCGATAGGAACCGGCCTGCGCGCCCGCTCGACCTTGCCGCTGCGTGCCTGATCGACGAGCGCCCGCAATTGCTGGGCAACCTGACCGTGACCTTTGCGCGCCTCATGGGCAGCCACCTGCATCGCGATGGACAGGAACTGATCGTCATCGCGAGCGATGTGGCTCTTCAGGAGCGCTATGAGATGCTTTGAGGCCGTCATATCCGGTCCATTGCGTTAATTCGGCCATACGCCTGACAGGAACGGGCCACGAACACGATCAGCCGACTGATGTCGCAAAACCGCTTGCCGCGCAAGCGCGGATCGCGGGCTGGTATGTCTATTCGGCTCCGGTTGTGGAGCATTTTTAAGATACGATTCATATGTAAAAATTAGATTCCGCGCGAGTAATATTGTATCAACGCCTTACAAATAGATATTAAAACATCGTTGCCTCCAAATCCGAATATAAGAACTTCACAAGACGCTGAGCATGCGGCAAGGCCTGACCATCACGCTACCGTTATCCGCAGCATCCCGGTCCTGAAAGTCCCCGACACCGCTTACTGAGAAATGGAGCGATCCCGCGCGCAGTGCCCAGTCTTGTTCGTAAATGGCGCCGGACGAGATTCGAACTCGCTCTGTATTTCGAAGGCAAGCAAATGTCTGCAGTCCGAGCCTCGCTCCCGAACAGACGCCGGTCCATTCACGGCCCCACAGGACGATCGAGGTGTTGTTCCGGGCATCTAAATGTCGGGCCAATGCGCTCCTCTCATTTGAGCGCCACACGTCAGCTCTGAAACTGATGCAGCGGTCGGGCAAGCAGGGTGCCGCCTGAAGCGCCGGTGCGTGCCCCCTGCACGAAAGCGCGCAGCATCGGGCTCAACCCCCTGAGGACGATCCAATCCCGCTCTTCAGGGATGGCATTCCTGGTGCGGCCGCGGAACTTCCACGATCAACCCATAAAGGGTCCGCTAGCGAAGCTGCGGCCGTTTGGCTTACGCCTTCACGGTGATCGCGTCCGCTTGCCGCACACTGACGGAGCCATCAGAGCGGGAATTGGCCCGCTCCAACGATGGAGCCCTCGGATGTCGCACGATCTTTCCCTCGCCCAGAAACACGCCTGGACACTCGCCCGCACCCTGATGACCCCGGTGGTCCTCTTCCAGTCCGACGACGCATACGGGGTGCTGCCCGCCGATGAAGTCGACGACGCCGAGGTCGACATCCTCTTCGAATACGATCCTTACACTGGTGGACACGCGGTTCACTGAACCGGCTCTCGGTTCACTTTCCGCAGCGGCGGCGCCTGGCGTCGCCGCCCCTCCTTTTTGAGCCGACCGCGGCCCGTCCCGGTCGGTGGCCTGGGCAGAGCCGGCCGCGCCGGCAACGGCTTTGCGCCGTCCTCCCCTTTGGTCCGGCCCTGCGGGTGCAGGCGCGCCCTGAAGCTCCGCCTGACCGGCCCCGTGACGGGGCCGCGATCGGCGCGGCCTCCAAAAACGGAGGTTGAAATGAGCAGGAAAGAAAAGGGCGCGAAGACCGATATCTACGCGCGCATCACGGAAAAGATCGTTGCCGATCTGGAGAAGGGCGTGCGGCCATGGGTGAAACCCTGGAGCGCCGGCCATGCCGACGGGCGGATAACCCGGCCGCTGCGCCACACCGGTGAGCCATACACCGGCATCAACGTCCTGTTGCTGTGGTCGGAGAGCCTGGCGCGCGGGTTCACGGCACCGCTCTGGATGACCTATCGGCAGGCGGCACAGATCGGCGCACAAGTCCGCAAGGGCGAAACCGGCGCGACGGTCGTCTATGCGAGCCGGTTCACGAAAACCGAGACGGACGCGCAGGGCGAGGAATTGGAGCGCGATATTCCGTTCCTCAAAACGTACACCGTCTTCAATTGCGATCAGATCGACGGGCTTCCCGACCACTATTACCACCGGCCCGCGAAGGTCATCGATCCTGCCGAGCGGATCGAACATGCCGACCGTTTCTTCGACAACACCGGGGCGGTGATCCGTCATGGCGGCGCCCGGGCCTTCTACGCGCCGGCAAGCGATCACATCCAGATGCCGCCCTTCGAGACGTTCCGGGACGCCGAATCCTACGTCGCCGTGCTCAGTCACGAAACAGTCCATTGGACCTCGAGGCCCGAGCGGGTTGGCCGCGATCTGAGCCGCTACGCCAGGGACAAGTCCGAGCGCGCGCGTGAAGAGCTCGTCGCGGAGATTGGTTCGGCGCTGGTTTGTGCCGACCTCGGCATTGTTCCCGAACTCGAACCGCGGCCTGACCATGCGTCCTATGTTGCGAGCTGGTTGCGGGTGCTTTCCGACGACCGGCGGGCAATTTTTCAGGCCGCCGCCCATGCGCAACGGGCCGTGACCTATCTGCACGGTCTGCAGCCCTCCGCCACCGGCACGGGACAGTTGGAGGCGGCCTGATGCTTTCCTTTTCGAATGCTGCTGCGGAGGGCATCGAGCCCTCCGCCATCCGACTGCGCGTGCTATCGCTCGGCGCCGGCGTCCAATCGACCACCCTGGCGCTGATGGCCGCCCATGGCGAAATCGGCCCGATGCCCGATTGCGCCATATTCGCCGATACGGGCTGGGAGCCAAAGGCGGTCTATGAGCATCTCGACTGGCTGCGGTCGCCCAACGTCCTACCGTTTCCCGTCCATCTCGTTTCGGCGGGCAACATACGTGATCAGCTCATGGGCGCCGCGAAGGGTAAACGCTGGGCATCGATTCCGGCGTTCGCCAAAACCATCACCCCGGTGGGATCCTCCGTGCCCGTATTCGACGAGGATGCGGCCGGTGCGCTCGTCGAGGTCTCCACACGGCGCACAACACGCGACACTGTTTCCATCGGCATGATCCGGCGTCAATGCACCACGGATTTCAAGATCGTGCCGATCCGCCGGAAGGTCAGGGAGCTTGCGGGGCTCGCCCGCAAGCGCTCGCCCGGCCATCCCGTTGTCGAGCAATGGATCGGAATCTCGTGCGATGAGATCATGCGCGTCAAGCCGAGCCGCGAAACCTGGCAGGTCAACCGCTGGCCGTTGATCGAGATGCGCATGAGCCGGCGGGACTGCCTCGCCTGGCTGCGCCGCCACGATTACCCCGACCCGCCGAAATCGGCCTGCATCGGGTGTCCGTTTCACGACAACGCGCGCTGGCGTGCTGTGCGCGATCATGATGCCGCTGCCTGGTCCGATGCCGTCGAGGTCGATCGAGCCATCCGGACGGCCTTGCGTGGAATTCGGGGAGAGGTCTTTCTCCATCGGTCCGCCGTTCCCCTTGACGAAGCCGATCTGTCGACGCTGTCCGACCACGGGCAACTCGACCTGTGGCCGAACGAGTGCGAGGGCATGTGTGGTGTCTAGGCAGCCTTCGATCCTTTCGATTGCAGTCCGGTCGCGAGATATCGTGGGCATCGGGCTGCGGGCTTCCAGTGGATGCCGGAAGCGGTAATTCTGCCGAAGCTGGCTGACCAGCGGAGGACGGTCAGGGCGATGGTTGTGTTCTTGGGCCGACTGCTCACGGGCACCCTTCGTCGTGCGCGCGAGAACGAGCGAATAGAGCCCGTTTGCAGGCGTGGCGGCTGCCGTGAAGGTCGCCAGCGTCGAGCGCGCGATTGATCCCACCGACGGATGTCGCGGAATAGCAATGGCTCCGGGCCCGAACGCCATGGTCATGTTCCCTTCACCTCGATGTCCTGGAGCTCGCCCGGCGCGGTCTCGATGGGGCATGTCTGACCGGGAACCGGCTCCGCCTCGTCCGGCATCTCGCAACGCCCGTCCGGAACTTTCTTCCCCTGCGAACCGACGTTCGCATTCCTCGCGAACCAAGAAAGTTCATCCCGGCCGTCCTCCATTTCATTGCGGCCTTTCAGGTGCGTGCCGGTCGTTCCCGATCTTTTCGACAGCCATCGAGACCGCGATGGGCGCGGCTCGAAACTTCGAAAGGAACACGACAATGGCAAACATCGGCACCTTCACCACCACCAAGACCGGATTCACGGGTGCGATCAAAACTCTAACGCTCAACGTCAAGGCCCGCTTCGAGCGCGTCGAAAACCCTTCCGAGAACGGACCACATTTCCGCATCTACTCGAATGCAGTTGAGCTGGGTGCGGCGTGGCAGAAACAGGCCAAGCAGACCGAACGCGACTACCTTTCGGTCAAGCTGGACGACCCGAGCTTCCCGGCTCCGATCTACGCCACCCTGATCGAAGTGGAAGGCCAGGAAGGCGTGCAGCTCATCTGGTCCCGCCCCAACGGCAACCGAGACTGACGAGGTCCCAAACGGCCCCGCCGCGAAGGCGGGGCCATTTCTGTGTCGACGAAACGACGGCCGCCAGATGCGACACCGGTCGTCCACTTCACTCCCGCCTGCCGCTCCGCGAGACTTGCGGGTCAAGATAGCCCCGGCGCCGCTTCCTCCGTTCGAGCCGAGTCATCGCATCGCTGGCCTCAATGGGCGTGTCGAAGGTTTCGATCATCGACTGGCCGCGCGTTCCGATCCGGCCCCAATCGCGCACGAGGGACGCCCCGCCGAACAATGTGGGCTGAAGGGAAATGCTGTAGAACCGCCGCATGTTCTGCGACGGGTCGATACGGCGAAGATGAACCGGATGTAGATCTTTCATGCTGGGGAGTCTCGCTTCCTACGGAAGCGGCGTCCAACGACTTTCTTGAATCGATGAACGGTCATCGATTCATGGCATTGATGCCGAGAACCCTTGCGCGATTCTTGGCGACTACGTCCGGTGAAACCGGTTCTCCCCAACGACCGAGATCATATCGTCTCGCCGGAACCAGATGGCGCGGCCGCATCGCAGCGGCGGGTTGCCTGAGGTGAACACGATCTGCTCGTCTCCGCGCATGCGCAGCACCTCTTCCGGAAGGATCAGTGGCCGCGCGGAGAGCTGCCGCGAGCGCGTGCGCGAGGAACCCGACATGCGCGACGTCCGGCTGAGCTGGTCGACTTCGACCGTCGTGTTGCCGCAGCGCCGCGAGATGTAATCGGCGGTCTCCGGGTCGTTGATTGCGGCGAATGATATCCACGAGGCCGACTCGAACCATTTCGAAGTCGCGTCGCGCCCGCCATAGGTTTCGCGCATCTGACCAATGGACTGGAACAGAAGCAGCAGGCTGATGCCGTACTTGCGCCCGGCGTCTCGAGCGGTCTCGAGGATGCGCAGGTACCCAAGCCTTGCGACCTCATCGAGCAGGAACAAGGTGCGCCCCTTCACCTTGCCATTTCGGTTGTAGATCGCGTTGGCCAGGGCGCCGATAATGGTGCGCGCCAGTCCGGGATGCGCCTCGAGCGTCTTGAGATCGAGATTGACGAACACGTCGGTGTCGTCGTCCGCCAAGTCGTCGGTCGAGAAGCTGTTGCCGGAAACCAGCGCGGCATAGTTCGGATAGGAAAGCCAATGCGTCTCCTTGACGGCATTGGCATAGACGCCGGAGAAGGTTTCCGGCGTCATGGCGATGAATGGTGCCACGTTCTCCTTGACGAACGCGGATTCGGAATTGTCGTAGATCAGCTGCAGCCGCTCGCGCAGCTTGGGCTCCGGTTCGGAGAGGTTCGCTCGCATCTGCCGCAGATGCTGGTTTTCCTTTTCCGTATGTCCCGACAGGCACACATCGGCGATCAACACAGTGATGAGCTGAAGCGCGGACGCGCGAAAGAAGTCGTCGCGGATCGAAGCCTGCCGGGCGGTGTCGGTCACGACCCAGGTGGCGACCGCCACCACGTCCTCTTCCTTTGTCCCGCCGAACCGCCCGATCCAGTCAAGCACGTTGAAGCCGGTGCCCGGCTCCTTCGGGTCGAGGACGAAGACCGATCGGCCGGCCTTGCGCCGGTGCCCGATCACCATCGGCGCGACCTCGTTCGACGGATCGAGCGCAACAAGCCCGCCGCCCCATTTGAGCGCGGTCGGGACTGTGACCGAGGTGGTCTTGAAGCCGCCCGACCCGGCGAAGACCAGCCCGTGCGAGGAGCCGAACGAACCGTCGAAACACAGCAGCGGCGATTTTCCCCCAGCACCCCATGTCTCGCGGTCGTCGGCGCGGAAACCGCGCCCGCCGTCCGCCTGCCTGTCGACGCGGCAGGCCTCGCCGACGACGATGCCGCCGGCCTCGGGAAAGAGGCGCCGGGCCGCAGAGATGGTCATCCACGCGCTCTCCCCATGGATGGCACGTTTGCCCCAGACCCGGCGGGGCGCGGCCGACGCGAAAGCGGCATTGCCGCGCAGGGCGACGCGCAGACCGAACACGCCGGCGACCGCCGCAACAACCGCCCCCGTCAGCGTGGCGGGGTCAATGTATTCGACGATCGATGTGCCTGGCGGCACCGTTGCAGCAAATGCGGCGAGCCTGCCGATCTCGCGGACCGCAGCGATTGTGATCACCACCAGCGTGCCGGCGACGACCCCCCAGCCCGCGAGCCGGATCGAGATCGCGCCCCTGGCCGCAAAGAGAAAGACGACACCGGTCCCGCCGGCCGCCGCGTAGGGCAGCGCGATGCCGATCCGGCCAAGCATCAGGCGCGCGTCCGGCGCGCGGGCGAAGCCTGCGAGCCAGTGCTCTATGCCTGTCAGGGCGAGGCAGGCACCAGTCATGATTATGACCGGGGCAAGAAGCAAGGCGAGCTTAGTCGGGGTCATCGGCGAACACCTTCATCCCGATCGCCGTCAGCCGCGCGCGCTCGGCTTCGTCGGTCCTGATTCGGCTGGCGCCGTCGATCAGCAGGCCGAGCAGCAGAGCGCGCTTCTCGTAACGAAGCCCGGCCTTGGTGATCAGCCCACCGAGCTGGATCTTCTCGCGCGTATCCTTCTTGCGCGCCTCTGACTGGTTTGCCTGTCGCATCCGCTCAAGCCTCGCCAGACGGCCCATGAGCCGCGCCAGACGCGACCGGCGCGGATGCTGGCCTGACCGCCCGTCCGCTCCCCTTGCGAAACCGCGCCGCGAGTTCCTCGAACGCGGTCACAAGCGCGCGCTCCTCAATCTCGATATCGCCGAGTCCTGCCTTGAGGGCGAGCCGTCCGATGCGCTCGGCCTCGCGCGTTTCGGCCTGCTTGAGCCGCTCCTGCAGCCTGGCGATTTCTTCCCTGATCTTCGATGACGGCTTCTTCATTCCGGTCGTCTCCTTCTCGACCATTCGCTTTGTAGTGATGGCGAGGATCGGCCGGGATCGCGCGCAGCGCGACCCGGCAGAAATGACGGGTCGGCGAAGCCGACGCTTTGAGAGATCATCCCGGCGTTCCGAAGGAATGCCTCCAAGGGCGCAGTAATACGTCGCTGACGCGACGTTCCGCGCTCGGATCCGACCGGGAAGAGGCGTGGCCTGAGGAACGTTGTCGTTCAACCGCCGGGATCGGTTTCATCGTGGCCATCACGCATTTCACGCCCCAGATCATCGGACGCGCTGACGGGCGCAGTGCCGTTCTGTCGGCAGCCTACCGCCACTGCGCGAAGATGGACCATGCGGCCGAGGCCAGGACGGTCGACTATTCGGGCAAGCGCAATCTCGCCCATGAAGAGTTCCTGCTTCCGGCCGATGCGCCGAAATGGGCCCGCGAAATGATCGCCGACCGCTCGGTCGCGGGCGCCGCGGAAGCGTTCTGGAACAAGGTCGAGGCCTTCGAAAAACGTGCCGACGCGCAGTTCGCCAAGGAATTCATCATCGCCCTGCCGGTGGAACTGTCGAAGGCGCAGAACGTCGCGCTGGCGCGCCAGTTCGTCCATGAGCAGGTGCTCGGCCGCGGGCAGGTTGCCGACTGGGTCTATCACGACGATCCCGGCAATCCGCATGTCCATCTGATGACGACGCTGCGCCCGCTGACCCAGAGCGGCTTCGGGGCAAAGAAGGTCGCCGTAATCGGTGCTGACGGCCAGGCGATCCGCACGAAGAACGGAAAGATCCAGTATCGGCTCTGGGCGGGCGAGAAGGCCGAGTTCCTCGAGCAGCGGCAACGCTGGCTCGATCTCCAGAACCAGCACCTCGCATTCGGCGGCTTCGAGATCCGCGTCGACGGACGATCCTATGCGGAGCGCGGCATCGACCTCGTGCCTACGACCCATATCGGCCCGGGCGCAAAGGCGATCGAGCGCAAGGCGATGCGCGAGGGCAGGGACACCAGGCTCGAACGTCTCACAGCGCATGCGGCTGCGCGCGCGGTGAACGCCGAGCGCATTCAGGCCCGGCCGGAGATCGCGCTTGATCTCGTCTCTCGCGAAAAGAGCGTGTTCGATGAGCGCGACATCGCCAAGGTGCTGCATCGATATGTCGACGATCCCGGCGCCTTCCAGCAGCTCCTGGCGCGGATTCTTCAAAGCCCGGATTGCCTTCGTCTCGAATCCGGGACGGTCGACTTTGCGACCGGCGCGCGCTTGCCGGACAGGCTCACCACGCGCGAGCTGATCCGCCTCGAAGCGGAGATGGTGTCCCGGGCATCCGCGCTCGTGAAGGCGAAGGGGTTCGAGGTCCGGGAGAAGATCGTTGCCGACGTGTTCGCGCGTCACGACCGTCTTTCGAACGAGCAGCGCACGGCCATCGAGCACGTGACCTCCGGCGCGCGGATTGCCACCGTTGTCGGCCGCGCCGGCGCCGGCAAGACGACGATGATGCGCGCGGTGCGCGAGGCATGGGAGGCGGCAGGCTACACGGTGGTCGGGGGCGCGCTGGCCGGCAAGGCTGCCGAGGGCCTCGAGACGGAAGCAGGAATCCCGTCCCGCACCCTGGCGTCCTGGGAGTTGCGCTGGAACGAGGGGCGCAACCGCCTCGACGACAAGACGATCTTCGTTATGGACGAGGCCGGCATGGTCGCGTCGAAACAGATGGCGACATTCGTCGAGGCGGTCTCGAAGGCCGGCGCCAAGCTGGTGCTTGTCGGCGATGCCGAGCAGCTCCAGCCGATCGAGGCGGGGGCTGCCTTCCGCGCCATCGTCGAGCGCACCGGCTATGCCGAGCTCGAGACGATCTACCGCCAGAAAGACGCCTGGATGCGCACCGCCTCGCTCGATCTGGCGCGCGGCAATGTGACGGCCGCGCTCTCGGCCTATCGGGGCTGCGGCAAGGTGATCGGGGAGAAGCTGAAGGCCCAGGCGGTCGAGAGCCTGATTGCATCCTGGAACCGCGAATACGATGCCGAGAAGACCACAATCATCCTGGCCCATCTGCGTCGCGACGTGCGTGAACTCAACCGGCTCGCGCGCGAAAAGCTGGTCGAGCGCGGCATTGTCGGCGTGGGTCATGCGTTTCAGACGGAAGAGGGGACACGGCATTTCGACGCTGGCGACCAGATCGTGTTTCTCAGGAACGAGGGCGCGCTCGGCGTCAAGAACGGCATGATCGGCAGGGTGGTCGAAGCCGGCCCCGGCAGGATCGTCGCCGAGACCGGTGAAGGGGAAGACAAGCGCCGGGTCGAGGTCGAGGAGCGCTTCTACCGCAATCTCGATCTCGGCTACGCCACCACGATCCACAAAAGCCAGGGCGCGACCGTCGATCGCGTGAAAGTGCTCGCCTCGCTCTCGCTGGACCGGCATCTGACCTATGTCGCGATGACCCGGCACAGGGAAGACCTTCAGCTCTTCTATGGCGAGCGGTCGTTCCAGATCGCGGGCGGTCTCGACACGCTTCTGTCGCGGCGCAACGCCAAGGAAACCACTCTCGATTATGCCGCCGGACGCTTCTACCGGCAGGCGCTCAGCTTCGCCAACAGCCGCGGACTTCATCTCATGCGGGTCGCACGCACACTCGCCCGCGACCGGCTGGAATGGACGCTGCGCCAGAAGCGGCGCCTTGCCGATCTCGGCCGCAAGCTTCGCGCCGTCGGCGCCCGCATCGGCCTGGTCGACACCACCCTGTCCGCCGTCCAATCGAAGAAGGAGGCCGAGCCGATGGTCAAGGGCGTCACCACATTCGCCAAATCCATTGCCGACGTCGCGGCCGAGAGGGTCCACGCGGAAAAGGAGGTTGCCAGACAGTGGGAGGAGGTTTCTGACCGGTTCCGCCTGGTCTTCGCCGATCCTGAGGCGGCGTTCCGCGTCATGGACTTCGATGCCGTCCTCGCCGACCCTGCAGTTGCTTCGGAGCGGCTCGGGCAGCTTGCCCGTGAACCCGCCTCCATCGGCGCGTTGCGCGGCCATGATAGGATTCTGGCAAGCCGTGCGGAACGAGAGGCGCGGCACGAGGCCGAAGCGAACGTCCCGGCCCTCGGGCGCGAGATCGAACGCTACCTGCGTTTGCGCGAAGCGGCCACGCGCAGGCTCGAGGCCGATGAAACCGCGCTGCGCCATCGCGTCTCGATCGATATTCCCGCGCTTTCGCATTCTGCTCGCGCCGTGCTCGAAAAGGTCCGCGACGCAATCGACCGCAATGATCTTTCGGCAGCACTCGGGTTCGCGCTGGCCGACCGCATGGCCAAAGCCGAAATCGACGGCTTCAACAAGGCCGTGTCCGAGCGGTTTGGGGAACGCACATTGCTCTCCAATGGCGCGCGCGACACCGAAGGTGCCGTGTTCAGAAAGCAAGCCCTCGGCATGCCCGCGGCCGAACGCGAAAAGCTCGCTACGGCCTGGCCGATCATGCGCACAGCGCAGCAGCTCGCTGCCCACGAGCGCACTGTCCAGGCGCTCAAGGAGACCGAGGCGCTGCGTCAGAGCCAGCGTCAGTCCCAGGTGCTCAAATGACCCGCAGGCGTCGTGCGCTCACAGTTATCTGGATCGGCGCCGCTGTCGTGATCGGCCTGTTCGCCCTCGGCTATTTGGGTGGCCTGCGCATCAACCTCACGCCGAGCTACCCGCTCGGGATCTGGCGGATTGTGCCGCTCGATCGTGAGATTGCCCTCGGCGATCTCGTCATGATCTGTCCGCCGCCAACGTCCGCGTTCCGGCTCGCGCGGCAGCGGGGATATCTGCGGTCGGGGCTCTGTTCGGGATGGCTGAGCCCGCTGATCAAGACCGTCGCCGCGACGCAGGGACAGCGCGTTGAGATCGCCGGTTCCGTTTCCGTCGACGGCGTGCCGCTCGCAGGATCGGAGCTGCGCGCTGCTGACGGCGAGGGCAGGGCGCTCATTCCCTTCGCCGGCGGGGTCGTGCCGCCCGGTCACGTTTTCCTTCATTCTGATTTCGCAGGTTCCTATGACTCGAGATATTTCGGGCCGCTCCCGGCCGCCGGTGTCCTCGGCCTGGCCCATCCCGTCCTCACCATTCACCGGTGACGTTGTGAAGACTGTTAGTCTCACGGTGCTTGCCATTGCCGCCGGAGCAATCGGATGGAGCGGTAACCCCCTCACCCTCCCGCTCGCCTTTGGGTTCCCCGCCCTGTGGGCGAACTCGCCCTCGCGGATCGCGGCCGCTATTGTGTCGGCGGGATATTTCCTTGCCGCGTCACGCGGTCTGCCACAGGGTGTTGTCAATTATTTTGGCAGCGGGATCGCCGAAGCTCTCGCGCTCTGGCTCGGCGCATCGCTCGCCTTCGTCGCCGTGCATGCTGTGCTGTGGACATCGCGGCCGGGAAGGGGACGGACTGTACGATATGCCGTGGCAGCGGTCCTCATGAGCGTGCCCCCCTTCGGCATCGTGGGTTGGGCGCATCCGATAACGGCCGCCGGCATCGTGTTCCCAGGCTGGGGATGGTGGGGCCTTGCGGCGGCAGCGATCGGCCTCCTTGCCATGACGACGAGGTTCTGGCCGATCGCAACGCTCGTCTTGGGAGGAGCGTTTGCCTGGTCCGCCGCAACCTGGACGGAGCCCAGCCTGCCCCAGGGCTGGATCGGTGTCGATACGAAATTCGGGGGTGAACGCGGCATATATGCCGGGTTGTTCCAGCATCGCGAGACGATCGCCGCGGTAAAGGCAGCAGCGGCCCAGGGCAACAAGATCGTGGTATTGCCCGAGGGTGCCGCCGGTGTGTGGACGCCGACCGTTGAACGCCTTTGGGTCCGTGAGCTCAAAGGAGTCGACGTCACCGTCAATGCCGGAGCGATCCTGGTTGACGGGCAGGGCTATGACAATGTCATGGTCGAAATCTCGGGCGAGGGAGCGCGCATCCTCTACCGAGAGAGAATGCCGGTGCCAATCTCAATGTGGCAGCCCTGGCTAACGCTGATTGGCGAGTCCGGCGGCGGGCGGGCGCACTTCTTCGCCAATCCGATCGTCGAAGCCGGCGGTGTGCGGTTGGTGCCGCTGATATGTTATGAGCAGCTGATTGTCTGGCCCGTCCTGCAATCGGCACTCTACGCACCCGACATCATTGTGGCGACGGGAAACGGCTGGTGGACAGACGGCACAAGCATCGTCGCTATTCAGAAGTCAGCAACCATTGCCTGGGCGCGGCTCTTCGATCTTCCACTTATCATGGCGTTCAACATCTGAGAGGAGCAGACAATGGGCGCTGAGCTATCCGCACCCCGTGTCGCTATGCAACTATTGCCTCAGCCTCGAGGAACTGCCAATTTCTGTTTTTTCGGGCTGTACGGTTCGCATCAGGGGACCACGCTACCTGCGGCGATGTCTTCTCGCGAAATTAGATGGCGCGAACCAAGCCGAAATGGAAAGTACAAGCCGATCATGAAGAGCACTTGCGAAGGCTCGGATCTGATCACGCATACTCCTTGATTTTCCGCAGCCGTTGTGCATCTAAAAGATGAACAAACAAGTCATCTTTTAGCCCTTCGAACTCACGCAGCAAAAACAGGGCCTCAGGTGGAGATTTGCGGCCACATAGCTCGGGACAATGGTCGCCTTCATTGAGCCGGAGCTGATCCCGGCGCCATTTCGTCGGGCGTAGGCCAGGTCTTAAATGCGACCGACGGGTCGATCGCTTCGAGCGTACCGTTCGCCACGGCCTGGGCGAGCACGATGGAGGCGCGGCCAGCAGCCCAGAACGTGAGCGGTTCGGGCGCCCGAACGGTGGGTGGCGGCGTGATTGTCGCCGCTGCGGCGGTTACGAGGAGGATTCGATGGTTGAGCATTGCGGCTCCTTTCTTGGGTTCCTCTCGGCTGTGCCTCAGAAGTTGCCTTGGGGCCGGCATAGAATCCTCGACCCTCACCGGGCGGGAATGTCGCTTGGTCCAGTCTTCCTTGACCGGCGATCAGCGGTCGTACGCACTACAGCACTGCAGGAGGAGCATTGAGCATGAGACGGCGCGATCGACATGACGATGATCCAGAACTGTTCGAACTGCTCGCAAACCTAGAGGAGATTGCAGAAGCGACTCGGATTCCCGCGCTCTTGTGCAGGCTACTCGAGATTTATGGGCTGAAGTCCGTCGCCTATCTGGGCTCTGGGCTCTCGGCGCAGCCTGGGCAAGGTCCATACCTCGCGGTGACCTATTCGGACGACTGGGTCGATCACTACAAGGCCCAGCGCTTCGTCGATGTTGATCCTGCTGTGCAGATCGGCATGCGACGCATGCTGCCGATCGACTGGGATACCTTCGATCGGAGAGACAAGAACGTGCGGCGTCTGTTCGGAGAGGCCGCTGAGTTCGGGCTCGGCCGCCGCGGCATCTCTCTTCCCGTCCACGGCCAGCATGGTGACAGGGCCTTGGTCTCGATCACGAGCGACGCCAGCGATCGGGACTGGAGACACTTACGCCTCTACTACATGCGCGACTTCCAAATGCTGGCCCTCCATATGCATCAGGCCATCCTGCGGCTGGAGGGCCAGAGAATGGAGACCGCCAGCCTTTCTCCGCGCGAGCGGGAATGTTTGTCGTGGGTCGCCGAGGGGAAGACGGCGTGGGAAACCGCCATCATCCTGGGTTTGTCGGAGCACACGGTGCGCTGCTACCTCGAGAGCGCCAGACATAAGCTCGGAGCTGCCAACAACACCCATGCGGTGAACAAAGCCGGCAAGGCTAATCTGCTCAGCCAAATACCGTAAATCCGGCAGATACACCGGATTTAGGGTCCTTCTCCCGGGGTTTAGTTGCTTCAGCGTTTTCAACAAACGCTAGGAGCAACACCATGATCACCATCGTCGAAGGCGCGGAGCGCGAGCGTCACTCCACCCTGATTGATGAGATGTTCCGGATGCGGGCAGCGGTCTTCGCCGACCGGCTCGAGTGGGATGTCATCGTGACCGATGGCAGGGAGATTGACCGCTTCGACGCCGAAGATCCCCTATACCTTCTGTCGCTCGACAACCAGACCGGAGCGCTCCAGGGAGCGGTGCGGTTACTGCCGACTACCGGGCCAAACATGTTGCGCGACGTCTTCCCGGTTCTTGTGCCGGGCGGCGCCCCAGCGAGTCCCCTCATCTGGGAAAGCTCCCGGTTCGCGGTAAACCCTGCCGCATTCAACGCATGCGAACGCGCGGAGGCCAACCATGTCGTTAACCGCACGACGATCGAGCTTCTGTGCGGCATCGTCGAGGTCTGCCAGCGCGCCGGCATCGAGCACGTCGTGTCGGTCTTCGATGCGCGAATGGCGCGAATCTTTCGCACGATCGGTTGCACCTTCGAGGTCATCGGGACCCCGGCCCGAATCGGTAGGACGATGACCTATGCCGGTATATTCGATATGTCGGAAGCCATGCGCGAGCGCCTGGGGGAAACTGGCAGGCTTCTCACACCTGTGCTGGCGACTGTTGAGCCGCGGCGGATTCCCCACCCCCGCCACGCCTGATTGACCCATCGCTTTTGTCACATGGTTCTCTGGTCGACGCGACAACCATGTCCTATAAGTGCCCCGAGGCGGTACGCGCTGCCTCGGGGCGTAGAAACCCCTTTTCCGCGGTTGGTGTTGACCGGATCAGCACCGGAGATCCTCTGGCCAATGGCCGGGGGCCTGGGACGCATGTCCAGGCGCCTCGGTGCTAAAGGTCTCAGGGCCGTCGGAAAACGGTTTCTACCCCCCGGCTTGGGGTCATGATCTTTCTTTGTTAGCGGGGGCGTACCGCCAACCAAGCCGCAGGGATTGCATGCGGACAAAACTAGACGTCGACATCGGACCTGGCCGGGCGGCGAGATCCATTCAGGCTCTCCTCACCGGCTTGACGGAGCACGAGCTGAAGCAGGTGGCCATCGCGGTTATTCGGGAGAACAGGAACCGTCTGCAGAATGCCCATGAGCTGTTCGAGGAGCTAGATAGGCTCGTAGCTGCCGGTTCAACAGATGAGCATCTGGCGCAGCTGAGGCATGACTACCGGATCGCGATGCTCAACCTCCATGCGCAACATCAGGTCGTGAGCCTGGTGGTTGAACATCTCGGTTTCGTGCCCGAGGTCGATGGACAACGCCCGGTGCTCAATTAGCTGGCGTTGTCGGGGTTAGATCAGTCCGATTCGTGTGGCAATCGTGCCTGCCTGCCGGTTGTTTGCGGCCCCGAGCTTATTTGTCGCCTCGTCGATATAAGACCGCACCGAGCGATACGAGATGTCCAGCATGAGCGCGATGTCCTGCATTGACATTCCCTCAGCGAACCACCTCAGGCACTCGGCCTCGCGCGGCGACAAGCGAATGGCGGAGGCAAGCGACGCATCGCCGCTCGCCGCTCCCAACCGGGAGTGCACAAAGGCGACCGAAACCGCCGCGGTGACTGGATCGATGTCCTCAGTCAGTTTGGACACAGGCCTCCCGCTCGCAAGAGTGAACACCATGCGGTCCCTGAATCCCACGGGAATCGAGATCGAGATTCCGGACCTGATACCGAACCGGTCGGCCTCAACGAAGAACTTGATCACGTCCCGCCGCCCGTTGCGCCTCGCCTCATCGGCCGACCATGAGAACAGCGGCGGTCCGTGCTTTGCCTTGGTCACCACGGGATCGACCCGGATGAACTCCCGTTCCACATAAAGCTCCTGCCACGCGCGCGGATAGTTCGAGACCGCGAAGCTCTCCGGACCGCGGAGGTAGAGATAGGCGAAGAAGTCGAACCCGGTATCGTCCGCGAAGTCTCGCAACGAACGGCGGGCTGCACGCTCGTCAAGCGGCAGCGAAAGCCTGTCGATGAGATTGAGCAGATTGGAGTTCAAGGGTGGGCGGGTCCAATGGCAAGCCCCGCGACAGAAGGCGACCCTTCTGCACGGAGCGTTGAAAACGAAATGGGTCATCGCTACCGATAGGACCCGGGGAAGACGATGTCCTGGTCGACCAGGACGTTGAACCGGTAACCCGGGCGGATCTCCAGTGTCGGCTGGACGTTGAGGTTGCGCGAGACCGTCTGCTCGGAGATCTGCCCGAAGGTTTCGGCGAAGGAGCGCCTGGCGGCGTCCTCGGCACTGTTGGCCGTGCCGAAGCTGTTGCGATCCTGCGGCAGCATCATTTCGGTCCCGGCGCCGATAAGAGCGACGAGGATCGCCGAGCCGAACGTGCGCAAATAGTGGTTGTCCACCTGGTCCCGGAATCCGCCATAGCCAGCTGAATCGGTCCCCGCCATGCCGCCGATTTGCAGCGTCGATCCGTTCGGAAAGATGAGGTCGGTCCAGATCACAAGCACGCCGTCCTGCCCGAATGTGACCTCGGAATCGTAGCGGCCGAAGAGTTTCGATCCTTGCGGGATGAGGAGGTGCCGGCCCGTCGCGCTGTCATAGACATTCTGCGAGACCTGGGCGGTGATGCGGCCGGGAAGATCGGAATTGATGCCCGTAATCAGCGTGGCCGGGATGACCGACCCGCGCTTGAGCTCATAGGGCGAAATCTGGCCGACGACGGGATTGGGAAGGTAACCAAGGTCCCGGATGTCCTGATTGAAGAAGCGCTCCTTGGCCGCTTGCCCGTTCGCGTCCCTGGCGCCACCAAGCCCCGCCTCCATGGCCGCGGCGTATAGGTCAAGCGCGCTCTGCGGCCGCGTTGTCGACGATTGCGATTGGCCAGGCACCGTGGCTCTGCCGTCGTTGGCGTCAGCCGAAAAGCCGCCCAGCGAAACGGCGATCGGGGAATCGAACGCCGCGTCATTGGCTTGATAGCGCGCCATGCGCTGACGGTGGAGCTCGCGCATGAGCTGTTCTTCTTGCTCTCGCTCAAGTCTGGCTCGCCATATCTCTTCGGGCTCCAGAGCCGCCCGTTGCTGTTCGGCCGTGGACGCATCCGGTGGCTCCGGCATGAACGGGTTTTCCTCTGGCTCCGCCGGCTCAATCGGAATCGGTTGCGGTTGCGCCGGTTCGCCGATGATGCCGTCCGGGACACCCTCCTTGAGCTGGTCGGCATGCGTCGAGGCCGGGCGGGAGCCAGGTGTGAACGCTGCATCGTCATCGCCCAGGCGAATGCCGCGCGAGGACAGGCCATAGAAAATCGCGGCCAGAAAGAGCACCACCAGCATGATCGCTACGACGATCGGCAGGCGATTGAGGCGCCGGATTCGCGGCCCGCCAGTCAGATCGGAGCCACCGAGCTTGAGACTCTCGGTCATGACGGTTCTCTTGCCGCGCGCTGCATGACCGAAAGTGGAGAGATCGGCGTCGCCCCCTCTCCGCCCATCTGGTACATGCGCGTGAGGTCGAGTGTTCGGGTCGACAACCGGACCAGGATGCTACCCTCGAATGCGTCGACGACGTAGGCGAGGGGAACGGTAGCCGTGCCCTCTGTCGTCTGGTCCGTGGCGACGGCATAGCCCCAACCCTTCAGCGATGACTCGAGCGCCTCGCCGAATATGGAGCCGTCCGGCTCAAGCTGGATCGTCGTCGTGCCTGGACCAACCTGCTCGGCAAATCGCCCGACCATGTCCCCTGCGATCGAGGACGCCGCCTCCGGAGTGAGCTCTGCGGTCGCAGAACTCGTGACTAGACCCGCCCCGCCCAGGGTCTGGCACCCGGCCAACAGGGCCGCGAACAGGACGAAAACCACCAGGCGAGGTTGGAGAATAGACTTGTGCATCTCCTACCCTCCCCGCCTGATCGTGACTTTCTCCTGGGAGCGTCCGACGCCCGAGACCAGGATCGCGCTGTCGACGTAGTAGTCGACCACCATCATGGTGCCGTTCATGCGGTAGTTGACGATCCGGTTCTCGCCGCCGGAAATCACGAACAGCACCGGCGCATCCTGGCCTGACAGCGACGAGGGGAACTGGATGTAGGTTTTCTGGCCGTCGCTGTAGATGCGGGTCGGCCGCCACCGCGCCGTTCCGCTCACACGAAACGAGAAATTGAGTTGCTCGGCCGGCACGCCTGCGCCGGGCACGATGCTCGCCTCCATGCGCGTGGCAATCTCGGCAAAGCGGGCATTGACGTCTTCGGGATATTCGAAACCCACCCGCGCCATGTAATTCGTCTGATGGGACTTGAGCTGGATGTGGTAGGTGCGCCGCGAGGTCGTCACCACCATCGAGGTGACGAGGCCGGGTTCCGATGGTTTGACGATCAGATGCACTGCCTGGCTGCCCGGCGCGCCCGACGTCGCCGGTTCGACCTTCCAGCGCACAGTGTCGCCGAGCAGCACGTCGCGCACGATTTCGCCCGGCTGGAGTTCGATGTCGCACACCTGCAGCGGCGAGCAGACCACCGATGGCTGAACCTGGCCGAAGAGGAAGATGACCTTACCGTCGGGGCCGCGCGTCACGACCCCCTGCCCTTGCTGCCACTGGCTGGAGAGGCTCGTGCCACGCTGTTCGTTGACACTCAGGGGCTGTGCCAGGGCCGGCACTGCAATTGTCGAGAAAACAAGCCCGGTGCAGAATGCTGCGCTCCGGAGTCTGGGTAAGTTCATGAAAAGAGTCCTCCGGGCACTCACAATTGCGCCGTCCAGTCGAAATCTCTGAGGTAAAGGCCGATCGGGTTGAGGCGGATGACTGCCTCGTCCTGGGGCGGCGTCAGGGTGACCGTGGCGACGCCCCGAAACCGCTTTACGTCCTGTTCCCTGCCCTGCCGGTCGCGCTCATATTCCGTCCAGTCGACCTGGTAGCTCTGGTTGGAAAGCGGCACGATGTTCGTGACCTCGATGGCCACCGTCATCGTGCGGGCGCGGTCGAACGGAGAGTTGCCCCGAAACCAGGCGTTGACCTTCTCGGTCGCCGGATCGGCGGTGCGCAAGTGCGCATAGGTGCGGTCGATATATTGCTTCTGGACCACGGCATCGGGCGTGACCGAACGGAAATTGCTTACGAAGCTGCCAAGCGTGGCACGCACGACGCGAGGGTCGGCATATTCGATCTGTTGCGGGAAGCCGGCGCTCACCGCCGTGCCGAGCCGATCGACTTCCACGATGTAGGGCACCAGCTGCACCTGCGTGCTCTGATAAAGCGCATAGGAGAAGCCAATCACCGCCATCAGCATCCCCGTCACGCCGACGATGCGCCAGGACGCGGCCGCTTTCACATACGAGCCGTAGCGCTCGTTCCATTCCTGGCGTGCGGCAAGGTAGGGATTTTCCGGTGGGCTCTTTGCGGCCATGGTCACGCCTTGTCGTCTGCTGATTTTCTGGTGGTGGGGCGGCCCTGGCTCTGATCGAGCTTGGAATTGGCAAGGCCGAGCGTCGATGCCCCCCAGGTGCCGGGAACGCCGATCGCCTTGTCCCGCCCGGCCGAGGCGAGCGCGGAGCCGGCTGCCGTCGCGCCGCTGGTCATGCCTGTGAGCGCCGCGGCTCCGAACGAGCTGCCAGCGGCCCGTGCATCGGAATAGGCCGAGGCCCCTGCCCTCGCGCCGCCCCAGGCCAGCGCGGCGCTGCCGGCGGCCATGGTTGCGGCCTGGCCGCCGTGGCGGATCGTCTCCATGCCGCCGGTCACCGATACCCCCTGCACGACACCCTGGACGATGTTGGGTACGTACATGGCGATGACGAACACCACGACGGAAATGCCGCCGATCGCCAGCGTGGAGAGAAACTCGTCGGCGCCCGAGGGGGAGTTGGCGAGATTGATGAGGACTTCAGAACCGATGCGCGCGATCATCACCAGCGCCATCAGCTTCATGCCGACCGAGAACGCATAGACGAGATACCGGACGGCGAAGTCCTTGGTGAAGCTCGAGCCGCCGAGACCCAGCATGATCATCCCGGCGAGCAGCCCGACATACATCTCGGCCATCACGGCCACGAAGATCGCGGCCACCAGGCTGAAGGCAATGACGACGATCACCATGGCGAACACCGCCGCGATCGCCAGCGCGTTGTCCTCGAACAGCCCGAACTGCGCCTTCTCCGACATCTGGCTCGCGACCTGCAGGCCGGCGTTGAAGACGTTCGCTGGCGATGCCGAGCCGCCCCCTGCGCCGATCTGGAAGAGGCTGTCGACCATTGCGCGTGCGAAGTCCGGCCCCTGCTCGAGGATGAAGACGAACAGGCCTATGAACATGATGCGCCGCACCAACTCGGCGAACCACGTGTCGAGCGACGCGGCGCCGAGCGCCAGCCAGACAGCCGCAATGCCAACTTCGATGCCGGCAAGGATCCAGAACAGCGAGCGCGCCGCCTGCATGACGGTCGTCTCCCAGCCCTGCGCGGCGTCCGCGACCTCGTTTTCCAGCGTCGTGAGAAGCGAGCCATCCTGTGCGAGGGCGGGCTGGAGAAAAAACAGGACGCCGAGGCTGGCGGCAATGGCGAGCTTAGTTGTCGGGGGCCTCATCGCCCTGCCCCTCTCCGTTGCCCCAGCGCGGCCGCATCTCCTGCCCGGCGGTGGTGTCATACTCAGTCGGTGTGTCGAGGACTCTGCGTGCCCGGTCCGGTTCCCCGCCAAGGTTCGGGACGACCCAGATCGCAACAGCGATTCCGACAATGACAGTGGCCGCCGCCACGATGATAAGTGTTCTCGTCACCAGCGCGGCTCCATGACCTGGCCGCCCGATGTCGACGGCGCGTTCGAGTTGAAGAAGTCCTCTCGACGTGTCTGCGCGAGATCCTTTGCGGCCTGCTCGGATTGATGCCAGGTCGCCATCATCGTGATCTGCTGGGAGACGAGGCCGCGCAGTTTCTGCGTCTGCGCCACCTGTTGCGCGGCAATCTGATGGCCGACCTGAAGCGCCTGCATCTGTCCGACGGAGCTCTGCGACATCGAGCGAAGTTGGCTCATCGTCGCCTCTTCACTGGCGAACTGATCGGCCGTCAGCCCGGCCGCCCGCAGCGTCGCCGAAATCGTCTCGCGGTTGGTGTCCGACCATGACTGATAGCTCGAGGAAAAATCCTCGCCGTTCGCGAGCCCCGTCTCGAACTCGGCGAAGCTCTCGAAGCGTTGCTTGAGAACGTCGTCGATATTGCCCATCGCAAAGGCGATGCCCTCGCCCTGGTTGACGAGGCTCTGGAGTTGCATGAGGTCGCTTTCGACCTGCCCCCAGATGTGATCGGGCAGCTGCAACGTGTTCTGCAGCATGTTCTCGTAGATGCGGATCTGGTTCTGGATTTGCTCGGAAAGTTGCGTGATCTGCGTCATCTGGTTCTGGATCTGCTCGGCCGACTGGCCTGTGAGCCCCACCAGCTCGGCGTTGTTGAGCAGCTGCGTCCATTCGGTTGCGTTCCCGGTGACCGCACCGGCATGAGCCGAGCCTGGGAGAACCAGGCACGCGCTCATCACCGAGGCGGCCGTGATCCTAATCGCGTGTAAGAATGGCTTCGGCATTGCTGATCCCCCTTTCCATAAGCCACGCAGCCGGCCAGTCCGGACCATAATCCTTGTGCAACTGATCGATGCGTTTGAGGTCTTCCTTGCCCGAGGCGCCTGCGAAGGCGAGCGCGACCGGGCCAAGCGCCATGTCGAATAGCCGTCTGCCCTCGGGGCTTGCGACGTAGTATTCGCGCTTCGGCGTCGCGGTCGCGACGATCTCGATCTGGCGCTCGTTAAAGCCGATGCGCTCATAGAAGTCGCGCGTGCCCGGTTCGCGCGCGGCGCCGTTCGGCAGACAGATCTTGGTCGGGCAGCTTTCCTTGAGCGCGTCGATGATGCCCGAGCGTTCCGCGTCCGAGATCGACTGTGTGGCAAGCAGAACGGCGCAGTTCGCTTTCCGCAGGACCTTCAGCCACTCCCTGATCTTATCCCTGAAGGTGGGATGGCCGAGCATCAGCCAGGCTTCGTCGAGAACGATGAGACTGGGCGCGCCCGTCAGGCGTTTTTCGATCCTGCGGAAGAGATAGAGGAGCACGGGCACGAGATTGCGCTCGCCCATGTTCATCAGCTCCTCGATTTCAAAGGTCTGGAACGCGCCGAGCGCCAGCCCGTCTTCCTCGGCGTCGAGAAGTTGCCCCATCGGCCCGTCGACCGTGTAATGGTGGAGCGCGTCCTTGATTTCGCGCATCTGCACCCCGCTCACGAAATCCGAGAGCGAGCGGCCGCGCGCCGACGCCATGAGGCCGACCTGCCGCGAGATCGCGTTGCGATGATCTGGTGTGATCGCAACACCTTGCATAGCGATCAGCGTCTCGATCCATTCGCTTGCCCAGGCCCGATCTCCCTCGGTCGACAACTCGGCCAGCGGGCAGAACGACAGGGAAGTCCCCTCCCCTGCCCCGACCTCATAATGATCGCCCTCCGCGGCGATCGTGAGCGGGCGCAGGGACCGGCCCTTGTCGAAGGCGAAGATCTGCGCGTTCTCGTAGCGGCGAAACTGGGCCGCAATCAGCGCGAGCAATGTCGACTTGCCCGAACCGGTCGGACCGAACACGAGCGTATGCCCTACATCGTCGACATGAAGGTTCAGCCGGAAGGGCGTCGAGCCCGAAGCGACCTGCATCAAGGGTGGGGATCCGGTCGGATAGAACGGGCACGGCGCGGTCGTGCTGCCTGACCAGACCGAGTTGAGAGGAATGAGGTCCGCCAGATTGCGCGTGTTGACGAGCGGTTCGCGGACATTGGCATAGGTGATGCCCGGCAGGCTGCCGAGATAGGCTTCGGTCGCATTGAGTGTCTCGATGCGCGCGCCGAACCCTTCGGCCTGGACAAGCCGGCGCACCGCCTCGGCCTGGTCGCGCAACCGCGCGTCGTCGGTATCGAAGAGGACGATCACCGGTGTGTAATAGCCAAAGGCGACGAGCTGGGAAGAGGCCTCGGCAATGGCGTCCTCGGCCTCGGCGACCATCGTCATGGCGTCCTGGTCGACCGCGCGGCTCTGGGTCTGGAAAAGCTGGTCGAAGAACGGCCGCACCTTCTGCTGCCATTTCTTGCGGGTGCGTTCGAGCTTTGCACGCGCTTCCTGGTCGTCGAGGAAAATGAAGCGGCTCGACCACCGGTAAGTGAGCGGCATCAGGTCGAGCGAATTGAGAATGCCCGGCCAGCTCTCGGCCGGAAGCCCGTCGATCGCGACGACGGCCAGATACCGCCCGTCGACCACCGGCGAGAGGCCATGGTGGAACTCGGCCGTGGCCAGCCAGTCGAGATACATCGGGATCGCCGGCAGTCGAACCGGATGGCTCTCTCCCACGATGCAGAACCGGATGAACTGGAAGAGTTCATCGTACTGGATCTCGCGGCCGGTCTCAGGGTCGGCGACCGTGCGCGTCACCATGCGCCGGATCGAAAGCACATTGGCCAGATACTGCTCGAACTCGCGGATAGACGTGCGGAAGGTCTCCAGGACCACATCGGCGTAGGTCTCCGAGCGGCTGTCACTGTCAGAATAGACATAGCGTGCGAGGCCCGACCGCCGTCGTTCGGGCGGCCGGTAAGTGAGAATGATCGCGTGCTGGCTCTCGTAATGCCCGCTTTCGGCCTCGAAATGCGCCCGGCGTTCGTTGTCGATCGCGCGTGTCACAGGCTCAGGGAAATGACAGTCCTCGCGTGCGGGATAGGCGACGGTGGGGATGCGCACCGCCTCGACCTGGATCATCCAGCCCGAGCCGAACCGGGACAGAATCGTGTTGATCTGCCTCGACACCTCATTGCGCTCGAGATTGGTCGAGCTTTCCGAGTCCGGGCCGGCAAAATACCAGCCGGCCATCACCGACCCATCCTTGAGCAGGATCACGCCGTCGTCGACCAGGCCCGCATAGGGCAGAAGGTCGGAGAAGGACGGCCGGGTGTTGCGGAACTGACGAAGCGCGACCATTCCAGTCAGGGCCTCCGCCATGGTGAGGCGGTCGGACGGTAGCCCGCGCGGTAGCGAATATGGCGCAGATAGACCTGCCGCATCATCGGATCGGCTTTGGCCATCATGCGAAGCGCAGCCAACACGGCGGTCCAGATAGCGATCCCGAGCAGCACGGAAAACCACGTCAGGACCACGAAGATCAGGATCACCGCGGCAAGACCGGTCAGCAACACCAGCTCCCGATCGGCCCCCATCAAATGGTTCGGGCGCGAAAGCGCCCGATGGATGCGGGATCGTGTGAGAGCAACGCCTGGCTCAGCCATCGCTCCCCTCCCCTGCCCCGGCCGGCGGCGCCTCGTCGGCCGGATAGCCGATCGAGGCGCCGCTCGCGCCGAATAGGCCAACGATCTGCGTGGCGCCGAGGAGGATGCCGGCGACCAACACGACATACATCAGCCGGCGCGCGAAATCGTTGAGCTCTCCGCCAAAGATGAGCATGCCGCCTGCGACCGCAACGGCGGCCAGCGCGATGAAGCCCGCAACCGGACCGGTGATGGACTGCTGTATCTGTTGAAGCGGCCCTTCCCAGGGCAGACCGCCGCCACTTGAGGCGAGCGCTGGCGTGGCAAGCGCGACAAGCAAGAGCGTTGCCGCGACCGGGACGGCGGCCAGAGCGCGGGTGTTATGCGGCATGACTTTCCTCGTCGATCTGGGGATGGTGATCGGTTGCGTAGCGCGCGCCGTCGAAGGCCGTGACACGCATGACATCACGCACCCGCCGCCCGTGGCCGGCACGTTCGATCGAGACGACAAGGTCGACGGCTTCGCCGATGACCTCGCGCATCGGCTGCTGGCTGACCTCCGCGGTCAATTGCTCGAGGCGGCGAAGCGCGGAGACGGCGCTGTCGGCGTGAATGGTCGTCACGCCACCCGGATGGCCGGTATTCCATGCCTTGAGCAGGGTGAGCGCGGCACCGTCGCGGACTTCGCCGACGATGATCCGATCCGGCCTCAGTCGCATCGTGCTCTTCAACAGCCGGGCCATGTCCACTGTGTCGCTGGTATGAAGGGCAACCGCGTTCTCGGCGGCACACTGGATCTCCGCGGTGTCCTCCAGGATGACCAGACGGTCATCGGGCGACAGGGAGACGATCTCCGCAATCACGGCGTTGGCCAAAGTCGTCTTGCCCGACCCAGTGCCGCCGCTGATCACGATGTTCATGCGCGAGGCAACGGCGCTTCGTAGCACCGTAGCTTGACGGTGGGTCATGATCCCGGCGCCCACATATTCCTCCAGCGGGATGAGCCGGGATGCCCGCCTTCGAATGGTGAATGTGGGCGCAGCGACGATCGGTGGCAGCAGTCCCTCGAAGCGGTGCCCTCCGATGGGGAGTTCGCCCGAGATGATCGGCTGGCTCGCATCCACTTCGGTCTGCAACGCATGGGCCACGCTGCCGATAATGATTTCGGCGGCGCCGGGCGCGAGCTCACCAATGGACTCGATCCCCTGCCCCAGCCGTTCAACGAACAGCCGGCCGTCCGGATTGAGCATGATCTCGACGACCAGCGGATCGTCGAGCGCCTGGCAGATTGCCTCTCCGAGTGCGTCCGTCAGTTTGCGCACGAGCCGCGAATGGGAAGGAGTCGAACTCATGGCTCGCTCCTTCCCGAGATTGTCAGGTCACTTTCGCTACGGCCATTCATTGCCGACATTGCATCCACCGCCACTACTCCTGTGCGAGATGCAGTTCTTGCCCGAAGGACCAGAATTGATCACCCCGGCAGAAGTGCCGGGGTGGTTCCCTGATTTGCCCTGGATACCTTCTTGGCAGGGGCGTTGATGCGACTCACTTTTGCTGAGTCGGGTTCAGAATCGGCAGAGTTCCGCCAATTTCGGATCAGTGACGAGGCTCAGCCGGTGCCATCGCTGTCTCCCCCGTCAAAACTGCCAGTATAAAATCTTGGGCCAAATGCGCGGAGGGTGCGGCGTAAGTGACAGAAAAAACGACAAGAAATGGCTCAGAGCCGAAATGTGACGCTCTCTCGGCGCGACTCGTATTAGGGTTTCATTAACCAAAAACCGCTTGCACCCGAACCAGAATCGCCCATAGTAATAACGCTTTCCCGTGCGTTGTTTTGGAAAAAGCGTTATTTCAAGGAGAGAGCTCGGTGGTGCCGGTCATAGAGCAACAAGAGTTGGATTTCGACGAAGAGATCATCCAGCAGGGTGAGTTGATCTCTGACCGGTTGAACATGCTGCGTCTGGAGCAGTATCCGCCTGACGCGCAAAAGGGACTGCGATTGTTCTCGCTTGCCGAAGTGGCTGATTTTATCGGTGTAACACAAAACCACATCAAGAAGCTTCACCTCGACGGAAAGGGTCCTGTTCCGACGGTGTCATCCTCGGGCAGACGCTCTTACACGGCAGAGCAAATGCTGGAGCTTCGCCAGTATCTTGACAAACACGGCCGAAGCGACGTGAAAAACTATGTGCCGTGCCGTCGCGAGGGCGAGCACCTGCAGGTGATCTCTGTTGTCAACTTCAAGGGTGGTTCGGGCAAGACAACAACCACTGCCCATCTCGCTCAGTATCTTGCGCTTACGGGACACAGGGTCCTCGCCATTGACCTTGATCCACAAGCGTCGCTGACGGCACTTCACGGTATTCAGCCTGAGCTCGACAAAAATCCTTCCTTGTTCGAAGCACTGCGCTATGACGATCAGCAGCGCTCGATCAAGGACATAATCCAGCCCACAAACTTCCCGGGATTGGATATCGTTCCCGCGAATTTGGAACTCCAGGAGTACGAGTACGAAACGCCGTTGGCAGCCGCCAACTCGCATGAGGGCCGCCTGTTCTTTACGCGCATCTCGAAAGCCCTGAAGGAGGTCGACGACCAGTATGATGTGGTCGTGATCGATTGCCCCCCGCAGCTCGGCTATTTGACGCTGACCGCCTTAACCGCCTCCACTGCAGTGCTCATCACCGTGCATCCCCAGATGCTCGACATCATGAGCATGAGTCAATTCCTGCTGATGCTTGGCGGTATCCTGCAATCCATCAAAGGTGCCGGAGCCAAGGTCAATCTCGACTGGTTCCGATTTCTTGCGACGAGATACGAGGCGACGGATGGGCCCCAGTCGCAAATGGTTGGCTTCATGCAGGCTATGTTCAGCAAGAGAATGCTGAACAATCAAATGGTGAAGTCTACAGCCATCTCCGATGCCGGTATCACGAAGCAGACAGTCTACGAAGTCGAGCGCACTCAGTTTGTGCGGGCGACCTATGACCGGGCGGTCGAGTCGCTGAACGCTGTGAATAGCGAAATAACCGCTCTTGTTCACAAGGCTTGGGGTCGAAAATGACCGGGAATTTGACAGCCGTGCAAATCGCCAAAAAACAGAGGCAGTTCAACAAGATATCTTTGATTTCGGGTATGACGAATGGCTAGGAAGCATCTTCTCGCGAATATTGGCGTGCAGCCAGCAAAGTCAGCGGAAACCGCCGAGAAGGGGGAGTCGCGCGTCGAATACGCGCGTCGTGGTGCATCGCGTTCAATGATGCAGTCGCTGGATGACCTAGCAGAGAATTCGATGCGGGTCCTAGAAGGTGACGTGGTCGTTTCACTGGACCCTGAAACACTGGATCCCTCCCCTTATCAGGACCGAATTGGTGAGGATCCAGGCAAGGATCAGGAACTCCTCGAAGCCATCAAGGAAGCGGGCCAACATCAGCCCGTGCTGGTTCGGCCGCATCCCAAAGAAAGCAACCGTCATATCATTGTGTTTGGACATCGCAGGGTGCGCGTCGCCAAAAAACTTGGCCAGAAGGTCAAGGCGGTAATCAAGCCTCTCGAAGAGATTGCCCACGTGATTGCGCAGGGCCAGGAGAACTCTGCCAGAGACGACCTCAGTTTTATTGAAAAATCGCTCTACGCAAGACGGCTCCAAGAGTCCGGGATCGACAAAGGCACAATTAAGAGCGCTCTCACCATAGATGATACCTTGCTGTCCAGAATGCTCTCGGTAGCCGAAACGGTCCCTGCTCCTGTTCTCGAAGCTCTTGGCGCCGCCAAGGGTATCGGACGTGATCGCTGGGAAGAACTCAAGAAGATCGTACAGGTGCCCGCGAAATCTGCCCAGGCTCTGGAACTGGTTCAATCGGACGCGTTCACCGCCCTTGAGGAGGCCGATCGGTTTGGCTTCTTGCTTGAAAAGCTCAAGGTCTCGGGCGCAAGGAAGCCTAAGAAACAACCACCCACGGAAAGGGCCTGGAGCCTATCCAACGACGCCGTGAAGGTTTCAACCAAGGACAACGGAAAGGCTTTCACCTTAGCTTTGAAAGCCAAGGACGCCTCGCAGTTTGGCGCCTATCTCTCGAGGAGACTAGAGCGCCTCTATCAGGAATTTCAGGAAAACGGAGAGGAGGGCAGCGACTGAATCAACGGCCGGAACTCCGGCCAGAAGGAAATTTGGCAAAGAAAAAGGCCACCGAAATCGCTTCCGGAAGCCCTCTCTTGTTGTGGTGACTAGAGAATCGCACTTCCGAGAATCACAGTCAAGGCTCTTCTGAGTCGTGAGCGCCGATTCGGCGAGCAGTTTTCTATTGCCTAGCGATAGGTGAAGAAAAATGCAGACGCATACCCCAACGACGCCCTTTGGGCGGCGAACGATGTCGCTTGGCATGATGGCAAGCCAGGCTGCGGCAAAGACCGTGCCGGAAGGTGCGCAGGTCCAGAAATGGAAGGTGTTCCACACGATCCGGGAAGCGCGCGACCTGATCGGCGCCACGGACCGCTCGCTGGCCATTCTCAATGCCCTGCTCTCGTTCCATCCAGAAACGGAGCTCTCGGGCGACGGTGAACTGATTGTCTGGCCGTCGAACGAGCAACTCATGGCTCGTGCAAACGGCATGCCGGCGACAACGCTGCGGCGGCACCTGGCTGTCCTGGTCGACTGCGGACTGATCATTCGTCGCGATAGTCCGAACGGCAAACGCTTCGCCCGCAAGGGCAGGGGCGGGCAGGTCGAACAGGCCTACGGGTTCGATCTGGCCCCGATCGTCGCCCGTGCAGAGGAATTCGAGGAACTGGCGGACGCGGTTCGAGCCGAAAAGAATGCATTTCGGCTTGCCAAGGAACGCCTGACGCTACTGCGCCGCGACATCGTCAAGCTCATCGAGACCGGCATCGAGGAGAACGTTCCGGGCAATTGGGGCAGGGTACAGCAGACCTACCAGGCTATTGTCGGCCGCCTGCCGCGATCTGCCCCTAGGCAACTCATCGAGGACATCTGCTGCGATCTCCACGGTCTCTACACGGAGATCCTCGAGGTGTTGGAATCATTTGCAAAAACACAGAATCCGGACGCCAATGAGTCCCATTCTGGCCGCCACATACAGAATTCAAACCCAGACTCCATATCTGAATCTGAAGAAGGCTCTCGAAAAGAAGATGAAGCGGGCGGCAGCGCCGCGGAGAACGACAACCTGCGGAGCTTGCCGAAGCGGGAATTGCCCTTGGGGATCGTGCTTGATGCCTGCCCGGACGTGAAAGATTTGGTGCCAGGGGGTGAGATTCGCCACTGGCGGGACTTTCTGGCGGCCGCGGAGGTGGCCCGGCCACTGCTTGGGGTCAGCCCCAGCGCCTGGCGAGAAGCGGGCGAGGCAATGGGGGAGGTGCAGGCTGCGATTACGCTCGCGGCGATCCTGCAGCGCTCCGACCAGATCAACAGCGCCGGCGGTTATCTGCGCAGCCTGACGGACAAGGCAAGGGAGGGCAAATTCTCCACATGGCCGATGGTTATGGCGCTTTTGCGCGCCAAGCTGGACGCCAGCAGGTCTTCCGCCGCGAAGGCTCCAGAGCCGCAAAGCGACGGGAACAAGGCGGGCGAGCGTTTGGAAGTCTCGGACGCGCTGCTGCGATCGCTGGAACGCCCGAGACGGTGAGGGTACCTCGATGAGCCGAACTGCCTCGTTTCCCCCGGCCACCTTTTGGCGGAAACATTGTGCTCAGTCGCCGTCGACAAGCTCGTCGAATGCCTCGAGCAGTGCGTCGACGATCGCTTGGCCAAGAGCGTTTGCGGTTTCACCGATCCGTCGTTCGCCTTCGTTCCGGACCGCTGTAGCGAGTTCCGAACCTTGGTCCTCTAGGATCGATCAGGCCCGCGCGATCGCCCATTGCGCGAAGTCGTCCCGGCTGTTGACAGTCATCGTTTCCATTGCAGCGCTCTCCGGGTTTGTTGGCGTATGCTGGCGACGGTGGGCACCCGCGATCTGTACCGCGTTCGCGCCCCAACGTCATTCCGGCTTCCGTGCTCAGGCTGCCTCGAGCAGGCCGCTGCGCTTTGCCCGGTCGAGAAGATTCTTGACGGAGGAGGGCGCCCATCTCGTACCACCCCGCGGCGTGCGCTCATGAAGGCGCTCGAGCTGGTTTGCGATTTCTCGCAAGGTGAGCTCCGGATTGGAGGAATGGATGCCCGCCACAAGCGTCATCAGGCGATCCTCGGGCGGTCGAGGCGGTGACTTCCTCAGGAGCGACTTGTCGGCCATGCCTTCGCTGACCATCCATCTTACCGCACGCCGCAGGCGCTCCGGGGTCCAATCGAAGCCGCGTTGCTTCAGCACGCGCGAGATATCGTCCCAGGTGTGGTCCGGGCGCATGCGCCGAACGATCGGAAGCCATTGATTGGCAGTGGACTGGATGCGCGCGCCGTAGGCCGCCTTCTGAGCAGCCGTCATCCTGGCCAGTGCCTCCGGCCTGCGTTCGCGAATACCGGGATTGCCTGGTAGTCGGCCTTTTGCCTTGGCAGCTTTGACGCCTGCCTTCGTCCGCTCCGAGTTGAGAGCCCGTTCCAGCTGGGCGACGGCGCCAAGGACCTGCAGCGAAAACATGCCCTGCGGCGTCGTGGTATCGATGGGATCGCTCAACGAGCGGAAATAGGCGCCTTTGGACGTCAGCTCCTCGATGACATTGAGCAGGTGGCTCACCGAGCGCGCCAGGCGGTCGAGGCGAACCACAACAAGGGTGTCGCCGGCGCCGATCTCGCGAACAAGCCGGGCGAGGGCGGGGCGGGTCCGCGAGGCGCCAGACCCATGCTCCTGGATGATAGTATCGCATCCGGCCGACCTCAGCTCCATCTCCTGCGCTTCCGTCGCCTGCTCGTCCGTGGAGACGCGCGCATAGCCGATAAGCCGGCCCTGTGGCCGACGGGAAGAGGGATTGGGCGGTGTTTTGGCCATTTGGAGCGCCTGATTGCAGTGTTGAAGGCGAGTTTACAAACATAGAAGATACGGATAACCGATCGTTTGTAAACGTCTCCTGAGTGCCTTTCTGACACTTGGAAGTGCGAAAAACCCCGGAAAAACAAGCTCTCTCGTCGATCTGAGCACGGATTGCCAGGTCTCTGTTCAATCCCGGAGGCCGCAGCGCTCATTATATATAGAGGGGCTGAAGAATTACTGGTGTGACGGAAGCGAAAAGCATGTTAGCTTCCGTAGTGAAATCGAAGCATCGTTATATCAATGACTTATGAAATCGGGAAATTGACCCATGAGACCCTCTTGGGGCCGATTGCGGCCGCAGAGGACGCGCTTGCCCGGCTTGATGAGCGCGTTGCCCGATCCGAAGTCGGTGCCGGCTTCGCCGAGCGGGCAGATTTCTTCGATTCCGTCTCCAGTATGTGGGTCGGCGGCGAACTCGTCCATCTCGAGGATCTGGTTCTCCACGACGCACAGATGGACATTCGCGCGCCGAGCCATGAGCTCGTCATTGCGCACCGCATCGTCCGGGCCCGGCGCCGCGTGTCACGAAACGATCCCGGCTGGGCAGTTTCGCGATCGGGCATACTGGCGCTTGCCGGTGTTGCCGAAGAGCCACCGCTCGAGAGCGAACCGTCCGACAGGGGAGGGGAGGGGGTCGAACTCGACTTGGTCGATCACGATGCACTGTCGCCCGAGCTGGCCGAGATCGATGAGGTCCTCGCTCGCACGAAATGGCTGGTCGATGGCAATGACCCCGCAGAGACAAGGAAGCAGGAGCCCGAGCTCAGTGTCGGCGAGCTGCTCATTCGCGATCCGGATTGGGACGAAGGCGAACGGATCGGCGAGTGGCTCGAGCTGGCCAAGCAGGTTGAACGGCTTCCAGCCACATTGGCGGCGGCCGTTCTCTGGGATGCATGGGAACATCTCGAACCCCTGCAGCGTCAGCACTGGCTCGGTCAGGTGCTTGTTTCGGGCTTCCTGAGAACTCGCAGAAAGGTCCGATCGCACCTGTTGGCGTATGCCGTGGGCTTGCGGGAAATTCCGCGTGAACGACGCCGCGCCCGTGATCGGACTGTACGATTGGTCGCCTTCCTAGATGCGATGAGTGCGGCCGCCGCAGCTGGAATGAAGGACATCGACCGACTGACTTTGGCAAAACGCCAACTCGAGCGGAAGGCAGCGGGCAAACGCACAACAAGTAGTCTTCCAGTTGCCATCGATCTTCTATTGTCGCGACCCATCGTGTCGGCACACATGGTCGCGAAGGTGGCAAGGATCACGCCGCGCGGCGCCCGGAATTTGGTCGAAGAACTAAGTGTTCGCGAGATGACCGGGAGGGGGCGTTATCGAGCTTGGGGGATCCTGTAACCGTCTTGTTCAGTCAACCCCGTTTGCGGCCTGCAGGCGATGTCGCGGGAAAGTGCTCTGTTCGGGCTAACACCATTTAATCCGGCCGTCGCGAAGCCAAAAATGGCTGCGGCAACCGGTCTTCCTCCAAATACTAGGATGCAATGTGGGGTATCCACTTGCTTCCAATCTCACGGACCACCTTGGTCTAGCCTCCGGGATCAATAGCAGCTCGAGGCGATCGCCACATCCGCACGGACATCTAAGTGCAACTGCCCAGTCATCACCATCGTCACGAGCGAGGAAGATATCTCGTGTTCGGATGATGTCCGGTGGGGTGTCGGCGTCCACGACAATCATTTTTCGGGCGGGGGCAACCTTTGCCCAAAGCTTCAGGAACCAAAGTGGCAGTTTCATGCGGCTTCGTCCTGTAGTTCCGCAAGAGAAGGCATCCCGAGCAGAGGTTCAGCGAGTCCTCTGCCGAGCAGTGGCTTTGGACTGTGTTCGAACGCGCTTTCGGGGAAGTAGTCTTCGTCCATGGCGGCGAGCGAAAACAGGGTACGCGCATACGGCCAGTTTCCGTCGAGACGGAACTTGAACAACCTCGAAAGCCATTCGTTTACAGCTGCACTTGCAGCACGCATGTTGAGACTGATCACTGAGGGGGCCTCGTCGGGAATACCTTTTAAATAACCCTCTTTGAGCTGATCCTCTGCCTCCTCGGGTGCATGTCGAAGGAGATACTCCCGGCGTAGCGCTTCAGGTGTTACCACGCGCCGGTCTTGCAGGGACGGACCACCCGGCCTCACAAAGTCGATTCGGCCGCAAACATCTGCAATGAGACGGCCTCCTTCCGATGCAAGTCTTGTTGGTATCGTCACCCCCACATCTATCAGGGGTACCAGAGCGCACTGGGCGATGTGATCGCAAAATAGCCGGCCTTCGGAACTGTCGACACAGCAGAACATGACGTCGGCGGTGCTGGCGGCTACAATGGCACCCGGCTCGCTGATGGGCCGGTCGATCTCAATGATCTCAATATCGCTTCGATAGGTGCGGATCGCCTTGGCCATCATTGTTACCTTCAGCGTCTTCGCCAGAGCGTCGTCGGCGGTCGAGTTGACGATCCGATTGAGATTCTTGCCTTCAACGATATCGAAATCGATCAAAATCAGCCGACCTATTCCAAGTCGGGCAAGTATCTCCGCAACAATGGATCCGGTGCCGGAAACGCCGATAACGCAAGCGGTTCGGCGCGAAAGGCATGCCCGCATAGCATCGGAGAAGGCAAGCACTGGCTGCAGGCCAACTGGCGAGAGTTCTGTAATGTCTTCGCCTACGAGCGTTGTAGTCAGGCGCAAAGGCCTCGCGCCAGGACGGGTGTACAGCCGAGCGCAAATGGCTCCGTCAGGAGTCATCGTCGCGCTGCCGTGCGGCCCGTCCGGCAAGGCTTGAAAAAGAGCAGTAATGGTCCTTTCGTCACTTTGATTGTCCACCTCTGAGAAACCGTAGAACCCACCGGGGTGAGAATGTATGAGGAAAACCGAGTCGCCGGTCGCTTCCGCCCGATCTATGGCTTCTTCGATGCGGCGACCTGGCCAGCTAATCTGTACATTGCTGCGATTGCTGCATTCGGCATACGGCACCAGAATTAGATCCCGGACGCAAAAGCGATACCTCGTCGAACCCGCGCGTCCACAAATGAGGATCGCCGCCGCTTCAAGCCCGTCGCCCGAAAATAGGTGGGTACGTAGGGCATCAAACTGTGGCTCCAACAGAACAAGGGTCGGCTCAGATCTCATCGCCAACTTCCCGGAGCAGAGACTCCTCAATCACTGCCAAATGCGTCACGACACTGTCGGTTTGAGGATTCCAGCGAGTTTTTCCATTCAGATGCCGGGACCAGCGCTGATAGCTCACTCCCTCGATAGTCTTGGTAGACTCGGTTTTGGATATGGATGCGCCGCTTGCAAGTCTCAGGTGTGGGGCGCAGTAGAACATGTCAATTGCGGCGCTGGGGTAGGTGGCTGGGATGTCGATGGCGATATCGACCGACGAATGGTTGAAGCCCGCAGGTAGTCCCATCGAGCGGATGATCAGCCAGCGCCTTCCACCTTCGATGATTGAATCCCAAATCAGGGCACGCTTTGCCAGATAAGCTTCGTCCTTTTTCAGCAGTCGGAATTGACGGCGAAGGCCACTCGGGCCCTCGCCATTGTTGATCTCCGCAGGGGTAAGGCGGAGCTTCTCGATACCGGGCGTACTGAGATCGATAGTATCGGTGAGTGCCACCTGCTGTTTCGGCTGTCCTACCTTCTTGAGGATCGCGATCCATCCGGCGTCCGGGTCGAAGCCGGCTTGCGCCAGTGCGTCCTTAACGACGACCGAAGGGGTCATCAGAGTGATAATGACGCCCTGAACGTTCAGCTTCCAGCTGCGCGGTTTTGAATACAGCTTCTCCAATTCACGGCCGCCCAGGTCGATGGAAGCGCCTGGAGCAATTTCCTCGTCCGGTTCGTCTGACCGCTCAAGGAAGAGTGCCTTGGTCTCTGGGATGCGCCCGATCAGCCGCACGAGATCTTCGGAGATCCTGCGCGCACCCCAAGCGTATCTTTTGCCGTCGATCGACCAGTTCCAGATGCGGTCGGTCTTGAAAGCGAAGAAGCGCTCGGCTCCGCTGGCGCGGATGTCGATCGTCTCGGTGAGGTCGACAACGATCAGGCCGTCGTCCCTTGTCAGCATGAGCAGGACGTAGTCCTCAGCCGGGTTGCGTTCGAAAAGCTCCAGTACCTGCCGCCCAGTCGGCATGGGATCGCTGAGAATACGCTTTTCGTCGAAGCCGTCGCCGTCCCACAGACGGACACGATAGTGATTTGACTCGGGAATTGGCTGGCTACGGGTGCCGGCCGCGTACTGTTCGAGATCGATTGCGTCAGACATAGCGTCATCCTTCTTTGGTTCGTTGCAGACCGTTTTGGCCGCCGTGGTACAGATATAGTAGCCAAAAAGTAGCTATACAATAGCTAATAGATATATTTTTTATGTTGACTATTCAGCCAGAATTGCTATGTGAAGGGCTGTCAGGAGGTGATGCGTATGGCAAAGAAGACAATGACTCTGAATCTCTCCGACGAGGAGATGGAAGTGCTGGAGCGCCTTTGTGAAAAGAAGGATCTCAGCAAGACAGCCCTGATCCGTCAGTCGCTACGGCTCTATCAGCGGATCGAAGAGCGGCTCGAAAAAGGTGACAAGCTGTTTTTTGAGCACGAGGCCAGCAAGGAAAAGGCCGAGGTGATGATGCTATGACGTCAGATCGAAAACCTGACGTGACCCCCGTGGGCCTGTTCGATGTGGCGGGCAATCGAATGGTTGATGCGGAACTCTGGGACGCAATAGCGGAAAAGAACCTGGCTGATTGGGAAGCCGAGTGGATCCCGGAGCTTTTCAAGCTTCTGCAAGCGCTCAATCGCAAAGGGGTCGAGCGGCGATTTTGGCCACAAAGTCGCCACTGGGACTGGCGCGATAAGATGAAAGCGATTGAAGGCCGATTGGCGAACCAGTCGTTTTCGATCGTGTGTCAGGATATGACTCAGGCGATGATGACCACAGACGTGACAAAGCGGGCACAGATTGCCAGCCAGAAAAATGATCATCTCGTTTATGTTGACTTCCTGGAAGCGGCACCGTGGAACCGCCGCGAAATGACCCAGATGCCGCCGCGCTTTTCCGGAGCCGGCTCGATTCTTATCCTCGCCGCGATCGAGCAGAGTAAGATGGAGGGCTTCAGAGGCCGCATCGGATTGCATTCGCTTCCCCAAGCCAATGATTTCTACGCCAATAAGGTAGGCATGACGGATCTGGGGCAGGACGCGGCATATCAGAACCTTCGGTATTTCGAGATGACTCCCGAGCAGGCCGAAGCGTTCATAGAGAAAGGACGAAAGAAATGAAGATCGAAGTGACAAAGGACTGGTGCGAAGCCATGGCGCGGCAGGAAGCCGACGTCGAGGTCGGCGCTGGCCTTATCGCTGCTGATCCGATCTTCAATGGAGAAGCAGCACATGACACGACATTTGATGAATCGCGCATAGCGCTCGGTCGATTTGTTCATCTCATGCGGAGAAGGGATAAGCTTTCGTTGGAAGCATTGGCCGAACGCGCAGATGTAGACCTTGCCGAGCTGATGAGCATCGAGTTCGATGCCCATTATCTACCTGAGTCGCGGACGCTTTATCAGCTAGCGCATACCTTCAAGGTATCGCACAAAAAGCTGATGGGTTTGTCGGGACTGACCAAGCCCAAGGACGTTCAGTATGTCGAAGAGGCAGTGAGATATGCTGCTCGATCAGAGTCGATTGAGACGCTCAGCGCGGAGGAACAAGCCGCTTTGGAAGGGCTGATTTCCGTACTGAGTGAAAAGTAATGCCGTGAAAGGACTACGATACGGTGGCGAAGAACGAAATACTGCGGGCGAGAACGGCCGCGGATATCGATGAACGCGTTGAACGTGTCCTAAACGGCTTGGGCAATCCCGAACCGCCTCTCGATTTGCGGACGGTTCGGGAACTTCTCAAACTCGACCGCGGCTACTACTCGGCAAATGATCCGGGCCTCCTGCAAGAGACCGTTTCCAAACTGAGAATCGCTGGTAAGCAGGTGCTCCTGAGGCCAACTTTGCTCATTGAGGCAGTCCGGAAAATGGACATTCGTGCGCTATATATTCCAGATCAGAAGCGCATACTCATCGACAAATCACAGCCGAAGCTGAAGCACCGATGGAACGAGGCACACGAGATCGGGCATAGTGTCCTGCCTTGGCACGAAGGCGCAATGCTTGGCGATGATGAGTACACACTCATCCCTGCCTGCCATGCTCGACATGAAGCCGAAGCGAACTTCGCTGCTGCACGGTTGTTGTTTTTGCGAGAAAAGTTTGTCGAGGAAGCACAGGCTCATGAGGCCTGCATCGAATCGATGAAGAAGCTCAAGGAGCGTTTCGGGAACACCTATACAACAACACTGTGGCGCTGCGTGGAGGCGTGGGGAGCATCAGTCCCAGTTGTAGGGCTGGTTACCGGACATCCACACCCTGATCAACGAAAACCGGACTTCGATCCTGAGAACCCGTGTCGGCATTTCATCCAGTCGCCTGCATTTGCGCGGCAGTTCTCAACAGTTCCAGAAACGAGCGTCTTTGAGGAAGTAGTCGAGTATTGCTCTCCAAAAGGCGGGGGCCCCTTGGGCGAAAGCGACGTGCTATTGGTCGACGACAATGGAGACGGCCATATATTTGAGTTTGAGAGCTTCCATTTCTATCATCAAACGTTGACCATTGGCATATATCGGCGCCCCCGGAGAAATTTGGTTGCAGCATAATTTTTATCGATGATTGAGTTCAACTTCCCTGATCAGCGGAGATGTTGTCCAGCATATTCTAATAACGTTCGACTCCAAGAACAGGGCTATTTCAACTGGGTCAAACCGGACAGCCCGACCTATCCGCGGCTCCGGAACCGAACAGACGCATACGTTGGTGGCTCTTACGCAATCTCATGAATTCTTGCATTTGGCACGACTTGCACTGCAATCTCGCACAGGTGCCGGTGATGGGTGAGATATATCACCTGGCCCACCTGAGCCATCTGCCCGAATAGCCGAAAGACTTCCTCTGATCGCGGTTCGTCGAACGTTTCCATAATGTCATCAGCGACGAACGGTACAGAAGGCCTTGCTGCCGCGAATTCCTCGTATCCGGCTAATCGAAGAGCCAGGTACAGCTGAAACTGAGTGCCCTTGGACATTTCGACGGCGAGTTTGGAACCGCCTTGCCGCGACAGTCCGATCAACGCCTCACGATCCTTGTCCGGCCGTGTGGCAAGTCCGGAGTATTCATCACGCGTAATCAACCGGAAGGCTTCGGATGCCCGGTTCATCATCGCACTACGGTGTTTTTCCCGATATGCGCGGATACCGTGTTCAGCGACCAGGCTTCCGGTCTTCAGGCGTAGATATCGCAGCGCCAGATCCTCGATTTCCAGAAGTAATGTGCGGCGGTTTGCTTCGATGCGGGCGACAGCGTCATCGCCTCCGATCGCGTCCAATGCGTCAGTTGCGCGAGCCCTGTCAGCGAAGAGATCCTTTGCGCGTCCGTCGAGGTCGGCAAGGCGCGTATCGAGTTCAGCTTGTTCTGCCTGCAGTTCGCCGAGGTTGATATTGCGGAGGCCGGCTACCGCCTCCTCGATGAATTGCCTCTGCGTCTCCCCGAGAATCTGCCGCTCGAGTTTGCCGAGTTCCGTGATCAACTCGTCCCTTTTCTTGCAGCGCTCCAACGCCTGTCGGACATCGGCGAGCTCGTTGACCTGGAAGAATTCAGTCATCTCCTCCTTGCGGGAGTCATGCACCGCGACCTCTCCATCCAGATGCTCATACTCGAGTTTGAGATCGACAAGGGCCTGGTTTCGTTCCTGTCGTTTCGCGTCTGTCTGCCTGGCTTCTTCGTGCCGTCGGATTAGTTCCTTGGCTGCGGCGAGCGGATTGTTGCCATCGTACGCTTCTTCGAGCGCCGTATGCAGCCGCTCGACTGTATCAGCGAAGGCTGACTGATCGGATTCCATCGACGCAATGCGATGACTCAGGTCTTCCTGCGCGCGCAACGCCTCGGGGAGACCGGTCATCGCGTCGAGGAGTTCTCGTATCGCGCCGACACTGCTTTGGCGATCGGAAAACCAGGTGTTGGAGAGGGTGCTCCCCCAAGCACGCTGCCACTCTTCGAATGCGGCTACGGCTTCGTCCAATGCCGTTTTTCGCTGAGACGCTGCGGCTTGAAGCTCCGCGAGGCGTTTGTCCGCTTCGACGCGTCTGGTTCGGGTGGTAGCGTGTTCCGTGAGAATGTTGTCAGCTGCCTGCATCAATGCAGCCAAATCCAGTCCCTCGACATCGATCCCAAGCCTGATCAAGGATTCAGAGAGAAGACCCTTTTCCGTTTCTATAACTGACCTCGCTTCGTCAATGTCGCTCAGAGATCGACGGAGGTCATCATGTGCAACCAGTGCCGAGGTGCGGGCCTCGGCCCAGCTGCTGACTGTTTTTAGCCAGGCATACGTGGGTTTGTCCGCAGGCAGTTCGATCTCGGTTGGCGTCTCGGACCGGATTTCGCGGCGCAAGGCTTCCAGTTCACTGTCGGTCTCCTGCAGCAATTGATCTTGCTGCTCGAGGTGCGCCTTTGCGACCGACAATGCCGCTGACAGAGACCGCAACTCCTCGAGCTCTTTGAGACCGTTTAGTCGTATATCGACGATCGCATCGGCCGATCGCATTTCCCTTTCGAAACGATCAGCCGTTTCTCGATCCAAGCTGGACAAGTGGTGTGCCCACGCTTCGTCACGTTGAACTAGGGCAGCTTTCGCCTCCTCGTCATCCTTGATGGCCGATGCTTCGCGCAGGGAAGAGATCCTGACGGTGTCCTCATTGCACTTTGTTGAGAGCTCCCGCTTCCGCTCGCCGATTTGTGCGCGTCTCTTCTCGATCCCTTCAAAAATCAGTTTCCATGCGGCCAGTTGATCGGGTTGGGGCGGCGAGATCTTGCGTAGTTCCGTCCCCTCGCCAGCCCAGGGATGGAGGTTGTGGATAGCATTATCAAAGGCGCGTCTCTTCTCGGGAAGGGCTCGCTCCGCAAGGCGAAGTTCGGCAGCCAGATTTCCGTCGCGCAGGCGTTTCAGTACGGTTTGAAGCTGTGCGATCTTGCCCGCGTCGACCGCGACGCCTTGTCCGTCAAGCGCCTGTCGAGCGCGCTGCTCATCTTCCAGAGCCTGCCGGGCGGACGCTTCTTCCTTTTCGGCTGATTGGTGCGTGACATCGATGCCGGTTTTTTGGGTGATCAGATCACGAAGCGCTCCGATCGTGGAGGCTGAAACAAGAAGTGTCTTGGGGTCGTCGACATTGGATTGTCCCAAGGTCACGAGAATGAGATCGATCTTGCGGGTGCATTCAGCCAGCGCGTCGTTCCGTTTCGGGAGATCGTCTGCAGCCGTCGTGTAGCGTGCGGCGGCGTCTCCAAGCCGATCGAGATCATCTGCCATCTCGAGCAGACGGTCCTCGACGATCAACCCCGCGAGTTCGTCACGAAGCTTCTGCTCACGCTGTTTGAGGCCGATAGTCTGTGTTTGAAGCCGCGTCTCCTCGACGATGAGCTCGGGAAGAGCGGTCGCCCATTCCGCCGGAGGGTTTGGCATGTCCTTGTATTCTGACAGCTTCTCCTGCCCCTGAAGGTATTCGGTCGCCAAAGGGTAGGCGCGCAGGGTACGGATTATCTCCTCATGACGCACCTTGGCTGCCGCGATCTCCTTCATGGCAGCGTCATAAGCAGTCTGTGCTTGCTCAAGTGCTGCCGTCAGAGCCTTGTAAGAGGAGGCCTGCACATCGATTTCGTCGCGCTTTGATTTCAGCTCCGCAATCTGTCGCTTCAGACCTGCGATTGCGGTCGAACTCGCGCGCTTCCGGAAAATGCCGTCGGCTTCGGCCGCCGCGGTTTCGAGAATGGAATTGACGCCAGCCAGGCCTGCACTTGCCGAGAACAACAACTCGCCCAGATCGCCCTTGCTCTCCAGGATCGCGTTGCCTCCATCCTCGAGTGTCTGATCGTCGAGCGAAAACATCATGCGATAGGCGTCACGTGTCAGACCGGCGAGCGGGACGCTCAGAACCGCCTCGTTGACCGGCTGCCCGTTCGCATCCAGGAGGGAATTGCTGCGCTGCTTGACGCGCCTCAACTCGTGGGCCGATCCATCGAACTCCAGACAGGCGCCGATCTCCATGGCTTTGCCTTGATGAAGAAAGCTGTAGCGCGTGCGTTCCTCGATGCCGAACAGGAGATCGAGATAGGCGGAAAGCGCCGTCGATTTGCCGGCTTCGTTCAGGCCGTAGACGATATGCAGATCCGGTGTGTCGCTTTCATGCTCCCCGAAGTCGATTGAATAATCCGTGAACTTGCCGTAGCGGGTAAGATCGAGCCGGCGCAGGCGCATCAGTCGACCTCCGGAGCGTTGGCTTTGAGCCGAGCAAGCATGTCCTCGCTTCCTTCGGACAGCAGCTGATCGACCAGCGCCTCGAACTCGTCTTCGTTGTTGCCGCTGAAACCGCGCGCTTCCGGCGGCAGGTCATCGCGCAGTTCCTTGACGAGGTCCTGCACGATTTGTCGAACGCCATGCTGTTGAATGATGTCGCCTCGCATCAACTCGCCGAGTTCAAGGACTGGATCAGCGGTCGCGCTTCCAACCGGTTTGCTGACCGGCGCCGTTGTCGCCAAATCGATCTTTTCGACCCAGGTGTTGCCCAAGCTCTCTGCGCGCTGCTCGGTTTCAGCCAGCAGCAAATCGCGATCGCGTCGCAGCCGCCACGACAACGGGGTCGCACCTGTCAATCGAAGACGAGCCACAAGATGCTGAGATCGTGTTTGCTCGCGTGCTCCAGAAATCCCTGCCTCAATCAGATCGGCTGCCTCTCGCCAGGTCTCCGCCGATGACATGTCGACCGGGACGCGTTCGAACTGGGCGGTGCTTGTCGTGCGTTCTTCGATCCTGAGGCTTTGATCGTCACTGACCGTAACGAGGGTGACTGTCTTTTCCCCGGCTTCATTGATGTCCCGTCCCTGAGGCATTCCTGGCATGACCGCTACGCGATCGCCGGCGTATTCGGTCCGGACATGGACGTGTCCAAGTGCCCAATAATCGAATCCCCAGCCCTGGAGGTCGGATAGCTTGCAAGGCGCGTAAAGATCGTGCCCAGGAGCGCCCGCCAAGCTCGTATGCATGATCCCGATATTGACAGCATCCGGGGTAGGGCGGTGATACTTCTCAAGAAGGCTTTCCGGAGCCTGAGGCTTGGCGAAACTAAGGCCGTGAATAGAAAGTGCGAGCCCGTCCTTGGTGATGTCGACGCAATGAGCGCGCCCGCCGAATACTGTGACCGATGGCGGCAGGATCAGTTCCTGCGTTATGCGCGAAAGGGCATCGTGATTGCCTCGAATGATAAAGGTCGCGATGCCGGCTTCGTTGAGCCGCTGCATCTGGCTGGCCAGAAACCGGGCGGTTTTCATCGACGTCTGGTCGCCGTCATAGAGATCGCCGGCGATAATCAGCGCATCCACCTGTTCATCAATACACAGGTTGACGATCGTCACCAAAGCCTGCCGCGTGGCGTCTCCGATCAGCTCGGCGAGGCCGCGGCTACGCAGCGCCAACGAGCGCAACGGCGAGTCGAGATGAATATCGGCTGTGTGGATGAACCTGAATGACATCGCGGCATTCTGCCTATTTTGTGGTGAACGAGCAAAGGACATGTATTGGGTAAAGCTATATGAATTTTTAGCATGTTCACTAGGCCACGTCGGTTTGTGTAACTATTTAATTTCAAGTCATAAGAACTTAGCGAAACGATCGGTGGGCGTTTCCAATCCTTCGTGTTGTCTCGTCATCAACGCCGGCGTCCTGCGCATACTGCGGCCAGTTCGCAACAACCTCGCTGACATTGGAAATGAGTGTCTTTGCTTTGGCTGGCTTGATCGATGCGGTTTCCGCGAAGGCCAGCAGGTCGTCCACAGCGAAGCCGTCGCGTTTGCCGTTCAGGCTCATCTGATGTTGACCGGTCCAGTCGCCGCTCGGATTGTAGGAGTAGTTCACGTCGAATGCTGGCGACAACGTCCACTCGCCCGACTGATCCATCAGGAAAGCGATGTTTTTGACGTGATCATCCTGGTTTCTGGCGATGATGTTGAAAATTGCCCGGAGAAACTGCTGCTCAAGCGCAGGCGCGCCGAGACCGAGTTCGCGGATTGTCAGGATGGCCTGCTCATAGGAGTAGCCACGCGGATCGTTGAAGTCGTAATGCTGCAGGGCGCAAAGCGACTGCATGTGGAGCTTATGTGTCACGCCGTTCTCATCGACGGGTCTGTCAAAGCGCCGCGTCATGAAATGGCTGCGTCCACCCTCATGATGCAAACGGCATGGCGTCATTTCGATGCCCGCGGCCGTCGCCATCAGATAGTAGCCGTACTCGATCAAGCCGAACCCTTGCGGATCGGGTTCTTCCTTGTCGCGGTTATTGTCGATGCCATCGAATTTCATCAACCAGTGTTCGAAGCCGTCGCCAGCATCGATCTGGCCATGACGGAATTCGCCGGTGGTCTGGTTCCAGGCCAGGATAGCCTTGGCGCGCGCTCCTCCGGCCGATGTGCCAACTCTGAGAATATCGTCGATGGCGGCAATGTCGTTCTCGCCCTCGAGCACGCCCTCCAGACTGGCCTTCTCGTTCAGGACCAGATTGGCCAGGCGTACGAGGTTGGCGACCTCGACTTTTCGAGCCCTCCGGTTCGAGCCCATCAGCGCCGGCTTGAATTCAAGGGCGCCCATGCCTCGGGTTCCGACATAGCAAAGGCGCTCCACCGGATTGAAGCTTTCAGGTCTGCGGCCCTGTTCTGCCAGCCAAGCGTTGATCAGCCGATCGCCATATTTGTCGGGAAGAGCGTCCGCCAGCATTCCCGGTAGTCCTTTGAAGGTTGTCCGGGGCAGGGCAGGAAAGGAATAGGGGTCCGGACTCAAAGGCATGACCAACGGCGACAACTCTATCCCAGATTGGGCGAATTCGGGGTCATACTGGAAGACGGCAAACCCATCGTCCGGCAGCCACGAAACGGCCGCGACCTCTCGCCCCCAGAGATTGATTGATGCATCGGTTGAAGGTTCAGCCATGGTCTACTTCTTTGTGCCCCATTCCCATTGCTTGGTCTTCTTTGTTGGCTTGGTCGAACTCGATCGTTGACGCTCGACCCCCTTTGTCCGCACCCGCTCTATTGGCCTGACACGCGGATCGGGAACGAGGAGGTCGACGTTTTGCTGGATTTTCAGCGAAATCAGGACGCGGATGAGCGAGTCGAGTGTAGGATTATCTCCGGATTCAAGGCGTCTCAATGTGCGCTCGGAAATGCCTGCGTCCTGGGCGAGCTCGGCCTGCGTAATGTTTCGGGAGAGACGCAGCCGCTCGAGCTTTTCGCCGATGTCCCGCGAAATTGTTTCTGGTGTTTTCACGCCCATGTATCTATTATCGGCCATATATGACCTCACAACCCGATTTCGCCGCGTTTACAGGCCATATATGGCCGTCTGCTATGCGCCAGTGAAAATCCTTCAATCGGTCATATAAGGCCGATTATGTTTAAAATCAATCATTATCGGCCGTAAATGGCCGATTAAAATGAGTTGGAGATTATCCCCTTACGGCTTTCGAGGATTGGACAGCGTCTTGAGCAACAAAAGAGCAAAGGGTCCCGACATTGGATTGCATCAAGCCAAACGGCTCTGTCAGTTACCCCAGCAGCAACGCTTAGACTTCATCGCAGAAGGCTTGCCCATCATCCTGGACAGCGCACAGGGCTTTTGGGCCGCGTCGCAGAAGCTGGAAGATCTCCCGCGCGAAGCCAAGGTCCTTGAAGGGTTCGCCGAAGAGGAGGCTGCGAAGATCCTCATTCTCATGGATGCGGTGCGGTGTCCGCCCAAACTGATATCCTCAAAGCTCAACCGTATCATCGGATGGTTCTACGACCATCTTGCGCGCCTCATCTACGCCGATGCGGTTAGCTGGAAACCGATGGACCTCGCTCAATTGCGCGAATACGTCGACCACCAGCGCCGCGGACACTACGTCGAAGGATATGCGGGCGAATACATCATGCCCAATTGGGCAGTCTACGAGCGCGAAAGCGGTCTCTACGCTGATGTTGAAGCCTACCAGGATGATACCCTTCTTTGGAGTGAGCCCCGTCGATCCGGGCACGATCGCTCGATATTCCCCTCAATGACGCCCGGCGCGCTGCGAGTGGCGGAGGCCATGCAGCACCTCGGCATCTTCACTTCGAAAGGCCTGAAGGCAACTTCGGAAATTTGGGGTTCACTTGAGTACCGGGAAAGCGAGGATCACCACGATGGAAGGGTTCTTACCGAAAAGCTCCTGACCAGATTGGAGAAAGAGAAGCTTATCCGCGACACCGCGGAGGACCGGCATGTCGGAACGCTCTACAACGATTGGCAGATCCCGATGTACAATCTCGACTTCTCAATCATTCCGGTGACCCTCGAAGAGCTGCAGGCCGAACAGGAGAGAGAGTATTGGGCAATGGTTGGTGATCCGCGGTAGGCATGATGGATCGGCTCACGCTCAACTATGTCTGGAATCAGAAAGTGACCCCGGTTGTCTTGCGACGCACCGGAAAGGGAGAGCGTCTGCGGGTGAGATTGCCATTTGCTGAGACGAATCGGCAATGGCTGCAGAACGGTCGAAGGACCCAACCCGAATGGATCGGTGGTAGGCACGCTTATTGGGAACTGCCTAAAGCGTGGTTCAATGATTTCGTAGATCGGGCCCTGGAGCGTTTTGGCAAGGTCTACATTATCCAGCCTTACCGAGAACAGGAAATATGCGCGCGCGCCTGCCAAGAGGCCCGCGGTCATGAGTGTCAATGTTCGTGCATGGGAGCGAATCATGGAGCCGGCAACGACGGCAGCTGGTTCGAAGTCTCCGAGACCTTTTCGACGCGTTGGGGTGACAGAGAGCTCGCCTGCCGCCTACTGACCGCACGCTAGGACGCTACTGACCAAAGTTTCGATATAAATTTTGGTCAGTCCGTTGCCGTGGTCTTGTCGCTTCTTTGTCGTAGCAGGCCCCGATACTCAAACATCCGCGAAGGTGCCATTGTGGCTGAACGACGTCATCAAACGAAATACTCTCCCTGCGTCGATCAGACCGAGGACGAGATTGGAGCCTACTATCGCGCTGCCAAAGAGAAGGACAGAGCCGTCGTTCGACAAACGCAGGGCCACATGTTGATCTACAAATTAACCGAAATCGAAGGGATCAACCCGTCGCGTGGCCGGGTGTATCAGTTCCTCAGGTATTTCACCAACGCCGCTATAGCCAAAACCAGCAAAACGAGGACAAGCAACATCACCAGTCCGCCGCCAAAAAAGCCCATTTCTCCACCGTACATCATAGCTCTCCTCCGTTGTTTTCATTTAACGGTCTGGGGGTGATTGGTCATCGCTCGTGGCTCGTGATCTTTCGATTCGACAGGAACCAGTACTCAAAAGCGAACACAGCGATAGTGGCCACCGCGGCAGTCACGACGATGGCCATATCTGTGCGGATCTTCATAACCACAAAGACAGCCAATACGATTGTGTCCAGGGATATTGCCGAAAGCAGAATGCTTCCGCGCGCTCCGATGTCATGGCGCAGGTTTCGGAAAACACCCCAATGAATGACGATGTCCATCACCAGATAGAAGAACACACCGAGAGACGCGATCCTGCTCAGGTCGAAGAAGATCGTAAGGAGTGCCGCTACGACGACCGTGTAGACCAGCGTATGTTTCTGAATTCTCCCGGCCATACCGAAATGGCTGTGCGGGATCAGCTTCATGTTCGTAAGCATTGCGAGCATGCGTGATACAGCGAACACGCTTGCGAGCAGCCCCGATGCCGTGGCAACGATGGCAAGCACGATTGTGAGATAAAAGCCCGCTTGGCCGAGCGCCGGTTTGGCTGCCTGAGCGAGTGAGTAGTCCTTTGCCTGAATGATTTCCGGGATCGTCAGGTTGGATCCGACCGCGAATGCCACCAGCAAATAGACGACGACGCATATCGATACCGAGATAACAATCGCCCGGCCGACATTGCGGTGCGGGTCGACGATCTCGGCGCCGCTATTGGTTATCGTCGTAAACCCCTTGAAGGCGAGAATTGATAACGCGACCGACGCAACAAACCCCGCTAGAGGATAGTCGACTTCCGATTTCGACGGTTCAAATTGCAGACCGCTGGCCCAGAGCGCAGCAATCCCGAACAGGGCGATACCCCCTATTTTCAGGAGGGCCATGATCAATGAAAAAAGGCCGATCGAGCGGTTCCCGGATATGTTGACCAGAAACGCGAACACTATCAGTCCGACGCCCAAAACCGGCACGAGCAATTTTGTGTTTTCAGTCCCAAACAGCTGAAGCGTGTAAGTCCCGAATGTGCGGGCCACCAAGCTCTCGTTGATCACCATCGAAAAAGCCATCAGCAAAGACGCGCTGGCGGCTACAACGCCGGGACCGTAAGCCTTTTCAAGGATCATCGCGATACCGCCGGCAGACGGATAAGCGTTCGACATCTTGATGTAACTGTATGCGCTGAAAAACGTTACGACCGCGCCGACGAGGAACGACAAAGGAAACCAGGTGCCCGCCAGTTCAGCGATCTGACCGGTCAACGCGAAGATACCGGCACCGATCATCACTCCGGTCCCCATCGAGACTGCGCCAGTCAGCGATATGCTGTTTTTCTGATAGTCCGTCGTCACGCCGCAATCCTTGCTTTCATCCTGATTGCGTCGAAATCAGGCCAGATCGATCGCTTTCTTCAGCATGTCACGGACATCTGCTGCGACAGCGTGAAGGTCAGGGTTGTCGACCGCCGCCATCGAAGCAACGGGATCGATGGCACTTAGCTCCGTTCCACCCTCGATAGTGCGTAGGATCACGTTGCATGGAAGCATCGCTCCGATACGGGGCTCCATGCCGATGGCCTTGTAAGCCATGTTCGGATTGCAGGCGCCGAGGATGCGATAACCGTCCATCTCGGCGCCAATCTTCTTCTTCATCGTTTCCTTGACGTCGATTTCGGTAAGAACGCCAAAACCCTGCTCCTTAAGCGCCTCGCGAGTACGGGTATCCGCCTCGTCGATTGGGACGTCAGGAAGAATACGGTTGTAGGTGTATTTCATCTCAATTGCTCATTTCGACCAAGATCGGGACCGGCGCGGGTGACATTCGCGCGCAGTCGGATTGGATGGAATTCTCAAGCGGTCTCAAGAAGGCTAGAGTCGTATCCGGCCTCCTTGATCGCGACGTTCATATCTGAAGCCGACGAGCCGCTGTTGATTTCCACGGTCTTGCTCGCCAGGTCGCAGGCGATTTCGGCGTCAGGATCGACGCTTTTCACCGCTTTTTCGATCGTCGCGACGCAATGACCGCAGCTCATTTCAGGGACGCTGAATTTCATTTTTCTAATCTCCAATGGTGTTGACTGCGCGGAAAATAGAGATTCCACCAACTGGAAGGTCAAGGAAATTTGGCTCGGAAATAATCTTGCGTCTCTCCCTTGACCTTCCAGTCACTGGAACGACTATCTCGCTCAAAAGTTTTGAATTGGAGGCGTCGATGACCGGCAACCAGTCTGTTTTACTTTCCATCGAGGGCATGTCCTGCGCATCCTGCGTCGGGCGGGTCGACCGAGCGCTTTCCGGGCTTGAAGGAATTGGAGACGTTTCGGTCAATCTCGCGAACGAAACCGCGAGGATGACCGTCGACGGTCCAGAGCGGCTCGCGGAGGCCGCCGACACGCTGGACAAGCTCGGCTATCCGGCACGGCGGGCGAGCGTCACGCTGAACATCGCATCAATGTCATGTGCATCCTGTGTTGGACGCGTGGACAAGGCTATCGCCGCCGTACCGGGTGTTCTGGAAGTCAACGTGAACCTGGCCTCCGAAACTGCGACTGTGACTTACCTCGAAGGGGTGACCGGCCCCGCCGCCTTCATCGCGACGGCCACTGAAATCGGCTATCCCGCTGAAATCGCGGAAGCGTCCAGTTCGGGCGACCGCGTCGCACGCAAGGAAGAGGAAGCGCGCGAGATCAGACACCGCACGATCCTGGCGGCTGTCCTCGCCCTGCCCGTGTTCGTGATGGAGATGGGCAGTCACTTGGTTCCTGGAATGCATGAATTCATCGGGGGCACGATTGGCCACGAGGCCAGCTGGGTTATCCAGTTCCTGCTGACCACCGCTGTGCTGCTCGGGCCAGGCAGGGTGTTCTACCAGAAAGGCATCCCCGCTCTCATCAAGGGGGTACCAGACATGAACAGCCTTGTCGCGGTCGGAACCGGCGCGGCTTACATCTACTCTGTCATTGCGACTTTCCTGCCCTCGCTTCTGCCGGATGCGGTTCGCGCGGTCTATTTCGAGGCCGCCGCGGTGATTGTGGTGCTGATACTTCTGGGACGGTTCCTCGAGGCGCGGGCAAAGGGCCGCACCGGCGCGGCCATCCAGAAATTGCTCGGGCTTCAGGTCAGAACCGCGCGTGTCTTGCGCGACGGCGAACCGGTGGAAGTGGCGATAGAGGAAATCCGGCTCGGCGATGTTCTCCTCGTGCGTCCGGGCGAGCGGATTGCCGTGGACGGCGAACTCGTCGAGGGCGAGAGCCACGTTGACGAGAGCATGATCACCGGGGAGCCGGTGCCCGTCACCAAGGCAACTGGTGATCCGGTAACCGGCGGCACGGTCAACGGGGCCGGAAGCTTTCGGTTCCGTGCAACGCGCGTCGGCGCCGACACGACCCTTTCGCAGATAATTCGTATGGTAGAAGAAGCGCAGGGTGCGAAGTTGCCGATCCAAGGCCTCGTCGACCGGATCACGCTCTGGTTCGTGCCGGCGGTCATGGCGATCGCTGCATTGACGGTATTGATTTGGCTGATCTTCGGCCCCGAGCCGGCGCTGACCCTTGCGCTGGTGGCAGGCGTGTCTGTCCTCATCATCGCATGCCCCTGTGCGATGGGTCTTGCCACGCCGACGTCGATCATGGTCGGCACCGGACGCGCGGCCGAGATGGGTGTTCTGTTTCGCAAGGGCGATGCATTGCAAATCCTGAGTTCGGTCGACGTGGTCGCATTCGACAAGACCGGCACTCTCACCGAGGGGCGCCCCGAACTCGTCGACGTGATCGTGGCCGAAGGCTTCGACCGCACTGATGTGCTGGGCCGCGTGGCCATGGTCGAAGAGCAGTCGGAACACCCCATCGCCGAAGCAATCGTGCGCGGCGCGCGTCGTGAAGGAGCAGCGCGTCATGAGGTGTCGGAATTCAACTCCATGACGGGATACGGGGTTCGCGCCCGCGTCGGAACGACCGAGGTTCTGGTAGGCGCCGATCGGCTGATGCAGCGCGAGGGCCTGGACCTGGGCGCTCTGGCCGCGGAGGAAGCGCAACTGGCCCGGCGCGGTCATACCGCCCTCTACGCCGCGATTGATGGAAAGGTGGCTGCGGTATTCGGCGTGGCGGATCCGGTGAAATCCGCAAGCGCTGCGGCCATTCAAGAGTTGCACAAGCTCGGATTGAAAGTGGCGATGATCACAGGAGACAAGCCAGAGACAGCCGAAACCATCGCAAGGGAGACCGGGATCGATCATGTGATCGCCAGAGTTCTTCCCGACGGCAAGGTCGCTGCGCTCGACGAACTGCGCACGAAGGGCCAGAGGATCGCTTTTGTCGGCGATGGCATCAACGATGCGCCGGCGCTGGCCCATGCCGATGTCGGCATCGCAATCGGAACCGGGACCGACGTCGCCATCGAATCCGCAGACGTCGTGCTGATGTCGGGCGACCTTCGCGGCGTGGTCAACGCGTTCGAGGTTTCCCGCCGGACGATGCGCAATATCCGCGAGAACCTTTTCTGGGCGTTCGGATACAACACCGCCCTGATCCCGGTTGCGGCCGGCGTACTATACCCCGCGTTCGGTGTGCTTCTGTCACCCATTTTGGCGGCAGGTGCCATGGGACTGTCTTCTGTCTTTGTGCTGACGAACGCGTTGCGGTTGCGACGGATCGCTCCGGCAATGGATGAAAGGGCTTCTGCCCACCCAACTCCCGCACAACTCGTGCCGGCGCCGGCCGAATGAGAAGGAAACTGACGATGAATATTGGTGATGTCTCACGAATTTCAGGCCTGCCTGCGAAGACCATACGCTACTATGAGGACATCGGCCTCATCCGGCCGCTAAGGGGCGAAAACGGCTATCGCAGTTTCCAAGACAAGGATCTGCACAAGCTGGCGTTTCTCGGCCGCGCCCGTGCATTGGGCTTCACGATCGAAGATTGTCGGAACCTGTTAGCTCTCTATGAGGATGATGGACGGGAGAGCGCTGCCGTGAAGCATATCGCCGAAGACCATTTGGCGAGGATCGACGAAAAGATCGCGCAGCTCCGTTCCATGCGGGCCACTCTCGCTGAACTCGTCAATGCTTGTGCGGGTGACCATCGTCCGGACTGCCCGATACTTAATGATCTTGGCCATGGAGATCGACCTGCAAGCGACCAATTGAAAAAGCCAGCAGGTAATTGCAGCCACTAAATCCACCTCCAATGGAGGCCGACATTTAAAAGCCTTCACCGGTCGGAAAACGGTAGGTCAGGGTCGCGTTGATAGAGATCAAGGATCGCTTCGTTTTTGCGAGTAAGCTGAAAAAAAGTAGGTTATGAAATGACCGTCAAAGCCCAAAGAGAAGCCCGATTGAGAGCGCTGCCGCGTTCGCGGTCGGTATTGTGGGCGATGATAGCAATGTTCTACGTCCTCGCGCCGTTATTCCACCAATTTAGCGAGAACATTGACACTGGTTTGCACGCGGTCATCAGCGTGAGCCATTCATATGATGGTTCCGATGGCAATCGCGTTGTACCTGCTCATTCCAAGGTATGCAGTACGGCCAGTCATTGCCTGTTACCGGCTGTTCTCCTGGCCGGATTTTCTGGCATTGACGCAAGTCGTCAGCATCAGCACTTTATTACGAAACAGCTTCCGGAATGGCTGTTCCCGTCGTTTCCATCTCCCCCTCCAAAGTCTGCCTGAAACATAGGGTAACCCTGTCCGGCTGACGATGGCGCCAACCCGCGTGAGCGAATACTGAGCGCCACTGCGGCTCTTTCCGCAATAGCTCAAGAGTCTGACTTGCCTCGTCGGATCTGCGATAGCGCCCGCTGAAATGCGGGACGCAATTCGCATTCGTCGCCCCTGTCGGTTCGGACAAAGCCGAAAATGCAACAGCCCGTGCGGGCGATGCATAAGGAGCGGATAATGGAAGCAATAGTTTATTTTCTCGTCTGGGCCGGACTGATCCTGCTCATGATGCGGTTTGGCTGTGGCGCCCATGTAATGGGACATGGCCACAACTCTCGAACAAAGCAGTCGGAGGGAGGTAGTAATACTGATCTGCGCTGGATCGCGCCTGAAAGTGCCATTGATCCCGTGTGCGGGATCACAGTCCATACGAATGCGGCGAAGTCCGCAGTGCATGACGGGCACGTGTTCTACTTCTGCTCGCGAGAATGCCGCGAACGCTTTGAGGCGGCACCTGATACATATCTAAATCAGGAAACTGCGACCTTGGAGACAGGGGAGGCTGTTCATGGCTGACTCACGCAACTCCAGTCCGGGCTACGCGATCAGGGTCGCTCCGCAGGTGTCGAACACACCGCGTATTCCGGTCATCGCATTCGGCATGAGCCTTGGCTTGTTTCTGGCGATCACGTTCGTCCTGTGCGTCGGCTTTGATCTCATCTTTCCGGGAATGGCGATGTACCAGACATGGCTGAAACTTCTTCCCGGATTCACCTGGTTGAGTATCCCGAGCTTCCTGCTCGGTCTGGTCGAGGCATTTGCCTACGGCTGGTATGTCGCGCTGATTTTCGGCCCTCTCTTCAACTACTTCGCGGCACGCAGGTTCTGTTGAACACGGCCATATTAATGGAGACCAAAATGAAAACAGAAATGAAATTCGCGTTAGCGACAGCAACTCTGACTTTGCTCGGAACCGTGCCGACATTCGCGACCACCGTCTACATTCCAGAGGGGAGCGCTGGAGAAATCCTTGTTGTGGATGCCGACACCGGTTCGGTCGAGGCGCGCTGGCCAGGTTTTGAGGCTGTCCACGGTCTGGCCGGAGTACCAGGCGCACGTTACATCGTTGCGGGCAGTTATTCCGAGGTGGCGAAAGAAGAAGCAGAGGCGCCGGCGAAACCGGATGGCGTATCGCAAGACGAACACGAAGCGCATCACGCCTCTAGGGCGGCGAGTGTCATGCCCAAAGATGCCGGAGTAAGCATTCTAACGATAGTCGAAGCGGAGACCGGCGCGGTAGTGCGCCGGATTGAGGTTCCCGGCGCCGTCCATCACGTGGCTATGTCTCCGGACGGCCGCTACGCCGCAGTTACACATCCGACCACAGACGGGATCAGTATCATCGATCTCGACACCTTGGCATTCAAAGCGTTCGTGCCGACTGGAACGAGCCCAAACTATGCCGTGTTTGCGCGCGATGGTAGATCGGTATTCGTTACGAACGCCGACAGCGGAACCATTAGTGAGGTTGACGTCGACAAGACGTTCGTCAAGCGCAATATCCTTTCCGGCGAGGCGCCGGAGCATGTTGTCATTTCGCACGATGGCAAGCGGCTCTATGTCGCCGATGCCTATGCCGGCAAGGTCCACGAGGTCATCATCGCGGACGGGAACATTTCCCGGTCTCTGGATGTCGGTGGCGAAATCCATGGGCTGGATCTGTCGGACGATGATGGGACGCTATTCGTTAGCGGCAAGGGCGATGACAAGATTGCCGCTATTGACCTGAGCAGCGGCAAAGCAAAATTCGCAGCCTTAGCTCCCGCCCCCTATCACCTGACGACAATAGCCGGGACGAACAGCCTCTTCGTCTCAAGTCGCGAAGAGCCCAAGGTCTGGATCGTCGACCAGGAAAACCTCGCAGTAACGGGCGAGATCGCTGTTTCAGGTGAAGGTCACGAAATGGTGGTGCTCCCCTAAGAGCAGCCGGAAAAAGACGAAAGGAGACTGTCATGTACAGATATGCAACTTCAAACGCCATGACTTCAGCCCTTCTCGGTGGAGCGATCATGTTCGGCCTGGTGACCGCTTCGTTGGGCCAGGAAAGCGGCATGATGGACGACGGCATGATGAGCCCGGGTTTGATGATTCCTCAAATGAATCCGATACGAGGCAAGCAGCTGTTCGCGAGCAAGGGATGCGTTGTGTGCCATTCGATAAACGGTGTCGGCGGCGAGGACGCTCCGGCCCTTGATGCGTCGACGATGCCCCTACCGATGAATCCGTTCGAATTTGCTGCGCGCATGTGGCGGGGTGCAGAGGCGATGGTCGCAATGCAGCGTGATGAACTCGGTGCGCCGATCGAGCTCGATGGTAGCGAACTGGCCGACATCATTGCGTTTGTCCACGATGCCGACGTTCAGGCCGAATTCTCCGAAGAGGACATTCCCGAGCGTATCGAGGAACTGATGCACGAATCCGATGAAGAGTAGACGCCATCGCGGCGGTGGCGGTGCGTAGTCCGCCAAGCAGACCTTGAAACAGGAGCGAGAGGGAACGCCGGACAATCCGGCGTGAACTCCGTCCAAAGCGCAAGGAGCAATAATATGTCCGCAATAGTCTCAGATGCCGACAACTCGGTCACCAAACGCGATTTCATTTACGTTGCAACAGGGGCGATGGTGGTCGTGGGAGTAGGGGCGTTCGCCTGGCCGTTTATCGACAGCATGAATCCTTCGGCAAGTATACGAAGCCTCGCAACGGTCGAAATCCCGTTGGGCGGCATTGAGGTCGGCCAGCGAGTGACGGTCATGTGGCGTGGCCGTCCTGTGTTTGTCGACAGACGGACGGAAGCTCAAATCGATGCGGCAGTCGCTGACGACGATGCTGATCTTATCGATCCTCAAAGCGATGCAGATCGTGTGCAGAATCCCGAGTGGCTGATCGTGGTCGGGGTGTGCACGCATCTCGGCTGCATCCCACTCGGGCAGAAGGATTCCGATCCAAGGGGCAATTGGGGTGGCTGGTACTGCCCGTGCCACGGTTCGCAATACGACACGTCCGGGCGTGTAAGGCGGGGCCCTGCACCCAAGAACCTCGTCGTTCCGCCCTACGAGCTTATGGACGGCGAAAAGGTAATAATCGGCTGATCTGAGACGTAGGGGTGGCGCCGATGTTGTTAGGTTTTCCAGAAAGATAGATGGAGAAGATGGTGAATATTCGAGGAAGTCTTCCAAAGGTTTTTGTGCTGGGATTTTTTGCGCTAGGAGCTGCGGTCCTGCTTTCAAAAGCGTTCCAGCCAGAACCGGAAGCGATGGTCGTGGCGGTGTCAATGCCGGAACTGTCGGGTGAAGCAAGCGTCGGTCAGATACTCTTCAATAACAACTGTGCCAGTTGCCATGGCGATCGTGCATCCGGAACGGACAAAGGGCCTCCGCTGATCCACGACATTTACAATCCGGGACATCACTCGGATGATGCGTTCTATCTGGCAGCCATGAACGGTGTGGTCCAGCACCACTGGCCATACGGCAACATGCCGAAGCAGGAGCAGGTCACGCGGGACGAGGTGGCGAAGATTGTCCAATATGTTCGCGAGTTGCAGGTCGCCAACGGCATAACGTTCAAACCGCACAACATGTGACACGACAAGGAGCGATTGCGATGACCTCCCAGCACGAGCACCATCATCACACGGCGGACGCCGAAGGCACCTCTTCTGCCGGCCAAGGCCAATATGACGAAGTTCCGGCCGGAAATAGCGGACCCGTCTATACCTGCCCAATGCACCCTCAAGTGCGCCGTACACATTCCGGATCATGCCCGATATGCGGCATGGGACTGGAACTGGAATCGGCAACGATGGTTGAAGAGGGGCCGAATCCCGAACTTGTCGATTTCACTCGGCGCTTATGGATTGGCGCGGCCCTGAGTATTCCACTCCTGATCCTGACCATGGGTCCCTTTGTGGGTCTTTCCGGCGTTCGCGAGATCTTCGGAGAACGAGCAACGCTGTGGATCGAACTTGTGCTCGGCACGCCAGTCGTTCTCTGGTCGGGTTGGCCATTCCTTGTCCGCGGCTGGAATTCCTTCCGTACGATGAATCTGAACATGTTCAGCCTGATCGCGATGGGCGTCATGGCGGCATGGACATTCAGTGTCGTCGCCGTGCTGTTTCCAGGTATCTTCCCCGATGGCTTCCGGGATCCAGAAGGTCATGTGGGTGTCTATTTCGAAGCAGCAGCCGTCATCGTTACCTTGGTGCTCCTCGGGCAGGTGATGGAACTGCGTGCTCGTGAGGGTACTGGCAAGGCAATCCGGGCACTCCTCGATATGGCGGCAAAAACGGCCCGCGTGATACGCGACGACGGCACGGAAGAGGAAATTCCGCTCGAACATGTTGGGGTTGGCGACCGCATTCGTGTGCGCCCCGGCGACAAGGTTCCCGTGGATGGCGTGGTGGTCGATGGTCGTTCATCGATCGACGAAAGCATGATCACCGGCGAACCCGTCCCAGTCGAGAAAGTTTCAGGCGATCCAGTGACGGGCGCAACCATCAACGGCACTGGCAGCCTTATCATGGAAGCTACACGCGTCGGCGCCGACACAATGCTGAGCCAGATCGTCGAAATGGTCGCCAACGCACAACGGTCCCGGGCGCCAATCCAGAAATATGCCGACAAAGTATCCGGCTATTTCGTGCCGGCGGTGATCGCTATCGCTGTACTTGCTTTCCTGGGCTGGGCGTTTTGGGGCCCGGAACCCGCCCTTTCATATGCGCTCATCGCCGCGGTCGCGGTACTGATCATAGCCTGTCCCTGCGCCCTCGGTCTCGCCACCCCAATGTCGATCATGACGGCAACGGGACGCGGAGCTCAAGCAGGCGTGCTCATAAAGAATGCGGAGGCGCTCGAGAGGTTCGAGAAAGTTGATACGCTAATCGTCGACAAGACAGGCACGTTGACCGAAGGCAAGCCGCGATTGGTGGCAGTCGTGGCGGAGAATGGCCATGACGAGACCGAAGTGCTGCGTCTGGCGGCTTCCCTTGAACGGGGTTCGGAACACCCGCTCGCCGAAGCCATCGTAAGAGGAGCCGAAGAGCGAGGCGTGGAGTTGGCCGCGGCCGGCGACTTCGAGGCCGTTACCGGCAAAGGCGTCAAGGGTACAGTGGATGGCAGAGCCGTGGCGCTCGGCAATCTCGCGATGATCCGCGAACTTGGCCTGGAGGCGGGGGGCTTGACCGAAAAAGCCAATGGCCGCCGTGACGAGGGCGAGACGGTCATGTTCGTTGTCGTCGACAATGGCGTCGCCGGACTCGTATGCGTCGCCGATCCGGTGAAAGAAACAACCCCCGACGCGCTGAAGGCTCTGCATGAACTTGGATTCCGCATTATCATGGCGACCGGAGATAACGAACGAACGGCGAAAGCCGTTGCTGCGCGCCTGGGCATCGACGAGATCCGCGCCGACGTGCTTCCCGAAGACAAGGCGCGCATCATCCAGGAATTGCAGCAGCAGGGTCGCAAGGTCGCGATGGCCGGCGACGGCGTGAACGACGCTCCGGCTCTGGCTCAGGCCGACGTTGGAATCGCGATGGGAACCGGGGCGGATGTCGCGATCGAAAGCGCTGGGTTTACCCTGGTCAAAGGAAATCTTGACGGCATCGTCAGGGCTCGCCGTCTGGCCCACGGAACGATGCGCAACATACGGCAGAACCTGTTTTTCGCCCTGATCTACAATACGTTGGGCGTTCCGGTAGCTGCAGGCGTACTCTTCCCGTTCTTCGGCATCCTGATTAGTCCGATGTTCGCCGCCTTTGCGATGAGCGCTTCTTCGATCTCAGTTGTCGTCAATTCGCTCAGACTGCGGCAATTGGATCTGAAATCCTGATGGAGCCGTTGTCCTGGTCTTGTCGGAGAACGGTCGCGGCCAAGCTTGTCGTTATTGACTCGGTTTCGGCGTGACGTCAGGGTAATTGTTCACACGGTTCCCGCGATGCCGAGCGCGAAGCGGGATGAAAAGGGAATGTGACGGGTGGACCCAGACCGGGCATCCAAACCACAGCCGACCCCGCGACTGTAGAATGGCGCGGCGCCATAACTCCCGAAAACGGGAGCGCCACTGGAAACATCCGGGAAGGCGATAGCGCTGGAAAACCGCCATGAGCCAGGAGACCTGCCATGTGAACGGACGGAGAGATGTTCAAGTGACTGAATGAGCAACACGGAGGTTGTCATGCTCGCAACACAATCTGTTTCGCTGCGGGTTTCGGCATCAGCACGTCTGACGACTACGCTGTTCGCTGCAATATTTGGCATAGCGTTGCTTTATTTCGCTGCGTTTGCTCATTCCGACGCACTGCACAACGGCGCCCACGACACGCGCCACGCAATCGTCGCGCCCTGCCACTAAGGCGCCACGACGTAGATGTTGACCCGGGTAATTCTGGCCGCGCTTGTAGCGGGATTGCTCGCTGGTGTGTTCGCGACCGCGGCGCAATCAGTGCGGGTTATCCCGTTGATCCTCCAAGCCGAAGCTTATGAAGAGGGGGTGTCACACGCTGAGACCGAGGACGAAGTCTGGGCGCCCGAAGAAGGCTTGCAGCGGACGTTTTTTACGTTGCTCTCGAATCTCGTGACCGGTGTTGCATTCGCACTGATTCTAACGGCTATCACTCTGATATTAGACCAACCGGTGTCGCTCCGGCATGGCGCGCGTTGGGGGGCGGGTGGGTTCGCGGTTTTCGTTCTCGCCCCAAACTTCGGTCTTCCGCCTGAATTGCGCCTGCATGGATCGGACAGTCTGCCCGATGGCGGTAAATCCCCTTCGATCAGGGCGGATGTGCTGAAGGAAAAGGGCTGGACTGTGTCCAATCTGGCTTATGCGCTGAAAACAGGCATCCAACCGGACGGCGACGCTTTTGGTGGTTCGATGGGGGAAGTGGTGCGTGACGGAACTTCCTTTCTCAGTCAGGACGATCTGACGGCAATCGCGACCTTTCTGCTGGAGCGGGAGAATGATTGACAGACGCAATTTCCTGGCGGGAACCGGGGTGCTCGTGTCAGCAGGCGTCCTGCCCGGTCTTGCTGTGGCAAAGGCGGGTGCGCAGGAGTTTGATCTGATCGCCGGATCGGTCCAGCGAGCACTTTACGAGCAGCAGCTCTCAGATCTCTGGGCCTATAACGACATTGTACCCGGTCCTGAAATCCGGGCCCGAAAGGGCGAGCGGATACGCGTCAACTTTCGCAACAATCTTGAGGAGCCCACATCCATCCACTGGCACGGGATCCGCATCGAAAATGCGATGGACGGGGTGTCCGGCTTGACCCAGGAACCCGTGCAGCCCGGAGACAGTTTCATCTATGAATTCGAGCTGCCGGATTCCGGTACATATTGGTATCACGCGCACAACAAGAGTTGGAATGAGGTCGGGCGTGGCTTGTATGGCCCGTTGATCGTGGAGGAGCGAACCTCCACCTTTGATCGCGACCATGACATCACCCTCATCATTGATGACTGGCGCTTGCGCCAGCCTGGCGTTCTGGACACGGACAGCTTTGGTTCCTTGATGGATTGGAGCCACGGAGGGCGTCTCGGTAACTGGCTCCTTGTGAATGGCAAGTCACGTCCGGTCTTGAAGCTGCGCAGTGGCGAAGCCTATCGCGTTAGACTGATCAACGCCTCGAACGCACGTGTTCTGGAACTCGATCCCAATCGGTTCGGCGGAAAGGTAATTGCCTATGACGGACAGGCGCTGCCGGAATCCGTCGTTCTGCCTTATTCCCCGCATCTTCTCGGACCAGCGCAACGGATCGACCTTATGGTTGTTCCGGACGCTGATTTTGCGATCGAAGAGATTTCGGGCGATCAGCCATTCCCCCTGGTCGACGGGATCGTCGACGGGATATCGCGTACAGCGCAGTCGACGCCTTCAATTCCGGTAAACCTGATACCGGAGCCCGATGTGACGGGCGCCCGGAAAGTGAAGGTCGTTATGGAAGGTGGCGCCATGGGCGGCTTTGTGGACATCACCTACAAGGGCAAGCGCCTTGAAGGCGAAGATTTCCGTAAAACGGGCCAGTCCTGGGCATTCAACGGCATAGCAAACCTGGCGGAGGCTCCGCTTTTCACGGTTCGGCGCGGCGAAACGGTTCTGCTGGAAACGATAAATCAGACAGGCTGGGTACACGCCATGCATGTCCATGGTCATCACTTCCGTGTTCTCAGCCGATCCGGAGCCGACGTCGATGACGGCAAGCCCTGGCGCGACACATTCCTGATTGGACCTGAGCAGACGACGGAGGTTGCCTTCGTCGCTGGCAATCCCGGCAAGTGGCTGTATCATTGCCACATGCTGGAACACGCGGCGGCAGGCATGACCACATGGTTCGAAGTCAGCTGAGACGAGTGTAGAAAATTTACGGAACCGGCGTTACGTTACTGAAATGCGCAGACTTTTGCCATCGTTGATGATACTGGTTCTGGTCCTCGGGGCCATGATGCCGGCTGTGATCCAATCGCATGCCGACATGACATCAACGAAAGTAACCGATCAGGTTCATGAGGTTCTGGCCGCTGACAAGACGGCCGCGATGAAGTGCTGTCAGAAGTCGAAAAGCGGCATGGATAACCGCCAAGGCAATTGTGCGGCCGATTGCCATTATCTTCCCGAATTCACACCGCTGCAAAATTCGCCTGTCTTGGCGTCGGTTGAAATCCCGGCACAGTCCGAGACGCTTCTGGAAGTGATATATTTCCAGATGAGGCCCCCCATCTCGATCTGATCTTACTTCGCCAGCCATCAATGGCGTTCGTCGAGTAATTGGATTTGAGAGGGAAACCATGCTTTCCAAACGTAGCTTAATGCTTGGCGCTTTGTCGTCGGCATTCCTGCCTGCCTCGTTGGCACAGGCACACAAACGCGTCTTCAAACTTGATCCGCGGTTCGAACCGCAGACTGTTCGATTCTCCGGATACAGTCCCGGCACGCTGGTGGTCGATCCAGGCAACCACTTTCTCTACCTGCAAACAAGCCGGACAACAGCAAGGCGATATGGGGTCGGCGTCGGCCGAGCTGGTCTTGCCTTTCGGGGCTCGGCCACCATCGGTCGGAAGGCAAAGTGGCCAAGTTGGACCCCGACCAAGAACATGATCAGGCGTGAGCCGGGCAAATACGCCAGATATGCAAAAGGCGTTCCCGGCGGACCCGGAAATCCGCTTGGTTCACGCGCGCTGTATTTGTACCGCAGTGGCCGTGACACGATGTATCGGATTCACGGCACCACCCAGCCATCTTCAATCGGGCGCTCCGTTTCGAACGGCTGCATCCGGATGATCAATGCGCATGTCGAGGACCTGTATGAAAGGGTTCCGGTGGGCGCAAAGGTGGTCGTGCTGTGATGGCTCAGGACCCGCAAAAACTATCGCCCTATGCACTTTCCTCCGGGGTGCCGAGAATTCGAGCACATGACGTCACGGGCGTTCCCGAACCGCGGAAATTCGGCACCTGGATCATGATCGCATGCTGCATTCCAATGGTCGGCGGCGCCGGATTGCTGCTTTGGGGCATGGGCGCTGGCGCAGGTTTGGCTGAACGCCTCGGCGCATTGGCGCCAATCGGCTTTTGTCTTGGGGCACACCTCGTCATGCACAAGATCATGGGCCGGACCTGTCACGGCCATCAAACACACAAAGGACAAGACCAGAAATGAAAACACTGATCAAAATCGCGGCCGCATCATGGTTGGCCGGCAACCTGCTGACGCTGCATGCACATGCAGGCGAAACCGATGACAAGCATATCACCGTCTTCAAGACACCCTGGTGCGGGTGCTGTCAGGTCTGGGTCGATGCAGTCGAAAAAGCCGGCTACACCGTCGAAACAAAGGACATGGAAGACCTCTCCTCGATCAAGACGCAGGCGGGCGTGCCGGCAAAACTTGAAGCATGTCATACGGCCGCCATCGGAGGCGATCGCAAATACGTTCTCGAGGGACACGTCCCGCTTGCAGCGATCAGCAAGCTCATGACTGAACAACCGGATATTCGCGGCATTTCCACCCCGGGTATGCCGATGGGCTCTTTGGGCATGGGAGAAGATCCGAAGGCGAAATACGACGTCCTCGCCTTCACCGGCAAAACCGGAGAGACGCCGACCCTGTATTACCAGGCCGGCAAGCAATGAATCGCAGGCAACTCCTGGGTGGGGCAGGCAGCCTGTCGTTGCTTGCCCTTTCCGGCTGTACAACCACCACACCCGAACAGGCGCTCGAGCCGCAACCGGCACCGAGAATCCCAGGCACGTATGCAACCATGTATGGGCCGATGCCCGGAGAGCGTTTTCCGATACCGGCCGTCGATCTGAACAAGGTCCCGGAGAGGTTCTGGCGTCGTCAGGTCGACTATTCGGGGCCTTATGCGGTTGGCACCCTGATTGTCGATACGCAGACGTTTTACCTTCATTTGATCCAGGAGGGCGGCAAGGCGATGCGGTATGGCGTCGGACTCGGCAGAGCGGGATTTTCGTGGTCGGGCCGCGGGGTCATCCAGTGGAAGCAGGCTTGGCCGAAATGGACTCCGCCCGAGGAAATGATCGCGCGGGAGCCGGACCTCGAAAAATGGAGCGCACGCAATGGCGGCATGCCACCGGGGCTCGATAATCCGCTGGGAGCGAGAGCCCTCTACATTTTTCAGGACGGAGAGGACACGCTGTACCGGATTCACGGTTCGCCGGAATACTGGACCATCGGCAGGGCTGTCTCCAGCGGATGTGTTCGATTGATGAACCAGGACATTATCGATCTCTACAGCCGTGTCCCCAGCGGGTCTTCCCTGGTGGTCGTTTAGGTGAAGCCATGTCGATGAGACGATTGAAGATAATTTCCCTTGCCGGTCTGGCATTACTTGCGATCGGCGTCGTCGCCATGATTGGGGTCGGCCCAGGTAATGGGGAAAGCGCGGCTCTCCTTAGGCCGGATGACCAGGAAAAAGTGGCGCTCGGCCAACAGGTCTACACTGCCAACTGTGCGTCCTGTCACGGAGCGGAATTGCAGGGCCAGGCAGAGGATTGGCGTTCCCCGGGACCCGACGGCTTGATGCCGGCTCCGCCGCACGATGAAACAGGACACACCTGGCATCATCCCGACGAGTTGCTCTTCAAGATCACCAAACTTGGGGTCGCCGAAGCGGCCAATCTGAAGGATTACACATCCGCGATGCCCGCTTACGAGGCCATTCTGTCGGATGAGGAGATCGTCGCCGTCTTGTCTTACATCAAGAGCACCTGGCCCGATGAAATCCGCGCCGGCCATGACGAGATGAACAAGCGCTACGCATTGGAACCGCGGGACACGAGATGAACGCAGGTTGGGCAGAAAATGTTGAAGGGAGACGCCAATGACAACACGGCGCGGACTGCTTGCAGGAGGTGTGGCTTTGGCCGCTGGCGCCGCCGCCTACGGCGTTTTGGGCGCACGGCCGTCCGTGAACCTTGCCAGGGCAACCGGCTTCCCTCGGCTTCAAATGCCGCCATTGCTCGATACCTCCGAATCGGGGCGTTTCGACGTGACCGCACAGTTCGGCACGACCAGTTTCATCGGCGGCAGGGCGACACCGACAATCGGATTCAACCAGCCTTATCTCGGGCCGGTTGTTCGCGTTCAAAAGGGGCCGTTGCAGCCGAAAGTCGCCAACGCTCTGTCATGGCCTGTCAGTTCCCACTGGCATGGACTGCTCGTACCTGGCGAACACGATGGCGGTCCGCATTTGCCGATCGGCCCAGGTTCCGACTGGACGCCTGATATGCAGATCGACCAGCCGCCTTGCACGGCCTTCTTTCACACACACATACACGGGCGAACTGCACAGGATGTCTATGCCGGGTTGGCCGGAGTGATCCACATCGTCGATGGCCACGATGCGGAGCGTGGATTGCCAGAAACCTATGGCACGGACGATCTCACACTGGTCATTCAGGATCGCAGATTTGCCGGTGACGGGCGGCTGGCCTATGCGAATTCGATGATGGACATCATGCATGGCATGACCGGAGACACGATCCTGGTCAACGGCCAGATTGGAACGGCGGCGCATGTACCGACGGGAATTGTCAGGCTGCGGATTGTTAACGCTTCCAATGCCCGCATTTATTCGTTGCGCCTGAGCGACTCCCGCCCGATGCATCTCATCGCGACCGATGGCGGGTATCTTGCCCGGCCGATCGCACTCGAAACGCTGCGAATGGGTCCCGGTGAGCGTGCTGAGATCCTGGTCGATTTCACGAGCGGGCATGACGTTTCTCTCGTGAGTGACGGTGATCCCAATCAGGGAATGGGCGGCATGATAGGCCGCGCCCGGGGAATGCTCGATGGTTTGACGGGCGCGCGGCGTTTCGAGGTCCTGCCAATCCTTGTCGATGAACGCCTCCCGGTCGCGGTTGACAAAATCCCCGATACGATAGGAGGCAAGGCGCCCTCACTTGCAGATTTTGAAATTGCCAAAACCAGGCGCTTCTCACTCGACATGGGCATGGGAGGAGACATGATGGGAGGAGGCATGATGGGCGGGTTTGCCATCAACGGAGATCCGTTCGAGATGGCCGTCGTCAACCAACGCGTGCGTCTTGGCGACACAGAAAAATGGGTCGTCAGCGCAACCATGCTGGCCCATCCTTTCCACGTCCATGGCGTGTCGTTTCAGGTCGTCCGCGAAAACGGCCGTGATCCGCTGCCCGAAAGCAGTGGATGGAAGGATACTGTCGTCATTGATGGCGAAACCGAATTGCTGATGCGCTTCACGCAGCCCGCAGGCGATCGAACGCCCTTCATGTATCACTGCCACATTCTCGAGCATGAGGATGGTGGCATGATGGGGCAGTTTACTGTGGCCTAGCTCTGAACTGACCTGAGAGGAGGCAAAACCGATGTCAGAAAACCATGCCGGTCATATGCCATCAAGCGGCCGGGCGCTCTCGATTTCCGCGTGGCTGACGGGCGTCTATTTTATCGTGGAGCTCGGCATTGGATTGTGGACCGGCTCGGTCGCAGTCATCTCCGACGCCTTTCATACATTCTCCGCGGTCGGAGGCGTTCTGGTTGCAATCATCGCCGCCCGCATCGCGAAAAGGCCGGCGGACGAACAAAAGTCCTTCGGCTGGTTGCGCGCCGAGATCATCGGCGCGCTCGTGAATGGCGCATTTCTTCTGATCATGGCCTTGGTTGTGATTGTCATGGGACTGATGCGGCTCGGAAACCCGATCGATCTCCCCACCGGTCCGATGCTGATTGCAGCGGCGGGAGGCCTCGTTACGGAGTTCATTTCGCTGTATCTTTTGTACCGGCAACAGGGCAGTGATTTGAATGTACGGGGTGCCTATTGGCACATCATACAGACATTCGTCGGCAGTCTAATAATCATTGTCGCTGCACTGGTGATCCGATTTACCGGCTTCCTCGCAATTGATCCCTTGTTGGGGATTATCTTCGGGTTTGTGCTTCTGTGGGCCAGCTGGGGGATACTGCGCGACGCCATTCATCTTCTCATGGAGGGAACGCCTGATGAGATTTCGCTTGCCGAAGCCAAGGCCGCTCTCGCGGTAATTCCGGGTGTGAAGAATGTTCATCACGTCCACGCCTGGGCACTTACAAGCGGCAAATATGTGTTCTCGGCACATGTCATGGTGGATAAACGCGCCGAAATTGATTCGGACGAGGTCTTGACGATTGCACAAGGAAAGCTCGTGGATGAGTTCGGATTTTTCTTTACCACAATCCAGGTGGAGACCCGATGTCATGACGAGGAACGAGCGCGCGCAATCGATACGCTCGTTGATCGGTCGATGGCGACGTGAATGCGATCACTTCATCAGATATTTGACCAGGGCCGCAATCGCCAACAAAACGAGGATGCCGATCAGCAGCATCCCGATGCCACCAAATCCCATCATGCCGCTTCCCAGACTGTTGTCCATCATTGCTCGGTTTCCTTGACCTTGATTCCGACGATCTGTCTTCGCGTGATCCACAAGACAACTGTTGGAACGACCAGCCACTGCAACAGAGGGCTCAGACCTGTTCCAAACGGTGGCACCAGAGGCATCAATTCCGAATAGGTCCAGCGCAGCGAGACCTGCGTGTAGTAATACTCGAAACCGACTGTCAGGCCGATCCCGATGCCGAGATACATCAGATACTGCCAAGCGGCAGGACGGAGAAACCACTGACGCGTCCGCGCTGCCAGGCTTGTGAGACCGAAAGCAACAAGGGCAAAGCCGACATCACCGAATGTCGCCGACATGCAAAGCTTGATGCCGTCCCAATGGTTCATCTCGATCATCCCGGCATAGGTAGGTGCCTGGACAAACTCCCATACGAAATGGAGGAGAAAGGAGAATACGACGATGTTGAATTCGGGCTGGTACGTTATTGCGCGCATGGAAAGACCCTGGCTTTGGTTTTGCGGAAAAGCCTAAACGCTCCGGTGGGTGGAAGGTCAAATCGCGCTGAACTGCGGCGCGATCGGCCCTATTCGTTCACCAACTTCGCCAACCTCCATGATTGTGTGCAGGGTTGTCTGTTCGCTTCCCGCGGTCCCACGCCTGCATTGCATCCGGCGACCAGGAGAAACGCCCGGGCCGAGTTCGTTGACGTCATTCACCCTTTGTCGCCTGACTTTTTGCCAAAATCGGCGAAGATCGTGAACGACCTTGCCCCTTTGGAAAGATTCGATTTTGCGATGCGCGTCTTGCCGATACGTTGCTGGAGATATGCACAAACGGGCTCAAAGTCCTCTATCGCCAGCATCCTCCAAGGCGCTCCGAAAGATTTCTCAACATTTTTCGAGATGGCGCCATAGCTGAATGTTGTTGCACGCGACCTGTCGGCGCTGGCGAACTGGTTATACCTGCTGATCAGGTACTGAACATACCGACTGGCCTCCTGATCGGCACCGATCGTTCCAGCTGCCGGTTGGATATGTAGCGCTTTGCGTGTCGTTCTCACATTGACGGTGTGGGCCTGAATCGCTCCAGGACTGTCGACAATGACATTGCCGCTGTCATTGTTAACGATGACGCGCCTTAGGTCGCCGAGCAGGATCTTTGCAAAGAAGGCGTCTGTCGCCTGTTCGGGCCTACCCATTTCCTTTTCCCGAATTTTCTTGAGTTCTTCCAACGCCTCTGCCGAAAATGCCTCTGGTTGCGAGTCGACAATTCGGTGGTGACGTCGGCACAGCAGGATAAGGTTGTCGAATCCGTGGCGATCTTCCTCGGTTTGGCTGCTGTCAAATCGAGGTCCGCCTGCTTTCTGCGCATGAATGTGACAGATCTCGCCGGTGATCGTGCCGGCGCTTTCCACGATGGGAAGGGAAAAACCTGGAAACGCACAAAGATTGCCCGATAGGGCGAACAGCCTCTTAATTGTTTTTTCTGTCGGCCCCAAAAGCGCACACTCCTGTTGTCCTAGATCTCTGCCGCTTTGAACAAGCCTTGCCGACCGGCTCGCTTGAGTTTGTTCCATGCCAGTCCGGAATCCTGATCTTACTAGGCCGACGCGTGATGCAAAACTCTGTTCGGATCTATCCAATCCGGCGCCCTCATCATTTGGCGACTTGATGGCACGCGTCTTCGGCAAGCGGGAATGGGATTAAACCTCGGTCAGCATCAGGTCCGTGTCGCAGGACCCATCTCGTGAACCGGCCTGGTCGGTGTCCCGCGCGTTTGTTGGCGCTTGCCGCTTGACCTTTCCTGCGCTGGAAGGCGTAGGCTTTGATATGGCAAGGAGGCGATGCGCATGAGATCAGAGACAGAGCAGATGGAACGGGACATTCTTCGCGTCTATCGTTGTGCCCGCGGGCAAGAGCGTCCGGATATTGCCGAATTCATGTTGGCCGCGCTGGAAAAGCTCGATCGAGAACGGGAACGTTTCCCGCTGACGGAGCGGCCCCTGATGGAAGCCTATCGGGACATCGCCAGTCGCCTTGGCGAACCGAGATGTGCGGCGCAGCGACTTTCCACCTCGAAGTCTGAGCCGCACAGTTAGAAACGCCCGTGTGGTCGATCATCGGAGGCCATTGGCGAGGAGCCAAATATACACGGTTGCAGATCGCCGTTCACTGGTCTGTGGTTCTGTTGCTGATCGGGCAATGGTATACCTCCGACGCCATACCCCGAACGCATAATCCGCTGCTGCCTCCGTCCGAATCCGACCTGTTCCAGCATGCTGTCCACAATTATGCCGGGCTGCTGATCGGTGCGTTGGTGCTGTTGAGGATCGGGCTTCGAATGTTCCTGCCACAATCGCTGCTGCCGCGACTGACGAACTGGCGGGACCGCACCTCGCATGCAGTCCATTGGGCGCTGTATTTCTCTCTTCTCGGACAGGTTGCTGCCGGGTTTGTAACCTCCTATCTCTGGGCGCCTGCCGCGCGCTTTCATGTACTCTTCTGGAATGTCACGTTGATCCTGGTGGGGCTCCACATCGCCGCAGCCGCTTATCACGCGCTTCGGGGAGACGGTGTGGTCTGGCGCATGATCCCGAGCACCCTCGAACTGCTTATCCGCCCGACCATACGAAGTGAGGAACGGAACGCAGCTCACGGTTCCGATGCCTCTCGCACCGGACAATCCGGCACATCCTCCTCGGAGTAGCGCGGGACAGTCGTCACTCCCTTTTCTCCGTTTATGATCTGCGATCTTCACATGCGCGTTCTTGGGGCATGGATAGTCTTCACTTACTGGTACGCTGGCATTGGATTTACGTTTGGGCGTCGCCCTGCGGGCCGGGCTGTTGGCAAGGCTGAAGCCCGTAAGCGGTCTTCCCCCATCCGGGCTGCCATCCCTGACGCCGGGGGCGGCCGGAAGGATTGGAGAGCTGCGAGAGCACCTTGGTGCCGCTCGCGCGCGGCGGCCGGCAAGGGAGGCTTCACCGCTTCTGGCCGAGAAAACTGCGACCCGGCACAAATGCCGGCTTGCCAGACGCGCCCTTGTCCTGCCTTGCTCTTCGCGGCCTCCGGGATCGGCCCCTAAAGAACAGGGAGCGGAAACCGGATAGAGGACCGCGCAAGACGCGGAAAGAGAATGGAAAAAGCCGAGCTCGAAGAGCTGAGAGACAAGGTGAATTGCGGGGCGGTTCTCGAAACCGCCGGCTTCGCCGTCGATCTGAAGGAAAGCACCCGCAAGGCGGTCAAATACCGCCGTGGCGACGACATCATCATCGTCATTCACGAGGGCAAAGGCTGGTTCGATCCACTGTCGGAGGCCAAGGGGGACGTCTTCCGTCTGGTCGAACATCTTGACGGCCTCCCGTTCGCGGCCGCGCTCTACGTCGTTGCCGATCTCATCGGTTTCGTCCCCAAGGAGCATGAATGGAAGCGACCGTCACGCGTGCACGCGCCTGATCTCTCCATTCCCGAACGCTGGAACGCGCGGCGCAAGCCTTGGCGCGGATCAGCCACATGGCGCTATCTGCGCGACGAGCGTGACATTCCAGAAGCGATTCTGAGATCGGCCATCACCCAGGATATCCTGCGCGAAGGCCCCCGGGGGAGCATGTGGGCGGCGCACCGCGATCGCGCGGGCGCCGTGACCGGCTGGGAAGAGCGCGGGCCGGACTGGCGTGGTTTCGCGACCGGCGGCGCGAAAGTGCTTTTCCGGCTCGGCCCCGTCGATGGGCCGCGGCTTTGTGTCGCCGAGGCGGCGATCGACGCCATGAGCCTCGCCGCGCTCGAGGACCAGCGGCCCGACACGCGCTATTTGAGCACCGGAGGCGGTTGGTCGCCGGCGAGTTCCGAGGCCCTGCGAATTGGCAGCGTTGTCGCGTGACGTGCAAACGATTAAGTTGATCCGATTTGTGAGCTGAGATCACATGAGAAGACGCCGGCTGCCATCCTTGAACGCACTGCGATCCTTCGAAGCCTATGCGCGCTTCGGATCGATGGTGATGGCCGCGGAGGAGCTTTGCGTCACGCACGGAGCGGTAAGTCGTCAGATCAGATCCCTTGAAAAGGAGCTGGGCGTGGTACTTGTCTCGGGACCGCGACATTCTCTGCGCCTCACAAGGGCGGGGCTCGAACTCGCGAACGCCCTGCGGGAGGGGCTGGATCGGATAGCGGAGGGTTTGCCGGCTTCAGGAGAGGCTGACGATCTCGTCGTCTCAGTGCCCACGACGTTTGCCATGAAGTGGCTGATCCCCCGCCTGTCGACGTTCCATGAGAGTTTTCCTGGCGTGAACGTCCGCATTATCGAGGCTTCGGCCCGGACCCTGTTCGATGGTGACGATGGAGCGCGGGCGGCGATCCGCCTGCTGGAAGACGCTCCACCGCCTGGCCTCGCCGCTACGGCTTTTCTGGAGCATGCCTACGGCCCCGTTGTGGCCCCCGCGCTCTTCGAGGCGGACGGGGGAGATCCGGCAAGAATTCTCAGCCGGCCGAGGCTCACGAGCGACACATTTTCACATGGATGGAGCCAGTGGGCCGAGGCGTACGGAGTCGACTTGCCGAAGGCTTCCGCCGCGCGGAGATTCGAGCACAATACGTATCTCCTCGAGGCCGTTGCCGGTGGCCTTGGCGTCGCCGTGACAGCCTGGGCTTTCGCGGAAGCCGACATTGTTGCGGGACGGCTGATCGCGCCTTGGGGGTTCTGCCCGCTTCCCACCCGGTTTACGTTCCTCCGACCGTCCCGGGGCGGTCACCCTGCCGCGCCCCGGCTTGCGAATTGGCTGGTCAGGGAAGGGCGGAGATCCGCACCGTTTCCACGGGCAAAGACACACGCGCCATCCTCATCTTCCAGGCTTGACAACTGATCTCGCCTAATCGGCGTTGGGGAACAGGTAGCGCGCCGTTATCGCCGAAGCTGACAAGTTGCTCGGCGAACACGCGGCGCATGGCGCGAACAAATTCGTGCAGGATCGCTCACGAATAGCGGTCTTCCACGCGGCGGCGTCCGAAGTCCAGGACCGCGAAGAACGCCCAGCCGAGAAACGACAGCAGGATGACCATGCCTATGACGGTTGCAGTGTCGGCATTCTCCTGGCCATTTGCCAGCAGGAAGCCGACGCCCTTGTTGGCGCCCATCAACTCTCCGATTACGGCGGCGGTCATGGCCAGCGTCGTCGCGACGGTCGCGCCCGCGAACAGGGTCGGTATCGCCGCAGGCAATTCAATGTGTCGAAATCTCTGCCACTGGGACAGGCGCAGCACGCCGGCCAGGTCGGAATAGGATTTGTTCATGTAGGTGATGCCGGACAGCATGGCAGTCATCACCGGAAAGAACGTGACAATTGCGACCAGCACGATCTTCGGTGCGGCGCCAAGTCCAAGCCAGAGCAGCAACAGCGGTGCAATTGCGATTTTCGGAGTGGTCTGCAGCAGCAGGATGAGCGGTGTCGTCAGGCGCAGCAGGAGCGGGGAACGGGAGAATGCGATCGCGGAAGCCACCCCGACGACCGCTCCCAGCAGGAAGCCCCCGAGGATCTCCGAAAGGGTCACATAGATGTGCCAGAGGAGATTAGCATGTTGGAATAGAAACACGATGCGTTGGGCGACTGCCCACGGTCCCGGAAGCAGGAAGTCGGGTACCTCGAAGATGTGGACCGCCGCGCTCCAGAGCGCGACGATTCCGATCAGGCCAATCAGGCTGCGCTTGAGCACGGCTACCTACTTGATCGAGGACGGATCGACGACGAAGTCGACAGCCTTCGGCGCCTTGTCGATCACGCCGTATTCCGCCAGGATGTCAGCGTTCTGCTGCCAGGCGTCGAAGTCGGCGGCGCCCAGGCCCTTCTCCTTCGTCAGCGCGCTCTGCCAGACCGACGCGACGAAGGTGTTTTCGAAAGCCGTCGTCAAGGTGTCCATCTGATCGGCCCAGGTCGGTGTGTACTTGTTGACCTGCCCCCCGTTTTGTCCGCGTCTATGAGTTAGCCCTGTTTACGTTTGAAGTGCTACCCAACGTGTCCCCGTTCGGAGTCAGAGTTTCCGCCCGCCGATACCCGAAACCATCATCCCGTTGGACTGTAGACCGGCCATGCACTAACAATCTCATTGGATCCGTCAAATAGGGTTGTTCATGACACCTGCTTAGCTCGTGTGCTGCGCATTGATAGACGTTTCGATTGGAACGGACTAGCCTAGTCAAACGGTCTCAAGAGTCCATGATTTGCAAGCACCGGCGACATGTGAAGATAGCGGGCGACCTTGCGCTTGGCCGCGATGTCGCTCCACACAGCCTCGACCTGCGCTTCGGAGAGACCGATGGAGGCGCCGGCCTCGACCGCGGGAACGCCGTTGTCGAGGGAGTAGAGGCAGGCGTCCATCTTGGCGTAGGGCAGCGCGAAATAGAACTCTTCCTGCGTCTGCGGCAGCGAATAGGTGTCGGTGGTCGGCGGGCGCTTGCGTATCTCTTCGGGCACGCCGAGATGGGCGGCCAGCTCATAAACCTGCGACTTGTAGAGATGGGCGATCGGCTTGATGTCGGCGGCGCCGTCGCCGTTCTTGACGAAGAAGCCCTGATCGTATTCCAGCCGGTTGGGCGTGCCGATGACGGCGAAGTTCAGCCGGTCGGCATGGTAATATTCGAGCTGCTTGCGCGTGCGCTGCTTCATGTTGGTGGCAGCGACGATGCCGAGATAGGCGTCGGCCGGCAGGCGCAGTTTGCGCATGGCGCCATCGGGCGCGCGCACCACCAGAGACGAGATGTTGTAACCGTCCGCCGTCAGCGCATTGTCGAAGACGATCTTGCTCGACCAGCCCGCGCCGTAGTCCGGTACGACCCGGCGGATGGCGTCGTCGCGGCGGCGGTAGCAACCCATCGCATCCAGCGCCGGGCCGATATCCTCGACTGCGTGCCCGATGCCGAAGGTTTCAGCCACGGCCTCGCCCAGCCGGTTACTTTCCGGATCGGAATCGTGTTCCGGCATCAGCAGGCCGAAAACGCGTTCGGGACCGACGGCGCGTACCGCCAGCCCCGCGCAGACGGCGGAATCGATTCCGCCGGAAATGCCGATAACGAAGCCGCGCTTGCGCAGGTCACCGCGCAGGATGTCGCGCATGCGCGCAGCGATGCGGTCGGCCTCGGCTTCGGCCTCAATGGAAAGGGCCGCAAGGGTGAAGGCCGGAGCCCGTGCGCTCGTTTCGTTCATGGCGTGGTGCCTCCGTCCGATGCGAGACGGCGGCTGAGCTTGCCGCTGCCGGTCTTCGGCAGTGCCTGGCAGAACTCGACTTGCCGCGGTACCATGAAATCGTTCAGCATGCGGACGCAGTGACGCAGGACGTCCTCGGCGGTCAGTGTATCGGCCGACTTGACGATCATCGCCTTGAGCGTCTCGCCCAGTACCGGGTCCGGCATGCCGACGACCAGCGCCTCGACCACGCCCTCCAGATCGTAGAGCGCGGATTCCACTTCCCGCGGCGCCACCTTGAAACCGCCCGTCTTGATGATGTCGTCGCGGCGCGAGACGAAGGTAACGTAGCCGTCGCTGTCGGCAAAGAACAGGTCGCCGGTGTGGAGGCGCAGGCTTCCCGTCAGCGGATCAGGACGCAGGGCATCCGCCGTCGCATCGGCATTGTTCCAATAGCCGCGCATGATGTGCGGCCCCGAAACAACGAGTTCCCCGACGATACCGGGCGCAACCTCGATACCGGCCTCGTCGACGACCTGGATGGCGGTTCCGGGAATGGCGATGCCGGCGGAGGCCGGGCACAGGTCGATGTCGCCCGGCGGCAGCCATGTCGCCCGCACGCATTCGGTCTGGCCGTACATGGAATAAAGCTGCACGCCGGGAAGCAGCGCGCGCAGTCTGCGGATGTGGGCGACCGGCAGGGGAGCGGCCGCACTGGTGATGTAGCGCAGGCCCGCAAACAGGGCCGGGTCCAGCTCGTCCATGCGCAGCAGCAGGGCGATCATGGAGGGAACCATGGGGAAGCCGGTGACGCGCTCTTCGTGCAGGCGCTCCAGCACGGCGGCCGGATAGGCGAAGGATTTCTCCAGCACCAGCGTGGCTCCGACACGTACGCTGGTTAACAACTGCGTCAGCCCGTATCCAAACGACAGCGGCAGCACGTTGAGGATGACATCGCCCTCGACGTTTCCAAGATAGGAGACGATGGACGCGGTCGCGGCATCGATGTTGTCATGCCCCATCATCACGCCCTTGGGATCGCCCGTGGACCCCGATGTGTAGATGATGGCGGCGAGATCGTCGTCGCAAAGGGCCGGGTCGGCGGAGAACGGCCCGGTCTCCAGGCATTGCTCGAAATCGGCGGCCCCAGGCAGCGCCGGATGCGGGCGAGTCAGGACCGTTGCCGGGCGCGCTTCGGGGTTGATGGCGAGCGCATCCGCGACCGTCGGAGCGCCTCTGGCGTCGGCGACGATAGCCGCCGGCGAACAATCCGCGATGATGAAGGCGAGGCGCTTCGCCCTGGTGGACGGATTGACCGGGCAGGCCACGGCGCCCGCCTTCCACACGGCATAGAAAGCGACGGCGGTCTGCCAGCCATTGCCGGCGAACACAACGACGCGGTCGCCCCTGCCGACACCATTTTCGATAAACCATGCGGCGAGGCCATCGGAGGCGTTGCAAAGTTCCGCGTAGCTTACCCGCCGCGCGCCGTCGACAATGGCGGTCTTGCCGGCATGGCGCAGGCAGCTTACTCGGAGATGGCTTTCAATACGCATCGCCGCGCTTTCAGGCCGCCTTCTTGCGTTCGATGAAGGCGGCGATTCGGTCGATGGAATCGAGATTGGCCGGCACGATGTCGGCATCGGCGATCGTCAGCCCGAACCCTTCTTCAAGGAAGCCGACCAGTTCGAGGATGCCGGTGGAATCGACCATATCGCTTTCAATCAACGAAAGATCGCCGGGCAAAGGCTGACTGTCGTCACCGAACAGGAAATTCTCGACAATGAAATCGCGGATTCTTGTTTGCACTACATCAGACATATTGTCTGGTTCTCACCCTGTTTTCGTTCGGCGCGGCTGGCCTGCGGCAAAGGTCCGGTGCCACAGCTGCGTCGAGAGAACGCCCATGAAGGCCGTATTGTCCTTGAAGCTGGTTGCCCTTCCGTTAAGCGCCTTGCGTTTCAGCATCTCCACCATCTTGCAGTTGAACAAGCCCGCCTCGACCAGCGCGCTGTCGGAAAGCGCCCCATCCACTACGGGCCTGGCGGCGGGAACTGAGAATGTCTGGCTGTCAGGCGCACGATAGGGTTGCTTGGGGCGGTCGACGACCGCATCCGGCACCAGGCCGCGTGCCGCCTCTTTCAGGATAAATTTCTCTTTCAGGCCGCGCAGTTTAAGGCCCGGATGAAGCCCGGCGGCGAAAGTGACGACGCGGTGATCGAGAAACGGAAACCGGCCCTCCACGCCATGCGCCATCATCACCCGGTCACCCTGGCTCGACAGGATGTAGCCCGGAAGCAGGAAGCGGGTTTCGAGATATTGCGCCTGGTTTAGCGGATGCCAGCGGCCGAATTCTGCGGGCAGTTGCGCGGCGAGGTCGGCCGCCGCGTCATAGGTGCCGAGCGTGTCTTTCAGCGCCGGGGAATAGAAGAGCTTCGCCGCCGTGGTGGAGCGGAAGCGCGGACGGTGCGAGAACAGCGGATCGGTGAGCTCATCCGAGCCGGCAGAGAAGAAACGGGCGAGATAGTCGGCGCTCTGGCGCTGCAATTGCGGCAGATAGGGATAGAGTCGCTGGAACAACAGGGGCCGGCGCACCGAACCCGGCTGGCGGGCGCAAAAGCGCCGCACGGCGGCTTCGCGGAAGATGTCGTAACCGGCAAACACCTCATCGGCTCCCTCGCCGGTCAGCGCCACCTTCATGCCGTTGCCGCGAACGAGCCCGGCCAGCCTGTAAAGCGGCGCAGGCGCGGTGCGCAGGACGGGGCATTCGGCATGCGCGACGATATCCGGGAAATCGGCGGCGATTTCCTCCTCCCCGCAGAATACGCGATGGTTCGCGACGCCGAGCCTTTCCGCCACCTCAGCCTGCCAGCGGCTTTCGTCGTGCTCGGCGGAGCGGAAACCGACCGAGAAGGTCTCGAGGCACCCCGGCGCCAGCCGCGCGGCAAGGGCGGTGACGAGCGAGGAATCGAGCCCGCCCGAAAGATAGGCGCCGACCGGCACGTCGGCGCGCAGTCGGATACGCGTGGCGTCTTCCAGCAACGCGCCGAGTTCACCCACCGGATACTCCGAATTCTCGAAATCGCCGTCACGGGGAAATTCCAGCCGCCACCACGGGCGTACCATCCGCTCGCGTCCCTGCGCGATCATCATATGCCCGGGCGGCAGTTCGCTGACACTCCTGAAGGCGGTGCGCGGGGCGATCGGCGCCCATAGCGTGAAGACCTGATCAAGCGCGACGGGATCTAGTTCGGCCACAAAGCCCGGCACGTCCATCAGCGCCTTGACCTCGGAGGCGAAGAACAGCGTGCCGCCGATATCCGTGTAATAGAGCGGGCGCACACCCATGCGGTCGCGCGCCAGCCACAGGCTCCGACGCCGCGCATCCCACAGCGCGAAGGCAAAATCCCCGTTGAGTTCGTCGAGGCAGGCCGTGCCCATCTCGTCATAGAGATGGAGGATCACCTCCGTGTCGCTGCCGGTTAAAAAGCGCCGCCCGCGCGCCTGCAGGCGTTCGCGCAGTTCGACGTAATTAAAGATCTCGCCATTATAAGAGATGACCAGATCGCCGCGCGCATCAGCCATGGGCTGCTGGCCGTCGGCGAGGCCGACGACGGAAAGCCGCGCATGGGCAAGCCCGATGCCGGGTGCCGAATGGATGCCCTTCTCGTCCGGCCCGCGATGGCCGAGCCTGACGGCCATGCGCTGCATCAGCGCCGGCGCCGCATCGGGCGAAACGGTGGAGCCAAAAAAACCTGCTATGCCGCACATCGCGCTTGCCCGCCCGTCAATCGAAGCGGTCGCCGATGAGCCGCGTCCAGCTCTCGCCCGACAGGCCGTTGAGGAAGGCGCGGCCCTGCGTGGCGGCATCCGCCAGTTGCGGCCTGGAAGAATGGAACACGGTTGACGAGGCGTGCAGGAAGGCGAACTTGCGGTCGAGCATAGCGTCGAGCAGCGCCGGCTGGGTACGGCCACGAATGGCTGCAAGGCCGCGCGCATGGGCATCGGCGAGCAGGCGTTCCAGCACCAGCCCTTCCATGCCGGGCGCGGCCATGACCTGCATCGCGCGGCCGATGCCGCCGCGGTCGCCGTAATAGACGAACAGGCCAGCGAGCTTGCCGCCACGCGTGCGCAGGATGCGCTGGACGCGCGTGCCGTGCCTGGCCTTGACGCGGGCATGGGCGAGCATGCGCGCCAACTGTTCGTCGCTCCAGCGCGGATGCAGGCGATGATGCACCACCAGTTCCCCGATGGCGCCGGCAAGCGCGTCCTCGTCCGGTTCGGTCTCGGCAAGCGCATCTGTCTTGCCGGGACGCGGCTGGAAACCCGCCCAGGAAAGACCGTTAACGCCGGCGGCCGCCGCGCGGTCGGCCAGCCGGGCCAGCGGCGTAAATGCTCCCAGAAGGCCGAAGCGGTTGGCGGCCATGCGCGTGACGAAAGCGGCCGGACGGATGACGCGCAGATATTCCAAGCTGTAAGGCGCCAGCACATGGGCGCCCATGCGGCGCCACATCGCCGTTGAAAGATCGTTGGACGTCTCGCTGAAGGACAGGTCCTGCGGACCGGACAGAACGGCTTTCAGCAGACGCGCGCCGGCGAAGGGATCGGCCTGGTGACCGTCAACCATCCATGTGGTGCAGATGGCGGCGCGCAGGTGCTCGCCGTCCAGTTCCATCACCTGCGGCAGAACGCCGATGAAGCCGTTCAGCCGGCCGTCTTCGGTGACGTGAACGCGCGAAACGATCTCCCCGTCGCACCTGTATGGCCCGCAGAAAAGATCGTCGAGATAGACCGCGAGCGCCGCGCCGCCATCGGCAGAGGTTTCACGGCGCAGGATGCGCAGGAACATCTCCGCCACCGCCGGGGCGTCGTCGTGCTCGAATGGCCTTACCTGTGACACATGCGTGGTCCCGTCATGCCAGAGCCGGTCGGAACGCTGCGTCCAGCGCACAAACCGGCAACTGCAACTCCATAGGGCAACACGGTAAAGTTTCGCTTAGCAGCTTCGTAAGAGTGACTGCGACGGGAGACAAAAAACGTATACACGGCCCCAATTCATCAGTACGACAACCGGAGGCAATTGATTTCGCGGGTCTGGTGAGTTCGAAACTTGTTGTTTACTGGTTCAAACTAGATTTGGTGGTCAATGGGCCCTTGTAGCTCAATCGGTAGAGCACCTGTATTGTTGACAGGAGGTTGAAGGTTCGAACCCTGCCGAGGGCCCCAATTTCACGTTGTCGCTTTGCACTTAACCGTAAGAATGCGCTCGTTTCGGCGTGGCTTTCCATTTAATCATGAGAATCTGTTTGATGGGATTCTCAAATTAGCTGCCTTTGCGAGGCGTGCCTATGCCTGCCAGCCTGTGCGATGAGCTTCTCGGCGGCGTCGCTGAAGCGGGTCATGTTGTCGCCAATCGTGTGACGGCGAAGCATGCGGAGCATCTCGGGTCCGGCACTTTCTACCATGGCGACGCCCGCGAGAAGGGCCGCTCGCAGGTGGAGTGGCAGGATTGGTCGTGCAGGCGTAGGGAGATCCGTTCGACTCGCGACGAGGACGCGATCGAGATCGGGAATGATGACGCCGAGGACGCGGAAGAGATAGAGCTGCTGCTCTGATGGAACGGGGAAGACTATCCGCCGCATGAGCAGAAGACGGGCAATCTCGGTCGGTGAAGTCCAACGTCGGACGCCGTGCTCGATCTCATTGTGGAGCAGCTTCTCGCCCCGCATGGCCGCGCTGTGATACTGTCGGAACGGGGAGGGGGCTCCGTGCCAATCCTGGTCTCGAAGGAGGTCCCCGCAGCGAAGGCATGTGATCCGCCAACCCGTCAATTGGTCTCGCAGCACGGGTAGGGGCGCGGCTTGGATTGGGTTACAGTTCGTGCAGCGTTGCACCGGCCTCGCCGCGATGAACCGATGGAACGACGACGGGACGTTGGCGAAGGTCATACGACGTATGTCGGCCGGCGCTGTAAAGAACACCTTGGCCAGCCGGATTTCCTGATCTTCGCTCAAATGGAGATCGGCGACACGCAGCGAGCGAACTTCCGGCAGGCAATGCCGCAGCATGAGGAGCGGTGGAACCGCGTAGAAGGCGGCATGGCGGCTAATCCAAGACGACAGCAGCTCGTCGGGGATTGGTGGCAAAAGTACCGGCAGCTGCCGTTGCGCCGCCTCTGCGTCATGCGAATGCCGCTTCTGCCTCAAACTCGGGCTCCCAGATCTCGACGGCCTCGTTCGTGATCTGCTCGCTGCCGTTTTCGATGGCGTCGATCGCCAGGCTGTTGACCATGTGGAAGATGTTGGCCGTGATGCCCTCGGTGATCTGCAGCATCCGCCGCAACGATTTCGGGGTGAGCACCGACGGCCGGCGTAGCGGTGTGTTGCGCAGGATAGACGCCACCAGGGTCTCGAACTGTTCGTTCGCAGCCCATCTGTTCAGGGTGAACTGCTCGAACCGACGGGCAAGCTGGACGTCGCCGCTGATCGCCTCACGCGCCTCGTTGACGCCGAAGCAGACCAGCGAGATATGCAGACGATTGCTGAGGAAGCGCAACGTGTTCAGCACTATGCGCTGCTCCCGGTAGGTTCCGGCGAGGATGTTGTGCACCTCGTCAATGACCAGAACCTGCACGCCGATAGCCTCCATGATGCGCAGGGAGGCCTGTTCCATCTGGGCGATGTCAGCGCGCGGCCGCTGGGGCGCGCCGAGAAGGGTCAGGAGCTCGGCATAGAACCGCCGTTCGCCGGGCCGGCTGGTCATTTCCATGGCGAGGACCGGGGTCTTCAGCGTTCCCGTCACCGGATTGAAGCTCGGCGGGTGCTCGTCGCGGAAGCGCTTCATGATCATCGTCTTGCCCATGCCGCTATCGCCATAGATCGCAATCGAAGGCATGCGCGTGCCACGCGGGTGGTCGAGGAGGGCGCTCAGACGATCGAGAGCCTGTTTGGCCCGTGGGTAGAGCACCCAGCGGCGCGACCGTATCGCGCGAATGCGCCGCTCGTCCGTTTCGACAAGCAACGCCGCCGCGCCTGTGGTCAGGTGAGAGATTTCATCGTTCATATTCGCTCCAGCTCAATCCGTATCCTCGACAAAGGGTACCGGTTTGCTGGAGTCGACGCCGCGAAGCGAGCCCCATTCGCGATCTTCCACTCTTGGCTTGCGGCCGACGGTCTTTCCGCGCCGCGCGGCGGCAGTCATTCGTTGTGCGTCATCCATCATCTGGCGCCGGGCAATGGCGGTGCGCACAATGGTTCCCATATCGATCTCGCGCTTTCCCTTCGCCAGCAGCCACTCTCGCGACGACTTGGCTTCAGCAAGCGTGATCGAAGGCAAGGTGATGTCGGCATAGCGGGCCTCCACGAAGTTGCCCGAAAGACGGCGGACGAATATGCGCGACAGATCTCGCGGGTCATATTTGATCAGCAGCCGCCGCTTGCCGGTCCGTCCGACATCCGCAGCCAACGCGGCGGACCAGTAGCGCAGTCCGAAGATGTGGATGCCGTTTGGCCGCAGCGTCCGTTCATCTTCGGGCAGGAAGGTGAGCCAGAAACGCATTCGGTCCTGAGGGAGCCGTAGCGGGATTGTCCCCTCATGCTCGCGCCATACGGCGATCGGCGGCCGCTTCAGGCTGCTGTGGATCGATTGATGGTAATCGCCGACAATATCGAGAGCGATGTAGCGCTCGAGTTCGCGCAAGGTGAATGCCGAATGTCGACGCGAATCGTACTCGCCCAGTTCGTCTGGATCGCTGAATGTAGTGCCGGGAAGCAGATGAAGCCTGCCCATCTGTGTGCCGATCAGGCGCTCGATGTGCCCTCCAAAGCGCGGTTCGCCAGGGGGCCGCCAGTCAATCGCGATACCCGCATCCTCGCAGCCGCGCTGGAATGCGCGGCTGCGAAAGTCGCGGCCGTTGTCGACATGGAGCCGATCCGGTAGGCCGGCGACGGGCCAAGGGTCTGCGATCTCGCGTTCGCGAAGCCACGCAGATTTGTCAAACACCGAATGCAGCAAGCAAAGGCTTGTCGACAGCCGAGATGGCGCCGCCATGGTGAGGTAGAAGCCGGTGACCATCCTGCTGCAGACATCCATGGCCAGCGTCAGCCACGGCCGTCCGAGCGGTCGGCGATCCTCCTCATCAACAACGAAGATGTCTGCCTTGGTGTGGTCGATTTGGACAACCTGCAGCGGTCTCGAAACTTCGAACTTGCCCGGAACGGCCATGGTCGATTTCTCAATTTTGGGTTCACCGCGCGCCTTGGCGCGCTTGGCAAGATCAACGTCTTCGATACGTGCGACGATTGTTCTGCGATGGGGTGGCGCCAAGCCGGCCGCGCGACAGCTCGCGTTCACCTCACGCACCAGGGCTGATACAGATGGGCGGTTCTTCTTCAGATAGAAGCGCTTGATTTCGGCCCGGATGATTTCGTCACGCTCTGCGTCGAGAACCCTGTGGCCGACGGGGCGACCAGCCTTGCGTCCGACGAGGGATAGAACGGTTCCGCCCGATCGGAACAGCTTCAGCAGGCGATACGCCGATGCCTGGCTAAGCCCAAGCTCGTCGGCAAGTTCTCGTATCTGGCCTGTCGTTGTGGGCTCAGATACTCGACGCAGAAACCGGCGGATCACATCCGCCTTGCGGCAGGCCTCATCCCAATCAGTGTCATCGATTTCGTCGGCAAACGGCTCGAACATCTCGACTCACGGCGGAAAAACTAGAGATCGATCATTCTCGCGTTAAGTGCCAAAAGCAAGCCGCAATTATCATCATTAACTGCCAATTATCAAATTAAGTGCCGGCGTAACGCATTGATATCATTGTAAGTAGATTCTTGAGGTTTAATGGAACGTCACACCTGAGCTCGACAGCGCTTGCTCCCGCGAAGCCGGTCGCATAGCCACCGAAGCTGGCCAGACGAGCCCCCAGAAGCCACGCGTTGAACCCATAGCTTGGCGCTGGCGCTATCGAGCCTGGGGATGTTGTAGCGCTGGGCCAATACATTGACTATCGCTCATGTCGTGACCGCGTGTTTAAAATGCCCGACGTAGTTATCCGCGACTTTTGGAGCGGTTACCAGCACGCCAATCTCCCTGAAGGGCTTGGTCTCGGACGGATCGGCCGACAGCCAGTTCAAGCTCGAGATTGCTAGGTAATCGTCATCCCACCCGAGGACCTTGGCGTGGATCCGCGGTTTGTGAATCGGCTTCACCTGAAGTCCCGCCTTTGCAAAAGATCTAACGAGGTCGGCGCCAGCTTCACCTGATAGTGGCCCCGTCGTTCGGCCGTAGAAGAACGAAGCGTCGATCCCACGCTCCTTCACGGCAGCGAGTGCAGGAAGGAGTGTCAGGGACTCCGCCGTGATTCCGATGCGGTGGCTTAGCGCAAATATCCGGCTGATAGCATCGTCTCGAGCCTTCAAAACGAGTTTTGCATGATCGGCTCCATATAGAAGGCGCATTGGAACCTTTCTTCCTCCCGGAGAGGGAGTGTCCATGATGCGCCTTCCGAGAACCGCGAGGTCGATCGCAAAATCGTTCCAAACCCCGGGCCTGCCTTGTGCAAGCCCAGCGAGCTTTCTCATCAGTTGCCCGACAAGCATGGGCTCTCGAAGCCGAAACGAGGTTTCAAAGCTCTTGTAGTCGGATGCCAACCAATTGCAGGATCCAATGAGGGCATTCCAGCCTTTGTGGGAATCGGCAAATACGATCTTGGCATGGGAATTCGTCGAGAACTGATGAACCCTGATCGAGCCGTTCCTCCCTGCCGCCTCTATCTCAGCTTGCATTTTTGCGGCGGCAAACTGCGAAGATCGGGTTGAACTTCCAAGATCGTCCTGACCCCAAAGAACGTCTACTTTCACACCGCGTTCGGCAGCGCGCAGCAGCAGTGGTAATACTGCCGTTGCTCTTTCCCCGCTAATGAACGTCGAGTGGATGATAACTCTTTCCGAGGCAGCCATGATGATGCGTTCGAATGACCGCCAGTGGTCATCTCCATCAACGATTAGGTCCGAGGAATCGTAGGCACCGGGGACCGCTGCCGGGACTTCTTCGTCCGCCTCCTTGATTACTATGACTGGTGCAACCGTTTTGCCATTCTCGGAGAGCTTCGCCGAGGCATGGTTTGCCGCTGACAGGATAGCAAGGCGCAACTTCTCGGGCGCCCGTCCGGGTAGTCCATCGATCTCACCGTCTTTGACCGTTACGATCGCATATCTCTCCGCAAGCTTCTCGGAGCCGCGATCCACGCCGATGATTATCTCATCTTCTCCCTCGATCGTGGTGAACACCTCGCTCATGTCCTCAAGAAAATGCGTTGGTGACGCGGCGAGGTGAACGACAGGAGTTTCCTCAGTGTGAGCGGGAACGCGGCTCTTGTGGTAGAGGTCGAGCTCCCTTCCGCGATAAACGCTCCCACTCACCTGCTCGATAGCAAATCCCCTCCAACGCGGTTCCCGCACGGTCGCTGAAGGAAGTTGCTCGTATTGGACGCGGGAAGCACCCGCCGCAGTGATTTGAAAGAGGGGGCCTCGCGGTGTTGATACGATTTCGACCCAGCCAGCTCGCATCAACCTGATGAACGCCTCGACGACTACACGACGAGGGAGATTTGACCGCTCGGCCAAGTCTGACGCCGATGCCGCCCCTCGCGACACGGCATCTAGAAGGAGGTGCTCGATAACACTCCATCGCCGTCCGCGTTCGATGATGAAGCGCCGGCTTCCTTTTAAGACCGGAATAACTACCTGCACCGTCGTCATTTCTCGGCCCCCTTCATTGTTCCCCAGGGAACGACCGCTGCGTACCCGGCGGTCCTTTCCGCTTCGAGGGCTGCAAGGAAATCGGACAGAAAGCCAATGTCCTGATCCGGCAAGCGATCGGCCACTGAGACGACATGCTCGTAGAACGAGAGGCTACCAACGATGATCAGTCGCCACTTCGCGCGACTGAGTATTACATTCATCCTTCTGTTGTCCCTAAGGAACCCTAGCGCCCGCGCGGGAGTGGCATGATGATTATTGCGAACCATTGAAATCAAGACGGCATCGGCCTCGCCCCCCTGAAACGAGTCTACCGTGCCGCAAAATGTGTTCGAGTTCACCGCTGGGGTGAATCCGGATAAATTCGACAGCAGCCCACTCCGATTTCGATCGAATTCCCGCTCAATGCGACGGACTTGTTGCCAGTACGGCGATAGAACTGCGAGTGATGGACTAGACATCGCATCGGATGGCGCAATGAGGCTCAATGCACGGATGACGGCCTTGGCTTCTTCCGGATTTGACCAGGGCGGGGTCCTTTCCCCCCCGCGGCCACCTGGGCCCTCCGCTTGAGCATAGGGCATATCGATGAAGACAATCGGCTTGTCCGGCAATACAGCGGTGTTGGTACTTGCAACCGGCGAAGCCTCGTTCGCGAACTTTGAGGCCTGCTTGGCATTCGTTTCCAGTTCACCATCGTAGAAGCACTTCGAAACGATCCGGGCGATCGCCGGATGCATTCGATACTGCTCGTTGAGGCGACGTGCGATGCGAGGGCCTGAGTCATTCCTTTTCTGGCGGGACAGCTCCCGTTCTACAAATGTTTCGAACAAGATCAGCAAGGACATAGCATCGGCGCAAGTGCGGCCAAAATCGTCGCCAGCCCTTGAGACCTCCTCGAATGTTTCGTCGATGCTCGGATCCTTGAGATATCTCGAAATCAAATTGTCGACGAGGTTGACGACCTCCTGCACGGACGAGGTCGATGATAGAAGGCGGGACATCTTTTCGATATCGAACGGTGGGAGCTGCTTGTGGTCGCCGATCATAAGGCGGCGATGGGAAAGCAGCAGTGGAGACAGCAACTCGCCACCCGTGGCTTTGCCTGCTTCCTCGACGATCGTCCAGTCAAAGAGACCTTGTTCTTCGATCAGCCTTTCGACCGCGGCCGAGTTTGTGGTGGCAAAGACTAGATTTGCAGACCTTAGGATCATTCCCTCAAAGGCACGCAGCTCGGCGGCTACTCGTCTGCCTGTTGTATTATCCCCGCCTGTACGACCAACCCGGCCGCCTGTCCTCGCAGCGACCAGTGCGTCCACCTTTTCGGCCAAACGGGGAGAGGCCTCGTTCATCAAGGGGCTTACAGCCAGGTCACGAAGCAACTTGTCGGCTTGGACATCGACCTCGAGCTCACCCGCTTCATCATCGTCTGCGGCTCTTGCCCGCACCATCAATGGTGCGCTGTCCGCGTCTGAGGACTTAAAGATCTCCTGCACCTCGTTCATCAAATGGTCGATCGCCGAATTGCTCTGGGCAGAGAGGAGGAGGCGTGCAGTGCCATCCTCAGCCATGCGGCGTTCTACAAGGTCACCTACGAGATAGGTTTTTCCGACCCCGGGCGGTCCCTGTAAAAGAAAGAGTGGTATGGTCGATAAAATCTCGCGCAGAGCGTTTTGCTTCGACTGATCGAGGCGTTTGAACGCTTCCGACGTTTCGTCCAAGGGATCTTGGCTGTTCTCTATACGAAGCCGGGGATCTGCAAACATCCGAAGAAGCTCACCGTGGTCCTTGAGGGCTGTCAGCGCCTTCAAACGGCGTTTGAACTGTGCGATCCGGCCTGCCATGTCGCCTGGCAGGAGAAACCCAAAGGAGCGCATCTCCGGCAGCGATTGCCCTTCGAACTTCATGCACTCGACATCGTCAAGTTCGTCATAATCCAGAAAGCGCCACAACGATCCCGGAGCACTCCGATCTCCAAGTGTGCCGGGTTCTGAGAAGATCCATCCTTCCTCCGCACTAGGCGTTTCGGAGTTCAACAGCTTGCGCAACCTGATTGCCGGAGCGTCCAAGCCCAGGAGTGACGACAAGGACGCGCGTGCGCCTTCGTTCCTAGAAACAACATGTATGACTTTCTGATCCGCTGTTTCGCCGACGCCCTTCGAAACCAGTTCGATCGGGAAAATATCCGCCGCCGCGTAGGCCATTTCCAGGATCAAGAGTAGCGCGAAACTCTGATGCATCCTGACCAGATCGGATCTCTCGGTCAGTTTCTCAGTCGTACGCCTGATATAGTCTTCCCAGTGCTGAACTTTTCCTCGCCTGCGTGGGAAAGCTTGCCCAGCGTCGGTATGCTTGACGATGTCCAATGCATCAGTCGGGATGAGGGTCTCACCGATGACCTGCGATTTTGCTGGTGGATCGAGTTCAACCCTGTCGCAAAAAGCAAATTCCCAACTGGCCGCATCCTGCGAATTCGGACGACGATAGGGCAAGAGACGGTAGGTCAGGCTGTTTCCAAGCAGCACGTATCGTGGTGCTGCGCCTTCCCCGAGACCAATCAGTTGGGCTTGATCTCCCAGATCATCTCGGATGAAGCGGAGCTGTTGGGTGGTGTCGGAAGCCTCTATTTCGCTGTTCGAGGCCTTTCTGATCGCTTCCGACAAAGGGCTGCCAGAGCCCAGTCTGGCCGCGAGGCAAAGGGCGGCATCCTTCCCAGCGACCTCCGCCGCGATTTCATCAATAATCGCTTGGACCCGAGCAGCGATGTAGTCACCGTCGAGACGCTCGACGCGTTCCAGACCCAACATCGCCCTAAGGAGTCTGACCTCAGCTGCAGGGACGTGGTCGGCCACGCGTGAGGCGATGACCCGAAGGTCACTTAACGGAGCCAGTGGAATGTCGAGAATGAGCGCCGAAAGATGAGCCAGATCGCGCCAGTCTCGCGCGAATGAAAAAACCCGCTCCTCACGGGGCGATTTCATATTCTTCCCGCCGCTTGCGCCGATCGCGATGATCCGCATGGACCATTCGAAGCCGGTCAGTAAGAAATCCGGTTCCTCGCCTAGGGCGGTTACGACGGACCAGGGATCGATGTTCCTGTGAATGATTCCCTGAGAGTGTAAGAGTTCTACTCCATTCACCAGCCGCAGAATATTGGCCCAGAGTTGCCGGCGTACCCGCGGTTGTCGGGCCTGCGCCAGCAGAGCCGGTTTTCGGTTTGCGTTGAGCAGTACTTCAAGGGGACTTCCTTGCCCAGGATCCAGAATGAGATAGAATCCGTCTCTGTCCTTACCGCTTGTTACCATTGGAACGAAAAGCTCGTCGGCGCGGGGAATTGCCGACAGGCGCTGTAACTGCCGGATTTCGCTTCGCCAAATCATCTCGAGATCCTGATCGTCAGTGCCTTTTGCGCGAGGCCAACTCTTGATCAGTACATCGAGACCTTCACGCGTGCGTGCGGTGTCGATACCCGCCCTTCCGAGTTTTCGGTCCGGCTTAAGAAGGTAACGGTCGTCGAGTGTGTAATCTGAAAGAAATCCGGATTTTGACTTTCGCCGGGCCATGGTCCCCCCAATATGTACTCGCGAACGATTACAACGTGTGAAAACGAGAGCAAGCTAGAATTCCGACCATCTCGCCGTCCGTCCGCTCAAATCGGCCCGGTCCCGCGCTAGATGAGGCATTGAACGAGCCTCTGGCCTGTCGTCGCACAATCCATGGTGACGGCTTTTGCACGAATGAGACATACTAGACAAATGGCACAAAGGGGCCTATCTATGGCCTGAAACCCGCAAGGAGTGCCTCCTATGGTTAGGTCAAATGCTCAAACCGAGCGACTCGATCAAAACATCGCCGATCGTGTAGCCGCTAAGGTGTCGAACGCCCTCAAGACGGAGAAGGGCTTCGGCCCCGGTTCGCTGGCTTTGTCAGCCCTTATCGCTGGCGAAGTTGCTGAGGTTGTTGCCAGGCTGCCGGCTGAACAACGTCAGGAACTCAACGCGCACAGCGCTGAGCTCAAGCAGCGCATCCGCCGTGTGTTCGAGAGCTTCGGACGCGAACGATCCGGCAGAATCTCTCTGAGTGTTCCTGATGAAATAGAGCCCTCGAAAGGTGAAGGCCTTGGAGCCATGGTCACATCAGATCAGGGTCAGAAGGGCCTGGCTGCGATCGCCGTCCACCGGAAGCTTGAGGACTGGGCGGGACGCGTGGCTGGCGCCACGGAGCTTAGCCGAGAGTATGGAGTGGCGCGTTCGTCCCTCAACCGCTGGCAACACGAGGGCGACGTCATTGGGTTGCTCAAAGGGACCAGGAAACATGTCTATCCTCTCGAGCAGTTTATAGATGGTCGACCCGCGCGCGGTATTCGGGAGATCATGCAGCTTGCCAAAAGCGAGCGCACGGCCTGGCTCTGGCTGAGCCAAAGGAACCCCGTTCTAGCTGGCCGCAAACCTATCGATCTGCTGAAACAGGATCGTGTAGGTGAGGTTGTCGATGCCGCCGCGGCGTATTTCGCCGCCCAATGACCCTCGATCAACAGATCCTGCAGAGGCTGGTCGTTCGGGTTCGCGTCGATGACTACGTGCGCATCCTCGCCCGAGAGCATGCGGCGACTCCGCTTGGCATGGGGTTCGGCAAGACCCGCTTTTCAAGCCCGCGGGACAAATTCAAGCTGCTCTATCTGGCGCAGGACGTGAAAACGGCGGTCGCGGAGACCATTATCCGCGATCGCTTCGAAGGGAAATCCGAGCGCCTGCTCCTGCAGGAGGAGTTCGATCGATATTCCATCACCAGCGTCCGCAATGCCCGTCCGCTCTTCTTGCTCGATCTGCGGTTCGAAGGTGCCAGCCTGTTGGGTGTCTCGACGGACGCCGTTCGTGCGAAGGCACAGGCAGCGGGAAGGCGCTTCAGCCAGAAACTCTACGACCAAACAGACGTCGATGGAATCATCTACATGTCGCGCATCACCAACAAGCAATGCGTGGCCGTCTACGACCGCGCCGTCGAGACCAGTCTCGACGCCGACAGCCCGGCAGCCGATCTGCCCGAACTCGCCTGCCTTCCGTCCGTCGTCGAAGAACTTCACGTCACGGTCATAAAGAGACCGTGACTAGCGAGAGCCTGGATGCCCCGCCCTGGGTTGAGGCACACCCGAGGTCGGCCGGAGGTTGTGCTGGCTCTGCCCAATCAGAAAAGCGCCAATTGGTCTGGTGCCGCGCCGCTATCCCTGGCGTCCAATGACGACAGCGTCACGCCGAGCAGTCGAATGCCCTTCTCGAGGGGAAACAGGTCGGCGAGCATCGATTGCGAAACATCAATCATCTCGTCCGCGCCACCTATGAACCTCGGCAGCGTTCTGCTGCGGGTGATTTGCTGGAAATCGGCGAACTTCACCTTCAGCGTCACAGTGCGTCCGGTAATCTCCTTGGCCTCGCAATGCCGCCAGACTTTTTCGGCCAGCCGCACCAGTTCAGCGCGCGCCGAATCGAGGTCGAAGATGTCGGCCACGAAGGTATCTTCGGCGCCGACGGATTTCCGCGGGCGGTTGGGCTGAACGGGTCGTTCGTCGATCCCGCGCGCGATCCGGTAATACCAGCTCCCGGATTTCCCAAAGTGCTCCTGCAGGAAGGTCAGGGGCTTTTCTCGCAGGTCGGCACCGGTCTCGATGCCGAGCCGCTGCATCTTGGCAGCCGTCGCCGGTCCCACGCCGTGGAACTTCTTGACCGGCAGGTCGGCCACGAATTCGGGGCCCATTTTCGGGGTGATGACCGCTTGACCGTTCGGCTTGTTAAGATCGCTCGCCATCTTCGCCAGGAACTTGCAGTATGAGATCCCAGCCGAGGCGTTGAGGCCGGTCACCTCCTTGATGCGGGCGCGTATCATGGTTGCGATATCGGTGGCGACCGGCATGTTCTGCTTGTTCTCCGTGACGTCGAGATAGGCTTCATCGAGCGAGAGCGGCTCGATCAGGTCGGTGTGCTCGGCGAAGATCCGTTGGATTTGCGCCGACACTGCCCGATAGACGTCGAACCGGGGTTTGACGAAGATAAGGTCGGGACAGCGGCGCTTGGCCGTCACCGAAGGCAGCGCCGACCGCACACCGAAGGCGCGCGCCTCGTAGCTCGCGGCAGCCACCACGCCGCGCGCCGCCGATCCGCCGACCGCGACGGGCTTGCCTCTCAGTTCGGGATTGTCGCGTTGCTCCACCGAAGCATAGAAGGCGTCCATATCGACATGGATGATCTTTCGAACCGGAAGATCTTGGGCCTTCGGTTCGCTGACACCATCATCGGCATGCCTGTCTCCGGTGATCGTGAGCATTCGCCCGTCCGCCTCGGTCTCACCGCCTAAAGAAGAAGCTCGTCGTCGTGTTTTACGGGCGGCTCGACCACGACGAGTATGTTGCCGGGCAGGGGCCGCTGCAGGTGCTTGACTGCGTCCCACTCGCCGGTCAGCCAGAGGTCGACCTCTTCCGGCGTGGTCAGGATCGCCGGCATGGCCTTTTGATGGATCGGGCTGACGATCTCGTTCGGCGAAGTCGTGAGGAACCCGAACAGCTCGAATTCGCGCTCGCCGTCACGAACCTTTCTGACGCCCTTCCATGGTGTCCAGAATCCCGCAAAGAACATGAGCGGCCGGTCGGCATTGCGAGCGAACCAGGCATTGGGAACGCGGCCACCCGGAACCTTGCTGGCCGGATCGGGCTCGGCGAAAGAGGTGAACGGCACGACGCATCGGCTGGTCGGGCCGAGCCAGCGTCGCCAGTGAGGCGAGTTGACGTTCCTGATGTTGGTGACGCCGGGATCGTAATTGCCCTTGATATAGGCTGGAGGCGTGGGCATGCCCCAGGTGGCGCTCGCGATCTCGCGCTTGCCGTCGGCGCCGACACGAACGATGGGCGCCAGGGTGTTCGGATAGACGTCCAGTGACGGTTCGTTCCAACCTGCCTTGTCGGCAAAAGCCTTGGTGAATTCCATCACGGCGTCGCGCGTCGTCGTGAGATTATAAAGATTGCACATTCTCCCTCTTCCTTTTATCGCCACATGCCGCGCATCCTCGCGCCGACATCGAGGCGAACCTGCCGTGGGCCGACATGCGGCCCCTGTCCGGGGGCAACGACGGGCCAGGCACGGCATTCGAACAATTCCAATAGACTAGCGGGAATGAACCGCGTTCGCGAGGCATAGACATGCCGGTCGCCCGTCGCGGATTGGCCATGGGTGAAGAAGCGCTGCGGGACGAGGAGGTTGAGACTGTCCTTTGCCCGCGTCATGGCGACATAGAGCAAGCGCCGTTCCTCCTCGATCTCGTCGGACGTTCCGACGCCGAGATCGGAAGGAATACACCCGTCCACCGTGTTGAGCACGAAGACCGAGCGCCATTCCTGGCCCTTGGCCGAATGGATGGTCGAAAGGATCAGATAGTCCTCGTCGAGCAGCGGCACACCCGCCTGTCCGGACGTGGCGTCCGGAGGATCGAGGGTAAGCTCAGTGAGGAAGCGCTCGCGGGAGGGATAGCCGCCGGCGATCTCCTCGAGCTTGGAGCAGATCGGCCCGCCGCATCTCGAAATCCTCATGGATGCGTTCAAGATGCGGTTCGTACCAGGCGCGGACCTGTCCGATCTCGGCCGGCCAGCCTGACGATCCGGATCGTAGCCCGCCGAGCAGCTCGATGAGGCCCGGCCAGTCGGTCTGGGCACGGGGAGGGCAGGGGAGGTTATCAAGTGTGTCGATCGGTTCAGTGCTCTCGGCAACGGCGTCGAGAGCGGTCTGTGCCGTCGCCGGCCCGACGCCGGGCAGCAGCTGCATCAATCGGAAGCCGGCCACGCGGTCGCGCATGTTCTGGGCAAAGCGCAGCGCGGCCAGCATGTCCTTGACATGGGCGCTGTCGAGGAATTTGAGCCCGCCGAATTTGACGAACGGGATGTTGCGGCGGGTGAGCTCCACCTCGAGCGGACCGCTATGGTGGCTTGCCCGGAAGAGCACGGCCTGATCCTTGAGCCGCATGCCGGTCTCGCGGTTCTCCAGCACCGCGTCGGCCACGAATCTCGCTTGGTCGGCCTCGTCGCGAACGGTCACGAGACACGGTCGTTCGTTCGAAGCGCGGTCGGTCCAGAGGTTCTTGGTGAACCGCTCGCGCGCAAGGCCGATCACGCCATTGGCGGCAGCAAGGATCGGCTGGGTGGAGCGATAATTCCGTTCGAGCGTGATGATTTCGGCGGCCGGCGAGAATTCCTTCGGGAAATCGAGGATGTTCCTGACCGTGGCCGCGCGGAAGGAATAGATCGCCTGGGCGTCGTCGCCGACGACGGTGAGGCCCCGTCCGCCGGGTTTGAGGCCGGTCAGGATCGTCGCTTGCAGGCGGTTGGTGTCCTGATACTCGTCGACCAGAACGTGATCCCAGCGGCCGCCGATCTCGTCGGCCAGCGCCGCGTCGCTCATGGTCTGGGCCCAGTAAAGCAGCAGATCGTCGTAATCGAGCACGTTCTGGACCTGCTTGGCCTCGACATAGGATGCGAAGAGCTCGCGCAGTTGCATTTCCCAACCGGCGCACCAGGGATAGTTGGCGCGCAGGATATCCTCGAGCGGCGCCTGGGCATTGACCGTGCGCGAATAAATGGAAAGGCAGGTCCCCTTCGCCGGAAACCGGCTTTCCATCCTTGAGAAGCCGAGTTCGTGCCGGATGAGGTTCAAAAGGTCCGCCGAGTCCTCGCGGTCATGGATGGTGAACTGCGGATCGAGCCCCAGCTCGACGGCGTATTCGCGCAGGATGCGCGCGCCGATCCCATGGAATGTGCCCGACCAGGCGAGCGCGTCAGTCAGGATGCCGGCCTTGTCGCCGAGCACTCTGGCGCAGATGCGCTCCACGCGCTTTCCCATTTCGGCAGCCGCGCGGCGGGAGAAGGTCATGAGCAGGATGCGGCGCGGATCAGCCCCGGAAATGATCAGCTGCGCCACGCGATGGGCCAGCGTGTTGGTCTTGCCCGAGCCCGCACCCGCAATGATCAGCAGCGGGCCGCCCACCTGGCCATCGGGCAGGCCGATGCCGTGAATGACCGCGGCGCGTTGACCGTCGTTCAATTTTTCCAGATGCGCCGCATTCATTCCGTCCCGCTCCTATCGCCCTGCGAATCAACGACAATCGGCCAATACTGCGCCGTTGCTGCCGTCTCGTCCCCATCCGCACCGGAAAGACTCATCGCGGAGTCTGATTGACTCATTATCGGAAACGGAACAAATAATGAACATAACAGCGCCTTGAGGCGTTGCAAAGCCCTCAGGAGAACTGGACTTACATGGCCGATCGCGCGGCAAACGCTGTCATTGCTGAGCTCCAGGAGCGCATTGCGCACCTGGACAGCGGTGCCGGCCGTGCGCGCGAGGTCCTGCCCTTCGGCGTCGCCGAGATCGACCGGCGGCTTCCGGGAGGAGGTCTGGGGTTGGGATGCCTGCATGAGGTGGCCGGAGGCGGGAATGGCGCCGTGGACGGCGCGGCCGCCGCGCTGTTCGCGGCGGGGATCGCCGCGCGTACAAAAGGCAAAGTCCTCTGGATCGTAACCCGACCCGATCTTTTTGCCCCGGCGATCGCCCAGGCAGGTCTGCCGCCCGACAGCGTGATCCATGTCGAGGCCGGTGATGAAAAGGCGTTGCTCGCCTGCTTTGAGGAAGGGCTGCGCCATGGCGGACTCGGGGCCGTGGTCGCCGAAACCGCCCGCCTTTCAATGACCGCATCCCGCCGGCTGCAGCTTGCGGCGGAAGGCTCGAACACGATCGGTCTCGCCGTCCGGCGCTGGCGGCGTCAGACCGAGGCGGGGGATTTCGGGCAGCCCACGGCCAGCGTCACGCGCTGGCGGGTTTCCGTTCTCCCCTCTGCACCGCTGCCAGTTCCCGGTCTCGGGCGGGCCCGCTGGCTGGTCGAGCTGATCCGGTGCCGGGCCGGGGAAAGTGCTGATTTCGAAGTGGAGGCCTGCGATGCCCAGGGTCGTATCGCTCTTCCTTCCAAGGTGGCCTACGGATCGCCTCAGAAGGACGTCGGACGGCGCGTCGCTTCCGGCTGAGGCGCCGCTCGTCCTTGTCGGCCGCACCGGCCGGCGCCGGCTGATCACCGCTCTTGACGCCAATGCGCAGGCCCTGGGCGTTAGCGTCGGCATGGCCGTCACCAAGGCGCAGGCGCTGGTGCCCGGTCTCGTCGTCCTCGATGCCGACCCCGCGGCCGACGCCGAAGGGCTCGACAGACTCGCGCTCTGGGCGTTGCAGCGCATCTCGCCCGTGGTGGCACCCGATCCGCCGGACGGGCTGGTGATCGACACAACCGGCGCCGATCATCTCCATGGCGGCGAGGCCGCCATGCTCACTTCGATCGTCCAGCGCTTCGCGGCCTCCGGCGTCGAGGCGCGGGCGGCGATTGCCGATACATGGGGTGCGGCCCATGCCGCGGCACGCTTCCTGCGCCGCTACACATCTGTCATTGCGCCCGGCGAGACAGAAGCGATGCTCCGGCTGTTGCCGCTGGCAGCGCTGCGGCTCGAGCCCGACACGGTTGCCGGGCTACGCACCCTCGGCTTCGAGACAATCGGAGACCTGATGGCGCAACCGCGGGCGCCGCTTGCCTTGCGCTTTGGCCCCGAGATCAGCCGCCGGCTCGACCAGGCGCTGGGACGCCTCGCCGAACCCGTCGATCCGGTTCGTTCGCCCGAGCTGGTCGAGGTGCGCCGTGTCTTCGGAGAGCCGATCGGCGCGGCCGAAACCATCGCCCGCTATACGGCCAGGCTCGCCGAAGCCCTTTGCATAGAGCTGGAAAAGCGTGGGCTCGGCGCCCGCCGGCTCGATCTGCTGTTCCATCGCGTCGACAACACCAAGCAGTTCATCCGCGTTGGCACGGCCCAGCCGGTGCGCGATCCAAGGCGCCTGACCCGTCTCCTCTGCGACAGGATCGAAACCGTCGATCCAGGCTTCGGCATCGAGATCATGGTGCTGGCCGCGGTTCAATCCGAACCGCTCAAGGACAAGCAGACGATTTCCTCGCTCGTCGAGGAGCCCGAGCCGGATCTCTCGGATCTGGTCGACGTGCTTGCCAATCGCGTCGGTGAGAACAGGCTCTACCGGTTCAAGCCGGTGCAGAGCGATGTGCCGGAGCGCGCAGTCACGCGAGTGCCGGCGCTTGCGCCGGAGAGCGGCGCCACCTGGGAGGGGGATTGGCCACGCCCGCCGCGGCTGCTCGCCCGGCCCGAACCGATCGAGACGATGGCGCTGCTGCCCGACAATCCACCTGTCTGGTTTACCTGGCGCGGCGTGCGCCGGCGCGTGCGGCGTGCCGACGGGCCCGAGCGCATTCGCGGCGAGTGGTGGAAACGCGACGCCGAGATGTCGACGGTTCGCGACTATTTCCGCGTTGAGGACGAAGCCGGCGAGCGCTACTGGCTGTTCCGCTCCGGCGACGGTGAACGTGGTGAGAGCGGGTCCCAGAAATGGTTCCTGCACGGGATTTTCGCATGACCGGGCCGCGCTACGCCGAGCTGCAAGTGACCAGCCATTTCTCGTTCCTGCGCGGGGCGAGCAGCTGTGAGGAGCTGTTCGCCCAGGCCGCCCTGATGGGCATCGAGGCGCTCGGCATTGTCGACCGCAACTCACTGGCGGGAATCGTCCGGGCATTCGAGGCGGCCAGAACCACCGGCGTCCGCCTCGTCGTCGGCTGCCGGCTCGATCTCGCCGACGGCATATCGGTCCTGGTCTATCCGACCGATCGGCCCGCCTATGCGCGGCTTTGCCGCCTGCTCTCGCTGGGCAAGAAGCGCGCCGGCAAGGGCAAATGCCATCTCGAATGGGCGGATCTCGTCGCCTATGGCGAGGGCCTGATCGCCGTGCTCGTTCCCGACATCGCGGACGAGACCTGCGCGCTGCAATTGCGACGCCTGCGGGAAACCTTCGGTGACCGCGCCTATCTGGCCCTGACGCTGCGGCGGCGGCCCAATGACCAGATGCGCCTCTGGGAACTGTCGAACCTGGCGGTGCAGGCGCGGGTGCCCACCGTCGTCACCAATGACGTGCTCTTCCACGAACCCGGCCGGCAGCTCATGCAGGACGTGGTGACCGCCATCCGGCACAATGTCACCATCGACGAGCTCGGGCATCGCCGCGAGCGGTTTGCCGACCGCTACCTGAAGCCACCCGAAGAGATGCATCGGCTGTTCGACCGCTATCCCGAAGCCCTCGCCCGGACCATCGAGATCATGGACCGGTGCAGGTTTTCGCTCGACGAGCTGGCCTATCAATATCCGGAAGAAAAGCTCTATCCGGAGCTGACACCCCAGCAGGCCCTCGAAAAACTCACCTGGGAGGGCGTGCCCGAGCGCTATCCGGAGGGTCTGCCCGACAAGGTGCGCGCCAATCTCCAACACGAGCTCCGCCTGATCGAGAAGCTGAACTATGCGCCCTATTTCCTGACCGTGAACGCCATCGTGCGCTTCGCCCGCTCGAAGGGAATTTTGTGCCAGGGCCGGGGATCGGCGGCGAATTCGGCTGTCTGCTTCGTGCTCGGCGTCACCTCGGTCGATCCCGACCGCAACGATCTTCTCTTCGAACGCTTCGTCTCCGAGGAACGGCGCGAGCCGCCCGATATCGACGTCGATTTCGAGCATGAGCGGCGCGAGGAGGTCATTCAGTGGGTCTATGAAACCTACGGCCGCGAGCGGGCCGCGCTCTGCTCCACCGTCATCCGCTATCGCGCCAAGGGCGCGCTGCGCGATGTCGGAAAGGCACTCGGCCTGCCCGAGGATCTGACCATGACCCTGTCCTCGCAGGTCTGGGGCTGGTCTGAAGGCGTGGAGCAAAAGCACGCCGAGGGTCTCAACCTCAACATGAGCGATCGCCGGCTCCGGCTGGCGCTCGAACTCGCACACCAGCTTGTCGGCACGCCGCGCCATCTCTCGCAGCACCCGGGCGGCTTCGTTCTGACCCGTGACCGGCTCGATGAGCTCGTGCCGATCGAGCCGGCTGCCATGGAGGACCGCCAGGTCATCGAGTGGGACAAGGACGACATCGATGTGCTCAAGTTCATGAAGGTCGATGTGTTGGCGCTCGGTATGCTCTCCTGCATGCGCCGCGCCTTCGACCTTTTGGCCGAACACAAGGACATCAGGCTCGATCTCGCCTCCATCCCGGCCGAGGATCCGCGCACCTATGCGATGATCCGCAAGGCGGACACGCTCGGCACCTTCCAGATCGAGTCCCGCGCCCAGATGGCGATGCTGCCGCGCATCAAGCCGAGAACCTTCTACGACCTCGTGATCGAAGTCGCGATCGTGCGGCCGGGTCCGATCCAGGGCGACATGGTCCATCCCTATCTGCGCCGCCGCGAGGGCAAGGAGGATGTGACCTACCCAAAACCCGAGCTCGAGGCCGTGCTCGGCAAGACGCTCGGCGTGCCGCTGTTTCAGGAGCAGGCCATGCGCGTCGCCATCGAATGCGCCGGCTTCACAGCCAACGAGGCCGATCAGCTGCGCCGCGCCATGGCGACGTTCAAACACACCGGCGGCGTCTCGAAATTCGGGGAGAAGCTGATCGAGGGGATGGTCGCAAACGGCTATGATCGCGATTTCGCCGAACGCACTTTCAAGCAGCTCGAAGGCTTCGGGTCCTATGGCTTTCCCGAGAGCCATGCCGCGAGCTTCGCCCTGATCGCCTATGCCTCATCCTGGATGAAATGCTGGCATCCGGAAGTCTTCTGCTGCGCGCTCCTCAACGCCCAGCCCATGGGCTTTTATGCCCCGGCCCAGATCGTGCGCGACGCGCGCGAGCATGGCGTCGAAATCCGGCCGGTCTGCGTCAACAGCTCACGCTGGGACTGTACGCTCGAGGCGATCGGCGAGGACGGCGATTTCGCCGTCCGGCTCGGCCTGCGCATGGTCAAGGGGCTGGGCAATGCGGAAGCCGCGCGCCTTGTCTCCTGCCGGGAACATCTGCCGTTTGCCTCGGTCGACGACCTCTGGCGCCGCGCCGGCATTCCCGCCGCGGCCCTGGTCGAGCTGGCAGAGGCCGACGCCTTCAGGTCCGCGCTCGGCCTTGCGCGGCGCGAGGCGCTCTGGGCCATCAAGGCGCTGCGCGACGAGCCGCTGCCGCTCTTTGCCGCCGCCGCGGCGCGCGAAGCCGGTATCGTGCCCGAGCAGATCGAACCGACAGTGTCGCTGCGCCCCATGGCGGCCGGAAGGGAGGTGGTGGAGGATTACAGCCATACCGGGCTTACCCTTCGGCAGCACCCCGTATCCTTCCTCCGCGCAGACCTGTCCCGCCGGCGCATCATGACCTGCGCCGAGGCCGTCGCATCCCGCGATCGCCGCTGGGTTCATGTGGCAGGTCTTGTGCTCGTCCGCCAGCGGCCCGGTTCGGCCAAGGGCGTCATGTTCATAACGCTCGAGGACGAAACCGCGGTCGCCAATCTCGTGGTCTGGACCAAGGTGTTTGAGAAGTACCGGCGCGTCGTGCTCGGGTCCGGCATGCTCGGCGTCAAGGGCCGCATCCAGCGCGAAGGCGACGTGGTGCACATCGTGGCGCAGGAGATCTCCGATCTCTCCGCCGAGCTGGCCAGCATCGGTGCGCGGGAGGTGGGATTTCCGGTGCCGCATGGGCGCGGCGATGAGGTCCATCACGGCTCGCCCATGCCCGATCCGCGGGGAGAGCCGAAGGCGAGGAACTTGGTCGATCCCTTATGCCGTATTCGGCATAAGCGCTCTGATCCCGAGCCGGAGACTATGCCGACTAAGCTGCCTAGGCCACGGGACTTTCGATAAGAACGGCCGCGCGCGCTCGCAATCGCATTTTGCCCTACAGCCGCCAGCTTTGGCGACGATTGGACGGGTGGATCTTTCGAGGCAATGTCGATGCCTACATCACTCGAACGCGGGCTTCCGGCTATCGAACGCAAACAGTCTACCGAGCCACGAGGGCGCCGGGCTACGCCCACCGGCTCATTGATCATCATTACGACGGGAATGACGTTTTTCGCAAGACGGTCTTCAGTTCCTTGAGCTACCGGAGAAAGATCGGCAAGCTGCAAAACGGAGAAGGCAATCGCTTCAAGCCCGGCGACGAACTGCTGGCAATCTTGAATGCTCTTTGATTTCTAAATGTCGGCGCCGGACAGCGACCTGCCCCGCACTCGATCCTCCGGCGAGGTTGCTCGCGGTAGGCGATCCCTCTCAGGCCGAGGGTCGGCAAGTTTGATCCATCCTCGACGGGCCACCCACGGAGCGGCCCCAGCGCCGATATCGGAGATGCCGGTGACCTATGCAGGCAGTTCACGACCCTTGGCGCTGCTTCCTTCAAAAGCCTCAAATGGCCATTGACGATCGCCGGTTCATAGCCTGGAGCGTCGATCCTTATGTCATCGTCTTCCCCCTGGTCCTGCTCCTCAATGGAGATCAGAAGATTGCGAATCAACTCCATGTCTCTTTTCATTTGCCACCCATCCAGTTCGTCGACATCGTGTAGCACCTCCTGCTGGAAACTCTGGTGCCAAGCCGGAATTTGCCGTTCATGCTCCTAGTTCCCGAAAGTCGTCCAAGAAGTCGTCACGAAGGCAGATTGGCGGTGACCAGGTCCACCACGGAATCGATTTCAGCCTCGGTGGTCGCCCGTCCGAGACTGAAGCGGACGGCGCCCATTCCGATCTTTTCTGGTACCCCCATGGCCGCGAGCACAGGAGATAGCTCGACCCGGCCGGAGTGGCAGGCTGCGCCGGTCGATGCGGCGACCCCGTCGAGTGTTGCCAAAACGTCGGTACCGATCAGGCCGGCAAAGGAGACGTTCAGGGTGTTTGGCAAGCGATGCTCCGCATGGCCGTTGAGCACGACCCGATCACCAAGGTGCTCCTGTAGTCCCTGCCACAGGCGGTCACGCAGCACCTGAACACGCGCCATCGGCGCGGGGTTCTGAGCCAGGATACAGGCCCGGCCAAGGCCGCAGGCAAGCAACGCACTTTCGGTGCCCGCGCGCCGGCCTTGCTCGTGACCAGCGCCATGAATCAGCGGCTCCAGATCAAGTCCCGGCGGATATAGAGTGCCCCGACGCCCTTGGGCGCGTAGAGCTTGTGGCCGGCGATGGCGAGCAGATCGACGCCGAGCGTTTCAATCTTCGTTGGAATCTTCCCGACTGACTGCGCCGCATCCGTGTGAAACCGAACCCCATGCTCCCGCGCAATAACCCCGATCTCCTCGATCGGCTGGACCGTGCCGACCTCATTGTTCGCGTGCATGACGCTGACCAGAACGGTGCGCCGGTTGATCGCTCGGCGTACATCTTCAGGAGCGACGCGGCCCGTCCTGTCTACAGGCAAATAGGTAACTGTGGCGCCGAGCCGCTCGAGAAAGCGGCAGGGCGCGAGAACGGCGGGATGCTCGATCGCCGTGGTGATGATGTGGTTGCCTTTGTCGCTCAGGGCAAAATACGTGCCCTTGATGGCAAGGTTGTTGGCCTCGCTGCCGCCGCTTGTGAACACGATCTCATCGGTTTCACAAGCAAGTAGCGCCGCAACCTGGCTGCGGGCCTTATCCAGTGCAGCCTTCGCCGGTGCGCTTGCCCAGTGTCCGCTCGAAGGATTGCCGAAGCCCTTGTCGAGGAGCGGCCGCATTGCCGCTGCGACCGCCGGATCGATCGGCGTGCTCGCATTGTAGTCGAGATAGATCGGACCCGTTCTCATCACCGCCCCGACATGAGGTACTTCACCAACGCGGCGATCCCCAGAACAAGCAGGATCAGCACGAGAAGACCAATCAGGCCCATGCCCCAGCCCATTCCCTGCATTCCGTCCATCATCATTGCTTACTTCTCCATTGAGCGAGTTTGAACATCAGCGCCTTGTCGGCCGCCACCACAGGCACCGGCAGTTCGTCGATCTCCCTTCCTACTCCGCCCTCCCTTGTAGTCCGGCGCCTTGCGCGCTCGTGAGCCCGCGCATAAAAACGGCGGCGACGAGGCCGGAGAGAAACGTCAGTGCGGCGATGGAGAAAATCGCGGACGAGAGGCCAAAGCGATCGGCGATGAGACCGGCCGATCAGGAAGTCCAGGCGGTCATCGCATTCATCAAGGGCACCTGGCCCGACCGCAAGCGCGCCTACAGGGCGGAACTGAGCCGGCGGGAGCAGACGAAATGAAGGCTGCGCAAATTCATTAAGCGACAGATCTGGCCGTATTTGCCAACCTCGGAGGAGCATCGCTAAATGTCGAAATGACTTGAAGGTTCGAAAGGCTCTTCTCCCAGCAAGATTGGATGTGGAGCTCAGATGTTTCTTGCGGTTCGTTGCTTGTCATCAGCTTTTTGATCTGGGCTTCGGCGTGCCAGCGTCCTCGCGCTCGCAGTGAGGGCAGATCATCCTGTACGCCTTTTCGACAACTCCGCCACGTCCCGCTGTGCGGTCCAAGCACTCCAACGCGGACAGAAGGTGCTCCGCAACCTCCAGCTTTCCCTGATCGTGCGCAACCTTGAAGGCGGCCAGTATCGAACTATCGAGACTGCGGTCGGGCTTCGAGATCGTAGCCATAGGGGAAGTGTGCACCTTCCAGCTGGGGGAAGGTCAAGTTTTTCGTCTCGGCAACAGAATGATCCACGAATCCCCGCCGACAATTCCTGCCGCCCTTGACCCCGAACCTCTGGCGATAATACCGTCCAGACGGAATTCAATTGGCTGCAGGCATGGGACGCAGGCCGATCACCTCTCGCGACGTGTTGCTGGACTCGGCTGAGGCCGTGGTGCTCGAGGAAGGCGTGGCGCATCTTATCCTTGATGCGGTCTCGGCGAAGGCTGGAGTGAGCAAAGGCGGGCTGCTGTATTCGCTCCCTATCAAGGAGGCCTGGTGCAGCGGCTGTGCGACCGTTTCGAAGTGGCGCAGTTGACGATCAGGTCCGAGCGCTCCACGCCGGCTGATAGACTTAAGGCTTATGTCATCGCCACCTTCACCGAGGACGACACGACCCGCGACGTCGCCGCCGGTCTTCTCGCGGTGGCTGCCAACGACTTGGGGCTGCTCAAGGATGTACACGAGCACCAGCGGCCCGACCTGGATGGTCTCGTCCAGAGCAGCGGAACCCAAGCGCGCGGCCGTGGTGTGGCTGGTGACGATCGGAATATGGCTGCTGGAATTCTGAAGACTTCGCCGCTCGCGGCGGACAGGCGCCAGAAGGTTCTGGAGGAACTGCTCAGGCTTGCCAACGGGATCGGAGACGAGCAGCAAGCGCCGCCGCAGTCCTGAGCAGCTGGGCCGCCCGGGAGCCACCGCCTTGGAATGCTGTGATCTCGGCTGAGGAACACGCCCACGCGGAAATCAAGACCTAGGGAGTGAAAGATGAGTTTCTATCACGACCACATTCTGCCGCATCTTATCAATCTTTCGATGCGCAACCGCTATCTTGTACCTTATCGCGAGCGGGTGCTCTCCGCGGCCGAGGGTCGAGTCCTGGAGATCGGAATCGGCTCTGGCTTGAACCTGCCATTTTACGGTCCGAAGGTGCAGGATGTCATGGGCCTCGAGCCTTCTGCCCGGCTCCTCGAGATGGCCCGCAGGGCCGCCGATAGCTCGGCGTTTGAGGTGAACTTCGTCGAGGGATCCGCCGAAGCGATCCCGCTCGACAACCGAAGCGTCGACACCGTCGTGACGACCTGGACGCTGTGCACGGTACCCGCCGCCATGCAGGCACTGCACGACATGCGCCGTGTGCTCAGGCCTGGCGGACAGCTGCTGTTCGTGGAGCACGGCCTCTCGCCCGATGCCGGCGTGCGCATCTGGCAGAACAGACTGACCCCGGTCTGGAAGCGAATCGGCGGCGGCTGCTATCTCAATCGGCCGATCCAGTCTCTGATCGAGATGGCCGGCTTCCGCATGGACCGGATGGAGACCGGATACGCGAAAGGCCCGAAACCAATGGCCTTCATGTACGAAGGCCGCGCCCGACCGTAGCGTGAGTCGGCAGATTGAGTCCATGAAGCGGCGAGGAAGCCAACGCCATCCTTCCGCTGTTTTGGACTGCAACACAGATACGCCGATACCGCCAGCAGTTCGAGATTTTCAGCGACAAGTTGAAGCGCTTGATCGGCGGATGCCAGCGACCTGTAGACCTCGCCCAGGCGTGCCTTTCGAACGAGTTGCGGCCCCGCTCGATCTTGCGCAGCGCATTAGCAGGGAGCGGGGTCGGATGCTCCAAGTTGCTCATATACTTAGCTATAAATTGGCAAATAACAGAGACGAGCACCAAGGTCATATATGATGTCTTTATAGCTGCCGATGCATGATGGCTTAGGAGTGATCGCGACCACTTCTCCAGTCGGCCTGTCGCGACAAACTCGCGCCTGGCCCGAAGCGGAAGCATTCTGGTCCGCTTAGCTGGTCGATCCGACTTCGGGATCTCTGCGGAAGAGCCTCGATCACTGCCCGGTCCGGTGAGAAGTGAGAGTGTTGGTGTCGATTGGAACCTTGGGTTCGGAGATGGGTTTCGATGACGATGACAAGGTCTGCCATTCAGGCGGAGCATTTTCGACGAGCAACAGGAAAAGCGCGATGCAAGTGCAAGACGTAATGACAAGCAATCCGGCCTGCTGTGGCCCGGATACATCGATGAAAGAGGCAGCCAAGCTCATGGCAGAGCATGATTGCGGCGAACTTCCCGTGGTCGACGACGAGGGTCGACCCATCGGTGTGGTAACGGATCGAGACATGGCTTGTCGCGGTGTCGCCGAAGACAAGAATCCTTCGACGCCGGTACGCGAGGTGATGTCATCTCCGGCCGTGACAGCCACGCCCGACATGGATCTCGATGATTGCTGCAGCACCCTTGAGGAAAATCAGATCAGGCGTGTACCGGTGGTGGACGAAAAAGGTGCCTGCTGCGGCATGGTCTCGCAGGCCGATATAGCGCTGCATGGTTCGGAGCATGAGACGGCCCAGCTTGTCCGAGATGTTTCGAAGCCGAGTTCCGAACCTTCACGGGCAGGCTGCTGCTGAGGCCTCGTTCACGAATACAGTGCGCAAGCTCGGAACGACCGAACGACGGAATCGCAGCTGATCGCGCAGATGAACTTTTGTGATCCTGCTCACAGGTCAGGGTGCCGACGATTGCGCCACCATTCCCATAGCAGCGCGCCTGACACTGCGATTGCCGCCAGATTCAGGAAGAAGACATAGTCGATGCGGAACTGCGCGAGTTGCTGCACGGCGCCGGCCTGTGGCTCGGGAATGAGACCAAGAAGCCAGAACAGTGTGTGCATTATGATACCTGCGCCGATGGCCGAAGCGGTGAAGATCGCCCCCAGGTAGGCCGCGAAGCGCCAGCCGTAGTAGGTCGTGTTGATCCGTAGCGACGGGATCACGACAAAGTCGGCATACAAGAAGGCGATGATACCGGCGAACAGAACCCCGTTTTCCCACAGCACCGCGGCGAGCGGACCGTTTCCCATAGAGCCGATGATCGTCAGCAGCGCCAACACCGGTCCGAGGAACGCGTGGACGACAATAAGCAAGACGGGCGTCAGCCCCTGCGGGAAAATCGCCTGAAAGACCGCGTCGGGGACGAGCACGGCAACTGCGCCGGCAACGAGGAACCCGAACAAAAGGTCTTTCCAGACCATGTTCCATTCGCGCACATAGGTCGTGCCAATGCGGCGCCAAGCCTTTCCGCTTGCCAGCTTCTCGCGCCAAGGGCGCGGCAGTCCCTCCGAGGGGTCACCCATTCCCTCCATCGACGACTTGGAAGCGTCTTGCCGGGCACGCTCCACCATCTCTTTTGGATAGGTAAGGCGCACTGCGGCCGCCATCACCAAAACGTGCGCGATGGAGCCAACAACCACGGCCAGCGCAAACTGCCAGCCAAGGAAGATCCAGGCGAGCGCTGCCACTTGGGGCGACAGGTTGGTGGCGCCGAACAGAAAGGCCATCATCGGGATCAGTGCTGCTCCCTTTGCCAGGAGAGCACGTCCGGCCGAGAGCGCCGCGAAAGAACAGGATGAAGATGCTGGCCCTAAAACCATCGCGAGGGAGGTCTCCTTAAGGCCAGGGCGCCCGAGGTGTCTGGCGACCACTTCACGTGGCACCAGCACCTGGATGAGCGACGAAAAGGCATAGCCGAACGCCAGCGCCCAGAACGCCTTCCAGAAAAGGCCAGCGCTGACATAAAGTGACGTGCCGATCTGCTCGATCATAGTGCTTCCTGAGAGGTAGCAGTCGCCGGGTTCCTCACCCAACGTGCGGGATGCTATGCCGTTCCCCCGACTTGTTTTCTACCGCTAGCGCGCTCGCAAGGATCCGCCGAGAGACGGGAGCAGTCGGCGGTCGTGCCCATCCGGAATTGGAACCATGTCGGAACGCGTCGGTTTCATTTAGAATTTAGCCGCGGAACCGTCGCGGGGAAGTAGAGAGTTTCGGAGGTCGAGTCCGGGAATCCGGGCACAGTTCAGCGCCGGCATGCGCTTGGTGATCTGGAACGGCTGGAGATCAGACGGAGAGCGCAACCATGATGATGGAGTGCATGGGTATCGAGGGCGCGGGCTGGATCATGGCCGGCGTAGGCTTATTCTGGATTCTGCTCCTGGCGCTGATCGTTCTCGCGATGGTTGCGCTCGTGAAATATGTGAGAAGCTGAGGCTTATTGTTTGCGCTTTCGGAGGGGAAGGTGAATTCCGAGAAGGACGTGGTGGTCGTCACAGGAAGCAGCGGCTTTATCGGATCGGCACTGATAAAGAAGCTGGCAGGACACTTTACACCGGTCGGATTTGACCGCGACATGCCGCCGCATCCTCCGGCGGAGGCAGAGTGCATCTGCATCGACCTCACCTCCGACAGCAGTATTGAGGCCGCGTTAGAGCGGGTGCGACTCGGCTATGGCAACCGTATCGCCTCAGTAGTCCACCTGGCGGCCTATTTCGACCTGACTGGGGAACGCAATCCGCTATACGAAGAGGTTACCGTGCGCGGGACGGAACGGCTGCTGCGCGGGCTTCAGCAATTCGAGGTGGAGCAGTTCGTCTTCTCGAGCACAATGCTCGTTCATGCTCCGGGCAGGAAGGGAGCGCCGATCGATGAGGACTGGCCGCTCGATGCGAAGCTGCCGTATCGGGAGTCCAAGATACGCACTGAAAAGCTGATCCGGGAGCAGAGGGGAAAAATTCCGGCGGTCATGGTGCGCCCGGCCGGCGTCTATGACGATATTGGCCGCGCGACCTTCCTCTCACACCAGATCGCACGCATCTACGAGCGTCAATATGTCAGCCACTTCTACCCAGGCGATCTCGATACAGGGCAACCATTCCTCCATCTCGACGACCTCACCGCGGCCCTGATCACGATAATTGAGCGCCGGAAAGAGTTGCCGCCGGAAATGGCGCTGCTCCTGGGCGAACCCGATACGCCCACATTCGACGAATTGCAGCGCAAGATTGGTCTCTTGATCCACGACGAGGACTGGGAGACGCGGCACATTCCGAAAGGCCTCGCCCGAACCGGCGCCTGGGTGCAGGGCGAGGTGCTGGATCAGGACCCCTTCATCCGGCCCTGGATGGTCGACATCTCGGACGACCACTACGAAATCAACATCTCGCGCGCAAAGGAGCATCTCGGCTGGGAACCGAAACATTCCCTGCGCGAAACACTGCCCAAAATGATCGCCGCACTGAAGGCCGACCCAGTCGGATGGTACAAGGCGAACAAGCTGAACTCGGCCGCGGTAGCGGCGGAGCAGGTAGAAAACGAATGGAACGAGGCAGAGCAGGAGCCCGAGCAGTTTGGCGCCATGATGAGAAAACACATGCAGCACATGCGCATGATGCATTTCGACATGCTCTGGGTGCACTTCCTCAACATGCTGCTGGGCCTGTGGCTGGCAACGAGCCCGTTCGTCTTCGGTACGTTCGGCGCAGACACCTTCAGTGACGCCGTAATGCGCGTCACGGAAGAGCGTGGGCTCTGGGACCCGTCATTGCGCAATTCTCTCACCGCCTGGAGCGATCTCGCCAGCGGGTTGCTGATTATGGCGTTCTCGGCGCTCTCGCTTTCGCCGCGCTTCAGTTGGGCGCAGTGGGCGAACACGGCGGTGGGCATATGGCTTCTTTTCGCGCCGCTCGTCTTTTGGGCACCGAGTGCCGCCGTCTATGCAAATGACACATTTGTCGGCGCGCTTGTCATCACCTTCGCCATCCTCGTGCCGATGATGCCCGGCATGAGCCACGAGGGCATGATGGACGACTCCGACATGCCACCCGGCTGGAGCTATTGCCCCTCCACATATCTGCAGCGCCTGCCGATCATCGCGCTCGGCGCAATCGGCTTCGTTGTTGCGCGCGTTCTTGCGGCGTACCAGCTCGGCCATATCGAGAGCGTTTGGGAGCCGTTCTTCGCGGGCGAGGGCGGCCGGAACGGCACCGAGTTTATCATCACCTCCGACGTTTCCAGGGCCTGGCCGATCGCCGACGGCGGGCTGGGCGCGACCAGCTATATGTTCGAGATCCTAATGGGGATCATGGGCGGACGAGCGCGCTGGCGCACCATGCCCTGGATGGTGCTTCTGTTCGGCATCGTCGTGGTGCCGCTCGGCGTCGTGTCGATCTATTTCATCATCATCCAGCCGATCATGATCGGCACTTACTGCACGCTGTGCCTGCTGGCGGCGCTCGCCATGCTCATCATGATCCCCTACGCGCTCGACGAGCTCGTGGCGATGGGCCAGTTCCTCGTTCTCAACACCCGCCGCGGCCGGCCGTTCTGGCGCTCCTTCTTCAGGGGCGATGCACTGCCGGGAAGCGGTAAGGACGTGCAAAGGCCCGGCTTTGATATGCCGCTTTGGGAACTGGTCCTTTCGGCGGCGCGCGGCGTGACTGTGCCGTGGACGCTGGTTGGGAGCTCCCTGCTCGGTGCCTGGCTAATGTTCAGCCGAAATGGCGGTGGAGCAGTGGCGGCGTGTGCTCGACGTTAATCTCACGGGTCAGTTCCTCTGCGCCCGGGAAGCCATTCGCTGCTTCGACCAGCAGAAACCCAGCCCCCGTTCAAAAGCGGCAGGCAAAATCATCTGCATGAGCTCCGTGCACCAACTCATTCCCTGGGCAGGGCACGTCAACTATGCAGCCTCCAAAGGCGGACTGATGTTGATGATGAAGACGCTGGCGCAGGAAACAGCGCAAAAGCGCATTCGCGTGAATGGAATTGCTCCGGGCGCGATCAGGACCCCGATCAACCGCGCGGCCTGGAAGACACCTGAGGCGGAAGCAGATCTGCTGAAGCTCATCCCCTACGGGCGCATCGGCGAGCCCGAGGATGTCGCCGAAGCCGCACTTTGGCTTGCGTCAGACCTTTCGGATTATGTCACCGGCGCCACACTCTTTGTAGATGGTGGCATGGCGCTCTATCCGGAATTCCGTGACGCTGGGTGAGGACGGGGCGGTGGCGGCGCGCATAGAAGATTATGCACTGATCGGCGACTGCCGGAGCGCCGCGCTGGTGAGCTGTGAGGGGTCGGTCGACTGGCTTTGCTGGCCCCGTTTTGATTCCGACGCTTGCTTTGCCGCGCTTTTGGGCAGCCCCGCGCACGGACGATGGCTTGTTCGACCGGCGACAGAGACCGCGCGCGTCACGCGCCGCTACCGAGGCCTGACGCTTGTCCTGGAGACGCAATTCGAGACGGACGAGGGAGCCGCCACTCTCATCGACTTCTTGGCGATCGGTCGGGACCATCCCAGGCTGGTCCGAATTGTGAAGGGCAGCCGCGGGCGCGTCGCAATGATGTCTGAACTTGTGATCCGCTTTGGCTACGGTGCCGTTGTGCCTTGGATCACGCACCTGGAAGATGGCAGGCTGCGTGCGATCGCTGGGCCCGATATGGTCACGGTCCAGGGCGGTGGCCCTTCCCTTCACGAGGACCAGAGGACCGCCTCTCGATTCACGATTACTGCCGGCGAGATCGTAGCCTCCGTTTTGAGCTACTCGCCGTCCCATCTGCCACCGCCGGCTCCAATCGATGCCCAGGAACTGCTCGACGAGACTGAAGCCTTTTGGCGGAACTGGGGAGGGCGCTGCCGCTACAAAGGGCCTTGGGAAGACGCGGTCGTCCACTCGCACGTTGTCCTGAAGGCGCTGACTTATGGCCCCACCGGCGGAATCGTGGCTTCTCCGACGACGTCGCTTCCGGAACTGATCGGCGGCCAACGGAACTGGGACTACCGCTTCTGCTGGCTGCGCGACGCGACGTTCACGCTGCTCTCGCTGATGAATGCCGGCTACTACGATGAGGCGAAGGCATGGCGCGACTGGCTCCTGCGTGCGGCCGCCGGTACGCCCACGCGCTTGCAGCCGATGCACGGCGTCGCTGGAGAACGTCGCCTTACCGAATGGGAACTGCCATGGCTGCCCGGATATGAAGAGTCCCGGCCGGTCCGGATCGGCAATGCTGCCCACGGCCAACTCCAGATAGATGTCTTCGGCGAAATCATGGACGCAATGCACCAGGCACGGCGCGGCGGCCTTGAGCCAAGTCACGAAGCATGGGAATTGCAGCGGGCGCTTATTGAGCATCTCGAGACGATCTGGGCCAAGCCCGATGAGGGCATCTGGGAGATTCGCGCCAGGCGACGCCATTTTACCCATTCCAAGGTGATGGCCTGGGTGGCGCTTGACCGCGCGATCCGTAGTGCCGAGCAGTTCCGGCTCGGGGGACCGCTTGAGCGTTGGAGAGCATTGCGCGCGCGGGTCCATGAGGAGGTTTGCCGACGTGGATACAATACCGACTTAGGCGCATTCGTGCAGTGCTACGGAGGCAAGACCCTGGATGCCAGTCTTCTGCTTCTGCCGATTGTCGGCTTTCTTCCGGCGGATGATGACCGGGTACGGGGTACTGTGGAAGCCATCCAGAAGCGTCTCATGGTCGACGGATTGGTTCTCAGGTATGATTCCGCGGTCACACAGGACGGACTGCCGCCAGGGGAAGGAGCGTTCCTCGCCTGCAGCTTTTGGCTTGCCGACAACCTTGTCCTGCTTGGCCGGCAGAAAGAGGCCCGCGCGCTGTTCGAGCGGCTGCTCGACTTGCGCAACGATGTCGGCCTGCTCGCGGAGGAATATGATCCGCGGGCACGCCGGCATCTCGGCAATTTTCCTCATGTCTTCAGTCATGTGGCATTGGCCGATACCGCCCTGAACCTGACCAAGACGGGTCAGCCGGCACGACAGCGATCGCAGGAAGCGGCCGTGTAGGATAGCTCAAACTCGATCGCAGGCGTTTGGAATCATCTAGTCACCGCCTGATTTATCCCACATTCGCCGGCTTTCCAGAAGCGTTGGTCCGCACAGACGAAAGACAACAGAGCTCCCATGTCCTCGGTTGCACCAGATAACCAAAAAAGCACCCGATATACGCGACTGCAGATCGCCACGCATTGGGCGGTTGCGCTGTTGGTCATCGAGCAGTGGTACACTTCCCGGGCTATACCCCGAACGCACAATCCGCTTCTGCCACCATCCAGTACCGACCTGCTTTTGCACGCAGTCCACAACTATGCGGGCCTGCTGATCGGCGCGTTGATGCTCGCGCGGATCGGGCTTCGATTGTTCCAACCTCGTCCTGCGTCATTGCAGATTCAGGGCTGGCTGGAACGACTTTCGCAGGTCATCCATTGGGGGCTTTACATCTCACTGCTCGGACAGGTTGCTGCAGGGTTCGCGGCCGCCTATCTGTGGGCGCCCGCCGGGCGAATCCACATCCTGTTGTGGAACGTCACACTTGTGCTCGCCGGCCTTCATATAGCAGCGGCCGTCTACCATACGGTTCGGTGCGACGGGGTAGTCAAGCGCATGGTCCCCTGGCCTCGCTGACGGAGCAGGGCGGCCGTCGCGGTAAGCAGTAGGCCGGGTTCGCCGCAGCGGGCAAATGTCTGGCGTCATCCGAACGGACTGTGCTCGGTGCCGTATCATGTATGCCAATTCAGTTGGGGTTCGCGGATCAATTCGGCGCCATATATAGAAGGCAATCAGGGTATCGAGCGCCGCGCCGGAAGAGCTGCCAATGGACGAAGCGGCCCTTCCAGAACCGGCGGTCGAAGAAGACGGTGGACCGTGGACGGGAAGACGGATCAGGCAAATATGGCGCAAGGCTTGCCCAATCGCAAAGTTGATGATCCGCAACCGGCGGCAGAGGCTGAAGAAGTGCTGCTGGTCTACGATCGGGAATGTCCGGCCTGCGATGTTTACTGCCGCATGGTGCACATTCAGCCATCCGCAGGCACGCTGCGGATTGTCAATGCGCGTGACCCGAACCCGGTCATGGAGGAGATAACCGAGGCCGGGCTTGATATCGACCAGGGAATGGTCGTCAAGAAGGACGGACGGCTCTATTACGGCAGCGAGGCCATTCACGTTCTCGCCCGCCTCAGTAGCCGGACCGGCGTCTTCAACAGAATAAGCTACTACCTGTTTCGTTCCAGAACGGCGGCGCATTTGCTCTATCCGCCTCTCCGGGCATGCCGGAACCTTCTGCTGAAAGCCTTGGGCAAGGCCAAGATCAACAATTTGGGGATCGAAGGAAACGACCGTTTTTAGAGCTCCAAGAGCTTGTCTTCAAGTGGTTGGCAATGGGATTCGTGGTCGACGTTCAAAGATCAGTTGGGTCCGAGGAAAATTGAAGGTGACCGACAACGGATACGGTCACCATGGGCTCTAGTTGCCTGCGGGCGTACGAGAGTGTTGACCCTTCCCACGGCGGAGAGGTCCAGACAGAACCATATGTGAGCAACTGGCGGGGACGAAAGTACTGCCGGTGGGCATCTTTCGATCAATGCCGAGGGTGCAAGCAGGCCGTCCTACGACCGACGAGCAAGACGACGTGGGTCGCAACAAAGCTCAACCCCGTTCTGTCAGTCAGACCGGGGTTGAGCCGTTCTATGTCATCTTACGTGTCGACGTCTGCTTCTGCTACGGTGATCGGTCCGTGCATGCCGGCTTCGTAATGGCCGGGGACATTGCAGGCAAATTCAAATCGCCCGGTCTTGGAGAAGGTCCAAATCAGTTCTCCCGTCTCACCTGGCTTGAGGAACACGGCGTTGGCGTCGTCATGATCCATCATGCCGGACGACGACGCCATCATCTCCGTCATTTTGGCGCGATGTTCCGCCTGCGTGGCCTGATCGCCGATCGTGAAGTCGTGATTGAGCTCGCCGCCATTCTCGATCACGAAACGGATGGTCTCCCCAGCGCGTACTTGCAAGCTGTCGATCCCGTAGCTCATCCCGTCCGCGGTCAACTCGATGGTACGGTCGACTTCAGCGGCACTGCCCGGTTTACCGAAGCTCACGGTGCCATGCCCGGCATCGGCCCAAGCGACAGATGCATGGGCGAGAAGCGAAGCACTGAATGCGGCGAGAATGGGGAGGCTGTGAATGGAATTTTTCATCATGACAATCTTTATCCTGGGTTTAACGAGTGGATGTCGGTCAAAGCTGGGAGAACAGCTCTGACATGCGTTTCTTTGCCTTGGGAGGGAGCTTGTCTGCGGCGGCCGCGGCCGCATCGAGATTGGCTGGATCGCCGACCACCACAAGAGCGACCATGCCCAAGCCAACATGCGGGGTGCATTTGATGCCGTAGACACCCGGCTCGGTCAGGGTGATCTCCCCATCCTTGTTGAACGGGACATTGATCGGCTCGGCACCGGAGGGAAGCATGCCGCCTATCGAGACCGCATTGTGCCCTTTGTCAGTGGCGGCGATCCTCAGCGTATCGCCGGGTTCGACGCGAACCAATGGCGCGGAATAGACGAACCGCTCATCGCCCTTTTTGTTCAGCATTTCGATAGTCGCCGTTTCCGCCGATGCCGAAGCAACACCAGCCACAGCTGTGGCGGCGGCGAACAACAAGGCTGCTCGCATGCGTTTTGCGCGCATTGCATTCTCCATATTCATTTGTTCGGTTGAATATCGACCGCTCGACAACTGCGTTTTGGACGCGCCGAACGGTCGCTTCTAGAGGCCTGCGTGGATCAGCTCCGCGGCACCGGCGGGTCGATTCCTGGCAAGAAAGGGCGTGGTTCGCGCTCGGCAAGCGACAGAGCAAATCCGCCCGAGTTACCCGCCAGTGCGGAATCCGGGACTGGCTTTAGAGTCAGCAGCGCGTGCGCACAGGAAATTTTCGCCGGACAATGACCAGTGCTTTGTCCCCGCGGATGGCCATTGGCGTCACCCTGTGTTTGGGCAATCGCGACTGCCCCACCCATATGCCCATGTGCGATGGCGGATATCTGGGTTCCGATCAGTCCCAGAACAATCATGAACGTGAAGAGAATCTGCCGCATGCTTGAAGGGGCGCAATTCCTTGGTCATTTCATCATGGTTCGGCTCGCTACCAAACAGCATGAATGTGATAAGAATGTGTAAACTCGATGATTATCGTTTCCACGAGCTTGCGTGTTCTTGTGGCAGGGTTGAATGTCTTCTTAGCTTGCTTCACGCTGCGGAAGGCCGCCGGTGCCTGCGACGGTGCAGGTGCTTTCCGAGCCGATAGGCAAGAAGCACAGCGACGATCGCGAAATAGACGAGCGGCTCTATGGGCCAGGATTTCACCACCAGCAGATAGTGCACGGCCGCCGCCGCGGCTGCCAAATAGACCCAGCGGTGAAGCTTGGTCCAGGCGCTTCCCATGCGCCGCACCATGATGTCGTTCGATGTGGCGGCAAGCGGTACCAGGATAGCCAAGGCCAGCATGCCGAAGGTGATGTAGGGGCGCTTGACGATGTCGGCCGCGATCGCCTGCAGGTCGAGCCGGTAGTCGATCAGCATGTATGTCGCGAAATGCAGAAGGGCATAGTAGAAGGTCAGCAGTCCGAGCGTGCGCCGGTAGCGCAGAAGGCTGATGCCCATGAGGTCGCGCAGCGGCGTCACCGTGAGTGTGGCGATCAGGAAGCGCAGCGTCCAGATGCCGAGTTCCTGTTCCAACGTCCTGATCGGATTTGCGCCGAGCTGGTTGGTGAAGCCCAGATAGAAGACCCATACGGCCGGTGCGAACCCTACCCAGTAGAGCGCGGCGCGCAACAGGCGGAAGCGCAGCGCTTTGGACAATCTTGGCTTCCTCGCGACGTCAGTGATCTGAAGCATCAGTAGAACTTGGTGAGGTCCATGCCGGCGTAAAGCTGAGCCACCTCATCGCCGTAGCCGTTGAACATCAGCGTCGGCTTGCGCTTGGCGAAGAGACCCTGCCCGATCGGCAACTCCGTCGCTTGGCTCCAGCGCGGATGGTCCACCTCCGGATTGACGTTCGAGTAGAAGCCGTATTCGCGCGGGTTTTGCTTGTTCCACGAGGTCGGCGGCTGCCCCTCGGTGAGCGTGATCCTGACGATCGACTTGATGCTCTTGAAGCCATATTTCCACGGTACAACCAGCCGGATCGGCGCGCCATTCTGGTTGGGCAGGGTCTCCCCGTAAAGGCCGACCGCCAGGATGGCGAGCGGATGCATGGCTTCGTCGAGCCTGAGCCCCTCGACATAGGGCCAGTCGAGCACGTTGAAAAACGCCCGCAGGCCCGGCATCTCGTCCGGCCTCACGACAGTTTCGAACGCCAGGAACTTGGCGCTGCCCAGGGGCTCCACGCGGTTGAGCACCTCCGACAGTGGGAACCCGACCCATGGGATGACCATGGACCATCCTTCCACGCAGCGCAGCCTGTAGATGCGCTCCTCCAGCGTCACCGGCTTCAGGAGGTCGTCCAGGTCGAATTCGGCCGGCCGAGAGACGAGGCCGTCCACCTTCACCGTCCACGGTTCCGTGGTGAGGGTGTGGGCGTTTTTCGCCGGGTCTTCCTTGCCGGTGCCGAACTCGTAGTAGTTGTTGTAGTTCGTGATGTGTTCGAGCGCGGTCGGCTCCTCGTCGGTCGACAGCGGGCTGGGCGATGCTTCAAGCTGCGCCGCCTCCGCGCCCCGTGGCGCCATGGCGGCGGAAAGCCCTGCGGCGGCTGCACCCAGCATCAGGCTGCGACGGTTGAGATAGACGCCGCGCGGCGTGATCTCCGACGGACGGATAAGTGGTGCATGCGAAATCAACATCGATGAATCCCTGAGGTAGCGATCCCTAAGGAAGGCTGGTCATATAATAGCATCGGGCCCGCTTCTGGAAATTCATATCTGCACACAATGTCGTGTCTGCGGCCGCGTCTCGTTGGCTCAGACCCGGGCATGAACAGTGTCGCCAATCAAAGAGCAGACCGGAGGCACCATAGGCAGCTCTTCGGGCGAGAAATCTTCTCCTGCTTACCGGGCTCGCACGCTCTCTTGGCAAAATCCCCGATCGACTCGCGTAGCTGCCGGCTTTGACAGCTTGCGCGCGACATGGTTGGAGAGGCAGGGTGCGATCGCCGCACTGACGTACAGCTTCCTTGTTCTCGGCCTTTCAGTTCGGCGACCCGGCCATGATCGGTATCCAGCGCACATAGACGAGCTCGCTCACCAGCTCGATCATCGTCTGCGTGACGACGACGGCCGGAACGAGCGGTACACCGCCCGGCACCGCAAAGGCGAGCGGAAGGATGACGAGCGAGTTGCGCGTGGCGGCGCTGAACGCCACGGCCCGCATAGCGCCAGGGGCAAGGCGGCCGCTGCGCGCGGCGATCCAGCCAAGCACCGGCGCCACGATGGCATAGGCCAGGTAGATCGGCGCCGCGGTCAGCGCCGCGCCCGCGGCCTCTCCGATCTGCGGCATGACGGCGGCCAGAACGAGGAAGAGCACGAGGGCCGTGGCCGGCACCGGCAGCAGGCCGAGGGCAGTCAATGCGCGCTCGCCGGTTGCCGTCCGGGCCGCCACGAGCTGCACGCCCGCCGCAAGCAGCAGCGGCACGGCGATCAGCCACAAGAAGGCGTGGAGGAAGGGCTCCGGGCGGACGAGACCGGAGGCGTCGCTACCGAGCAGCAGGTGCAGATAGAGCGGCAGCAGCGCCATCTGCACGAGCAGGAGCGCCGGCGTCGCCGCCAGCAGAAGCCTGGCGTCGCCACGTCCGAGATGTGTGAACGTCACCACATAGTCGACGCACGGCGTCAGAAGCACGAACAGCACCGCCAGCCGCAGCATCGGCTCGTCGGGCAGCAGCTGCACCAAGAGCGCCGTGGCCGCCGGCATCAGGATGAAGTTCGTCGCAAGCAGCACACCCAGGAAGCGCGTGTTGCGCATCGCCGATCCGAGTTCCGCCAGTGGAACCTGGAGGAAGGTGACGAAGAGCATGAACGCAAGAGCGGGGTTGATCGCTGCCCCAAGCGCGCTGACCCGCGGGACGCCGAGGCCGGCAAGCGCCCCGATGGCGATCGCACCCAGATAGATCGCCACCTGGTGCTCTTCGAGAACCGAGCGAACCTGCTCCACACATGCCTCCATTCTTTCGGCTTCGACTGAGGGCGCTTGATGCTACCGGCGGGCACGACGTCGTCTTGCCGGCCGCCCGGCTTCGCTTGCGGTTCTCGCCTGACCGGACGGTTTGGCAAGGTCTTTCAGTATCGTGCAGTCAGGGCCGGGACCGCCGGCGCAGGCGGTCTCGCAGCTTTCGACAAAGCGCGCGAGGCTCTGTTCCAGCGCTTTAAGCTCGCGCAGCTTGGCGCGCACGGTTGTCAGATGCTCCTGGGCGAGGTCGCGTGCTTCCAGGCAGGAACGGCCAGGTTCCTCAGCGAGCGCCACCAGCGACCGCACCTGTTCGATCGGGAAGCCGAACGCGCGGCAGCGGCGGATCAGGGTTAGCCGCTTGACATCCTCGTCGCCATAGCGGCGCTGTCCCCCGTCCTGGCGATCGGCGCGCGGTATGAGGCCGATCTCCTCGTAGTAGCGGATCGTCGGCGCATTCGTGCCGGTGCGTGTGGCGAGGTCGCCGATCTTCAATGCGGGCATCGCTCGTTTCCTTACAATTTACATTCGCCTCTTGAACCTCAAGTTACTTGAAGACCTACCTTTGCGCCAGTAATCGCCGCGATGCCTCCGACGCGTCACGGCAAAACTGGTGGAGTAAAGAATGGACGGAACAATGTCTGAAGCAGAACCGATCGCCTGCACCCTTGAGGCTGGAGAGTTCGGAAAGCGCCTCGACTGGATTGCAGAGCTTAACCGGGCCGCATTGCTGGACGTGCAGCGGATAGGACAGCGGCTGATCCTGACCTATCGTCGGGAACAGGCGGACCGCGTCCGCGAGATGGTCCGTCGGGAACAGCAATGTTGCGGTTTTCTCGGCTTCGACCTCAGGGAGGACGAGGGCCGTGTGACGCTTGTCATCAAGGCGCCGGAGGGCGCCGCCGATGCCTTGGACGCAAAATTCGAGCCTTTCCTGATGGGCTCACCCCAGAGCAGAGGTTGCGCGTGCGCGGGGACGTCCAACCGGAAGGGAGAAGACAATGGCTGCTGCTGAACCCAACGCAAGGTCCTGGCCGCAAGCCGTCGGGATCGGCCTCCTGGTCTCCATCATCACCGCGGCGATGATGCTTGCGCTGACTGCCGCCGGCCTGTCACCGTTCCCGAAGCCACCTTCGCTCGCCTTCGCGGAGACGATGCTTGGGCGCACTCTGCCCCCGCCGGTTGGGCTCCTGTTTCATACCCTCTATGTGACCTTCTGGTCGGTGATCTTTGTCCGGTACATTCCGCACAGGGACCTGTGGACGGCGCTGGGGCTTGCCGGCGTCCTGTGGCTCGTGATCCTGGTGGTGTTTTTCCCTGTTGTGGGTTGGGGATTTGCCGGCGTCTCCGTCAGCCTCAGGCTGATCCCGGCGTCATTCGTGCCCCATCTTTTGTTCGGACTTCTGCTGTGGGCATTGGACAAGTACCTTCCGGCGTCCCGTTCCGCGCGCTCCGCCGCCGGCTGACCTGGCATCCTGGCCGAGCCAACCTGATTTGAGGCATGCGGTGGCGCGACGGATGGCCCCGTGGGCGAGAGCGGTATCATGTTCGCCACTCAAGTCGCCTTACCAGGACCATCAGCGCCCAGCCCAAACCCATGGCTTCCTTCAATCTCTCAACCCGAAGTCCAAATCCATGAAGTCGCCGGGCACGAACGCAACCTCCGGCGGGCGCCGTCGCGCACGCTCCACTACCGCGTCGGATAGGTCGGTTCCAGTCACGCGGCCATAGGGCAACAATCGGGGACAGAGCCAGCCGGACCCGCAACCGACTTCGAGTATGTCTAAATTCTTGTGTCCGAAGCAAGCCCGCCAGCCGAATACCGGCCGCGCCAAGAACGTGATCCTGTTCACCGCCGACGGCAACGGCGTCGGCACCAATTGCGCCATCCGTCTTTTGCCGGCCAGAAGGCGGGCGGCCTGGGCGATGACTACGTGCTGCCCCAGGAAGCCTTTCCCAATTTGGCGCTCGTGAAGACCTACACGACCAACGGCCAGACGCCCGACTCGGCGCCCACGGCAACCGCCATGAACACCGGGGTCAAGACCAAGAACACGATGATCAATGTCGGCGAAGACGTGAATGTCGGCGACTGCGCGGGCATCACTGGCAATGAGCTGACCACCTTCGCCGAGGTGGCCAGCGCCGCCGGCAAGTCGGTGGGCGTCGTGGCCGCCGCTCGCATCACCCACGCCACGCCCGCTGCAGTCTACGCCAAGACCGTGCATCGCGCCTGCTGCAGATAGTCCGGGTCCATCGTCTCCTCGTTGGTCAAGTCGGGGCGCGAACCGGAATAGGCGCCGTCACTCTGCTCATGCAGGATCGAGCCGGTGGCCGTTCAGATAGCCGGCCACCGTGCAGGGCTTACCGTCGATGCCGTTGTTCAGCGTGTCGAGATGCTTGGTGCCCTCATCATCAATCCCATAGCACAGGCCCGTGACCGCCGAACTGCGTCCACAATAGCCGTTGAAGGCGATCGCATGTTCATGGTCGGCAGTGACGATGATCAGCGTGTCGGCGTCGTCGGTCAGCTCGTCGGCCTCGTCGAGGAGGTCAAGACACTCGGCGGGCAATATGTCTGGGATGACAGGACCTTTGCGAAACTGAACACGGAGGGCAGCAACGCCCCGATCCTCGGCCTGTTCGAGTCCTCGCATATGAATTACGAGCATGACCGTACCGGCGAGCCGTCGCTGGCCGAGATGACCGAGACCGCCATCAAGGCGCTCAAGAACAACGAGAACGGCTATCTCAATGTCGAGGCCGGCCGCGTGGATCATGCGAACCATGACGGCAATCTTCACCGCACGCTCACCGACGGCAGCTGGTCCCGATGACCTCAGAGACCCATTCGGGCGAGGATGTGCTGTTATGGCCAAGGGGCCGTGACTAAACAAACGATCCGTTTTACGATCGCGGCCGCATCGGGTCCCGCTCCCATGATCAACGCCGAAGCGCGATTTCGCTGCCAAGGTCTCCCGACGAAGAACAGATTCGGGATTTCGGATACGCCTTCGGTGTGAACAAATGATCCGTTGGAACCGCCCGCACCTGCGATTTCGACCCAAGAGCTGTCATCGCGAAAGCCGACCGCCCACACGACCGAGACAACCTCCGTCGCCGATCCGTCGGAGAATTGTGCGATGGAGCCGGCGGCACTCATAAGTCGCGGCATGATCCGGACACCGTTGCGCGCCAGGCTGTCGAGATTTCGGTCCCGGTCGGGAAAGGGATCCGCTTTCTGCATGTAGCGCCCCAGGCGCGACTCTTTCGGCGCTTGCATCAAGCCGGACCAGTGCAGCCACCACCAGGCGCTCTTGCCCAGGATGCGTTCGGGAAACAGCTTTCGTGGCTTGCCGACGGAGAGAAATGTGGTGTGGCCTGCGGAAAGCTCAGCTGCGATATCCCTCCCGGTCGCTCCATCGCCAACCACCAGTACAGGCCCGGCCGGAACCTGGGACGGATCCCTGTAGGAATCGCCTGTGAACTGAACAACGTCGGGTGCGAATTGCGATGCGGTTGAAGGGATTATGGGCTTTTGGAATGCGCCTGTGGCAATCACAACATGTGTGGCACGAATTCGTTCCCCGTTCTGCAGTTGCGCCTCGAAACCGCCTGTGGCCTCCTTGACCAGCCGGACGATGCGACTATCGAGGCGGATCGGCAGATCGAAATGGGCAACGTAGGATTGCAGATAATCGGCGAACTCGTCTCGAGAGGGATAGAGCTCCCGGTTTCCGGTGTGAAGCAGTCCAGGCAAGGCGCTGAACTGACGCGGAGTGAACAGCGTGAGCGAAGCGTAGCGATTTCTCCAGCTGTCGCTGACCCGGCCGGCAGCATCGACAATCTGGAACGGCAGCCCAGCTTTTCGGAGGTGGTATCCGGTCGCAAGGCCCGCCTGACCGGCGCCGATGACCAGCACGAATTTCGACATCACTCAAGCACCACGACCTTCGTGCCGACCGGAACTCGCTCAAATAGGTCCTCGACATGCTCGTTCAGCATGCGGATGCATCCGTTGGAGACCGCCTTGCCGATGCTTGACGGTTCGGTCGTGCCGTGAATGCGGTAGAGCGTATCTCTGCCATCCCGGTAGAGATACAGGGCGCGTGAGCCGAGCGGATTTGTCGGTCCGCCTGGAACGCCGTCGGCGTATTTGGCGTATTTCTGCGGATCGCGCCGGATCATGTTCTTGGTCGGCCGCCAGCTCGGCCATTTCGCCTTGCGTCCCACCACTGCGGTGCCGGTGAATGATAGCCCGGCGCGGCCGACGCCGATACCGTAGCGGCGGGCGATTCCTAGCTTTTCGACAAGGTAGAGGAACCGGTTGTTCGGGTCGACCACGAGCGTTCCGACTTCATGTTCAACCGATATGTCGACCAGTTGCGGCAGAAAGCGCGGGTCGAGTGCGACCGGCTTTTTCGCCGGATGCGCATGCGCCGCCCCAGGCACAGCCAAAATTGCCGCGACAGAAAGGACGAATATGCGTCGATCAATCATCTTGCCCCCGCCCATGGTTTCAGAATGGAAAGAGTTCTGCAAAACGGCAGTCATCAATCTTTATGATCATCGTTCGAGGCAGGCGGCGATACATCCGGGATCAGCTTCTCGATCCTGGCCTTCGCGCGCAGTTCGGCGATGATATGCCTTGCTTCCGCCGCCTCGAGGGCCGCCCGAATTCGCGGTGAAACCCCCTCGCAATCAGGTGCCGGGCGCTGGCGGCGTTCTTCGAGCTTCACGGGCGCAAGCAACTGCTCCATCGTGGGTTGGGCAAGGGCTGGGGCTGCGATGCCGGCGATGGCCAGCATCACTGCGCCTGCGATGAATTGGCGACGTATCATTGGATATTCCTTCATGCGATTCGCAGATGATGCATCCTCTAGGGGCTGGAGAGACAAGCGATTGTGCTTAGGCATGAACTCCTGTCCCGTTGCGGACGACTATTGGGGTATTGGCGGGGACCCGTTCATAAAGGTCGATCACGTCCTGATTCAGAAGACGCACGCAACCACTGGAAACCGCCTTGCCGATCGTCCAGTATTCGGGTGTTCCGTGCAGCCTGTAGAGAGTGTCTTTGCCGTTCTGGAAGATGTAGAGCGCCCGCGAACCCAAGGGGTTGTCCAGGCCGGGAGGCATCCCACCGTTTCGCACACTATATTTTTCCAGTTCGGGCTGCCGCTCGATCATCTCGTCCGGCGGCGTCCATTTGGGCCATTTCTGCTTCCAGGCAATGACGCCGTGCCCGGACCATTCGAAGCCGGCCCTTCCCAATCCGACACCGTATCGCAGCGCCTTTCCGCCCGGCCGCACGAGGTAGAGGAAGAAGGATCTCGTATCGACGACGATCGTTCCCGGTGTTTCGCCGGTCGGATCATCGACCAGGCGCCGATAGAATTTCGGGTCGACTTTTGACAGATCGACCGCCGGAATCGGGAATTTTTCCTCCGGCATCGCGCGATACATCGAAAGATAGGAGCGATCGATCTCGGGTTCCGCCGGAGCGGAATCCTTCGTCTCGACCGTCGCGCATCCGCCGAGAGCGAGGACGCTCGCGGCAGCGGAGGCTGTCAGGAAGCTCCGGCGGGCTTCGTTGAATTGCATGTTTTTGCTCAAGACGACACTCTTTGAAAAAATGTTTGGGAATAGCGGGACCTTTTCGGGAGAGCCCGACACGCGCCGGCGGGACGATCTCTCGATCCGCCAAAGCGTATTCTGTCGCCGCCGGGGGACTACTCGGGCAGCAGACATGCGCCGTTGCGGCAGTTCCTAGAGACGGCGGGAGGCTCTGCGTTCTGAGGCGTTGTTTTCCTGGGGCGGTGGTACCGAGACCAAAATGGGCAACGAAACCAATCGTGCGAGCGCAGGGTGGGGCGCTTCATTCATGGCCCCGCAGAGGCGCATCTGCATGGTGGGGGCAAGCCATCCGCAGTGATCCTGGTATGGCGAAACATGCTGACTGGGCTGCACACCGTCGTCTTCAGTGCTGCCCCCTTCTGCAGGGTCGCTGAGACTGCACACGCTTTGAGCAGTGGTTTGTGCGGCCTGGAAATCGGTCGTGATCTCGAAGTCGGATACCATGCCCACGCCCGATGTCGCGGCGACCGCCCAGGTTGCCGCGTGGACGGAAAGCGCAAGTGCCAGCAGTATCGCAACGACGGCTCGGACCATGATATCGAATTAAAGCAGCAGCATGGTTAAACAAAGCTGAATCTACGCCGAAAGCAGGTGCTCTTGAAGGATTGAGTTTGTTGTGAGGGCAGGGTTGAACCTCTAGCGGGATGAGGGTCAATCTTCCCGTGAAGTGATTCCAGCAACAGGGAGTACTTTGTTGACCGAACCGCTGCGCGCGCGCTTGCGTTCCATTGATGCCCTGCGTGGTTTGGCAATTGCCGGCGTCGTTCTGTTCCATATTGGTTGGGATCTCGATTTTTCAGGCCTCTTGCCAGGGAACCTGTCACGCCATCCGGCCTGGCTGCTGTTCGGTCGCTCGCTCGCCGGAACATTCATGGTTCTAGTGGGCGTGAGCCTTGCATTGGCGCACGGAAGCCGGATCCGATGGCGTCCGTTCTTCAATCGGCTTTGGGTTATCGTGGCGGCCGCGGTGGCCATCTCGGCAGCTACGCGGCTGGTATTTCCTGAAGCCTTCATCTATTTCGGGATATTGCATGCCATAGCAGCCGCGAGCTTGATCGGCGTCTTCTTTGTCCCGCTTCCCGCACTGACGAGTTTCGGCGCGGGCGCCGCGATGCTGATCTTCCCTTCACTTTTTTCGGATTCGCTTTTCGACGCACGCTGGCTTGCGTGGATCGGTTTTGCGGAAACCCCGCCCATCAGCAATGACTACGTGCCGATCTTTCCATGGGCTGGTCTCACGCTTATGGGCCTGGGCCTTACAAAGGCCGGCATCGCGCGCGGATACGACACCTGGTTTCTGAAGCACGAGCCCGCAGGTCCGACGGTGATGGCGCTCGGCTGGTTGGGACGGCACAGCCTGATGATCTATCTGCTGCACCAACCGATTTTGCTTGCGCTGATCTTGCCGACGGCATGGCTTGTGAAATGACGCAGCAGTGTCGTTCGCTATTCTCCCTCGACATGGGTATCGGCGAGCGCTGCCTCGGGCCGGCTTACCGGGACGGAACTCACCGACGTCCTCTTTGACAACGCCTCCGGACCAATTCGCCCAAGCAACTCGCGGAAATAGGGGTGCATGCCACCATCCACGTAGGCGTGCGCTGAGAGCGTGGTGCTTGCCGACAGCAATTGCTCCATCGCAAGCCAATCCGCTTCGGCACGCGATGCCACTGCTGGGTTCTTAGCTGTCACCGTGGGTGGACAAGCCGCAAGAGGATCTGCCGGTTCGCCGTCCTTGAACCGTGCATCGAAGACGTACCGCCCGCCGCAATACGACACCTTCGGCGGGCGTCGGGTCACCTCGAAAATATCGTAACCGCCCTTCAGATTCATCCAGAATTCGAAATTGGGATCGCCGCGGTTCTTCGCCATGTTCTCAGGGGTCATCCGGAACGGGAACGCCTGAACCTGAATGACCCTTTGTCCGCCCTCCAAAGCTTCGCGCGCGACAGCATAGATTTCCGCCACCCCCTCGTCGGTCAAGGCATAGCAACCCGACGATGAACAGGCGCCATGCACCATCAGCGCATCACCGGTATAGCCAAGCGCGTCCTCGAGCCTGTTTGGATAGCCGAGATTGAACGAGAGATAGTATTGGGAATTCGGATTAAGCATGCCGGCGGAAACGTGGTAGAAGCCCTCCGGCGCCTGCCTATCGCCTTCACGCGTTTTGGGTCCGAGCTTTCCCGACCATCGACACATCGGATAGGTCTTCAACAGCGCGTAGCGGCCGGTCTGGTCGCGTTTCCAAATCTCGAGTTCGCTCTCCTGCTTGAAGATGCGAACGAGGATTGGGTCCGTCGGCGACATTCCCTTCCCACCCATCTCGTTAACCAGCCTGGTGGGAATTGGTTGCGCGGCCTTTTTGTCGACATTGAGAACGGATGAGACGCATCCCGATACCAGCGCTGCCAGTAAGGCAAGCGAGACGAGTCTGAGCAGCATCGAGATCAAGATAACCCCTTCCTGTTTGCAGCATCACGAAGGACCAGCACTTTGCAGCGTGAACTGTCCCCCGCTCCTGATAGCAACATATCTATTGTTCGTCAGCATGATTAACGGACGATTGACGGAGCGGCTTGCACCTCAACCCGCTGGAGGTTTTACGGTGGCCGCCGCTAACCACAAATCCGCAGATCGAGAAAAAACGGCACTGATAGTGTCCATGCGCATACGGCCCAGCCACTCCAGGTTCCAGCCACGGCTTCGACAGGATTCTTTGGCGGGCGAGCCACCACACTGCAAAGCTAATGATCATGAAGAGAAAGACCAGTATGACGCTCATCGTATCATCTCCTTTCAAGGCCGATGATTTCGAGGGGTGGCGCCGCGCAGGATTTCATCGCCGGCGACGAAGCCCGGCGTGCCGTTGATCCGCCGCGCTTGGGCGAGCTTGAGATTGCCCTCGATCTCGGCGTCGATCGCGGGATCCTGCGTGTTGGCTTAGAGCTGTTCGACATCATGGACAGACACTTTGGCGCCGGCCATGAGCCAAGCCTCGTCGACAGATCCCGCGACCTGCATCAACGCCTTGCGGAACGACGGATCGTAACCGCCGCGAGTTGCCCACCTTGACGGATAAGTTCCGGATGCGTTGACGGCCGCCATAGAGGTGGGACTTGCGCCAGCATGCGCAGTGAAAGGATACCCCAAACGTTGAGCATCGCGATGTAACGCAAACTTGAACGGCTTTCGTTCGGCACTCGGTCACGGCCTCCTTGATCTGGACCTCAAATGATGCACCTTCCCCTTATGTTCATACTGGCGTCCAAAATCCTCCTTGCTGTTCTTGCCTCCTTATTTGGGATGTACGCTCTGCTGTCAGTCGCGTGCTACCTTTCCGAACATAGCGGCCTGGTCATGCTGCATATGTACTCCACGCCGATTATCCTGTCCGGTGCGCTTGGAGTGATCCTGATCCTTACGCGTAACGTGCCGGCAAATCCAAGAGGACAGTGAGCAGGAGACCATTAATTGAACCGTGGCCCGACTTGGCCGGGTGGAAGCTCGGTGTCTTCTCCCGCCAGATCGTCCAGGATCGGACAATCCGGGCGTTCATCACCCTCACAATGGTCAATGAGGTGCTTTAGTGTCCGCTTCATAGCCTTGAGTTTCGCCAGCTTCTCATCGAGAACGCTGATGTGGGCCCGCGCGAGCGCCTTGACGTCCATACTCGTGCGGCTGTCGTCCTGCCACAACCCCAAGAGCCGGCGGATATCTTCCATCGAAAACCCCAGTTGTCGGGCACGATGGATGAAGCGCAGTGTGTTGACGTCCTTATTGGTGTAGAGGCGATAGCCTGCCTCGGTGCGTCCGGCAGCGGGAATATCCATTCTACCTGCTCAACGGACGCCTGCCCACCGCCCCACAAACCTTCAACGCCAAGCCGGGGCAGCGGGCCCGGTTCCGGATTATCAACGCTGCCGGCGCCACGGTTTTCCGCATTGCCTTGGGTGGGCACCGGCTCACCGTGACGCACAGCGACGGCTTCCCGATGCGGCCCGTGGACGTGGACACTCTGCTGATCTCCTCGGGCGAGCGCTACGACCTGATGGTCACGCTGGACGACGGCGTCTTCCCGCTGGTTGCCGTGGCGGAAGGCAGATTGGCACAGGCGATGGGCGTCGTACGCACCGGTAGGGGTGCCGCCCCTCCGCCGGATGCCGCGCCGCGCGAGCTCGCTGGCCGGGTTCTGGCGCTCACCGACATGGCGGCGACGGCCCCGGTGCGCGTGTCCGCACGGGATCCGGACGTGACCCACTTGGTCTACCTCACGGGCGATATGGAAGAGTTTGCATGGCGCATCAACGCCGAGACCTACCACCCGCACGCGCCCTTCGACGGGATCACGCCGCTCGAGGTCCGCTACGGACAGCGCGTACGCTTGGCGCTGATTAACCAGACACCGATGTATCACCCGGTGCATCTGCACGGGCACAGCTTCGCGATCCGCTCTGTCGCCGCCAATTATGGCAGGGGTCCGCCGGTCGCGAACATCAAACACGGCGCAATCAAGGACACCCTCCTCGTCCCGCCCGGTCAACGGATCGACGTCGACTTCACCGCCGACAATCCCGGCCAGTGGCTCATTCACTGCCACAACGCTTACCACCTGCCGACCGGGATGGCGACGGTCCTCTCCTACGTCGACTCATCATGATCAGGGAGGCCTTCGCCACGACAAGACCATGGCCCTTCGCCGCAGGATCTGGGAACGCATCGGACGTTCAACGCGCCCGCAATGGCGGCGAAGTTTGAAACGCCGAAAAGGCTCGACACAAGAAGGACCGACGGAATGCCTCATTGACACGCTCGCGCCTGGCACAGCTGGAGCCGGGCGCAACCCTCAACACCAACCAACTATTCGGAGACAACGATGACCATCAAGAAACTTGCGCTTCTTTCTGCTCTGATGTTCGCAGCCAGCCCCGCTCTGGCACACCTCACCCTGGAAACCGCGGAGGCGCCTGCGGGGAGCACCTACAAGGGGGTCATTCGTGTGGGACACGGCTGCGAAGGCGCTCCCACCACTGCCGTCCGCGTGCAGATCCCTGAAGGTGTCGTTGCCGTCAAGCCTATGCCGAAGCCGGGTTGGACGCTCGAGACTTCCGTCGCCGCCTATTCCGAGCCGGTGCAGTACCGTGACCGGACCCTCACCGAAGGCGTTCGCGAGATCACCTGGAGCGGCGGCAGCCTTCCCGATGAATGGTACGACGAGTTCGTCTTCCGTGCCCAATTGCCGGAGGGGCAAGTCGGACAGATCATCTATTTTCCTAGCATCCAGGAGTGCGGTTCAGCTGTCAGCCGATGGATCCAGGTGCCCGCCGCAGGGCAGAGCGTCGAGGATCTCCAGGAGCCTGCGCCCGCCGTCACACTGACGGCTCCGGCCGGGAAATAAGCACCATCTGTCAGGATTGATCGGATGTTCAAGGGCATACGGCTCCTTATCCTGCCGCTCCTCCTGCTCATTGCAGGAGCGGGAGCGGTGCATGCCCATGCCGTCGTGACCGGCGCCGATCCGCCCGACGGTGTGGTTTTGGCGGACGCCCCGCCGGAGGTCATTGTCCGCTTTAACGAGCCGGTGTCGCTCGTGCGGGCTCAGATTCTCGACCCGGCCGGCCGCGATGTCCTCGTGTCGGATGGCACCCGAAGCGACGACGGCGAACTCCGCCTCGGGCTCCCCGCCTCGCTGGTCGAAGGCACCTACACGGTCAGCTACCACGTAATGTCGCTCGACGGACATCCCGTCGCTGGCTCTATGATCTTCAGCTTCGGGAAGATCTCCGGCCAGGTAGCGGGGGAGCAGGCGGCGCGCGCACCGGGGGAGCAGGCGGCGAGTGAACCATCCGTCTGGCGATATGCGTTCCTCGCGATCCGAGTGGCCCTGTATTTCGGGATGTTTGGAGCGGTCGGCGGGGTGGCGCTCCTCCTTGTTGCTAAGCCATCCGATCATCTTCGACACGCAACGCGGCGCATCATCGCTGTGTCGTCCGTCACCGGCGTCACCGCCGCGTTGATCGGGCTCGGTCTGCAGGGCGGCATGCTGCTAGGAGGCCCTCCCGGCTTCCTGCTCGATGCAGAGACCTGGTTGATCGGAGCCAAGTCGCCCTTCGGACGAACGGCGATCTCCGCAATCATGGGCTTCGCCCTGATCTGGATTGCCGTCCGGACTGCCCGATCGGCAATAACGCTGAGCATTTCCGCGGTAGGCTCGATCTTGGTCCTGGCGAGCTTTGCGCTCAGTGGACACGTTGTTACTGCGGGGCCGCCCAAGCTGACGGTTCCGCCTCTTCTGCTGCACGTCGCCATTGCCGCATTCTGGGTCGGCTCGCTGC
>NZ_JAHSSF010000004.1:0-624366 GCF_019891355.1 Nitratireductor rhodophyticola | reverse complement strand
TTCCAATGCACGCCAAACCCCTACAACCTACGATCTGCTACGACAAGCTACGCCGCTGAATGTGCAGGTTCAAATCGGCTTTCCTTGGCCGTGATCGGTCATGCGGACCCTGTAGGTCCTTTTGCACTTTGCTCTCTTCCGATAGTCCCGCCGTCCCGCGACTATTGGAAGACACATAATGAAATCAACACGTTCAGCTCTCACGCCGCGCAGGATTGCAGACTATTGCGACTTGAGGCTTGCCCCGCTGCTCACTCCGGGCGAAGTGCGCACATTGCAAGAATGCCTCGCGGACCTGCTCGAGCGAAACGAATATCCGCCCTACCGAGGCAGTGGTCTGGATCTCAAAATACTGGCGGAGCGGCTGGGGATGGATGCCTCGCGTCTGGCGCATGTCCGCTCCAGTCTTCAGCCCATCTTCGATGCTGTCGCCAGGGCGGTTGCCGAGTATCGGCTGCGCTCTGAGCCGAAATCAGCGGCGAAACGAGCGCCGGCAACGGGAACTGCGGGGGCACACAGAAAGGTGCCGGCTTCCCCGTCGCCATCGTCCTCCGTGCGAAAGGGTAAACGACCCGGACGACGGCCGAAGCCCATCGTCGAGTTCCCGGAGCCGCTGGAAAGCACAAGGGACGAGCCCGACAGTTTTGGCGTCGCCTTGCGTTTGCATGCCGCCCGTCATGGCGAAACCATCTATCATCTCTACAATGCTGTGGTGCGGCCCGAAGATGGCGTGCATCGCAGCACCTTGATGACATGGGGTAGGGGGGCGAAGGCGCCACGGGCCGCGATCAGCTTGGAAATCCTTCAATGGGTCGAACGGCGCTACCGGCTGCCGGAGGGATATTTCGCGGCGAAGATGGGAGGAGCTGAACGGGCTCCGGGGGACTTCAACCTGGACGAAATAGCCCCTGCCGAGCGGCGCCGGCTCGCCTGGCACTTGCCGGATGACTTCAACCGGAGGCCCAGAAGCGAACAGACGCAGATCCTCGACTGGGTCCGGAATGTCATCGTCAGCGGCTCGACTGACTATCGACGATATCAGGCAGCAATGATGCGCCAGCGGTATGCTGTCCGCTTCGCCTGCGCCTCGGGGCCGCGCCGCAAGTCTTCGATTGCCACGGTCGAAGGCGAATCCGGCATCATCAACGCTCCGAAGCGGCTGAACGACGAGATGGCGGAAATCCTCCGCTTCAAGACCTCGACCTTTGCGGCCTTCGGTTTGCAGCGAAACGGGGTCTGGGGTGAGGAAACGGCGTCCCAGAAAGTCGAGCACTTCGGACTCTGGTTCGGCGCCTTCGCCGCTCCACAGAAAAGCGAGGTTCAGGGCTTTGGTGCCCATCCCAGGCTACTGACATTCGCCATGATGATTTTTCCGCAGGTCTGGGACTGGTATCTCCAATGGCGCGAGCGGCGTCGCGGCTTCTATACCAAATGGGAGATCGATCTGCTGTCGATTGCCGCAGCGTTCTGCCGTGAGGAGACAGGATGGTTGCGCCAGACGCCACGCTTGGCTGGCAACCTGCGGGTGATCGACGGCCTGATCTCAGAACAGGATATTGCTACGGTCCGCGCCGACTGGGACGGAGCGTGTGACCGGATGTACAAGCAAGCCCGGCGCCGTATCAAGGAGATCGACCGCGTGGCGCGCATCCATCGTGATCCGTTCGAGCCGATCTTGCCGGTGCTAGAAGCCTCCAGCCCGGTTGGTGAATATCGCAAGATCACCGAGGAGATCCTGCGCCGCATGCCGAATGAGCGGCATCACCCGCGCTCGGCCGCCGAAGCGGTTCGGGCGTTCCTATTGCTACGCATTGGCCTGCATACAGGTCTGCGTCAAAAAAACCTGCGTGAACTCCTGCTTTGCAAACGGGGCGGCCTTCCGACCGCGGAGCGTCGGCTCGAGGATATGAAGCGCGGCGAGCTGCGCTGGAGCACGCGCGATCAAGGCTGGGAAATCCTGATCCCCTCGGTGGCGTTCAAGAACGCCAACTCCTCGTTCTTCGGGGCGAAGCCATTCCGGCTGATCCTGCCGGATCTCGGCAGGCTCTACGAGATAATCGAGTCGTGGATCGAGAGGCATCGGGCGTGCCTGATTGGGCCGGCGGCTGATCCTGGCACCTTCTTCGTCAAGACCGCGAAGATGACCAGCACCAACGCAGCTTATTGTCAGAACACCTTCTACGAGGCCTGGCGCACGGCGATCCAGCGCTACGGAATCTACAACCCCTGGACCGGGAAGGGGGCGATCAAAGGCCTTCTCCCTCACGGCCCCCACAATGTCCGTGATGTGCTGGCGACGCATATCCTCAAGCAGACAGGCTCCTACGAGCAGGCCAGTTACGCCATCCAGGACACGGCAGAGATGGTCGCCCAGCATTACGGTCGGTTCCTGCCGCAGGACAAGGCAGAGATCGCCGCAAGGATTCTCAACCAGGTCTGGGAGGCAGCGTAGAGCAGATTCTGAGTCGGGGGCTGCTGCTCCGGCGGATATGAGGATCTGCCGGCCAGCAGCGCCATACGACAGCTGCGGCAATCTCTTAAGAGCAACGTTCAAGCGGCCCACAGCGAGTGCTTTGGCAGGTGTCCGTGATGTTTGGCGGATGCGGAGAGTTGGCAGTGCGGTGGCCGACTGCCGACACCACAGGAGGAGAAAACAAATGTAGAACATTCTGTCTTGAAATGATCGGCCTTCTTCATCAAACTTCACGCAGCGATCCAATTGACGGAGGCTAAGGTGTCGACGCAGAAGAATGTCTTTATTAGCCACCACCACGGCGATGACAGCCATGTGGACAGCTTCCAGCGCATGCTCGGTCGTGGTGACTATCATGTGCGCAACTCTTCGGTACGCATGAAGCCGGCCAACGAGCGACGTGTGAAAGAAGGTCGCGTGAGTGACAATACGATCAAGCGGCTCCTACGCATGAAGATGCGTTGGGCCTCGACAGTGGTTGTTTTGATTGGTCCAAAGACTCACACTCGACCTTGGGTGAATTGGGAGATCGAGCAGGCTCACAAGCTCGGAAAACGCATCGTTGGTGTATATCTTCACGGTGGAACTGAAGCAAACGTGCCGAAAGCACTCGATGATTACGGTCAAGCCATTGTTAAATGGAGTACTAGAAGTATCGTAGGTGCAATCGAGGGGAAGAATACTCGTTTCGAGGACCCCTCAGGCGATCTGCGTCAATCAGTTCACGCGATGTCGACGTCACGGTGCTAATGAAAAAGAAGCTTGCTGAGAGTGTGTTTGTTTACGTCGTTGCACGTGACTTCGGATTCGCTCCGAACCCTTTTCACGGGTTTTGTACCCTTGCGTGCTGCAAACCCAGAATTCGAGCAGTAGCGCAGACCGGAGACTGGGTGATTGGAGTGGCGGGCAGTGCACTAGCGGAGCCTGGCCGCTGCATTTTTGGTATGCGCGTCACGGAAATAATGACTTTTGATGAATATTGGTTGGATTCTCGTTTCGAGGTGAAGAAACCACTTCGGAACGGTAGTCGTGTGATGATGCTCGGTGACAATATTTATCATCGAGATAATGACAATGCGGGGTGGCAGCAGGAGGACTCGCACCATAGTCACCCGGATGGGTCCCCGGATGCATCCAATATCAAGACCGATACCCAGGCAAATCGCGTTTTGATTTCTGACCAGTTCAACTATTTTGGTGCTTCGGCACCATTAATTCCTAGCAATGTTTTATCTTCGATCGGCTACAGCAATGGGAGGAACCATCGCAGGTTTTCGATGCAAGCCGCGGAGCCCTTGTTATCTTGGTTCCAGAAAGAAGCCCACCGTGCGGGCAGCATAATAGTCAATGACCCATTCCAGTTCCGGCTGAGTTCCGCGAGGTTTTCAAGCGGATCCAATAAGATCATTGATGAAGTGGTTGAGCCATTCATGCCGTAGAAGTGGAGCTGGCTGTCGTTAGTTCGTATGGGTGTAGAAATTGCAGCCTATCCGTACCTTCGCAGGGTACCGGCCAAAACCCGTTTCGGGCCACTGTCAATGCCGCCAATTCAAATGCCCGCCATTACGCGTGGCTCAGACGGGTCGATCTCGAGGAGCCGATAGAGCCAATAAGTGAAGTCGGTCCGTGTGCGCATCTCGCTCGGCAAGCTCTCCACACGCTCAAAGAGCTCGCGCGATACTCCTCCTGGAGCGGGCAGTGGAATTAACCGAGCCTTCGGCACAACTTCCCGAAAAGCTTCGAATTCCTCGACCACACCTTCCATCCCGCCAATGAAGACTGCTGCTTCGTAGGGATGGTCGCTAAACATGCGTGCTCGCATTCGTCTGAGGCTCGCATGCATGTCCCCTTCCACAGCAGCTACTTCTACCCAGTTGTCAAACCGTAGATTCGCCTCCGGATAGCGATCCTTAAAGAACGCGCTTTGATACAGCAGGACGCTGCGCTCATATGGAACGTCGAGCCGCCGCGCAGCTTCCCAGATGATCGGCGTGATTGCCGGCTGTCCGCCCCAGACAAGAAGCCGTCGACCGAGCACGACCTCCACGAAAGCGTGAATGGCCGAGCACACGAGTACTGGATCGAAGTTCTCGAACCCGCGCCGGTTTGGCTGAGGCACGCTCGCCGACAAAAAAATTGCACCGCGATCGCTCATGGTTCGAGTTCCTTGAGCATCGGTTCCGGATTGTCGGCGCGAATCCAACGGAACCGTTCGATGCCCCCCGCGAACCATTCAAGATGATCGATCCAGCTTTGAAGTAGGCTCTGGCCATCGTAGAGGAGAGCGCACTCGGAATCCGCGTCCTTGGCGATGCGCTCCACAGCGTCCGAGGTGGGAACGCCGACCGCGGGATAGACGGTCAGTTCGGCAATGCCGCCGAGCGTCGGACGCGGGAGGTTTATCGAGACTCGTTTGAGAGGCCCAGGGTTAGTGATCGTTCCACCGCGCTTTTCGACGGCGAGTCGGAGTGTTCCGAGCATGTTGTCGAGCCGCGCCGCCACGCTTCGGGCACGAAACCGTTCCAGCGCATCTCCGATGCGATCGATGGCATCGTCACTTAGACGTCCGTTTGATCCGAGGTCGACCTCGGAGAGCGCGACCGTCGTCGTGAGCGTTGTCGCGGGTGCTGGGCTCACGCCGGGGAAGCCTACACGAAGGATACCAAGGCGCATGTTCCCAGCCCGCCCGAATTCCTCCTCTGTCCAGCGACTTACAAAGTAGCCTTTCGTGTCGAGCATCAGTAGTACGTCGCAGTCGCTGAGCTGGTGCCAAAGGGCATCCTGGAAGCGGCCTCCATATCGGATCTCGTGTGTGTCAAGGAAAACGCTAAACTGGCGAGCACGTAGCGCGTCATGGAGCTGCAAGGCCACCTCACGTGCTTCAGCGCGACGATAGCTCAGAAAGATGCGCCGCTTGGTGGGCATTAGGCCCAAGGTCTCCAGAACGGCTGAGGCGAGCGCAGCCGCTTGCGGCTCCGAGCCGCCTGCGTATTGAAGTGCGTTGAACGCGGATACCTCTGGCGGCAACTCTGAACTGCAAGCGGATAGATCGGAGACAACCGGTATCAGCAAGTCAGTTGGGGCAATTAATGGCTTGACGGTCTCCCGCACGGTGGGGCTTCCGAAAAAAAGGACAACTTTCGCGTCGCCTGGAGCAATGGCCGCGAGTGACTTCGATGCAAAATGCAAGGCGACTTCGTCACCAAGCTTCAAGCCGAACGGCTCTAACGCGTCCACGATGGCTCGTCGCAGGACGGCATCGAATCGCGACGTCTCACCTTCAAGTACAAGCCTGTATGCGGGTGCACCGCTCATCAAGAATGCCTTTCCTATTCCAGCTTAGTCCCTTTTGCGCGCGCGCCAAGCCTCGGCCTCCTAAAGATTAGGATGCGTGTAATCCCGGTGTCGGGATTTGGCGTGATCGCGATCGATGGTGCGGTGATAATCTATTCATGAGACTCGCTGCGAAAATAAACTTGGCGCCTCTTCTGACGCCAATCCGTAGGCTGCTTCGATCTGCCGAATAAAGACATTCTGTCCGCCATAGCTTGGGTGGCGGGCCTGAATGCTGTTGACACCTAAGTTCGTAACTGCACGGTGCGCGTCACCACCGATTGCGATGATCTTTTCCGGCTGCAGAAGGTTAATCATAGCGTGAAAGAACTCGCCGCAGGTATTGCGTTCCCGGGCTGTATGGCACCGATTCGACATAGGTTCGTTTGGCTCATGAGGGTGCAGCGGAAATACGTTCCAAAGGAACACCGGCTCGTTGATCCGCGCTAGCAAACGCCAGACCGTACTCGCCGTACGTTCACCCATCGCTGGACCTTTCGTGGCCTTCTCTACCGGCAGACCTCGGAACAGGGCACTGTAGGAGCCTAGATGCATCTCGTCGGTTAGTGCCAAGCCAGTACGCCGCCCGCCGCGATATCCAAGATCGCGAGCGATCCACATCGTGCGGACGTTAAGCTCTAGCGCCCTCGAGAGACTTAGTTCGAGGTTTTGGCGGCGGCGGGCCGCAGAATCTGGTCGGTCGTGCAGTTCACAGAAGTCTGCGTAAGGGTTGAACACATTCTCAAGTTGAACGCTGCTAAGCGCTTCAGTGAATGCTTTTGCGCGCACATTCATGGTGCTTCGAACCAGATGCTTCGTTCCGCCAGATTAATGCCAACACGGCCACCACGATGCCTTTGAACCTGCCGGAATATCCTATAACCTGCCAAGATCGCCTCCTCCCACAACCATAAGGGGCATCGTTCAGCTTCATATCCCGCGACAAAACTGCGCACTGATTTCAGTAGCCCGTAGTCGAGTGCATCGATGCCATCAAACAGCGCAAGTTGCTGAGCATGATTGAATATCCAAGTCGCGATCCCCTCCTCAATCAAAACCGCGCGAGCGCCGTCTTGGACTTCGTCGGTTCTCGCATCGCTCTTTCTTTTGACGCGGAGAAGTCGACGTAGCGTCGGTGACCATCCTAGGTGCGCTGCATACGCCAAGTGAAAAACGTCATGGAATCGATAGTCATCGTCACCCTCGCGATTGTCAGTTAAAGGGTCGCCCATCGGACTACCATCTCGAGTCAATCGCGCCATGGTTCGTCCAGCAACCTCAACTTCTGCAATGTCGACAATAAGTTTCCGCGGCAACTGTTCGTTCACTGGAAACGTTGCGTCGAAGAGCGCCGGATAGTGCCGCTCGGTTGGCCACCTGTCGAATATCTTCTCCAGGTTAGCTCTTGCTGCCGCCTCAAGTGTTATCCCCGCTTCGTGGGCGGCGTCACGCAATGCACGTAGAATGGCAATCAATCTACCCTTTAGAGCAGATCGGTTTCGCTCCAAACGTCCGGCATAGTGATCGGTCATCAGGAGACCAACCTCACCTGCTAAGGCGAGGAGCCTGCGCTCGAAGGCTGGAGAGGGGGAAGCTGCAATGCCGGAAGTCTGAGTTTCGAGCATGTCAAACCCCAGATCTGATGACCCGGTCGATTGCCAGTCACTTAGACTTCGGTCGATGTTCACGGCCAGTTCGTCCAGCCCCAGGTTGGCCCGAGCCGAAACAGCGGCAAGATACCAGAGCACGTCGCCAAGCTCCTCAAGGACTGACGCCTCATAACCAAGATATGCAACTGAATCTCTTTGCTTTTTCTTGACCTCGCTCAGTAGACTGCCCGTCTCGCCGAATAATCCTAAAAGCGGAAACGTAATTCCAGGGTCGCTGAGGCGGCGCTGGTCGGTAATCTGAGCCTGACGCTGGTACGCCAATAGAGTAATTGTCGATTTCATTTTCGCTCTTCGGCTGTTTAAGCTTACCTGTAGATGTGTCGTCGCCTCTCTCAGTTAGAGCGCTACACTTTCGAGGAGTACGCCTCGCTTGTCCGTTGGGCGGAACAGCCCGACGCCACCTCCTTCGGCGGTACTAACGTGCCTGTACAAGTCAATATACTCATTGCCATGATTGTTACCTGCGCTGTCGCGCGTGGGCACCACCACAATCTTGTCAATTTGCTTCACGCCATCTGCGTAGCCGATCTCCCAAGGGCACCAGCGACTGGAGGTGGAGTTTGCGGTCGCAAGGAAGATGAACCAACCCAAGAGCTTGATCCGATCTTTGATTTTCTGCGCCGTTTCGCGATTTGGTTTGGGGGGCATCGACGTATCCTCCCAATCGATGTAGACTATCCAGCCTTGCGCCTGGAGATACCCTTGCAGACCCTTGGCGAGCTCCGCATCTTTGTGACTGTGAGAGAGGAACGCAGTCTGCTTTCCAGCTCGAAGCGCCTCGTTTACAACTTGGTCCGACTTGCGAATTCCGGCCCTGTCGGCGTATGCTCGGATTGATGACTGGTTGATCAAAGCTATCTCCCGACGTCTGAAGCGGACTGTCGCACCCAAGACGAAAAATTTTCTGATCCGTTCTGCGATTTGTAGCAGTAGCAGCCGGCATAAGTTGAAAGTTGAATCACATTGGTGTCGTGTGGCCTCCGCCAGGTGGTGGGAAGTTCCAAAGCTTGTGTGTAGTCGCCATACCGGACCCACATGCTGCCGTCGTGTTCTGCCAGCAAGATTCGATCGGCCGCGCGATAGACCCCCATATAGTCCAGAGGATTTGGGCCTTCCGAAGACACCTTACCTTGACTATCGCCCATGCGGTGAACTTTGACAGCAAGAAGACCGTTTCCTTTCACAACGGACCGGGCAATTTCGTAACGCACCCAGCGACGTTGATAGGTCTGAGACCCTACAAGAACGCAGGTCACGGATGTGTTTTTTACTCCCTCTCGGATCAGTGCCTTCAAGGAATCCGGCCCAGTCCGCTTCGAGCTCTCCCAAATACTTCCGTCGAAAAACCCTTCTGTTTCGCGCGTGTTCTCGTGGTTGTATCGCCATGACTGGCGAACTTGGTTCACCCGCCAGATGTCGTTCTGATAGTGGAAGGAGAAAAAAACACGGCGCTTTGCAACTTGCGCGCCCATTGCGCTGAACAAACCGGCCATCTAGTTACCCTTAAAAATTAGAGCAGCAACGATCCCGAGTGAGATAATTATCGCAGAATAGAACCAGCTAACCGACCAAGAGATGGCCAGCTTTAAAACTGGGGCGGTATCGGCCATAAATGGTTTCGCCTCAAGGCTATAATCGTCAATCTCTTCCCCTTTTCGTACGTGCTCATATAGCCTCCGATATGCGCGCTCATATCGGAGATACTGAGCGTCCATTAGCCAGAAGATAAGTATTGGTACAGTCGCGGCGAACGCATAGTAGGGCGAAGGTTTGTCAGATGATGCCATAATAGCCACCGCCGCGCTTCCGAATGTTGCAGATAGTGCCTTCAGTGCGAACGAATTTGACCCCATGCGCAAAATGACGCTTTGGAGCATGGTAAGGTGCGCAATGCGAATGCTCTCGCGATGATTTGTGTCTGAGCTCATCAGTGCCTTCCGTGCTCTACAATATACTTGGTTACAATAATGAACATGCTTTACTGTCCTGGTTTGTGCACTAACAGGGGGCTGTCTTCATGGCCGTTCCCCAATTTCTTCCCTCAGATCGGCGAGCATTGCTACCCTTCCATCTTACGCAGTGGTTGCTGTTACAATAGGCTGAAGGTCTGCATTCTGGAAGCTGTGATGTCGCGAGTTCACAAACACGGAACGGCAGCATGGGCGACGACTGTCACTGCATCGCCGCGCACAGCGTATCTTCGGCTTTGGTCATGCGGTCGACGTTGCGGTGAGATATGTCGATCTTTTCGACCCTGCTCGACATGTTCCAGCCTGCAGGGGCTGTCGTACGCTCAGTGCTTTCCTTGAAAAATCCCTGGTTGGAGTGCTTGAAGCGCTAGATCTGAGCATTTCTTAAAGAAACACATGGAGCGCCCTTTGAAAATATGCCATTATAAGCGTCATGATGGCCGAACGAGCGCAAAACCTGAAGAAGGTCCTTGATGCAGTGCCCTCCGGGTATCTGGTCGACGCGGCGTGGCTTACGGCGCATGGCATCGCCTACGAGACCTTTCGTGACTACGTCAAGCGCGGCTGGCTCGAGCGTCTGACCCGCGGCGTATTCCGTCGCCCGTCTCCGGGCGCTTCTGCGTCGGATACGATCGACTGGAGGATCTGCCTGCTCTCGGTCCAGCACATCATGCGCTACGATGTCCATGTCGGCGGCATGACGGCGCTCACCCAGCAGGGTCACGGCCACTATTTGCGTCTGGGCGGCAACGCCCCGGTCTGGGTCTATGGTGAAGCCATACCGAACTGGCTCTCCAGACTGCCGCTGAACGCGCCGATCGAGACACGCAACAGGTCTCTCTTTGAAGATCCGCAGCTTGGTCTTCCCGATGACGGCACGGATGCAGGGCAAACCCTTCCCGGGGACTGGCAGCTCAGAATGTCGTCTCCCGAACGGGCGATTCTGGAGGCCATGGATGAGTTGCCCGACCACGAGAGCTTTCACAACCTCGACATGGTGTTCGAAAGCCTGACGACGCTGCGGCCGAAGATGCTGTCGGCGCTGCTGCACGGTTGCAGGAAGATCAAGGTGAAGCGGCTGTTCTTCGTTTTTGCCGATCGCCACAATCATCCCTGGCGCAAACGTCTTGATCCCGGGGAATTCAACCTCGGCCGTGGCGACCGCGCTCTGGTCGCGGGTGGTAGGATACACCCGCGCTACCGTATCGTGGTGCCGGAGGAGTTTGTAGCGACCGGGGCTGGCGATGGCGCGTGAGGATTATGAAGCCCAGGTCGCGCTGCTCGTGCGCCTGCTCCCGCATGTTGCCAAGGAAAAGGTGTTCGCGCTCAAAGGTGGCACGGCAATCAACCTGTTCTACCGTGATCTGCCTCGTCTGTCGGTCGACATTGATCTGACCTATCTGCCGATCAGGGATCGCGGCGAAAGCCTCGCTGAGATCAACGAGGCGATGGATCGCATCGCAGCAGCCATCGAAGGCGGCATCATCGGCGCGAAGACGCAGCGCATCCAGGGTGGAGGAGGGGGTGCAACCCGCGTTCTCGCTCGTCTGGGCGGCGCCGAGATCAAGATCGAGACCTCGCCTGTCATGCGCGGCGTCGTGCACGATCCTGAGATGCGTCCTGTGTCAGATGCGGTGGAGGATGAATTCGGTTATGCGGAGATGCAGGTCGTTTCCTTCGAAGACCTGTTCGGCGGCAAGTTGCACGCGGCTGTGGACCGTCAGCATCCGCGTGACCTCTATGACATCAGGCTGCTCTATGAGAAGGAAGGTCTGACAGAGGATCTGTTCCGGACCTTCCTGATCTACATCGCCTGCTCGTCCCGTCCGGCGCATGAACTGCTGAGCCCGAACTTCATTGACCTCGACCAGCCCTATACGAAAGAGTTCGAGGGCATGACGAAGATGCGGGTCAGCCTCGACGATCTTCTCGAAACCCGCGACCGGCTGGTCGCGGACATCCGGTCTCGTCTCGATGGAAAAGCCAGGACGTTTCTCCTGAGCCTGCATGACGGCACGCCAGACTTCGACGCTATCGAGCGGCCGCGGGCGGCCGACCTTCCTGCGGTGCGTTGGAAGTTGATCAATCTGGAGAAGCTGAAGAGGGATAACCTGGCCAAGCATGCGGAGCATAGAGCAGCGCTGGAAGCGCTGTTCAGTTAGTTACCAGTACGGCTGTCGCTCCGTTCGGGGACTGACCGGTCTCTGCTGCTAAATGCGAGGCATGAATAGTTCGAAAGCCGGGTTTCCCAAACGGCGCCAATAAGTTACACTAAGCGGCGAGTTTGGGGATCTGGCGTTCGACCAATCGCAAGTATCGTTGGTTGCACGCCCCCGCAACCAAAAATACTAAAAAAATCAGCCGATTACACAAAGCCCCGCGCATCAATGCCGGGGTTTTTGTTTTTACCTCAACGCCACCTCAACATTTTGGCTGCAGGCGAGACTATCCCGCTCCATCCGTCTTTGCCGGATGCGGGTGCGCGGCAGGTGAGGTGTCTGTGCGCATTTGCGGAATGTGGAAGGCCTGCCGAAAGTAGGCGCGGAATGCCTCCATGGCTTTGTTGAAGCGGGCATGGCGGGCCCATGCCAACCCTACATTCATGGCTGGAATCGGCTCCTGAAGGACGATGGTTTCCAGTCTCTGTCCTTCCAGCGACCAGGGACGGTAGACCATGTCGGACAGGATGGCGACACCCTGTCCGCTTGCAACCATGGAACGCACCGCCTCGACGGAAGAGGTGCGTAGCTTGACGTTCGGACTGTAGTGGGATGTGCTCCAGTAGCTCAGCGAGGTGTTGGCCGCCTCGTCTACGGTGAGCATGATGTAGGGCTCGCTGGCCACATCGGCGAGGCCGACCCTGGCCTTCTTGAGAAAGGGGTGGCGTGAGGGGACCCACAGCCGCCGTGTTGAACTCATCATGGTCTCGCTGGCGATCTGCGGATCGCGCACATTCGAGGTCAAAACCACCGCGATGTCGTATCGCTCGTCGAGCAAACCTTCCTCGATCGCTTCCCGGTTTACTTCATGCAGCTGAATGTCGAGGCCGGGAAAAGCGCGTTGCAGTCGCTGCAGATGGTCGGGCAGAAAATATCCGATCACCGTATAGGTCGCGGCGACCACGAGCCTTCCCTCCACATTGCCCGAAGGAACCGTCAGATGCGTTGCCTCATGCACTTTCTGCAGGATTTCATAGGCATGGAAGAGGAATTCCCGTCCGGCCGGCGTAAGCTCCATGCCACTGCTCGAACGCTCGAAAAGTTGCAGATTCACCGTGCGCTCCAGCTCGCGGACCGCCGTGGTGACGGCCGATTGCGAAATGGAAAGCTCCACCGCAGCCTGCGATATCTGGCCGAGTTCGGCGGTTGCCACAAAGTAGCGGATTTGCCGTAGGCTTATGGGCATGCCGGTCCCTTCGCATCCAGGTCTTCTGTTTTTTTGATATTACAGCATCTGAAAATAGAAATTCCAATCTCTCGATTGTTTTCCTAGGCTGCCTGCGAGTGGAACATCAGTCCGCAGAGAACCGAAAAGGTCGCGGGCGAAAACGGGGAGCGTCGCATGGCCGTTGAGGCAATCGACATCAATTGCGATATGGGCGAAGGCTTCGGTGCGTGGCAACTGCGCGAGACCGATGACGAAGCCCTGATCAAGCTCATCAGTTCCGCAAATATCGCGACAGGCTTTCATGCCGGCGACCCAAGCCTCATGGACCGCACTGTGCGCATGGCTGCCGAGCATGGTGTCGGTGTCGGTGCGCATCCCGGCTATCGCGATTTGCAGGGGTTTGGCCGCCGCCGCATTGATGGCAGCACCGCCGAACTGGTCAACGATATCGTCTATCAGGTCGGTGCGATCCGCGAATTCGCCAAGCGTCATGGCGCGCATCTGCAGCATGTGAAGCCGCACGGTGCGCTTTACATGGAACTCGCCGGCAATGCGGAATTCTCCGACGCTTTCGTACGTTACATGCGTGCTGTCCAGCCAGAGACCGCCATATTCTGCATGAGCGTTTCGGCGACCTACGAAATCGCGAAGGCCGCCGGACAGCCGGTGATCCGCGAATTCTATGCCGATCGCGACTATGGCGATGACGGTGCTATCGTTTTCACCCGCCGTGTTGGCAGGCTCGATCCCGAAGCCGTTGCAGAAAAGGTGGTCAAGGCCTGTCTGGACGGCACGGTGACGACCGTTTCCGGCAAGGAAGTTGATGTCGAGTTCGAATCCATCTGCTTCCATTCCGATACGCTGGGTTCGAAGGAAATTGTCGAGGCGATGCGCCGCCGGTTGAAGGAAAACGGTGTCAGGGTCGTCCCGGTGTCGAAATTGCTCGGCCGATAGCGCCGGGAAAAAGAAAGGGGAATGCCGATGAGCAAGGTCGAAATCAGGGCGCCGATGCCCGGGGTCTTCTACCGCAAGCCCTCTCCGGATAGCCCGCCTTTCAAGGTCGATGGCGACGATGTCGCAGCCGGCGATGTCGTCGGCCTGATCGAGGTTATGAAAAGCTTCCATGAGGTTTCCGCGATGGAAGGTGGAAAGTCCGTCCGCTTTCTGCTCGAGGATGCCGATGCGGTGATGGCCGGTCAGGTCATTGCCGAGATCGAGGTCTAAGGGCATGGCGATAGGCTCCCTCCTCATTGCCAACCGGGGCGAGATTGCGGTGCGCATCATCCGTGCGGCCCGCTTGCTCGGCATTCGCACGGTACAGGCACACAGCGCGGCTGATGCGGACTCTCTGGCCGTGCGCATGGCCGATGAGGCGGTCCTGATCGGGCCGCCACCAGCCGCCAAATCCTATCTGGATATCGGAGCCGTCATGAAGGCGGCGCGTGAAGCCGGCGTCGATGCGGTCCATCCTGGCTACGGGTTCCTGGCAGAGAATCCGGATTTCGCCGACGCCGTCGTTTCAGCAGGCATGATTTTCGTTGGCCCCGACGTCTCGGCAATCCGTCTCCTGGGTGACAAGGTGGCCGCGCGCAGGGTGGCGCGCGAGGCGGGCGTGCCGACCGTTCCCGGTAGCGAAGGGCGTATCGCCGGCATTGAAGAGGCGCGCGCCCTGGTCGGAGAGATCGGCTTTCCGGTCATGATCAAGGCTGCGGCGGGCGGCGGCGGGCGGGGTATCCGCATCGTGCGCGATTTCGACGAGTTCGAAAAACAGTTCCCCCAGGCCGCGTCCGAGGCGCAGGCAGCCTTCGGCGATGGCGGTCTCTACATCGAGAAGGTGATTGAGAATGCCCGCCACATCGAGGTGCAGATATTGGGCGACGGTGAGAACGTCATCCACTGCTTCGAGCGGGAATGTTCGCTCCAGCGCCGCCGCCAGAAGGTGTGGGAGGAGGCGCCGGCTTTCGGCTTGTCGCCTGCCGTGCGTGAAGCGCTCACGGCGAGCGCCGTCGCGCTCGCCCGTTCCGTCAGCTATCGCGGCGCCGGCACGGTGGAATATCTCTATGACGCGGATTCTGGCGCTTTCTATTTCATCGAGGTCAACACCCGCATCCAGGTCGAGCATCCCGTGACGGAGATGATCACGGGAATCGATCTCGTTGCCGAGATGATCCGTATTGCCGGCGGTGAAAAACTGTCGATCCCGCAGGAGGCGGTGCGCATTTCGGGCCACGCCATCGAATGCCGTATCAACGCGGAGGATCCGACGCAGAATTTCATGCCCTCGCCGGGGCAGGTCACCGCCCTCGTGGAGCCGGAAGGCGAAGGCATTCGTTTCGACACCATGCTCTATGACGGCTACTGGGTGCCGCCATTCTACGATTCCCTGCTGGGCAAGATGATCGTGCACGGTGCCGACCGCAAGGATGCAATCGCTCGCATGGAGGCGGCGTTGAAGGCGCTCACCATCGGCGGCATCAGGACGACGGTTCCCCTGCATCTGGCGATAGCCGCGAATCCGGATGTGGCCGCCGGTGCCATCCACACGAAATATCTGGAAGGGTGGCTTGCCGATACCCCCTTGAGCGCCTCCCTGAGCACCTCCTTGAGTCCCGCCGCCAGCCAAACGGAGAACGCCTGATGAAGCCGCGCTACACATTCGGCGGTGACGAGCATCTGTTCGTCGAGGTCGAGGAGGAAATGTCGCTCGATGCCTTCTTTAAGAGCCTCTCGATGACACGCATCATCGCCGGGCGCGCTATCGAAGGGGTGACCGAAATCTGCCCGGCCAATGCCTCTTTTCAGGTGAAATTCGATCCCGATGTGATCAGCCCGGAAGCGCTTCTGGAAGAAGTCCGCTCCATCGAGGCCGAGGCGGGCAATACAGATCCCGTGCTGCAGACGCGTCTCATCGAGGTACCCGTCTTCTACCAGGACCCCTGGACCCATGAGACGCTGATGCGGTTCCGCGAGCGCCACCAGGATCCGCAGGGAACGGACCTCGAATATGCGGCGCGCATCAATGGCTATTCCAGTGTGGAGGCGTTCATCGCCGCTCATTCGGGCTCGCCATGGTTCGTGTCCATGGTCGGCTTCGTGGCCGGGTTGCCGTTCATGTATCAGATGGTCGAGCGCGAACGCCAAATCCAGGTGCCCAAATATCTGCGTCCTCGCACAGATACGCCAAAGCACACCGTCGGTTACGGCGGCTGTTTTTCCTGCATCTATTCGGTGCGTGGTGCCGGCGGGTACCAGATGTTCGGCATCACGCCGATGCCGATCTTCGATCCCGATCAGAAGACCAATTATCTGGAAGACTTCATGGTCTTCTTCCGGCCGGGCGATATCGTGAAGTTCAAACCCATCGACAGGGTCGAATATGACCGCACCGTCGAAGCTGTCGCGAAGAATGCCTTCAAGCCGAAAATCCGTGAAGTGGAGTTCGACCTGCGGGCCTTCAACGCGGACATCAAGGGATACAACGCGCGGCTGGAGGGCATGATCAATGGCGATTAAGGTTCTCAATTCGGGGCTGCTGACCAGCGTGCAGGATCTCGGCCGTCCCGGCTATTTCCATCTGGGCATTCCCGTGTCGGGGGCGATGGATCGCTATGCCATGCGGGCAGCCAATCTTCTCGTCGGCAATGAAGAAAGTGCTGCCGGGCTGGAGGCCGTGTTTGTCGGGCCACAACTGGCCTTCGAAGAGGATACGGTGATTGCCGTTACCGGCGCCGACATGCCCGTCAGGATCGACGGTGAGATTCAGCCGGGCTGGACAGCCCTGCCCGTGAAGGCCGGGCAGGTTCTGAGCTTCGACTTCCTGACCGCCGGCGCCCGCATCTATATCGCCGTTGCAGGCGGTATCGACGTGCCGGTGGCGCTGGGCAGCCGGTCGACCTATCCCATCGGCGCATTGGGCGGTTTCAAGGGACGCGCCATTGCCAGAGACGATGAACTGCCGGTCGGCCGCCCTACAGTCCGTGCAACCTCCGGCCGCAGCGTTCCCGATGACCTGCGCCGGGCAAATCCGGTTCCGGTCGAGCTTCGCATCCTCCCCGGCCTTTACGACCACCGCGTCACGAAGGCTTCGCTTGACCGCTTCTTCGAAGAGGAATGGAAGGTGGCGCCCGAGGCCGACCGCATGGGCTATCGTTTCCGTGGCGGCACGCCGCTCGAATTCAATGAGCGCGAACAGCCCTTCGGGGCCGGCTCCGACCCGTCGAACATTGTCGATAGCTGCTATCCCTATGGTTCGGTGCAGGTGCCTGGCGGTACGGAGCCGATCATCCTGCACCGGGATGCGGTGTCCGGCGGGGGGTATTTCATGATCGGCACGGTGATTTCGGCGGATATGGACCTTATAGGGCAGCTGCAGCCCAACACACCAGCCCGTTTTCGCCGGGTAACGATGGAACAGGCGCTTGAGGCCCGGCACGCATGTGCCGCAATGCTCGACCGTTTGAGGAAGGCCTTGCAATAGGCAGTCAGGGCCGGTGGGCTGCAAGCGCATCGGCTTCCTGAAGGAGCTTCAGGCTCCGCAGTGCCCGGCGGGATTTGGCGCGGGTCGCGAGCCGCGCCTCAGACAGCGATGAGATAGGGCGCAAGATGTCCCGGCTGGGGCAGGACGGCGACGATCTTCAATTGCGCGATCGTGCGGTCGCGCGACTTGGAGAGGTGATTCTCGAGAAGCTCGGCCGCGCTCTGCGTCGCTCCGACGATGAGCAGTTCGCCGATCATCCGGATTTCGCGGATCGACAGGGCATCGCCCGCAAGTCCGAGACTGAAGAGCGCTTTCTGCGAGGCCTGCAGTGTCTTGCGATTGTTGGCGATCAGCCGACGCAGATCGCGATTGGGAGTGGAAAGAATGGCCAGATCGATAAAGGCATTGACGAGCCTGAACCACTTGTCGGCTTTGATGAGACCACCTGCACGCTCGGTTTCCTCCATCTGCCGGCACAGGTTCTCGAGCGCGATCTTGTCGATAAACTGGGCTGCCGAGCGCAGCGCCGCGACTTCCAGAATGATGCGAAGCTCGAACTTGTCCTTGATGGATTGCGCCGTCAGCGGCCCGACAAGCCATCGCGAAGTCGAGCTTTTGGTGACGAGACCGCGCTCTTGCAAGCGCCCTAGAACGTCGCGGATCACTGTGCGGCTGACATCGAAATATGCCGCCAGGTCGTTTTCGACGATCCGGTACTGTCCGAAGACCAGACAGGAGGAAACATCGCTCTCCACCTGATCGTAAATGCGCTTCCAGTTTGGCCTGTTGAGGGATTCGTCGTGAGCTTCTTCTACCCAAAGATCGAGTGTCTTGATGTCCTTGCGTATCGGTGCGGCATCCGTATCGCAGGTTCCGACCAGATAGCCCCGGCCATCGAAGCGGCTGACTGCGCCTTCCTCTTCCAGAAGCGCCAGGGCCCGCTTCACCGAGCTGCGCGAAATTTTCAAAACCTCCGCAATCGGGCCTTCCAGAAGCACAAGTCCGGGCTCCAGGACGCCCGACCTGATGTTGGCGCGTATGGTTTCGGCCGCAGAAAGATAGAGCGGTGTTCGGCTGTTGGCGGGGGCAGGGATCATGTCGGTCTGGCTCATTGGGGGCTGCCCCGGTTGTGGCGCGTCTTGTCCCGCGCTTCAATCGTAAAAAAGCAGGCTGCAAACAATTCGAGCATACAAAGATCAATTTTTGTGCGGTCGCGTGGCGCATCTCCAGATGTGACGGGGCGAAAACGCGCAGTTTCACGGGGTTGCGCGCTGTACCGCAATGCGCTGGGTGACAACAATTTGCGCACTGTCGCACAAAGACAGGTGCCCCTTTTCCTCCCTAGTCTTGATGTTGGGAACATAGAGAAAACGCCGAAAAGGCCTGGAGGATGCCCGTATGAAGCGCGGCACAGCGTGCATGCTTGGGCTGAAAATCCCGGAAAACAAAGACGTGCAGTCGCGCGGCAGCGCCGCTCGAAAAGAAATTTCTTGAGCCCGCTTGCGCGCTCGAGAAAAAATGTGCTTGTATACATAATCATTTTTTGATGATGACACATCCTTAGTCTGGAGGGAAGCGTGCTTTCGCTGAGTTCTATCACCAAGCGCTACGGAGACGTCACCGCTCTCGACCGTCTGAGCGTCAACGTCCCCGATGATTCCTATGTCTCGCTGCTTGGTGCGAGCGGCAGCGGCAAAACCACTCTGCTGCGCGTGATCGCGGGCTTTGAGGAGCCGGATGGTGGAAAGGTCATCTATGACGGCCATCGCCTCGATGGCGTTGCGCCGCACCGGCGCGGCATCGGTTTCGTTTTCCAGAACTTCGCACTGTTCCCGCATTTGAGCGTGGCCGACAACGTGGCTTTCGGTCTGCGTTACCGCGAGGAGGGCCCTGTAACCGATCCGTCGGAACTGAAGGCGCGGGTCGCCGACGCCATCCGGCTGGTGGGGCTTGAAGGTCTTGAGGCGCGCAAGGTCACGGCGATTTCGGGCGGCCAGCGCCAGCGTGTGGCGCTGGCGCGCACGCTCGTCACCGAACCCCGCTTCGTGCTGCTCGACGAGCCGCTTGGCGCACTCGACGCCAATCTGCGCGAACGCATGTGCGATGAGCTGCGTGCGATCCGAGAGCGCCTGAAGGTGACTTTTCTACACGTTACCGGCAGCGAGACCGAGGCGCTTCTCATGGGCGACGTCGTGGCCGTTCTTTCCGCTGGTTCCATTGCCCAGGTCGGGCCGGCATCCTCCCTCTTTGCCTTGCCGAAAAGCGCCGACGTGGCGCGTCACCTGAACGCCTACAACGTGCTTTCCGGTCGCATGGTGAAAGGCGGCTTCGAAGGCGCGGGCGCGCGGTTTGCGCTGCCGGGCAACCAGGCCGCAGACGATGGTGCGCCGATCGAAGTGGCGCTGCGTTTCGATCGCATTTCCGTGCATCCGGCCGCTGCAACTGCCGCTCAAACCGCCGGAGAGGCGGCAATCCGCGCGCGCTTTATCGCAAGCGAGTTCACGGGTGCGTCGGTTCTTTCCTTCTTCCGGTTGGAGGACGGCACCCTGCTTCAGGTCGTCGCTCACCTGAGCGGTCCCACCCCGCAGGCTTTCACGAAGGATGAACTCTATGAGCTCTCCTTCAATCCGCAAGACGTCATCCCATTCATCGAGAGGGCCGCATAATGGAAATTGCCGGCGAGCAGATACGCGGCGCGGCTTCCGCCATGGGCGAGGAGAACGGCGTGTCGCCAGCCGAACGCCGTGGCCGCCAGGAACGCCGCACGGCGCTGATGCTTATCAGCCCGGGCGTTCTCTGGATGGCCCTGTTCATGGTTCTGCCCATGATCATGGTCGTCTACGTATCGTTCTGGACGCAGACCACCTTCACGGTCGAACCCAAGCTCACAACCGACAGCTGGGTGCGCTTCCTGACCAGTTCCACCTATCTGGCATCCACCTGGACCACGGTGCGCATCTGGGGGATCGTGCTCCTGTCGACTCTTCTGATCGGGTATCCGGTGGCACTGTTCATCGGCCTAATGGTGCGCAACCAGACGCTTCAGACGGCGCTTCTCGTCATCTGCGTCATTCCCTTCTGGACCTCGTTCCTGATCCGCGTCATCGCCTGGCGCCCGATGCTGGGTACCGAGGGCGCTATCAACATGATCCTCATGAAGCTCGGCATCATAGATACGCCGCTGACCTCGCTGCTCTTCTCCGAATTCGCAGTGCTCATCGGCATGACGCAGATTTACTGCGTCTTCATGGTGGGGCCGATCACCTTCATGCTGAGCCGCATCGAGCCGAGCATCATTGAGGCTGCGCGCGATCTGGGCGCCGGTTTTGGGCGCATCTTTTTCAAGATCATTCTGCCTCTGTCACTGCCCGGCGTGATCGTCGGCGCGATCTTCGTGTCCGTCATGGTGCTGGGCGAATTCGCCACCGCCGCCTCGCTGTCCGGCCGCAAGGTCAATCTCTTAGGCAACATCATCGTGTCGCAGGTCGGCTCGCTGAAATGGGCCTTCGCGTCGGTCGCCGGCGTCATCCTCACCGTCATCATCGCCGTGGTCATCACCGCGCTCTTGCGGGTCGTCAACCTCAGGAAGGAGATGTAGCCATGGAAGCGCGCGCTCTCAAACCCGTGCTCGGCGTCTATTGCGCCGTCTTCATCCTCTTCCTCTACGGGCCGATGATCATCCTGGCGATCCTGTCCTTTCAGGGACCGGGAGGCGGCCCGCAGTTCCCGATCATCGAATGGTCGACCTATTGGTACCAGCATCTGCTCGGCATGACGCCGCCCGGGCGCATCTCGCGTCTGCCCATCGGCGACAGCCTTCTGCGCTCGCTGACACTCGCGCTGATGACGACGGTCGTCTCCACCGTGCTCGGCGTCATGACCGCACAAGGCTTCCGCGCCCGCTTCAAGGCATCCGGCGTTGTGTTCTACCTCGTGATCCTGGGCATGATCGTACCGGGGGTGCTTGTCGGCCTCGGCATGGCGTTGCTCACCAACATGCTGGGCATCGACCGCAGTTGGTGGGGCACGGCCTTCGTCCTCCATGTTGTCTACACATTCCCCTTTGCCTTCCTGGTGATGCTTGCGATCTTCAATCGCTTCGACCGCAGCGTGGAGGAGGCCTCGCTTTCGCTCGGCGTTTCGCCAGTGCAGACCTTCCGGCGGGTCACGTTCCCGATGATCTTCCCGGGCGTTCTATCGGCGATGCTGTTCTCCTTCACGCTTTCCTATGATGAGTTCTCGCGCACGCTCTTCACCTCCGGCCGCGATCTGACCCTGCCGCTGACGATTTATGGAACCTTCTCGGTCGAGATCTATCCGAATATCTTCGCCTTCGGCGTTCTCACGACACTCTTCTCCTTCACGCTCCTGCTCATCTACGCGCTGCTGATGCTTAGAGCGGTTCGCTCTGCCCAGTCCTTCAAGGGACAGGAGGAGGCCGAATGAACACCGCCCCGAAAAAGGTCGCGCTGATCACCGGCGCAGGGTCGGGTATCGGAGCGGCCATCGCCGAACGTCTGGCGCGGGAAGGCTACCGCGTCGCGGTCAACGACCTGTCGGCCGAGGCAAGTGCCCGCACGGCCGATGCGATCAACGCCGCAGGCGGCGAGGCGGCTCCCTTCGCTGCGGATGTCTCGAGTGAGGACGCCGTCCGCGAGATGATCGGCGCTGTCGTGGCTCATTTCGGGCCTGTCGATCTGCTCGTCAACAATGCCGGCCACGGCCATCAGGCAGCGTTCACGGAAATTTCGCTCGCCGAGTTCGAGCGCATGTTCGCCGTTCATGTGCGTGGCAGTTTCCTGATGATGCGTGCGGTCCTGCCTTCCATGCTCGAGCGCGGGGAGGGCGTTGTCGTCAATGTCGCCTCGCAGCTCGGGCAGGTCGGCGGGGTCGAGCTCGTTCACTATGCGGGCGCCAAGGGCGCGATCATCGCCATGACGAAGTCGCTCGCCCGCGAGGTGAGCGCACGGGGCGTACGCGTCAATGCCATCGCGCCCGGCCCCATCAACACGCCGCTGGTCGAAGCGCTCTCATCCGACTGGAAAAAGGTCAAGGCCGCCGAACTGCCGCTCGGGCGTTTCGGCGAGCCGGCGGAAGTCGCTGGTGCCGTAGCATTTCTCGCCTCGCCGGACGGCGCGCTGTTCGTCGGTCAGACGCTGGGTCCGAATTCCGGCGACGTGATGCTTTGAAGACTGGAGAACACCACGCCATGGCCACAACGAAACCCAGAAAACGCGTTGTCCTCGTCACTGGAGGCGGCATCGGCATTGGTCGTGCCACCTGCGAGGCTTTTGCCCGTGCGGGCGACCATGTGGTGGTGACGGATGTCCTGGAAAAAGAGGGCAGGGTGCTTGCCGAAAAGATTGTCGGCGACGGCTGGTCGGCAGAGTTCGCACCGCTCGATGTCTGCTCGACGCAAGCTGCCGATGCGCTGGTCGCACGTCTCAACGAGGAGCATGGTCATATCGATGTGATCGTGGCGAATGCCGGCATTGCCCATCGAGTGCCGCTTGGCGAATTGAGCGACGAGAAGTGGGACCAGACCTTCGATATCGATCTGAAGGGCATGCTGCGCGTCATTCGCCCGGCTGTGCCCGCCATGCGCGAGGCGGGCGCGGGGGCGATTGTCTGCCTCTCCTCCATCATGGGCGTCGCCTATGGCTGGGATGAGCATGTGCATTACTCTGCCGCCAAATCCGGCGTGGTGGGGCTTGTGCGCGGTCTTGCGGTGGAACTCGCCGCGCAGGGCATCCGCGTCAATGGCGTTGCGCCGGGCTATATCCGTACCGCGCAGCTTCTCTCCGAAAAGCACTCACTTGGGCCTGAAGGCGCCGAAAAGGCGTCTGCCTTCATCCCCATGGGCCGGTTGGGCGAACCGGAAGACATCGCCGACGTCATCCATTTCTTGGCTTCGCCTGCGGCACGCTACCTCACGGGGCAGGTGCTGACGGTGGATGGCGGCCTGGTCGTGGGCCGTTACTGAAAATACTGGGCAAACAAAAATGGGAACTGAAAAATGAAAAGACACCCGATGCTGAACAGACGCACAATGTTAAAGGGAGGCGCTGGCGCCGCGGCTCTGGCGATGGGCGGCCTTTCACCGTTCCTGCGCTCGCAGGCCGCTTTTGCGCAATCGCTGGCCGACCAGCAGCTCCGCACGATAGGCCTGTCGGTTACCGTGCAGGACCGCATTCTCGATATGTTCAAATCCGAGAGCGGGGTTGGGTCCGTTTCCGGAACCGCCTCCACTTTCCCAGACAGTCAAACGCGCATTCTCTCGGGCGCCGGCGACTATGATTGCTGGGAAGTGATCGCCGAGCGTTTGCCGGCCATCATTGCCACGAACAATGTGGAACCGATCCCGACGGCTGAAATCCCGAACTGGAATTCCATCCGCGATACCTTCACCAAGGAGAGCGACAAGTGGGAACGCCGCGCACAGATCGTCGGTCAGATCTGGGCCGACGACGAGCAGACCAAGCTCTACATGGTGCCGGCGGTCTATAACTACGATTCCATCGGCTACAATCCGGACGTGGTCAGCGAAGAGGAAGCCAACAGCTGGACGGCGCTCTTCGACGACAAATGGCGCGGCCGTTCGGGCCTAAACGTCGATCCGCTGATCGCTATCGGCCAGGCCATCATCGCAATGAACACGCTTGGCGAACTTGAAGCCAAGAATCCGGGCAACCCGACGGTCGAGGAGATCGACGAGGCGACCGCCTTCCTGATTTCAAAGAAGAAGGCGGGTCAGTTCCGCGCCCTGTGGGGCGATTTCGGAGAACTGGTCAACCTGATGGCCTCGGGCGAAATGGTTGTCTCCGATGCCTGGCAGCCGGCGGTCATGGCGGTGAAGGCGCAGGGCCGTCCCGCCAAATATGCGACACCGAAGGAAGGCACGCGCGGCTGGACGATCGGCCCATCGCTCATTGCCGGTTCGCAGAACCGCGAGGCGGTGATCGCCTACGCCAATTTCTGGCTCTCCGGCCCGCCGGCCATCGCGGTCACGGAGCAGGGTTACTATTCGCCGAGCACCAACATCAAGAATGTGATGGACCCGGACAAATACGCCTTCTGGTACGAGGGCAAGCCCTGGGTCGGCGCGCCCGAACGCGGCATCAACGAAGGCGATCTGCGCGATGGCGGGTCGCTGGAGGAGCGTGCGGCCAACGTGGCTTACTGGCACCAGTGGCCGGACGAATACGACCACCTGATCCAGCGCTGGGACGAATTCCTGAACGCCTGACGTGAAACCGCCGCGCCGGAACGCCCCTGGCTGTTCCGGCGCGGCAAATCCCTCCGGCAAGAGCATCGGACTGAGGCATGAACGATCTTGAACTCATAGGCGTCGGCAAGACCTATCCGGACGGCACCGTTGCCGTGTCAGACTTCGACCTGGCGGTGCAGCCGGGCGAATTTGTCGCCTTTCTTGGCCCTTCGGGCTGCGGCAAGTCCACGACGCTGCGCATGATTGCCGGCTTCGAGGATATTTCGAACGGCGATATCCTCATCAAGGGAAAGAATGTTTCGGCCATACCGCCGGAAAAGCGTCCCACCTCGATGATCTTCCAGAATTATGCGCTCTTCCCGCATATGACAGTGCGCCAGAACATCGGTTTCGGGCTGGATGTGAAAGGGCTCTCTTCGGGAGAGAAGAAGGCCAAGGTCGACCGCATCATGGAGATGTTCGGCCTGAGCGACTTCGCCGACCGCAAGGCCGACAGGCTCTCGGGTGGCCAGCGCCAGCGGATCGCGCTTGCCCGCGGCCTCGTGGTCGAGCCGGACATCCTGCTGCTCGACGAACCGCTGGGTGCGCTGGATGCAAACCTGCGCCGTGTTATCCAGAACGAATTGAAGCTGCTGCAGCGCGAACTGGGCATCACATTCGTCTTCGTCACGCATGCGCAATCCGAAGCGCTCGGCCTGTCGGACCGCATCGTCGTCATGAACAGGGGACGCGTTGAGCAGATCGGCACGCCGCATGAGGTCTACGCTTCGCCCGCCACCGAATTCGTCGCGCGCTTCATCGGCTCCAACGCCATAATCGAAGGCTCGAATCTGTCGTTCGATGGGGATGCGGCCTTTGTCGATACCGTCTTCGGCCGCATGCATGGCCGCCGTTCGCAATCGCTTGCACCTGGCGCTGCCGCACTGGTGACGATCCCCGCCGAGGCGATGCGAATACAGCCGGCTAATTCTTCTGCCGCAGAGGGCGAAAACAGGCTGTATGGCACGGTCTCCATGAAGCACGCCGTCGGCAGTGTCGGCCATTTCAAGGTCGATCTCGATGGCCAGCAGAGTGTCGACGTCCAGACCGGTACCGACAATGAGGCCCTGATGCGGCTCGCCATAGGCGATGCCGTCATCGTCGATTGTCCCTCCGACCGCGTGACGCTGGTCGCCCGGGGCTAAAACAGAAGGGGTCGTCCGGCCCCGCAGAAACCGCAACAAGGGAGATTTGAAAATGGCAAAAGAGATTCTGGTCGGCTTCGGCATCGATGTCGACGCCGTCGCGGGCTGGCTCGGTTCCTACGGCGGCGAGGATTCTCCCGACGATATTTCGCGCGGAATGTTTGCCGGCGAAGTCGGTTCGCCGCGCCTGTTGAAACTATTCGACCGCCTGGGTCTGCGCACCACCTGGTTCATCCCCGGCCACTCCGTGGAAACCTTCCCCGAACAGATGAAGGCTGTGGCCGATGCGGGCCACGAGATCGGCATCCATGGCTATAGCCATGAAAATCCGATCGCCATGACACCGGAGCAGGAAGAAGAGGTGCTCGACAAGGCAATCGACCTCATCACCAGCCTCTCGGGCAAGCGCCCGACCGGCTACGTGGCGCCCTGGTGGGAGTTCTCGAACGTCACCAACGAACTGCTCTTGAAGAAGGGAATCAAATACGACCACTCGCTGATGCACAACGATTTCACGCCCTACTATGTGCGGGTTGGCGACAAGTGGACGAAAATCGACTATTCCGCCAGGCCCTCGGACTGGATGAAGCCGCTCGAACGTGGAGCGGAGACGGACCTGATCGAGATTCCGGCCAACTGGTATCTCGATGACCTTCCGCCCATGATGTTCATCAAGAAGTCGCCGAACAGCCACGGCTTCGTGAATCCTCGCCATCTGGAGGAGATGTGGCGCGATCAGTTCGACTGGGTTTACCGCGAAATGGACTATGCGGTCTTCCCCATCACCATCCATCCGGATGTTTCGGGCCGCCCGCAGGTGCTCCTGATGCTGGAACGCCTCTACGAGCACATGAAGTCGCATGAGGGTGTCCGTTTCGTGACGATGGACGAGATGGCGGATGATTTCGCCAAGCGCAATCCGCGTAAAAAATAGGCGGGCCGGGGCGGTTCGCCGCCCCGCTCCTTCCGGGAGGAAACCCATGTGTTCTCTTTGCGGCGTTCTTGGATGCGACGATCACTGGACCAGCGCCATCGCGCGACCCGGGATCTATACACGCAATACCGACCGGCTCGCTCGCCGGCGCGAGGCCGCCAACCGCATCAGGCTTGCCAATGCGCTGCTTGAGCCCAGTCGGCTGAAGATCGCTGAATGGCAAGGCGCGTCCTATGTGCTGTCGAGCCCGACGGGCCGGACCCAGGTTTTCGAGAGCCTCGCCCATCTGTGGCCAGAGGTCGAGGCCATGACGGCGCGCGCGCTCGATCCGCTCGACCCCGATTTTCTGGAACGGCTGAAACAGCGCATTGAGGCAGCGCCATGACCGCTGAACCGCGCTCGGCCAATCTGACACCCGTCAACTTTCTCACCGGCTTTCTGGGTTCGGGCAAGACGACGCTTCTCCAGCGCCTCCTTGCCGATCCAGCCATGGCGAATGCCGCCGTGCTGATCAACGAGTTCGGCGAGGTGGGCCTCGATCATCATCTGCTTGACCGCATCGATGACAATGTCGTTCTGCTCAAATCGGGTTGCCTGTGCTGCACGGTGCGCGGCGAAGTCGCCGATGCGCTGCAAAAGCTCGATTCCCAGCGCGGCCGGGGTGAAATTCCCTGGTTCGACCGCGTGGTCATTGAGACGACGGGACTGGCCGATCCGTTTCCCGCGCTCTCCACCATCCAGTCGCACCCGGTTCTGCGCAGTCATTTCGCGATCGCAAATGTCGTGGTCACGGTGGATGCGGTGAACGGTTCCCGCCAGATCGACGAACGGCTGGAGGCCGTGCGGCAGGTGGGAGCGGCGGATGTGATCGTCATCACCAAAACCGATATGGGCGAGGCGACCGATACCGACGCATTGCTGGAAAAACTGAACCGGCTCAATCCATCCGCGCGCCGGGTGATCGCGCAGGAGGCGAGTGCCGACGATTTTCTCGTCGATGCTTCAGCCGAACGCAGCGAGGAATGGCTGAGCGAGGCGCTTTCTCTCTCCGAAGAATTCGCAGCACCCGTTCATCATCACCATCATGAGGAAGAGGGGAATCATGGCCACGCGCATTCCTCCGTGCGCTCCTTTTCCATGGTGATCGAGGAACGGATCGACTGGACCGGCTTCGGCATGTGGCTGACCATGCTGCTCAATCGCCATGGCGACCGGGTCTTCCGCGTCAAGGGCATCCTTGATATCGAAGGGGAGGAGCGTCCGGTGGCGATTCACGGCGTGCAGCGTCTGGTCCACCCGCCGGTTCATATGTCCGCCTGGCCGGATCGTCGCCGCCAGTCACGCATCGTGTTCATCGTCGACGGGCTGGACCCGGCGCGCATCGAAGAGTCGTTTCATGTATTCAATCGCCTGTCGGAAAAGGTGCTTGCTCAGGGCGGCACACTCGCCCTTCGCAGGGCGAGTTAGGGGCCGCGCGTGACTAGGCCGGCTGCTCCTTCAGTGCATGTGCGCAAGCCCCAGCCGCTCCGCGTCCTGTGCACGGAGATCACCCCCTATCGCCAGCTTCAGGAGCGTGCCGAGAGCGACCTCGGGTTCGAACTGATCTTCGAGCAGCATGATTTCGTGACCGCGCAGCGCATTGCCGCGACCGAGCCTGAGCGCTACGACGTCTACGATCAGTGCTTCCACAACCTCGATATCGTCTGGCACTGGCGCGCGGTTCAGAAGATCGATCTCGAGCGTATCGAGCTCTGGAGCGAGGTCAACGATCTTACCAAGAAGGGCTGCATCAATGCGTCGGCGCCGCTCGGCTTAGGCGATGCGCCCGTCACGCGGCTTTATGTGCAACAGGACAATTCGCTCTCTTCCACCCCGTCGCCGCATATCTCCATGCTGCCGACGGTGCACAATTTCGATTCCTTCGGTGTGAACGAGACGGCTACCGGCGTCGATGTCGATTCGGAGGTGCGCTCCTGGGCCGAGCTTCTGCATCCGCGTTGGAAAGGCCATGTCGCCATCGTCGATGAGCCGGCAATCGGCATTTTCGATATCGCGCTTGCCGCGCGCGCGGCCAACCGGATGAGCTTCAAGGACCTGGGCAATATGAGCGTCGATGAGATCGATCAACTCATCGATCTTGCCCTGTCGCTGAAGCGCAAGGGACATTTCACCTCTTTCTGGCGCACCACGCAGGAAGCCACCTTGATGATGGAGCGGGGTGATGTCTGGATCGCAAGCATGTGGTCGCCAAGCGCGGTGCAGCTCAAGAGCCGGCATCTGCGCACCCGCCAGGCGGTGCCGGTCGAGGGCTATCGCGCCTGGCACGGCGGCCTTTGTCTCGCGCGCCATCTGGAAGGTCACCGGCTCGACCAGGGGTATGCCTATCTCAACTGGTTCATTTCCGGTTGGGCAGGCGCCGTGGTCGCCCGGCAGGGCTATTATATGCCCGTGCCCGAGCGGGTTCGCGAGCATCTGAAGCCCGAGGAGTGGGATTACTGGTATGACGGCAAGGAGGCGCGCAGCTCCCTGTGCGGTCCGGACGGCAACACGGCCATCCTGCCCGGCGCTTCCCGCTCCGGCGGCTCCTACTGGAACCGCGCTTCGCATATCGCGCTCTGGAACACCACGATGGACGAACACAATTATCTGGTTCGCCGCTGGGCCGAGCTGGTGAAAGAACCGACCGAAAGAAACGGATTTCTGCGGAACGCGTCCTGACATGAGCAACATCAGACTGATCACCACGGGGGGCACCATCGCCTCCAGCCGCAAGGAAGGCTCCGACCGGGTCGTCGCAAATGTCAGCGGCGCGGAACTGAAGTCGCGCCTGCACGATCCCCTCGAAGGTATCGGCATCAATGTCGACGATTTCTGCTCGGTCGGCAGTTTTGCGTTCGACCTGCCGCTGGCGTTTGCGCTGGCCAAGCACATCGACGAGGCGCTGGCTTCGGACGATTGCGATGGTGTTGTCGTCACCCACGGAACCGATACGATGGAGGAAAGCTGCTACATGGCCGACCTCATCGTCGGCAGTGACAAGCCGGTGGTCTTCACCGGTGCACAGCGCCATGCGGGCGATCCCGATACGGATGGGCCGCGCAACATTGCTGAAGCCGTGCGCGTTGCAGCCTCTCCTGCGGCGCGCGGGATCGGCGCCATGATCGTCTTCGAGCAGGACATTCATGCCGGCCGCGATGTGACCAAGGCGCACACGTCCAGGGTCGATACCTTCCGCTCCAGTTCCTATGGCAAGCTGGGCGAGGTGGATGGTGAGAATGTCTTCATCTACCGCCGCCCCGCGCAACGTTTCCACGCGAAGGTGGAACGCATTGTGCCGGAGGTGGAGCTGATGAAGCTCGCCATGGGTTCCTCGCCGGCCTTTCTGAATTTTGCCGTCGAACAGGGCGCGCGTGCCATCGTCGTGGAGGCGTTCGGGCGCGGCAATGCGCCGAACGGTTTTGCCGAGGCGATAGCCTCCATCGTCGAGAACGGCATCCCCGTCATCATCGCCTCGCGTTGTCACGAGGGGCGCACCCGGCCCATCTATGGCGGCGGCAGCGGCGGCAAGGACCTGGCCGATGCCGGCGTGATCTTCTCCGGCGATCTCAGCGGCCTGAAAGCCCGCATACTGGCGTCGGTCCTGTTGGGGCGCGGTGCGGGGCCCGAGGACTTCCGCCGCGAATTCAAGAAGGCGGCGGGTGTGCATTCGGGCTGAGCCACACCTTTTGCCCGAGCTGCCCGGCGCCCTTCGCACCCCACGGCACCGGAGAGCAACGCCCCTCATCCTCACCTTCTCCCCGCATGCGGGGAAAATGGGGCCTCGGCGTTTGCGCACCGCTCCACCCGCCTCACCAACTAGAAGCTCGGAATTGGCGACGGCTTCCTTCTCTCCCCATGCGGGGAGAAGGTCCCGGCAGGGGGATGAGGGGCGGGCGCCCCCTATCGCTTCATCCTTTCGCGGAAGCGCTGCTCCGCCCTATCGTTGCGCCGAGATCACGTAGGAGCCGCCTTCGTGCAGCACAGCCGTCCAGCCGGGTTCGACGACGATGGTGGTCGTGACCTCCTCAATGATGGCCGGCCCCTCGATACGGTCCCCGGCGCCGAGCTTGCGCCCGTCATAAACCGGGGTGCGGGTATGCTCCCCCTCGCGCGAGAAGATTGCCATGCGTGTGCCCTTGAGTGCGCCGTCCGCTCCGCCGCCTGAGGAAAGGCGGGCGTCGCTGGGCTTGTCGACGATGCCGTAGAGCGTGCTCTCGATGTTCACCACCTCGACCGTATTCTTCGGTTCGCTGTAGGTGTAGAGCTGCTCGTGCCGGCGATGGAAGGCGTCCTTCAACCGTTCGACGGTCTGCGCGTCGATGTCGAATGTTTCCACATCCACCGTGCATTCATGCACCTGTCCCACATAGCGCATTTCAAGGCTGCGCGTGATGCGGATGCGGTCATCGGCAAAACCGTCCTTGTGGAGGTGCTCGCGGCCTTCCTGTTCGATCTGGCGGAAAAGGGCATTCACCCGCTCATAGGCCTCCTCATTGTCGAGGCGCACGGGGCAGGTGGCCATGTGATTGTATTTCACGTCGGAGATAATCTGCCCGAAGGCACACAGGCCCGAGGCGAGCTTCGGCACGATGATGCGGTCGATACCCATCTCGCGTGCAATGGCCGTGATATGGGCACCGGTCGCCCCGCCGGCGCAAACCAGGACAAAGTCACGCGGATCGTAGCCGCGTTCGATGGAGACGCGGCGGATGCCGTTGACCATGTTGGCGTTGACGATGGTGAACATGCCATAGGCGGCCTTCTCCAGGCTGAGCCCGAGAGGCTCGGCGATCCTGCTGCGGATGGCGTTCTCTGCCTTGGTCTTGTCGAGCGGCAGCCGCCCGCCGACGAGCCCGTCCGGATTGAGATAGCCGAGCACCAGGTTCACATCCGTCGTGGTCGGCTCTACCCCGCCCCGCCCGTAGCAGGCGGGTCCCGGGTCGGAACCGGCACTCTGCGGCCCCATCTGCAGGAGACCCATATCGTCGATCCAGCCGATGGAGCCGCCGCCGGCTCCCAGCGTTTCCACCTGGATCATCGGAACCCCGATCCGGTAGCGCAGGAAATCGATATTCTTGTTGAGGTTGGTAACGCCTTCATAGGTCAGCGTGATGTCGAACGAAGTGCCCCCCATGTCGACGGTGATGACGTTCTTCTCGTCGAACGGCTCTGTCACATGCAGGCCGGCGCGCGGCGCGGAGGCTGGACCCGAATTGATGGCATAGACTGAACGGTCGGCCACCACATCGCCCGTGGCGAGCCCTCCATTGGACTGGAAATAGCGCACCGGCGCCCTGGCGCCGAGCGAACGGAAATAGGCGTCGACCGCAGTCACGTAGTTTTTCAGGATCGGCGCCAGATAGGCATTGGTGATGGCCGTGGAGGTGCGGGTGTATTCGCGCACCTGCGGATAGAGTTCCGAGCCGATGGTGACGAGCGCATCGGGCATCATCTCGCGTACGATCTCCGCTGCCCGCCTTTCATGATCCGGGTGGAGCACCGACCAGACGAAGGAGATCGCGACCGTCTCGATCCCTTCTTCGATGAAGTTCCGGCAGGCCGCCCGCACATCCTCCTCTTCCATGGGCGTGCGCACAGTGCCGTTCGACAGGACGCGTTCGCGCACGCCCTTGCGCAGATTGCGCGGCACCAGCATCACCGCCGGCGGATATTCCGCGTCATAGCGATATCCGTCTTCCTTGTGGCCGTTGCGGATTTCGATGGAATCCTCGTGTCCCGCTGTGCAGATCAGCCCGGTGCGCGCGCCCTTGTGCTGGATCAGCGCGTTGAGGCCGACCGTCGTGCCGTTGATGCACAGGTCGCAATTGGGGATGATCTCCTCCAGCGCTACACCCAGATCCTCGGCGATCAGCGCCAGCCCGTTGCGGATGGCAAGCGTCGGGTCTGCGGGCGTGGAAAGCGTCTTGTAGAGCCGGCTTCCGCCAGCCTGTTCCGCCAGAACGAAATCTGTGAAGGTGCCGCCGGCGTCGATGCCGAGCCTGTATTTGCTGTTCATGGTCTTGTCCTTGAAATGGGGAAGGGATCAGGCCGCGCGCAGCTTGCGCGTCGCTTCCAGATCGACCTTCAGTGACTTTTCGTCCTCGATAACGACACCGTAGTCGCGCCGGGCGCCCTCCAGCGAGACGAGCCCCAGCCTGATGTCGGCGACCACCTTCTCGACCGGCCGCTTCCTGGGGTCTCCATAGCCGCCGCCGCCCGGGTTCATATTGGTCACGGTCTCGCCCGGCTTGATGACGCCGATCGTGTTGTTTCGGATGGTCTCGACCTTGCCGTCGCGCTTGAGTTCGAGACGCCCGACCTTGGTTTCGGTCATTTCCGATTCCGCACCGGCTGCCCCAAGTGCCGGTATGCGGCGTCCTTCGCCGAACATGATGAAGGTCATGTCGCTATCGAGCGGCTCCACCTCCCAGGCCGTTCCGGACCCGCCGCGGTAGAGTCCCGCACCGCCGCTGTCGGTCATCAGCGAATAACGATGGATGACGATAGGATAGGAATGTTCGAGCAGTTCCACGTCGCCAGAGGTCAGTGCGCCGAAACAGCATTCGGGTCCGCAGGCGTGCCAGCCGTCCTGTTGCGGCGTCGCGCCGGCACCCGAAATGATGGTGGCGAGCACCATCGTCACATACTCTTCGTCGTGGCGCCTGTCCCAGCCGGCGATATTGAGGCCGTTGGCGTGCCCCCATGAGGCGGCGACCTTCGAGGGCATGGCCTTCTCGAAGGCAAGGCGCACCGCGTCGGTCAGGGTTTCCATGGGCGTTGTCGTGCAGTTCATGTGCGGCGCCGGTTCCTTGGCGTTGCACAGCGTGCCCTTCGGTCCCATGTTCACGCTCACGCAGCGATAAAGCCCTTCATTGTAGGGGGGCGGAAGCTGGGCGAACATCATCAGGCCGAGATAGACGCCCGAATAGGAATTGCCCTCGTAGGAATTGATGAAATAGGGCACCTGCGGCGGGCTCGAAATCTCGATATGGCAATTGTCTTCCTTGATGGTGACTTTCGCCGTGATGTCGAAATCGCCGAAGCCGTGCCCGGCATCCTCGAGAACGGCGGTTCCTTCATAAGTCCCGTCGGGCACGGAGCGGATCAGCGTGCGCATCTGCCGCTCCGCCATCACCAGAAGCTCCTCGATACAGGCGTCCACCTGCTCCTTGCCGTATTTGTCGAGCATGCGGATGAGATTGCGCTCGCCCACCTGGCAGGCGCCGATCAGCGCGTTGAAATCGCCTTCCTGGTCGCGGCGCGCGCGCATATTGGTCAGAAGCAGGTTGAGCACGTCGTTGCGCGGCTTGCCCCTGTCCCAGATCTTGACCGGTGGAATGCGCAGGCATTCGGCGTAGATTTCCTTGGCATCGGGATTGTAGCCGGCCGGGACCGGTCCGCCGATATCCGTCAAATGCCCTTTGCAGACCGTCCAGTAGACAAGCTCGCCCTTGTAGAAGACGGGCTTGTACATGCATGTGTCGATGGCGTGGCTACCGCCATAGGCGGGGTCGTTGTGCAGGATCAGATCGCCCTCATGGATGTCGTCGCCGAAATAGGCCGACACGACCTTCATCGCCGGAATGAGCGACCCCAGATGGATCGGAATGTCCTGCCCCTGCAGGATCATTTCGGGCGTCGCGTTGAAGAGCGCCGTCGAATAGTCATGCGCCAGGTTGAAGACGCTGGAGCGCGCCGTCTTCTCCAGCGAAAGCGTCATCTCGCGCTGTGTGGTTTCGAGAATTCCGCGCACCACGGAAAGCGTGATCGGATCCACGCCGCTTCCCGATGCCTGCTTTTGTTTCTTGACGATCTGTTCCATCCTCATGCCTTTCGCGGACGCATGGAATCCGCCGTGCGGGCACGAGCCTCCTCCATGTCGTTCCTGTTTGTTTTTTTGTTCCTCGGCAACAGTAGGAACGGGAAGCCGCGCATGTCTTTGCGCGTCAGTGCGGGATATATTGTCGCCCAGTGCACTGGGCCGGCACCGCGTTTGTGCGCCGGCTTTTTCTATCCTATCCTGCGATGAGGAGATTGCCGGATGAGGACGCTGATATCGACAAGCGGAGTTGATCCTGCAAATCGCAGTGTGCACTGGCACAGCGCGATAGCGCAGGCCTATTTCCCTCTCGACCTGCACTTCCTTGAGCCGGACCGGTTCGGCGGTCGGCTGGAGGAGTGGTCGCTGGGCGGCGTGTCGTTGTCACGCCTGCGCTCCGAAGCGCTTTCCTATCACCGCCATCCCCACCATCTCACCTGCGACGAGCAGGAGCACCTCCTCATCACCATTCCGATGAAAACGGAGGTCTTTTTCTCCCAGTCGGGGCGCGAGGTTTATTGCAAGCCGGGCGGCTATATCATCGAGCGCAGCCATGAACCCTATGAGTTCAGCTATGGCGAGCGCGCCGACCTTTGGGTGATGAAGGTCGAGGCTTCCGCGCTTGGCGGCCGCATCCGCTCGCCCGACCGCTTCTGCGGCATGCAATTCACGGCACGTGGCGGCATCTCCGGCCTGTTCGTGGATATGCTTCATCACATCCCCCAGCGCTTTGAGGCGATGAACGAGGAAACCCGTGCTGCGGTGGGATTGCAACTGGTCGATCTTCTGGCGCTGTCGATCCATGCGGACGAACGCACGCTCACCTCGGGCGGGTCGTCCGTGCGCGCGGCGCATCTGAGCCGCGTGGAACATTTCGTCCGCGCCAACCTTCACCGGCGAGAACTCGATCCCGATCTCATTGCGCGCTGCTGCGGCATCTCCGTCCGTTATCTGCATGAGCTCTTCCGCGATACCGAGCGCACACTCGGCCAATGGGTGCGCGACCTGCGTATCGAGGCGGTGAAGGCGGACCTGCGTGCGCGGGGAACGAAGATGTCCGTTGCTGAGATCTGCTTCAGACGTGGTTTCGGCGACGTCGCCCACTTCTCGCGCCTGTTCAAGCAGCAGGTCGGTTGCTCTCCCGGCGAATATCGCCGGAAGATGATGTTTTCCTGAAATCTGGACCGCGTGCCGCCCGATGCGGCGGCAAAACAAGGTGATGGAGAGGGTCAGCGTTTCCGCGGACCGGTGAGCCGGCCCAGGTGTTTGACCCCAGAGTTTGATGTTGCGGTCTTCTCAGTGACGCTGAAAACCCGCAGTCCATCTGGCAGAGGATGAACGTCCTTGATTTCGTCTATTTCAGCGGGAGAGCCTCAGCGGTGCCACGCCTGGGCGCGCTGCTTGGTTGAGGTTGCGCCGTGGCTCCTTGCCATCCGGTGCGGACCGGACGTATGAGATCTTGTAATGCGATCTGTGTGCAGCGGAGCGTATTCCCGGGTTTGCTTGCTTAGACCGGATGACAACACGCGGATTGCACGCATTTGCACATTGATTTGAGTTTATATTAAGTTCATACTCAAGCAATGCAGAAATCCACGGCCTCCAAGCTGAAATCCCTGTCCGAATGGCTCGACATCAGGATCGCCGAGTCCGATCCGGGGGATCACCTGCCGACCGTCCGTGAGATGATGCGCCGCTTCTCGACGGCGCAGCGCACGGTGGAACGCGCCTTGCAGCCTTATCTTGAGAAGGGGTGCATCCGAGCACGCCCCGGTGCCGGCATCATTGTCTGCGACCCCCGATCCGAGGACGATCGGGAAGCATGGGAAGGGGATCTGCTTGTCCTTTACCGCGTCTCGGACAGCAGGATTGCCCGCAATGTATTGCAGGAGGTCGAGCAGCGGCTGAAGCAGCGAAATATCAGCGTTCTGCAGATCGGCTACTCGACCGAGGAACAGGCCCTCTCGGTTCTTGGCAAGATTGGAAGCTTCAAGACCTGTCTTTTGCAGGTGCATTTCGAGGTGCTCTCGATCGAGTTTCTTGCCGCACTTCGCAAGCATGTGAGAAGCATTGTCATCGACGGTGTCTCGGCAACGGGCATCGACGCGGACGCCGTCGGGACGAATTGGCGCGAGGCGCTTTCGGTGGCGTTTCATGTGCTGCGTGACAATGGGCACGAGCGCATCGCCTTTCTCACTTCAGCCCACCAGGCGCGCCAGATTGCCATGGCTCGGCGCGAATACCTGCTTTTGTGCAGATCCTTGCCGTCACCGCGGTCAGAATGGCTGATCGAAATCGACAAGCTGCCCGGCGGATACAGTGTCGCAGACATCCAGAATGCCCTTGCCCAGCAGTGCCAGGAGGATGGCAGTCTGCCTTTCACGGCGCTGATCGTCTGGGGTGTCACGGAAGGGTTCATGCTCGAGCGGGCAATTCATGAGCTGGGGGCGCCCGTGCGCGACAATCTTAGCGTCGTCATGTTGGGAAGTACCGACTTCGCCTCCGAGCACCTCAATCGCTTTGACGTCGTCGGCAATGCCAATGCCGAGAAGTTCGACCTGTTCGAGACCCTGCTCGCCGACCGTGTCGCGTTTCGAGACCGGGAGCCTGAAACCCACTATCTCGAAATCAGCTACAAGCCGCATGGCAGCATCATTCCAATTGATTTCTGAGTACAAGATATATTGTACTGATTATTGTACTCAAATAAATTCCTCTCGCAATCTGGAGGAGCGAGAGAAAGCATGGATGTGGGGAGCCCGCACAGCACGGTAGGGGTGTCGATAATCGGAGCGGGTGAGCGCGGCGTTTACTTCGTCGGAACGCGCATGGCCGAAATCGCTGCAGAGACGGGCTTCCGGATCGTGGGTGTCCATGACGCGCTGCCTGATCGCGCGCGGTTCGCCGCCGAGCATCTCGATGCGATCTATGCGAGTTGCGGCATCGATCATCGGGTCCGGGTCTTCGATGATCTGGATGAGGCCGTCGGCACCGTTGCCGTGAACCTGGTTCTGGTGACCACGCACACCGATGCGCATCGCAGACCGGTGGAGGCGGCGATCGCGGCCGGAAAGCGTGTCTATCTCGACAAGCCCATTTCCGTGACGCTGGACGACGCGCTCGCCATCCGCGAGGCGGAAGAGCGCGCCGGTTCCTCGATCATGATGGGCTTCACCCGTCGTTATGAGCGACCGTGGATTGAAGCTGCCCGTCTTGCGCACACTGGCGCGATCGGCGATCCGCAGATGGTTCTTTTGCGCTCGGTGATACCTTATACGCGATATCTGCAGCTCTGGCATCGCGACAATGCGCGCTCTGGCGGTGCGCTCAACGACAAGGGCTCCCATCACTTCGATGTGCTGAACTGGATTGCGGGCGCACCGGCGGTTTCCGTTTCCGCCGTGGGCGGTCGCAGTTCGATATTCACGCCCGATCCGGATGCGCCGGCACGGTGCAGCGAGTGCGACCGCACATGCCCCTATCGTCGGCATGAGACGCTGGTGGATCGTTTCGAGGGTGTCGGGCGGGTGGCGAACCCCAGTTGGTCCCGCGCACGCAATATCGAACATCGCAATGACAATTGCGTCTATCTGCCGGGGTCCGACATAGACGATCACGCGGTGGTCAGCGTGCGCTACGCAAATGGAATGAGCGCGTGCCTGTTCTTCGCAATCTTCGGTCCCTGGGCGGAGGATCAGGAAACACTTGAAATCGTTGGCTCCACCGGGCGTCTGCGCATGGAGCGGCACTCGGGCGAAATCGACCTGGTGGCCGATCATGGCCATCGGCGCGAAACGATCTGCTTTCAGGACCCGGACCGCGGATCGACACATTTCGGCGCCGATCTCCAACTTGTCCGCACACTTCGTCGTTTCTACGGTGGCGAAAAGCCTCCGGTCGGCGTCGCCGAGGGCGTGGCGTCTCTACGCATGGTTCTGGCCGCGCAGAAGTCGCTCCGCGAAAACGGACAGCCCATCAATCCGCAAACCCTTGAGGCTGTGCAGTGAAAAACCTGCCCGACCATATGATGCCGCTGGCCGTCTCGCTCGGTGTCGTGCCGCTTTACGGCGACATTCACAATCACTGTGCGATGTCGTATGGGCACGGACGCCTCGAAGATGCACTGGCGCGTGCCCGGCTTCAACTCGATTTCGTGTCCGTTACGGGACACGCCGCCTGGCCCGACATGCCGGTTGATGTGCCGGAAGTCGCGCATATCGTCGATTTTCACGTCAAGGGGTTCGCCCGGCTGCGCGAAATATGGCCGGATCACTTCGCCACCCTGAAACGATTTGAGGAAAACGGGGTTTTCAGCGTTTTTCCCGGTTACGAGATACACTCCTGCGCCTATGGCGATCAGACCATCGTTTATGCGGATCTGGACGTCGCCGATCTGCAGCTTGCCGACAGCCCGGCGGAGCTTCGTGAAACCCTCCACCGGGCAAAGGCCGCCCGTGCGCTGGCGTTCCCGCATCACATCGGCTACCGGCGGGGTGCGCGCGGCATCGACTGGAACGCATTCGAACCGTCGCTTTCCCCATTTGTGGAAATGTACTCGATGCATGGCTGCGCCGAGACGTCCGAAACATCCCGTGGCTATCTCCATTCGATGGGGCCGGTCGACGGGCGCTCGACAATGGAAGCCGGGCTTGCCGCCGGGCATGTCTTCGGCATTGTCGGCAACACCGATCACCACAGCGGCTTCCCCGGATCCTATGGCCATGGTCGCATGGGGCTCTATGCGCAGGGCCGCGACCGCGAGTCGATCTGGGCGGGTATGCGGGCACGCCAGACCAATGCCCTGACCGGAGACAGCATCCATTTGCTCACGGCCATCGGCAATACCATCCAGGGCGGTATCGCGGCCCCTCAGGACGATGCGCAACTTGCCATCGAAGCGGTTGGCGGCGGCGCGGTGGACACCATAGATATCGTCCGCAATGGAAGGCTCTGGCAGCGCATTACACCGTCGCTTGCGCCGGCGCCGATCGTGCCCGAGCGCGATGGCGTCATGGAGACCATTCTGCACCTCGAATTGGGCTGGGGCGCCCGCGGGACATCGCATCGCTGGCTGGGCGAAGTAGCGCTCGAGGGCGGTGATATTCTCAGGGTGGAGCCCCGTTTTCGCGGACAGGAGATCGTTTCGCCTCTGGAAGGTGAAGACGCCGCGCACCCCCTGCCGCATATTTCGTTCGAAGGTGGTGTTGTTCGCTTTGAGGTTACTGCCGAGGCGAATCCCAACAATGTCACGCCGGCCACGCAAGGGGTCGCCCTGCATATTCGCTCCGCACCCGATGCAAATATCCGCGCCCGGTTGGCGGGACAGGATATCGCGGTTCGTGTCGAGCGCCTTCTTGAGGGTGCGCTCAGCGGCAACCTCGGCGCCATCGACAGCCCGGCTTATCGCTTTCACGCCCTACCGCGGCCTCATGAATGGCAATGGGGAGGCACGGTGGAGCTTGGAAAATTCACGGATGGCGAAAATGTCTATGTGCGATTGCGTCAGGCCAACGGGCAGATGGCCTGGGCGTCGCCCGTGTTTTGCCGAATGCGCGGCAGTGCATGAGGAGGCGTTTCGTCCGACCGGTGCAGACCAGCCGGAAAGCAAGAAGACAGGTGGGAACAAATCAAGGGAGAGATACCATGAAGTCATTGAAGACATTGGCGACGGCCATCATAGGCAGTTCGCTGCTGATGTATTCGGCCAGTGCCGCAGAGCTCAATATCGTCCACGGTGCCATCGGCAAGGACAATGAGGTTTTGCGCGCGGAACTCGACCGGTTCGAGGAGCAGACTGGCCACACGGTCAACATTGTTTCAATGCCCGAATCCACCACTGATCAATTTGGCCAATACAAGCTCTGGCTTGCCGCTCAGTCGAGCGACATCGACGTTTACCGCATTGACGTGATCGGTGCGCCGCAGATTGCGGAACATTTCATCGACCTGAAAGAGCACACCAAGGACATCATCGGGGATTTCGTTCCAGCCGCGGTGGAATCGCAGACCGTGGGTGACAAGCTGGTTGCATTGCCCATGTTCCTGGGCGCTCCCGCGCTTTACTATCGCAAAGACCTTTTGGAAAAGTACAACGAACCGGTGCCAAAAACCTGGCAGCAGATGACCGAAACCGCCAGGCGCATCATGAATGCCGAGCGCGAGGCCGGGAATTCCGACATCTGGGGTTTCGTGTTTCAGGGTGCCGCCTATGAGGGGCTGACCTGCAACGCGCAAGAGTGGATCGCCAGCTTTGGCGGGGGCCGGATTGTCGAAACGGATGGTTCCGTCGGGATCAACAACCCCAAAGCGGTCCAAGCACTCGAGCTTGCCAAATCGTGGATTGGCAGCATCGCGCCTGAGGGCGTGCTGAATTACAAGGAAGAAGATGCCCGCGGCCTGTTCCAATCCGGCAATGCCGTGTTCATGCGCAACTGGAACTATGCATATGCGCTGGCTGCCGGCGATGACTCACCCGTCAAGGACAAGTTCGCGGTAACCACGCTGCCGGTCGGCGCAGAAGGTGAGAAGTCGGCTGCCACCCTGGGTGGCTGGCATCTGGGGGTCTCCAAATATTCAAAATACCCCGAAGAAGCCATCGAACTGGTGCGCTTTCTGAACAATTACGACAATCAGAAAGAGCGTGCGATCATCACCTCGCGACCGCCAACGCTTAACGCGGTCTATGCCGATACAGAAGTGGGCGAAGCACAGGAGTTCATCCCGCTGTGGAAACCGGTCGTCGACAACGCTCTGCCGCGCCCGTCTGCTGCAACCAAGCGCAAATACAACGAAGTGTCTTCGGAGTTCTGGACGGCGGTTCACAACACGTTGTCCGGCGACGGATCGGCTGAGCAGAACCTGCGCAAGCTGGAAGCCCGGCTCAACCGCCTGCGCGGTTCCGCCTGGTAAGAAGCAATCCGCGCTGCGTCATCCCGCTTGGGCAGGCGTAGCGCGGTTTCCGAAATGGAGGATCGGAACACGTGGCGAGCAATGCCGGCATATCAACGCTTTCCAGGCAACGGATTCTTTCGGCCTGGCTGTTTCTCACGCCGATGCTGCTCGTACTGGCGTCCGTTGCGGCCTATCCGCTCATCCGCACGGTCTATTTCGGTTTCACCGATGCATCGATCGACCTTATCGGGCAGGCGCAATGGGTCGGGTTCCGCAACTATCTCGAGTATCTGGACTATGGTGACGGGGAAGGTGAGTATTTCGGTCTCCTGGTGGATGCCGACTGGTGGCGCGCCGTCTGGAATACACTGCGCTTCACCGTCATTTCCGTTTTCTTCGAAACCGTTTTCGGACTGGTGATCGCACTGGTTCTCAATCGCGAATTTCGCGGACGAAGCCTCGTCCGCGCTGCGGTTCTCATCCCCTGGGCAATTCCAACCATCGTTTCGGCGAAAATGTGGGCATGGATGATGCATGATCAGTTCGGCATCCTGAACGATATGCTGCTCCGCCTGCACATCATCGCCGAGCCGATTGCCTGGACGGCATCGCCCGATACGGCCATGCTCGCCGTTCTCATCGTGGATGTGTGGAAGACCACGCCCTTCATGGCGTTGCTCATTCTGGCCGGGTTGCAGATGGTGCCTGGCGACATCTATGAGGCTGCGCGCCTGGATGGCGTCGGTCCTGTAAGGCTGTTCCGCCGCGTTACCTGGCCGCTCATCATGCCCGCCGTCCTGGTCGCCATCGTTTTCCGCGCCCTCGACGCATTGCGCGTCTTCGACATCATCTATGTGCTGACGCCAAACAATGAGCGCACGCGCACCATGTCGGTCTTTGCGCGCGATAATCTGTTCGACTTTGACAAGTTCGCTTACGGGTCGGCCGCTTCGACGCTGCTTTTTCTCATCATTGCCCTTCTGACCATCAGCTTCATCTGGGCGACGCGCATGAATGTGGAGGCTGACGAGCGATGACCTGGTCCGGATGGATAAAGACAGGTGCATTCTATGTGCTGGTGGGCGTGATCGTCCTGCAGGCGGTGTTTCCCTTCTACTACGCGATCCTCACTTCGCTGGAATCGGGACAATCGATTTTTGAGGTCAACTATCTGCCAGAGGCGGCTTCGCTGGCGAACTACTGGAGCATGATTTCAGATGGCGTCTTCGGAAAGCAGATCCTGAACTCCGTTTTCGTCGCGACGGTGGTGGTGTTTATTTCCCTCTTTCTGGCTGTCACTGCCGCTTATGCGCTGAGCCGTATCCGCTTCCGCGGTCGCGGTCTGCTGCTTTTGACCATCCTCTCGGTTTCCATGTTTCCGCAAATCGCGGTTCTTTCGGGTTTGTTCGAGGTGATCCGGGCCCTTGGTCTGTTCAACTCGCTCTGGTCGCTCGTTTTCTCCTACATGATCTTCACGCTTCCGTTCACGGTCTGGGTGCTTACCACTTTCATGCGCAAGATGCCGGTGGAGATCGAGGAGGCGGCCATCGTCGACGGAGCGTCCTCATTCACGATCATCTGGCGCATTTTCCTGCCGCTCATGTGGCCTGCCATGGTCACCACCGGCCTGCTGGCCTTCATCCACGCGTGGAACGAGTTTTTGTTCGCGCTCACATTCCTGTCGACCGATTCCCAGCGCACCGTCCCGGTCGCCATCGCACTCATCTCCGGCCTCAGTGAATTCGAAATTCCCTGGGGCAACATCATGGCGGCATCGGTCATCGTCACCCTGCCGCTTGTGGTGCTCGTTCTCATTTTCCAGCGAAAGATCGTTTCCGGCCTCACCGCCGGGGCGGTCAAGGGGTAAACCATGGCTTCTGTCGAACTCAGATCGGTTGAAAAATCCTTCGGCAGTGTCGAAGTGCTACACGATATCAATCTGTCGCTGGAAAAAGGCGAATTCATCGTATTCGTTGGCCCCTCCGGCTGTGGCAAATCCACCCTTTTGCGCCTGATCGCCGGTCTGGAAGACATCACCAGGGGCGAGCTTTTCATCGATGGGACGTGTGTGAATTCCGTGGTGCCGGCCAAGCGCGGTATCTCTATGGTCTTCCAGTCCTATGCGCTCTATCCGCACATGAACGTTTACGACAACATGGCGTTCGGTCTGGAGCAGGCGCGGCTTTCCAAACCGGAGATCGACCGCCGTGTGCGGGAAGCGGCGAGCATGCTTCAGATCGAGCAATATCTTGACCGCAAGCCCAAGCAGCTATCCGGCGGGCAACGCCAGCGCGTTGCGATCGGTCGTGCCATCACCCGTCAGCCGAAAGTGTTTTTGTTTGACGAGCCATTGTCGAATCTCGACGCCGCTCTGCGGGTCGATACGCGCATTGAAATCGCCCGTCTGCACGAACGCCTTGCAGGCACGACGATGGTTTACGTCACCCATGACCAGATCGAGGCGATGACGCTGGCGGACCGCATTGTGGTTCTCAATGCCGGGCGGGTTGAACAGGTCGGCACGCCACTCGAGCTTTATGAAAAGCCCGCCAGCCGGTTCGTCGCTGGGTTCATAGGCTCGCCCAGAATGAATTTCATAGAAGGAGATGAACCGATTGCTGCCGGCGCCCACGCGATTGGCGTTCGTCCGGAGCATCTGGATGTCTCACGCACCGAGGGTCGCTGGAAGGGGACTGTCGTTCTGGTGGAGAAGCTCGGCAGCGACACCTTCATCCACGTCGCCACTGAAAAGTCGGGCATGATCAACGCCAGAGCGGTCGGCAATCACGGCTTCCAGGCTGGCGACACGGTCTTTCTCACGCCGCGGGCAGGCAGCATCCATCTCTTCAACGAAGACGGCAAGCCAATCGACCGGCAATTGGTGCAAGGGGAACTGGAATGAGCGTGCGTACGATATTTGTCATCGGCAACGCAAATCTCGATCTCGTCACAGGCTGCATCGATGAATGGCCGGAGCCGGGGACGGAAATCTTTTTGCCTCAATCGGATTTTCGAACCGGGGGATCGGCCGCCAACACCGCGCTGGCCCTTAAGCGATTGCAACACCCTTGTGGGTTTCTCTCCGCAATCGGCAGTGATCCTGCAGGTCAGATGATCGCACAGCAGTTCGATGGTCCGCTCGACAGCGTTAGGGCACTGCCTGCGCGCACCAGCATTTCCGTGGGCATCTTGCACGCCGGCGCGGAGCGCACCTTCTTCTCCACCAACGGCCATCTGGACCATCTCGACCTGCCGTTCTTTGAGCGGGTGACAGAGAATGTGGATGTATCAACCGGTCTGGCGCTGGTCAGTGGTGCCTTCACCATGCCCGCATTGTTGCCTGACCACGACGCATTGCTTCGGTCTCTAAAGGGCCGGGGGGCGGAAACCGCGATCGATCCCGGCTGGCCCGGGGAGGGGTGGACCCCAGAGGCGCGCAACCAGGCCAAGGAATGGCTCCAACATTCCGATCATATTCTTCTCAATGAGAAAGAAACCATCGGCCTCGCCGCCGCGGAGACGCTGGCGCAGGCATTGCCCTGGTTCACAGCGCGGTTGCGACCAGCAACCCGGCTCATCGTCAAGCGTGGGGCGGAAGGCGCGCTTTGTCTGTGCGATGGGGCGGTCACAGAATGTGGAGCGCGTGACCTTTCCGTCTTCGACACGGTCGGAGCAGGGGACGCATTCAATGCAGGTTATTTGCATGCCGTCGCGGGTGGCGCTTCCATTCGCTCAGCGCTTGCCTGCGGCATTGATGTGGCCGGCCGGGTCATTTCGGAGTTTCCCCGCTCTTCTTCTCCTCTGGCGCCTGCGGCATAACCATGGCGCGGAATGTCCTCCTCCTTATCGCCGACGACCTCGGTCGCATGCTCGGCTGCTATGGCGAGAAGGCGGTCACAACGCCGCACATTGATGCGCTGGCAGCCGCCGGGACACGGTTTGACATGGCTTTCACGTCGACGGCATCCTGCAGCGCCAGCCGTTCAGTGATCTATACGGGCCTTCACACCCATGAGAACGGTCAATACGGCCTGCATCATGACAATCATCACTTCATGACCTTCGATCATGTCGAAACGGCGCCGGCTCTCTTCAACCGGCTCGGCCATCTGACGGGCATCATTGGCAAAATCCACGTGGGGCCGCCAAGCGTTTATCCCTGGTCGGTGCGCGAAGAGAGCGCGACCCGAAACATCGGATGGGTGGCCCGCCGGGCGGAGACGTTTTTCCAGCGGGCCAAGCGCGAGGACCGGCCCTTTTTCCTGACAATTGGGTTTGTTGACCCGCACCGCGACATGACCCGCGGCGGTTTTGGCAATGAGGAGGAACTCGATCCGGACGTCGAGCGGCGGCAATACGCGCCGGAGAAGGTTACAGTGCCACCTTTCCTGCCGGATATCGAAGAGGTTCGCCGGGAATTATCGGCCTATTACAGCTCGGTGCACAGGCTCGATCAGGGGGTGGGACGCGTGCTTGCCGCCCTCCGGGCGGCGGGTCTTGCCGATGACACGCTCGTTTGTTTTCTGAGCGACAATGGTGCCCCGTTTCTGAATTCCAAAACGACCTTATACGACGCGGGCGTTCATCTGCCGCTGATCATGCGCGTTCCAGGTCGCCAGGGCGGGGTGGCCAATCCAAACCTTGTGTCCTTCGCCGATGTGCTGCCGACCTTTCTGGACTGGGCGGGCTGGCAGGGTGGGGAGGGTGCGCGCCGCGGCCGCTCGGTGCTGCCCATTCTGGAAGAAACAGCGCTCCTGCCGGACTGGCAGATCGTGTTCGGTTCGCACACATTCCATGAGATCACCAATTACTGGCCGACGCGCTTCCTGCGCACTCCCCGCTACAAATATCACCGCAATGTCGCCTGGAAACTGGACTTTCCCTTTTCGGGCGATCTGTATGGATCGCTGTCCTGGGAAGGCATGCGAAACCGGTCACCGGTTATGATCGGGCAGCGTTCACTGGAGAACTATATCCATCGCCCAGCGGAAGAGCTTTACGATCTGAAGGCCGATCCCGACGAGGTTCACAATCTCGCAGACGATCCCGATCACATGGAACGCCTCTCCGACCTGCGCACGCGCATGGAACGCTGGCAGCGGGAGACGGGCGACGCATGGCTCTTCCGCGACGGCGTTTCAGTTCGTGCGGTGTCGCACCATCTGCAACAGGGGCTCCTTCTTCCCGACCGGTTCGACTTCGATGTGACGCAACCTGGCGGAGGAGATCCGAAGCGCTCTACGAGCGCACCGGTGGGTGGCCTTAAGGATTAGTCCTGCTCTGAAATTCCTACTGTCCCTCCTGCCCCCGCCATCGATCTGCCGACGGCCTGGCAGGTCGGGGCCCGAAGGCGGGTCGTGATTTCCCTCGTATCTTGCATTGCACAATTCGAACGCATACGCGAAAAATGCAGCATGACGGCCAAGCAGCTATCGATCCTGGTCATTGACGAGAACACGATCCGCGCCTCGATCATTGAGGCGGGACTGCGTGAGGCCGGTCATGAGCAGGTGACCCTGGTTCATGATGTCCACGCCATCGCCCGCCGGGTCAGTGAAGTGCAGCCGGACGTCATCGTCATCGACCTGGAAAATCCCAATCGCGACATGCTCGAAAACATGTTCAACCTCTCGCGCGCCGTGAAGCGGCCGATTGCGATGTTCGTCGACCGGTCCGACCAGGCCGCCATCGAGGCGGCGGTCGATGCCGGCGTGTCGGCCTATGTGGTCGATGGGCTAAGGCAGGAAAGGGTGAAGCCAATCCTCGACATGGCAATCAGCCGGTTCAACGCGTTCTCGCGTATGGAGCGCGAGCTGGAGGATGCCCGCAACGAGCTCGAATCCCGCAAGATCGTCGAAAAAGCCAAGGGAATCCTCATGCGCTCCAAGGGGTTCTCGGAGGACGAGGCCTACCAGCGTCTGCGGCGCGCGGCGATGGACCAGAACCGCAAGATTTCGGAGATCGCGCAGAGCCTGATCACCGCATCCGAACTGCTTGGAGGAGGATAGGACGTGAGCGCCAGCGATTCCATAACTGCCGGCTTCCTCCCGCTCCTCGACAGCGCCATTCTCGTTGCCGCGCGCGAAAAGGGATTTACGGAGGAAGAGGACATTGCACTGACGCTGGTGCGCGAGACGTCCTGGGCGAACATCCGCGACCGTGTAGCCGTCGGGCATTTCGAGATGGCACATATGCTGGCGCCGATGCCCATCGCCGCCAATCTCGGCCTGACGCCCATGCGGCTCGATCTGCTTGCGCCGATGTCGCTCGGCCTCGGCGGCAATGCGGTCACCGTCAGCGCAAAGCTGTGGGCGGCGATGGCCGGGGAAGGGGCGACAGGGCCCGACGATCCGGCAGCGGCCGGCGCCGCCCTGCGCGCGGTGATCGAACGCCGGCGCAGAAAAGGCGAAGACACGCTTCGGTTCGGTGTGGTCCATCCCCATTCAGGGCACAATTTCGAACTTCGCTACTGGCTTGCTGCCTGCGGCATCGATCCCGAGCGGGATATGGAGATCCTCATCGTTCCGCCTCCTTTGACGGCGGATGCGATGGCTGCCGGCCGCATCGATGGCTTTTGTGTGGGTGAGCCGTGGAACAGCGTGGCTGTGTCCGCCGGCCTTGCGCACATCGCCACGACGAAGGCGGCGATCTGGCGGTCGAGCCCCGAAAAGGTTCTGGGTGTGCGCCAGGACTGGGCGAGGGAGCATGGTTCGGTGCTCGCGCGGCTTCTGCGGGCGTTGCACCGCGCGTCCATCTGGTGCGGCGCAGCCGACAACCATGAAGAGCTCGCCGATCTCCTGTCGGCCCCCGCCTATCTCAATCAGCCCGCCGCGCTGCTGCGCGGGGCGCTCGATGGAGAGCTGGAAACCGGTGGCGGGACGCGGCGGTTTCCCGATTTTTTCGTGCCCTCGCAGAAGGCGGCGATCTTCCCCTGGCAGAGCCACGCGCTCTGGTTCTACTCTCAGATGGTGCGCTGGGGGCAGGTGCCGCACAGCGCTGAAAACGCTGAGACGGCGCGGCGGTCGTTCCGCCCCGACATCTACCGTGCCGCGCTCAGGCCGCTCGGCGTGCCGCTGCCCTCCGCCAGCATGAAGGTGGAAGGCGCGCTGAGCGTGCCCACCCCCGTCGGCGTTTCGGCCGGACAGCTTGTTCTTGGCCCGGATGGCTTTTTCGATGGCGCGGTCTTCGATCCCACGCGTCTCGACGCCTATATCGCCAGCCAGCGACCTGCCTTTCGATAGCCTCTCAGAGGATGGATTATAATTTAGGCACATCCCTTGTTTGCCTATTTTGAGTGCATCGCGACGCTGAATTAGACAGGATTCTGCTGCACGTGCGAAGGGGTGCTCTCTTTCTGATTTTTCCTAACTATCTAGAAATAAAGAGAAAAGATCGTTTTTAGTGAAACTGGCATGGATGATGCATTGCGGTAAGCGGGTCCAGAGGGGACACCAAAGATAAGAATGCGTCCAACGACGGGCGCTTGAGGCAAGGCTGCCAGACGGTCGGTTCGCACCCGCTTAGCGGGGCGTGACGGACAGTCGGGCAGCCTTTTTCTTTTGTGTCTTCTCTATCGAAAGCCATGCCTCTCATGAGGCTCAAGCAGTTGGATTGGAAAAGCCGATGACCGCATTGCAGCCAGCCACGCCGACGCAAGAGACGACACCGCGCCGCGCGCTCACCATGTCCACCATAGCTTTCACGGTCTGCTTTGCCGTGTGGACGATCTTTTCCATCATCGGCATCCGCCTCAAGGAGGAACTGGGACTGAGCGAAACCCAGTTCGGCCTGCTCGTCGGTACGCCGATCCTGACCGGATCGCTCGTCCGCATGATCCTCGGGATCTGGACGGATCGCTACGGCGGTCGCCTCGTTTACATGGCAACCATGCTGACGGCGGCGGCCGCGACCGTTCTCCTGTCGTTCGCGCACACCTATACGATGGTTCTGCTTGCAGCGCTGGGCGTGGGCGTGGCGGGCGGCTCCTTCGCCGTGGGCGTGGCATATGTCTCGCGTTTTTTCCCGGCTGAAAAGCAGGGTACGGCGCTTGGCATCTTCGGCGTCGGAAATGTCGGCGCGGCGCTGACGAAATTCGTCGCGCCATTCGTGATGGTGGCCTGGGGCTGGGAGACCGTCGCGCAGTTGTGGGCAGCGGTCCTCGTGGTCATGGCGCTGGTGTTCTGGTTCACCACGAGCGACGATCCGGTGACCCGGGCTCAACGCTCGGGGCAGATCAAGCGCCGCAGCTTCGCCTCCGAATTCGAGCCGCTGAAGAACGTTCAGGTCTGGCGCTTCTCGCTCTACTACTTCTTTGTCTTCGGTGCATTCGTGGCGCTCGCCCTCTGGCTGCCGCGCTACGTGATCGGAGTCTATGGCTTTGATATCAAGACCGCCGGCCTCATCGGCGCTGCCTATTCGCTGCCCGCCTCGGTATTTCGTGCCTATGGCGGCGCTCTCTCCGACAGGGCCGGCGCGCGCACGGTGATGTACTGGACCTTCGCGGTCTCCGCAGCATGCACGCTCATCCTGTCTATACCGGCGGCCGATTATGTCGTGCAGGGCATCGAAGGTCCCAAAACCTTTCAATTCGCGGTCGGCCCGTGGGCCTTTATAGCGCTGGTCTTCGTCCTTGGTTTCTTCATGAGCCTCGGCAAGGCCGCCGTCTACAAGCACATCCCGGTCTATTACCCAGAGAATGTGGGCGCGGTCGGCGGCATGGTCGGCATGATCGGCGGTCTCGGTGGCTTCATCCTGCCGTTGCTGTTCGGCTACCTGAACGATGTCACCGGCCTCTGGACAAGCTGTTTCATGGCTCTCTTCGTCATCGTCGCCTTTTCCATCGGCTGGATGCACCTCGCCATCCGCAGGATGGAACGCCGGGCCGCCCTGCAGCCGGCATGAAAGCACATCCTGAGAAACCGGAAAGAACATCATGACTGAGAAACTTGTCGTGGTTGGCGCTGGAATGGCCTCGGGCCGCATGCTCGAGCATCTGTTCGAAGCTGAACCAAACGCCTTCGACGTGACCCTCTTCGGCGCCGAGCCGCGCGGAAACTACAATCGCATCATGCTCTCGCCTGTGCTGGCCGGAGAAAAGGCGTTCGAGCAGATCGTCACCCACGATACGGACTGGTACGCGGCAAACCGCGTGACCTGCCGCTTCGGCGAGACGGTCACCAGGATCGACCGCAAGCGCAAGGTGGTTCTGACCGCCGGCGGAGAAGCGCGCTATGACAAGCTGGTGGTCGCTACCGGCTCCGCGCCCTTCATCATTCCCGTAGCGGGCAGGGACCTGCCCGGTGTGATGGCCTTCCGCGACCTCGACGACGTCAACGCCATGATTGCAGCGGCGGAAAAGCCGAACGCCAGGGCAGTGGTCATTGGCGGCGGCCTTCTTGGCCTGGAAGCCGCCGCCGCCTTGCGCGGTCGCGGCATGGAGGTGGTGGTGCTGCACCTCATGGGGCACCTCATGGAGCGCCAGCTCGATCCCGCCGCAGGATATCTCCTCAAGAAGGAGCTCGAGGACCGCGGCATCAGGATCCACACCGAAGCGCAGACCAAGGCCATCCTCGGCGATGAGCGGGCGGAAGCGGTGCTTCTGGACGACGGCACAATCTACCCGGCCGATATCGTGGTCATGGCTGTCGGCATCCGCCCGGAAACGCGCATCGCAACCGATGCCGGCCTGCATGTGGAACGGGGGATTGTCGTTGACGATCGCATGATGTCCTCGGATCCGGACATTCTAGCCATTGGCGAATGCGTGGAGCATCAGGGCATCTGCTACGGCCTTGTCGCGCCGCTCTACGATATGGCGAAGGTCGCGGCCAGGACGCTGGTCGGAGAGGAAGCGGCCTTCCGGCCGGTGGAGACAGCCACCCAGCTCAAGGTGACCGGTGTCAGCCTCTATTCCGCAGGCGATTTCGCCGAGGCCGATGACCGGGAAGAGATCGTCCTGCGCGATGCCAGCGCGGGCGTCTACAAGCGCCTCGTCCTGAAGGACAACCGCATCATGGGCGCAGTGCTCTATGGTGAGACTTCGGATGGCGGCTGGTTCTTCGACATGCTCAGGAGGGGCACGGACGTTTCCGATATGCGTGAAACGCTGATCTTCGGGCAGGCCTATCAGGGAGGAGGCCAGCTGGACCCTATGGCGGCCGTTGCAGCCTTGCCGGATGATGCGGAAATCTGCGGCTGCAACGGCGTATGCAAGGGCAAGATCACCGGCGCAATCACCGGGAAGGGACTGGCTTCGCTGGACGATGTCCGCGCTCACACCAAGGCGTCCGCCTCATGTGGAACCTGCACGGGGCTTGTGGAACAGCTTCTCTCCCTCACGCTCGGCGACACCTACAATCCCGCTGCCGTGACGCCGGTGTGCGGTTGTACGGATCTCGGGCATGACGAGGTTCGCCGGCTTATCAGGGCGAAGAGGCTGAAGACCATACCCGCCGTCATGCAGGAACTGGAGTGGAAGACCTCGTGTGGCTGCGCCAAATGCCGCCCAGCACTCAATTACTATCTCGTCAGCGACTGGCCCGACGAATATGCCGACGACTACCAGTCGCGTTTCATCAATGAACGTGTGCATGCCAATATCCAGAAGGATGGCACCTATTCGGTGGTGCCGCGCATGTGGGGCGGGGTGACGTCGTCCGCCGAATTGCGGGCGATCGCCGATGTGGTCGACAGGTTCGATATTCCGGCGGTGAAGGTCACCGGAGGGCAAAGGATCGACATGCTGGGCATCCGCAAGCAGGACCTGCCTGCGGTCTGGGCCGAGCTGGGCAAGGCGGGCTTCGTGTCCGGACATGCCTATGCAAAGGGTCTGCGCACCGTGAAGACCTGTGTCGGCTCCGACTGGTGTCGCTTCGGCACGCAGGATTCGACGGGCCTCGGCATTCGCATCGAAAAATTCATGTGGGGATCCTGGACGCCGGCCAAGGTGAAGATGGCGGTCTCGGGATGCCCGCGCAACTGCGCTGAAGCCACCTGCAAGGATGTCGGTGTCATCTGCGTGGAGTCCGGCTTCGAGATCCACTTTGCCGGGGCGGCCGGTCTGGATATCAAAGGCACCGAGAAGCTCGGCCTCGTAAGGAGCGAGGACGAGGCTCTGGAGCACATCGTTGCGCTCGTCCAGATGTATCGCGAGCAGGGCCACTATCTGGAGCGCATCTACAAGTGGGCCAAGCGCATCGGTTACGACGAGGTGCGCCGCCAGATCATGGATGATGCGGACAGGCGCAAGGCCTATTTCGACCGCTTCGTTTTCTCCCAGAGATTCGCTCAGGTCGATCCCTGGTCGGAGCGCGTATCCGGCAAGGACAAGCACGAGTTCAGGCCGATGGCGACGCTTTCTCTGGAGGCGGCTGAATGATGAGGATGACCGGACAGGAATGGGTGTCGATCGGCACGCTGCACGACATTCCGCAGCGCGGCGCACGCTGCGTCAGGAACGGGGACATGACCATCGCGGTGTTCCGCACGGCCGACGACCGGGTGTTTGCCATGGAGGACAAGTGTCCCCACAGGGCAGGGCCGCTCAGCCAGGGGATCGTGCACGATGGCTGTGTCACCTGCCCGCTGCACAATTGGATCATCTCGCTGGAAACGGGCAGGGCGCAGGGCGCAGACGAGGGTGGCACGGCGACGTTTGCGGTGCGGTTGGAAGGCCAGCGGATCCTTCTGGCGCTGCCCTGCGGCTCCGCAGCAGCGGTTGCGGAAAGCTGCGACCATGGCTGACACTGTCCGCACGACCTGCGCCTATTGCGGTGTCGGCTGCGGGGTCCTGGCGACGCCGCAGCCGGATGGCTCGGTGGCGATCGCGGGCGACCCCGGCCATCCCGCCAATTTCGGCCGGTTGTGCTCCAAGGGATCCGCGCTGGGCGAAACACTGGCGCTCGACGACAGACTCCTCCATCCCGAGATCGGCGGGCGGCGAGCCTCATGGGACGAGGCGCTCAGCACGATCGCTGATCGTTTTCGCGAGACCATTGAGCGGCACGGCCCGGACTCGGTCGCCCTCTATGTTTCCGGACAGATCCTCACCGAGGACTATTACGTCGCCAACAAGCTTATGAAAGGCTTTATCGGCGCCGCCAATATCGACACCAATTCCCGCCTGTGCATGGCCTCGTCGGTCGCAGGCCACAAAAGGGCGTTCGGGTCCGATACCGTGCCCGGCACCTATGAGGATCTGGAGCTCGCCGACCTCGTCGTGCTGGTGGGCTCCAATCTCGCCTGGTGCCACCCGGTCCTCTATCAGCGGCTGGCCGCCGCCAGGGACAAGCGGCCTTCGATGAAGGTCGTTCTGATCGATCCCCGCCGCACGGCGACCGCCGGTCTTGCCGATCTGCATCTGGCGATCGCGCCGGACGGCGATGCGGCTCTCTTCACCGGCCTGCTGCGTCACCTCGCTGAGGTCGGTGCGACGGACCGGGACTATATCGACCGGCATACGCGTGGTTTCGATGAAGCGCTTGCAGCGGCGGCAGGCTTCGATAATGCGCGGGTTGCAGCAGAAACAGGGCTTTCCCCGGAAGATTTGGAGACCTTCTATCGTTTTTTCGCCACCACGGACAAAGTCGTCACGGTCTACAGTCAGGGCGTCAATCAGTCCGTGTGTGGAACCGACAAGGTCAATGCGATCATCAATTGCCATCTGGCCACGGGACGTCTCGGGCGGCCGGGCACGGGCCCGTTCTCGGTTACCGGACAGCCCAACGCCATGGGTGGACGGGAAGTGGGCGGGCTCGCCAACATGCTGGCCGCGCACATGGCGCTCGAAGATGCCGGGCATCGTGCTCTCGTCCAACGGTTCTGGAACGCGCCGCGTATGGCGGACAAACCCGGCCTCAAGGCCGTGGAGATGTTCAGGGCCGTCGCCGACGGCCGGATCAAGGCCATCTGGATCATGGCGACCAACCCCGTGGACAGTCTTCCGGATGCCGATGCGGTGGCGCAGGCGTTGCGGGATTGTCCTTTCGTCGTCGTTTCGGACGTGGCTGCAAAGACAGATACGATCCGCTATGCCGACGTGAAGCTGCCGTCCACGGCCTGGGGTGAAAAGGACGGCACGGTCACCAATTCCGAGCGGCGCATTTCGCGCCAGCGCGCCTTCCTCCCGGCTCCCGGCGAGGCGCGTGCGGACTGGTGGCAGCTTGCGGAGGTGGCCCGGCGGATGGGGTTTGGCGAGGCATTCGCCTATGACACTGCGGCCGAGATCTTCCGGGAACACGCCGCGCTTTCTGCTTTCGAAAACGGTGGCAAGCGCGATTTCGACATCGGCGCCTATCAGGACGTGCCCGATGCGGACTATCAGGATCTGCAACCCTTCCAATGGCCCCAGGGGCCCCAGGAGCGGCGAGCGCAGCCAGCGCAAAGACGCTTCTTCGCGAATGGAGGATTCTTCACCGGTGATGGCAGGGCGCGCTTCGTGGCGCCCCGTCCGTCCCGTGCCGCCATGACCGACGAGGCGTTTCCCCTGACCCTCAACACCGGCCGCGTGCGTGATCACTGGCATACGATGACGCGCACCGGAAAGAGCGCACGCCTTTCGGCGCATATGGCCGAGCCCTTCGCCGAGATACACCCTCGGGACGCCGCCCGGTTGTCCATTGGCGACGCCGACCTGGTCCGCGTCGAGAGCCGGCATGGCGCAGCGGTGGTGCGGGCGCTCGTCACGCCAAGGCAAAGGCCGGGTTCGGTTTTCGTGCCGATGCACTGGACCGCGGAGTTCGCGGCGCTCGCCCGCGTGTGTGCGCTGGTCGCTCCGGTGACGGATCCACTTTCGGGGCAGCCGGCTTCCAAGAATGTCCCCGTACGCCTCGAACGATTTGAGGCGGGTTGCTACGGTTTCGCCATCTGCGTGCGGCGTCCGAACACTGAGGGCCTGGACTACTGGGCGCTCGCGCGGGTCGATGGCGGCTGGCGGGTCGAGCTTGCGGTCAGGAATGACACGCCGGAGCAAGAAGCCTTCTTCCGCCGCCTGCTGGTGCTGAGCGGCCACGACGATGATGTCGAGATTCTTGCCTATTGCGATGCCCGGCGGGGCGACCACCGCATGGCGGCCTTCGAAAATGCGAGGCTTCTCGGTGCGCTCTATCTTTCCCGGACACCTGTCGCCGTCGCTCGGGAATGGGTGAGCGGGCAATTTTCCGAAAGCCATGCGGACCCGCATTCCCGCTCCCGCGTGGTCGCGGGCAGGGGCGGGACGGACCGTCCGGACGCAGGTGCCATGGTCTGCTCGTGCTTCGGGATCGGCATCAATCAGATCGCCACAGCGGTGCGATCGGGCTGCACCACGGTCGAGGCCGTCGGCAGGTCGCTGTCGGCGGGAACAAACTGCGGCTCCTGCCGCGCGGAAATCAAGGGGATTATCGATGCACATCGCCTCCAGGCAGCCGAGTGAGCAATCTCCGGCGCGTATGGCGCCGCTCGCAGTTCTTCCAGTCTTCTTCGATCTTTCGGGAAAACGGGCAGTCGTGGCGGGCGGCACGGCGGCGGCCGCCTGGAAAGCGGAACTTCTGGCGGCAAGCGGCGCGGTGGTCCATGTCCATGCGGAAACCCTTTGCGATACGTTCGAGCATCTTTTGCGAGAGGGCGCTTCCGCCGGGTCCTTCATCCTTCACCGCCGGCGCTGGGTGGAGGACGACCTCCTTGATGCGGCCGTGGCTATTTGCGATGCCGAGGACGATGGAGAAGCCGCCGAATTTGCTGACGCCGCGCAAGCCGCGGGAGTGCCGGCGAACGTGATCGACCGGCCGCGTTTCTGTCAGTTCCAGTTCGGCACCATCGTTAATCGTTCGCCCGTGGTCGTCGGTGTCTCCACCGCCGGGGCGGCACCGGTTTTGGGACAGGCGATCAGGCGACGCATAGAGACCCTGCTTCCGCCTTTTCTCGCTGCGTGGGCGGAGCTTGCTGCAAGTCTGCGCGCCGTCGTGATGCAAAGGCTCGCACCCGGCACGCCGCGCCGCGCCTTCTGGGAAGCCTTCGTCGACCGTGCCTTCCACGCGCCTCCTGCGGGACACGACATCGGAGAGATTGCCGGCGAAATCGAGCGACTTGCCGGTGCCGGGCGGGCTTCGACCGGTACGGTCACCCTTGTGGGGGCGGGGCCCGGCGATGCGGAATTTCTCACGCTCAAGGCCGTGCGCGCGCTGCAAGCGGCGGATGTGATCCTGTTCGACGATCTTGTTTCGGACGATGTGCTGGAGCTGGCGCGCCGGGAGGCAAAGCGCATCCTCGTCGGCAAGCGCGGCGGAAAGGCGAGTTGCCGGCAGGATGACATAAATGCCCTGATGCTCAGCCTTGCCGGGAAAAGCAGGCGCGTGGTGCGGCTGAAATCGGGGGATCCCATGATCTTTGGCCGCGCCGGAGAAGAGATCGCCATGCTGCGGGCGCATGGAATCGCAGTCGATGTCGTGCCCGGCATCACGGCCGCCAGCGCCATGGCCGCCGCCCTGGCCGTATCCTTGACCCATCGTGACCACGCCAGGTCGGTGCGTCTTGTCACCGGGCATTCACGTCATGGCGGGCTGCCGGACGATCTGGACTGGAGGGCGCTGGCCGATCCTTCCGCCACGACGATCTTCTATATGGGCGGGCGGACTGGAGGAGAGATCGCCAGGCGTCTGATCGATCTCGGACTTGCTCCGGGGACGCCCGTGGCGATCGCCTTCGCCGTCGGCGGTCCAGAGCAGTCGCTATTGACCATCGATCTCGCTCGGCTCGCGTCGGAAGACCATAGCCCTGCAGCCGGTCGCCCGGTGCTGATCGGCATCGGCCGGGTTTTCGGCGAGCGGGCCGCTGCCGCCATGACCAGCGCAGCGTAGCGCAATCAAATCGAGCGGGAATTCTCCGGTCGGCCTGTCTTCCCGGGGTGGCAACACGGGCAGCTTAGACCGGGATGCATCCCCTTTTACAAAGAGCGCGATGGTTTGTCGCTCCGAGACCCAATGTTGGATCGACGGCGGGTGGAGTTCCGGCTGTTTCACGATGGCGGGCAGGTTGGGTTGCCGGATTTCAGCAACATGATCGGGAGGTTGTATCCAATCGCCGAATGAGGCCGAGCCTCATTGTCTGTTCCTGGAAATAGTGTTTGCATTCTACCATGGTAGTATGCAATAAGCCTGAGGAATAACCGGACGGAGGAGGGGATATGGCGATCGTTATCACTGGCGCGGCCAACGGCATCGGAGAAGCCGTAGCCCTTAGGCTCGCGCTCTCCGGAGAGCCCCTGGTTCTTGTCGATATCGATGAAGTGGCGCTCTCCAGGCTTGCCAAAAACCTGTCTCGGCAAACTGTCTCCATTGCAGGATCGGTCGCAGATGAAGAGACCGCGGAGCGCGCAGCGGCGGCGGCGAAGGATCTCGGCGGCGCCATCGGTCTTTCCCACAATGCGGGGATTCAGCGCTACGGCTCCGCCCTGGAGACATCGCCCGCGCTTTGGGACGAAGTCATGGGGGTGAATCTGCGAGGCGCCTATCTCATGGCCCGTGCCCTGCTTCCGCAACTCGTCGAGCGCCGTGGAGCCTGCGTGTTCATGGCGTCGGTTCAGGGACTGGCCACTCAACAGAACGTCGCGGCCTACACGGCCTCGAAGCATGGCCTCATCGGTCTTGCGAAATCCATCGCCGTTGATTTTGCCACAAAGGGTGTGCGGTCCAATGCGGTGGCGCCCGGTTCAGTCAAGACCCCCATGCTGGACGGCGCTGTGGGGCTCGCTGACGATCCCGCCGCTGTTTGGCGCGAAATCGATGCAATGCACCCGCTGGGCCGGCCGGCCGAGGCGCGGGAGGTCGCGGATCTTGTGGCCTTCCTGCTCTCCGACGAGGCGTCCTTCATTACCGGCGAGACGATACGGATCGACGGTGGATTGATGGCGCGCCTTGGTGGCTCTCCGAAATGAAAGGTATGAACACGTGACGATCGCCGACATCAAGGTAACCACTGTTGCGGTTCCGCTGGAGGCCCCGTTGCGGCACTCCGCGGGGGCTCACTGGGGGCGCTTCATTCGCACGATCGTCGAGGTCGTGGGCAATGACGGTCTGTCCGGGTGGGGCGAATTGGGTGGGGGAGGCGAGTCCGCCGAGAGCGCGATCCTGTCCTTGAAGCCCTATCTGATCGGGCACGATCCGCTCAACCTTGAGCAACTTCGCTGGAAGATCATGAATCCGACGGGCTCCCTTTACAATAACCGGTTGCAGATTCACGCCGCGCTCGAGATGGCATGTCTCGATCTCGCGGGCAAGCGGCTCGGTGTACCGGCGCACACCCTCCTGGGCGGCTCGATACGGGACTCCGTCGAATTCGCGTCTTACCTGTTCTACCGCTACGAGGCGAATGGTGTCGGCGGCGAAACCATGCCGGACGAGATCGTCGCGCACGCTGCAAAATTGAAAGAGGCTCACGGGTTTCGGACGCACAAGCTGAAGGGAGGGCATTTCAGCCCCGACCACGATGTGGAGGTCTTTACGGCGCTCGCCGAGGCATTTCCCGAAGATGGTGTGCGGCTCGACCCCAATGGAGTGTGGTCTGTTGAAGACGCAATCCGCGTCGGGCGCGCAATCTCGCATCTCAACAATGACTATTATGAAGACCCGACCTGGGGAATGGAGGGTATGCGCCGCGTCCGGAGCAGTCAGCCAATCCCGACGGCAACGAACATGGTTATCGTCAATTTCGAGCAGCTCGCGCAGTGCATCCTTCACGATCTGGTGGACGTGATCCTTCTGGATACGACTTTCTGGGGCGGGCTGCGTCAGGCGGTCAAGGCGGGTCAGGTTCTGGAGACGTTTCAGCGCTCCGCAGCGGTCCATTCATCAGGCGAACTGGGCATTCAACTGGCATCGATGCTGCATCTGGGAGCGGTACTGCCGAACCTGAATTTCGCTGCCGATGCGCATTATCACCACTTAACCGATGACATTCTGGTGGGGGGGAAACTGGTCTACCGCAATGGATGCATCGACGTTCCGACAGGCCCCGGGCTTGGTGTCGAGGTCTGCCGGGAAAAGCTCGCCCGGTATGCCGAGCACTTCAGTGAAACCGGCGGCTATACCTACGACCGCGATCCGGCACGCCCGGGCTGGTATTCAATCTGGCCGGAAAAGAACTACGCCGACCCGTCGGTCAAATCCGTACCGGGGGTGTTCTGATGGCTGAGGTTCGTGTCAAGGAACTGGTCAAGGTCTACGGACGGCAACTGGCCGTTCGCGGCATCGATCTCGATATTCCCGATGGCGCATTCGTCGTTCTTGTCGGCCCATCGGGGTGTGGCAAGTCGACAACCCTGCGGATGATCGCCGGACTGGAAACCATCTCGCACGGCGATCTGCTGATCGGCGGGAAACGGGCCAACGATCTGCCTTCGCGGGATCGCGGCGTCGCCATGGTGTTTCAGACCTACGCGCTCTATCCGCACCTGACGGTGCGAGACAATCTGGCGTTCTCACTGAAACTCGCCAAGGTTGATCCCGCAGATATCGAACGGCGGATCGACAGCGCGATCGCTGCGCTTGAGTTGCAGCCCTACCTCGACCGGCGCCCTTCCGAGCTGTCGGGTGGACAGCGTCAGCGTGTTGCCATGGGGCGGGCGATCGTGCGCGAACCCGATGTCTTTCTTTTTGACGAACCCCTTTCCAATCTCGACGCCAAGCTGCGCAACCAGATGCGTGTCGAGATCAAGAAACTGCAGCACCGGCTGGGTGTCACGACAATCTATGTCACCCACGACCAGATCGAAGCGATGACGCTGGCTGACATTATCGTGGTGATGAAGGACGGCGAGATCGCGCAAAAGGGTACGCCGCTGGAGCTGTTCGAGAATCCGGACAGTGTGTTTGTCGCCAGCTTCATTGGCACGCCGCAGATGAATTTCTTCGATGGCGTGATCGAACGGGACGGCGACACCTTCTTCTTCGTTGGGGCGGACATGCGAATTCCCCTGGATGAAGGCCGGTTTCAGGGGGGGCTTCAGCCGGGCCAACCCGTTGTCGGTGGCCTGCGGCCGGAAGACATCATTCCGGAAGGTCATGGCATGCAGCCATCGGATGGCATCTCTGTGACGGCCGAGATCACACTCACCGAACTTCTCGGCAATGAGAGTCTTCTGTTTGCCCGCCGCGGCGAAACGGAGTTCGTCGCCCGGATGCAGCAGCCGCGAATGGTCGCGGACGGGGAACGGATGACGTTCCACATTGCCGGAGCGCGACTGCATCTCTTCGATGCCGAAACTGAATTGTCGCTGCGGGCGGCCCGATGAACGTGAATTTGAGGAGGAGAACGCAGATGAAACTGAGAGAAAGACTGCTTGGAACGGCACTTGGCCTGATGGTGGGAATGTCGCCCGCAATGGCTGAGGAAGTGCAGTTGTTCCACGACAAGGGCTTCTGGTCACCACACTTGCAGGAAGTTGCAAAGGCGGCGGAGGAGGCCACCGGTATCAAGATTGTCGAAACGCCCTATGCCAATGCCGAACAGTACAAGGCATTTATCCAGGCTTCGATAGCTTCTGGGGAAACGCCCAACATGTTCACCTGGTGGACCGGCGCGACGTTTGACGAGCTCGTGAGCAGCGGGCAGATTGCGCCGCTGGACGGGCTCTGGGAGGAGATGCTGACCGAAGGCGGCTATGGTGCCTCGTCGCGCGAACTCTTCACGGTGGACGGCACGGCATATGGCGTTCCGCTGGTTCTGGCCCGCTGGGTGGTTCTTTACAACAAGCCGCTTTACGAGAAACTTGGCCTGTCGGAGCCCACGACCTGGGACGAACTCATGGCCAATGCCGATGCAATCAAGGCGGCCGGTGAAACGCCCTTTCTTGCGACGGTTCATGAAGGCTGGCGCGGATTTATCTGGTTTCAGGAACTGCTTCTGCGCCTGCACCCCGAAGCCTATAACGGGCTGAACGACGGTTCTGTGGCCTATGACAGCCCCGAGGTGCGAGACGTATTCAAGACCTGGGTGGATATGTACGCCAAAGGCTATTTCTCTGACCCAAGGTCGACCGAAGAATTCAACGATTTCGCTCGCGGTGCGGGTGCCATGTACCTGATCGGTGAATGGGCCTATGGCCTCGTGATCGATGCTGGCGTTCCGGCGGACGACATCGGTGTCTTCATTCTGCCAAATGCCACCGACGCGCCGAATGCGGTCATCGTGGAAGGTGCTCCGCTGGTCGTGTCCGTCGACGGTGCAGAAGACGAAGCGACGATGAAAGCGCTGCGGTTCTGGGTGTCAGCCGAAGGTGCGAATGCATGGGGGGCGGCATCGGGCAACTACATTGGAAACGACAAGGCCGAGGCACCCAACCGGATCGTAGCTGAGGTGAACGCAGACATCGCTGCGACCAGTGCAAAGGCTTACCTGCGCTGGTGGGAAGCGGTTCCGGCGGAGCTTCAGGGTGAACTGGTGGCTGAAATGAACCGCTTCATGCTGGATCCGACCATGGAAACGGCAGAACAGGTGATGGAAACCATGCAGACACTCAATGCCGCCTATTGGGACGAGCAGTAGAGGATCGCCAAAATGGACCAGATGGCCAGGGACGAGGAACTGCTGAACCGGATCGGGCTAGACCGGATCCGTCAGAATGATCGCACCAGACGTCGCCGCAGGCTTCGGCTGGGGCTGGTCTTCATGTCTCCCGCCCTGGCCCTGGTCGGTGTGTTTCTGCTTTTGCCCGTTCTCTTCAACGTTTGGCTCAGCCTGACAAAGTGGCGGAAGTTCAAGGGGTTCGGAGAATGGGCGGGGGTCTCGAACTATGAACGCATGGCAGGCAACCCGTTCTTCTCGGAAGCGTTGATCAACACGGCGATCTGGGTCGGTGCATCCATCGTTTTTCCAATCCTTCTCGGTCTGGGACTGGCGATGTACTTTCGCAATCTGCGCGGCGCCGAGACCTTCAAGAACATCATTTTCATACCACGCATTCTGGCTCCGACCGCAGTCGGTGTGCTGTGGTTTTATGTTTATGCGCCTGCCGGTCTGCTGAACCGGCTTCTGTCGGTTGTGTCGGGGCAGGAGGTTTCCGTCAGCTGGCTCTACAGCGATGCGACGGTAACGCCTGCAATCATTGCAACCTTCGTCTGGCAGACGGTCGGGCTCGTCATGGTACTGCTGCTGCTGGGACTGGCTGCGTTGCCCAGGGATCCAATCGAGGCCGCGCATATCGACGGAGCAAGCCCCTGGCAGATATTCCGGCACATCACTCTGCCGCTGCTCACCCCGACCCTGCTCATGGTAACAATCCTCTCGGTTCTGGCGGGGTTCACGGTGTTTGACCTGCTTTGGGTCATGGGGGCCAGCTATCCTGGTCAGCGCAGTCTCGCCCTTGCCGTGTTCATGTATTTCGAAGCGTTCCAGAAAGGCAACTGGGCTTTCGGCTCCGCCGTGGCGGTGGTCATCGGCATCGTCGTCCTTGGCGTAACCTGGATCCAGACATTTCTGCAGACCCGCGTGGACAGGATGACCCGATAATGGCTTTCGATATCAACACGCTCGATCTCGACCGGATTGCCCGCCGTGAGGCGGCACGACACCGTGGCAGCAGGCTGAAACTGGTCGCCGCGATCGCTTTTTCGCTCCTTTGGATCGTCCCGTTCTACTTCCTGGCCATCACGATCTTCAAATCGAGCACCGAATACTCGCTGAACCCGCCATTGTCTCTGCCCCAGGGGATCGCGCCGTTTCTCGACAACGTTGCGCAGGCCTGGGCTTTGGGGAACATGGGGCAATCGATGATGAACTCTGCCTTCTACGGGTCCGTCGGAGCCGCCCTTGCGGTCTTTTTTGCCGCCATGGCCGCATTTGCCATAGCCCGCCTCGATATTCCGTTCAAAAACGGCTGGTTCATGCTGATATTCGCTGGAACGGTTTTCCCATTCCAGATGTATCTGATCCCGCTGTTTTTCGGGTATCAGAAACTGTCATTGCTCAACACGCATCTTGGTATGCTGCTGTTCTACACGGCCATCTGCATACCCTTTCCCACGCTTGTTTTAAGGAACTTCATGTCCGGCCTCTCGCGTGAGATGGATGAGGCCGCGCGTATGGACGGTGCCAGTGAATTTACCGTCTTTTTCCGGATCGTTCTGCCCAATACGCTGGGGCCGATGACGGCTGTGTTCCTCCTTCAGTTCACATGGATCTGGAACGACATGCTGTTTTCGACTGTTCTGGGGAACCGGCTGGAAACGCGCTCGATCATGAACGCGCTTCTGGTTTTTCAGGGCAGCTACTCGTCAAGCGGGCCCAACGTTGTCCTTACGGCCGCTCTGTTGGCCAGCATACCAAGCATTCTCCTGTTTTTGCTGCTCAGGAAGCACTTCATGCAGGGTCTTCAGGTCAATCAAAGCTGAGAGAGACGCGTTTCCATGACACAGGTGCCCAATCTCAGAAATCAACGCTCGCAGCCTCTGGCCCGCCAGGTCTACACGGCATTGCATCAGAAGATCCTGACATTCGAGTTGAAGCCTTATCAGGCGCTTTCCGAAACCCTGGTCTCAGAGATGCTTGGTGTCAGCCGGACGCCCGCACGCGAAGCACTGACAAAGCTGGCCGAGGACAAGTTTGTGGACATCGTGCCGCAACGGGGAACCCGGGTCGCGCCATTGCGGGAAGAGGATCTCGACCGGTCGCAATTCATGCGAGAGGCACTGGAACTGGCACTTCTCCGCCGTGCCATGAGCTCGGGCAACCTTGACGCGCTGGTTCAGGAACTGCGCAAGCAGATCACACTGCAGCAGACCTATGTCAATTTCGAAGACACCAAGGCCTTTTATGCCGCCGATGAAGCATTCCACGCCCTGATCGCCGAGTATGCGAAGCTGCCAAGCGTTCTTCCTGAAATCCTGCGGGTAAAGGATCACATGGACCGTTTCCGCCACATGATGGTTGAAAGCGTCGAGGACCTGAACACCGTTATCAGCCAGCATCGCGACATTGTCGATACCATTGAAGCCGGGGATGCAGAAGGTGCGGAAAGAAGCATGATCGTGCATCTGCGACGCATCTTCGACTACGTTGATGAAGCGCGCGGGAAGTTTCCGGAGTACTTCGAAGCCGTTGACGGTAAGCGCGCAGGGGCGAGACGATGATCCGCATCCTCGGAGATATGCGTGACGGGGTCGGAGAAAGTCCGTTTTGGAACCCGGACGATGGCGCGGTCTGGTCCGTCGACATCACCGGAAAGCGCATTCTTCAGCGGCATCTGGGAAGTGGCGAAACGCAGGCTTTTGCAACCGAAGACCTGCCAACCGCACTTGCACTCGATGCCGAGGGCGGGGCCATCGTCTCCTTCGCCGGAGGGGTCGCTCGCTGGCGGGACGGTCGGATGGACACTTTGATCGCTGTCGAAGCCGACCCGGCGATGCGTCTCAATGAAGGCGCCTGTGACCCCTCTGGGCGGATGTGGGTGGCCAGTATGGAAAACAACCTGACACCCGATCTGCAACCCCGCAGTCAGGAGCGGGCCCGGGGGCGTCTGTTTCGGATTGATGGCGATCGTGCGACGGCAATGAGCGACGCAGAGTTCGGTATTCCCAACACAATGGTCTGGTCGCCCTCCCGGGACCGGTTCTATCTGGGCGACAGCCTGCGCAACACGATCTGGGTCTGGGACTACGACGATTCAAGCGGTGAGATTGCCAACAGGCGCGTCCATGTGTCGGGCGGGCCGGGGATCCCTGACGGGTCCTGCATCGACACGGAAGGATGCCTCTGGACCGCTAGGTTCGGGGCAGGGCGGGTTATTCGTTATGATCCGGACGGACAGCCCGAGCGTGAAGTGCTGCTGCCGGCGCGGAACCCGACCGCGACATCCTTTGCCGGGCCTGAAATGACAACGCTTGTGGTCACGTCTGCGCGCTTCGGGCTGGACAGCCCCTCTGTCGCCGACGGAGCCATGTTTGCCGTCGACACGGGCATCGTCGGTCACCCGGAAAACAGATTCAGGTCATGACGGGGGACGCGCCAACGCTTGAAACCCGATGCCGGGCCCTGATGTCCGAGCTTGGTCTCGGCCGTGATGAGGACATTCGGGATGTTGTGCCCCTGACTGGGGGCGTGGCGTCGGATATTGCCAGGGTCGTGCTCAACGACACTGTCCTGTGTGTCAAGTTCGCCCTGCCCAAACTGAGGGTCGCTGAAGACTGGCAGGCGCCTGTTCATCGCAACAGGGCGGAATATGCCTGGCTACAGGTCGCCTCCGCAGTTGCACCCGACATCGCTCCGCGGCTGTTCGGACGCTCGGCCAGCCAGAATGGTTTTGCAATGGAGTTCCTGCAGGGCTCTGATGTGTTTCTCTGGAAAGATGCCCTTCTCTCAGGCAAGTCGCAAGACGGTGAAGCCCGTCAAGTCGCCGATCTTCTCGGGCGGATTCACGCTCACTCGGCCGGCGCCGGGTTCGACCGGAGTGCTTTCCGTAACCGCGACGATTTCGATGCGCTTCGTCTTGATCCCTATCTGCGGTTTACGGCGACGCGCCACCCCGATTTCGCCGCTAGGTTGAGAAGCATGGCCGAACAGCTCTATGCCGCCGATACGGTTCTGGTTCATGGCGACGTCAGCCCGAAGAATATTCTCTTCAGGGACGGGAACCCGGTGTTGCTGGACGCTGAATGCGCGACAATGGGAGACGCCAGTTTCGACGTCGCGTTCTGCCTGAACCATCTGGTCATGAAGGCCTGCCATCGCCCGGAGATGCTCGGCATTCTGCTGGGAGAGGCCGTAGATTTCTGGCGCGCATACCGCGACCGCGTCAGTTGGGAAGATGCGGATGCGCTTGGAAGCCGTGTGGCCAGCCTTCTGCCGATGCTGATGCTTGCGCGGGTCGACGGGAAATCGCCCGTCGAATACCTCGATCAGGAAGTCGCACCCCGTGTTCGTAAAACAGCGCTTGCCTCGATTGTGACGCCCTGCGGGTCGGTGCAGGAATTGGTCGCACAGATTTCAAACAACTTTGAGGAACTCATCCGTGACGAAAATTGAGGCTGTGGAGGCGCGCAGAATCTGGGATTCCCGCGGCCGCCCCACCGTTGAGGTCGAGGTTCGCCTGACGGGCGGCCACAGAGGGCGCGGGATCGCGCCCGCGGGTGCGTCCCGCGGCTCGCGCGAGGCGTGGGATCTGCGCGATGGCGGTCCGGCGCTGCGCGGAATGGACGTGCAGATGGCACTTGCTGCGGTGCGTGATCGCATCGGTCCGGCGCTGATCGGCATCGACGCTTCGGACCCGCGCGCTGCGGACAGCGTGATCACCTCTCTGGATCCGTCGCTCCTGAAGAAAGACCTGGGCGGTAACGCGACAGTAGCCACCTCGATGGCTGTTCTGCACGCGGCTGCTGCGGCAGCCCGAAAGCCCCTCTGGCGCCTTGTTGCAGACCAGCATGACCGCCGTCCCGCCATTCCCCTGCCGGAGATCCAGATCTTCGGCGGTGGTGCCCATGCCGGGCGGCGGGTCGATATTCAGGACTTCATGATCATGGTGCCAGGCGCGGACAGCTTTGATGAGGTGATGGAGGTCACCTCCGAGGTCTATTTCGCTGCCGGCGACATCATGAAGCAGAGGGGGAAACTTGCCGGCGTGGCCGATGAAGGCGGCTGGTGGCCCAGCTTCGACAGCAATGAAGAGGCACTTGAAACCCTGACGCTGGCGATTGAGAAGGCCAGTGAGAAGCCCGGTGAACGGGTGGTCATCTCGCTGGACGTGGCTGCCTCGGAATTCTGTCGCAACGGGCGGTATCGGCTGGCCCTGGAAGATCGCGACATGGATACCGCCACCCTGATCGACCTTTTGGGTCGCTGGATCGACAGCTATCCCATTGTCTCGATCGAAGACCCGGTCAGCGAGAATGATCCCGATGGCATGGTCGAGTTTACGCGGCGGTTTGGTGGTCGCGTCCAGATCATCGGTGACGACTATCTGGTGACCAACGCCGCTCTGGTTGATCAGGCCGCCGACATTGGCGCGTGCAACGCCGTGCTGATCAAGGTCAATCAGGCCGGTACCGTTTCAGAAGCCATTGCGGCCAACGAGGCCGCCGACAGGGCCGGATACAGAAGCGTCATCTCCGCCCGCTCGGGTGAAACCGAAGATGTCACGATCAGCCACCTCGCTACGGGTCTCGGTACGGGACAGTTGAAGGTCGGATCGTTCACGCGGTCGGAACGCATGGCCAAATGGAATGAATGCCTGCGCATTCAGGATGAGCTCGGGGTCAATTCGTTTGTGGGTGGGGCACCCCTGACAGACACATGGTGGGGCAAGAAGGAAAGGGAACGGCGGACATGAAATTTCTTCGCATAGGGACCGAGGGCGCGGAAACACCCTGCGTTCTGGACAACGATGGTGTCGCGCGTGATGTTTCGGGTATCGTAGGCGACTTTACACCCGAAACGATCCCGACACTTGTCGAGCGTCTGTCGGAGGTGTCGCTGGGCACCCTGCCCGCAGTCTCCCGGGAGCAGGCGCGCATCGGAACTCCGATGACGCAGCCGCGCAATATCTATTGCATCGGACTGAACTATTCCGATCATGCCGCCGAGGCCGGAATGGCCATCCCCACAGAGCCGATCCTGTTCAACAAGTCTGCGGCAACGTATTGCGCGCCGAACGCACCCATCCTGTTTTCGCCAAGGATGACCAAACTCGACTGGGAGGTCGAACTGGGCATTGTGATCGGCAAACGCGGGCTGAACGTCTCGAAAGTCGAGGCGATGAACCACATCCTTGGCTTTACGGTCGTCAACGACGTGTCCGAACGGGCCTGGCAGCTCGATCGTGGCGGCCAATGGGCCAAGGGCAAGTGCTTTCCGAATTTTTGCCCCACCGGACCATTGATCGTCACTCCCGAAGAGGTTGGCAACGCCTCCGATCTGTCGATGTGGCTCGACGTGAATGGCGAGCGGATGCAGACCGGAAACACCCGGACGATGATCTTCGACGCGGCGACAATCGTCAGCTACCTGTCTGAATTCATGATCCTCGAACCGGGCGATCTGATCTGCACGGGGACGCCGCCCGGAGTTGGGATGGGCAAGAAACCGCCTCGATATCTTGCCGTCGGCGATGTCGTGTCGCTTGGGATCGAGGGGCTTGGCACACAAACCCAGACGGTGATCGATGTGGAGAACGCGTCATGGATCTGACACAGCGCCTGAAAGGCAAGACCGCAGTCGTCACGGCGGCCGGTCAGGGGATCGGTCGGGCGATCGCGGAACGTCTGGCGGCGGAAGGAGCCGGGGTCCATGCATCCGACCTCGATCCCGGCCTTCTGGCAGACCTCGATGTTGCCGCCACGGCCGGTCTGGACGCGACGGATCCTTCCGCCGTTTCGCGGTATTTCGACGGGTTTAGCCGTATCGATATCCTCGTCCATGCCGTAGGGTACGTTCACCAGGGCACGATCGAAGAGTGTTCGCTTGAAGACTGGCGCCGATCCTGCGCGATTACGCTTGACAGCGCCTACCTGGTAATCGGAGCAGCCATTCCGAAGATGAAGGCCAGCGGTGGCAGTATTGTTACCATCGGCTCGGTTGCCAGTTCGATCAAGGGTTTTCCGAAGCGCGCTGCCTACGGCGCGACCAAAGGAGGCGTTCTGGGGCTGACCAAAGCCGTGGCGGCAGACTATCTCTCCTACGGGATCCGGTGCAATTCCATCTGTCCCGGTACGGTAGACAGCCCCAGCCTGAGAGAGAGAATCGACGCCCTTGGGAAAAGCATGGGCAGCCCCGAGGCCGCACTGTCTTTCTTTATCGACAGGCAGCCCGCCGGCCGCTTTGGCAAACCGTCGGAAATCGCCGGCCTCTGCGCTTTTCTAGCATCTGACGACGGTGCATTTGTAACCGGTCAGGCGATCAACATCGACGGTGGGATTACCGTTTGAAACCGGAAACGTGGTTCTTTGACTGGCCTTCCATTCGCGGAGAGCTCGCAGCGCCCGGCGGTATGCTCGGACCGGTCTGGTTCACCCTGCCCGACGGGCGTGAGGTGCAGCCTTTCGCCGTTGGACCGTGGGCCGATGATACGCCGGAAATGCTCGATGAAGTTCCACCGATCCTGCGGTCGCTGCGTGGTGAATTCCCGTGCGTTCCTTTCGGTGTTCCGAAACCGCGCAGCGATTTGCCGCCGCACTGGTCCGGGGGGATCGACCCTGCTGCCCCGACGGTCGATGCATTCGTTCATGGTTACGGCGCGAACCATGACTGGTATCTGGTTGAGCAGCACGGCTCGGAGATCGCGATTGCGATCGACTATCCGGAAAACCACCCTGTGCGCCGCCTGAAGCGCCGGATATCGAGGGAATCAGACTGCAGGCTGACGATCGAACTCACAGTCGAGGCGCGGCAGAACGCGAGCCTCCCAGTCGGGGTCCACCCGATATTTGCGTTGCCCGGCCCGTCTGGGTCTTCACGGCTGGACATTCCCTCCCTCGAAGGCGTCAGGACGTTTCCGGTCCCGGTTGAAGAAGGCTCGATCCTGATGCCAGATCAGTTCTCGTCGACTCTGACCGATGTCGAAGCACTGGACGGCAGCAGGCGGGATATCTCGTCTCTTCCGCTTGATCAGGAAACCGAAGAGTTGTTGTCTGTACAACTGTCCGACGGGTTCGTGCGTCTGGCGTTTCCGGATGATGCCTATGCGGTCGATCTCACATGGGATATTCGCACGTTTCCTCATTGTCTTCTCTGGCTCTCCAATCAGGGGCGGAAGGCCTACCCATGGAACCGCAGGTTCAGGGCATTGGGGATCGAGCCCGTCTGCGCAGCCTTCGACCTGGGAACAGAGTATTCGACACGAGCTGAGACGCCGCTCACGAAAGCGGGCATGCCGACCAGCATCCGGTTGGAAGCGGACGTACCGTTCACAACTGTTTACTCAATCGGAGTGAGCATGCCGTGACAGCGGGCTGACGTCGTAGCCTGCCCGTCGGGAGCACCGTGTCGGTCGGCCGCAGAAGGCCTTCAGATCATGGTGTCTGCTGCGTTACGCTGGTCGCGGCTTCCCGAAAATATCTCTGACGGGTCCTGTAGGGCTCGATCAGATCGGGCTCCGGTTCGACCACCATGCCTGTCGTCGGGCACAGGAAAGGGTTCTCGAAGTCGGCTGCAGCCATTCCCAGGCGTGCCGCACCGAGCGCAGCTCCCTGAGTACCGGTCTGCGGAACCTTCAGCGTTAGTCCCGTAACGGTGGCGACGATCCTCAGCCAGGTCTCGGATTGGCTTCCACCGCCGGCGACCCATGCGGTGTTGAACTCCACTCCCCCCTTTTCAATGGCACGGCGGCAGTCATCGAGCGCAAAGGCGACCCCTTCAAGCACGGCCTGGGTCATCTCCTTCAGCCCTTGGTCCCGCTTCAGGCCAAGGAAACTACCGGTTGCGTCCGGATTGTTGTGAGGGGTCCGCTCTCCCGAGAGGTAGGGCAGGAACGTGATCGGAGAGGGCGCGGACAGTTCCGCGTCAACCAGGGCGATTAGGGCTGCCGGTGATTGCCCGGTGATCTCCGACAGCCAGTTGAGGCTGTCTGCCGCCGAGAGGATCACCCCCATCTGATGCCAGGTCTCCGGGACTGCATGACAAAAACTATGGACCGCGTCCCTGGTGTTGGTGGCGAAACGATCGGCAACGGTGAACAGGACCCCCGATGTTCCCAGAGAGACAAAAGCTTCTCCGGGGGCCGTGATCCCGAGACCGCAGGCTGTTGCCGCATTGTCGCCGGCGCCACCGGCGACGACAACCGGTCCAACGCCCCACTCCGAAGCAAGGTCCGTGCGCAGTATGCCGGCCTGCTCCGAGCCTTCGACCAGGTCTGGCATGTGGCTTCGGTTCAGGCCCGTTGCTTCCAGCAGGGATTCGGACCAGTCGCGCTTTGACACGTCTAGCCACAGTGTGCCTGCGGCATCCGACATGTCCGAGACATGCCGACCGGTAAGCCACAGCCCGACATAGTCTTTTGGCAGCAGCACCCTGCGGGTTCTTTTAAAATTCTCGGGTTCGTTCCGGCGGACCCATTCCAGCTTTGGCGCGGTGAACCCGGCCATCACGATATTGCCCCCAATACCCCGAAAATCCGCACGCTCCTCCAGTATACGGCATTCTTCAGCGGAGCGGCCATCATTCCACAGGATCGCCGGGCGCAGGGGTCTGTCCCGGTCATCCAGAAGTGTGGCTCCGTGCATCTGCCCCGAAACGCCGATGGATCGAAGTGCGGCGAAGGCTCTCGGGGCCGCCTTCCTGACCTCGGCGATGGCCGCCTGCACCGCATCGATCCAGCTATCCGGATTCTGCTCCGACCAGCCCGGACGGGGACGCTGAACGGTCAGGGTCCCATGCCCCACAGCCATGGTCCGTTGCGCATCGTCGACCAGCAATGCCTTGACACCCGAGGTGCCCAGATCCAGTCCAAGAAACATCTGCAGTCTCTCTGCTTGCTGCCATGTCCTGACCGGCCGGATGCCGGTCAGGAGATGAGGTCTGCCCTTTAGATCGCCGTGCGTCCATCCGGACGCACAAAGAACGGTCTAAACGATTGATGGAGCATCGGAATAAGCCGAAAACCGGATTCCACTTTTCGGTCCGATGCTCTAGAACGGGCTGTCGGGATAGTAGAAGTCCATCGCATTCTCTTCTGTCACAAGGACGGAACCGATCTTGAATGTGCCCGAAACCGGTGCACTGGAGGTGAGACCCACGGCGGTCAGCTCAATCGCCGTGGCGATCATGGACGGCGGATAGGTCACATTTGCCGGGATCATCTCGTCCCCCTTGGAGGTGCGAAGGATCATCTCTTTCATGCCCGCGCCGCCCAGAACGAACTGGATGTCGTCACGACCTGCCGCCTCGATAGCCGCCAAAACGCCGATGGCCATGTCGTCATCTGACGCCCAGACCGCATCAATTTTGGGGTGTTTGGAAAGGAAATCCTCCATCACCGTAAAACTGTCATCGCGGTTCCAGTTGCCATGCTCCATGTCGAGCACATTGATGCCGGAGCCTTCAATGGCGGCAGTGAAGGCATCCACGCGCTCATTGTCGATTGTCGTGGGAATACCGCGCAAGACCACGATGTCGCCGCCCTCGGGCATTCTGGAGACCATGTATTCACCCGACACACGGCCGAACCCGGTGTTGTCGCCCGCCACATAAAGGTCTTCGATCCCGGGCACGGAGAGACCACGGTCCACGACGGTCACCCATGCACCGCTTTCGGCGACTGCCTGGACGGGCGGCGTCAGCGGATCGGATTCGAAGGGCAGCACCACCAGCGCATCGATACCGCGCACAGCTACCATGTCTTCGATGTCGTTGACCTGTGTGCCTGGGTCGGACGCGGTGGACAGCACGAAATCGAGCTGCGGATAGACCTCTTCAAGCCGCTTTACGGCTTCCTGTGCGTGGAAATTCATGCCGCCGGCCCAGCCGTGCGTGGCGGCCGGAATTGAAACGCCGATCACCTTGGTTTCCGTGTCTTCAGCAAGAGCCGCTGTGCCAAAAGACACCACGAGCGCCGCTGCTATGAGTGATTTTATGTGTTTCATGTTGCTCCTCCCTGAGCTTGGTTAAAACGGCTATTGCGCCGCTTTGCGTTCACGCTGAAGGATCACAGCGAGAATGATGATGACGCCCTGGATCGCGCCGTTCAGATATGGCGAGACAAAGTCGGTGAGGTTCAAAATATTGTCGATCAGGCTGAGTATCAGGACACCGATCACGGTGCCCCAGACCCGGCCAAACCCGCCTTTGAGCACCGTGCCCCCGATGATCACGGCGGCAATCGCTTCCAGCTCCCATAGCACTCCTGTCGAGGCCGATGCCGAACCGAGACGCGGGACGTACATGATCGTTGCCACCCCCACGAGCATCCCCAGAGCTGCATAGGTCAACAATCGCGTCCGGTTCACGTTCACGTTGGAGTAGTGGGCCACATGCTCGTTGGACCCGGTCGCGGCGCAATGGCGGCCAAAGGCCGTGCGCGACATGATGATCTCACCGATAATCACCACGAGGGCAAAGACGATTATCGGCCAGCTGACCCCCAGAATTCCGTCGAAATAGACGGGCCTGTAGAATGTTCGCAGGTCGAAATCGAGCGACAGCGTTCCTCCATCGGCAAGCCATGTGACGAGGCTGCGATAGATGCCCATCGATCCCAGGGTTACGATAAAGGCCTCGATCCCCAGGGTGGTGATCAAAAAGCCGTTGAGCAGTCCTGCCAGCGTTCCTGCAAGGAGTGCGACGATCATTCCCAGCAAAATGATCGGGATTCCGACACCCATGGAGGGCAGCACAGCGTTCATGACGAGAATCATGAGCCCAGCGATAAAGGCCGCCATTGATCCCACCGAAAGATCAAGCCCGCCTGCCGTGATCACAAAGGTCATCCCGACAGCGATGATCCCGATAAAGGCCGAGCGGGCAAGCACGTTGGTGATGTTCGCTCCGCTCAGAAAGTTGGGATTCATCAACGCCCCGATCACGATCAGCACGATCAGTGCCAATAGCGGGCCGAGCACCGCCATGGAGGGAAACCTGCGCGTGGGCGCTGGAAGAGTCACATCAGTCATTTCAGGCGGCTCCTGCCCGGTCGACGCCGGTGGTTTGTGTCGCGCTCAGTCCCATGGACAGCCGTACGATTGCATCTTCGGTGATCTCGTTCCCGCTGAGCTCGCCCGCAAGCCGACCCGAGCGCATGACGATGATGCGGTCCGCCAGCCCCATCAGCTCCGGCATTTCCGAAGATATGAGGATGACGGCAAAGCCCCTGGTCGCCAGCTCGCGCAGGAAGATATAGATTTGCTGTTTGGTTCCGATATCGATGCCGCGCGTGGGTTCATCGACAATCAGGATGCGCGGCTCGGACAGCATGACCTTGGCCAGCAGCAGTTTTTGCTGGTTGCCGCCTGAGAGATTCCCAACCTTGACGTCGCGGCTACCCGCCCGAATGTCGAATTCGCGGATCGCGTTGTCCAATGCGGCGTTTTCTGCGCGTCGGTCGATGAAGTGCCCGCCAAATCTGTAGAGAGTCTGGAGGGTCAGGTTCTCACGCATGCCCCATCCCAGAAGCAGGCCGCGCAGTTTGCGGTCCTCGGTCAGGTAACAAAGCCCTCGCCGTTGCGCATCGCTGGGCCTTCCGATCGTCACGACCTCGCCAAAGAGCACGATCTGATCTGCCGTGGCCGGTCGTAGCCCGGCAAGACCCTCCATCAATTCCGTCCGTCCGGCCCCGATCAGTCCACCAAGGCCAAGGATTTCCCCCGCCTTCAGGTCGAAGCCAACATCTTCGGCGAAACCTGGCACGGTGAGACCGCGTACGGACAACACCGTCTCGCTCGCTGGGCCGCAGCCCTTTGCCGGGTATAGGTCGGATACATCGCGGCCGACCATGGCTGTGGCCATGCCGTCTTCATCGATCTCCGAGGTCGGGCCTGCATGGACGACATGCCCGTCGCGCATGATCGTCACGACGTCGGAAATCGCGGCCACCTCATCCAGCTTGTGTGAGGTAAACAGGATTGCCGTCCCGTGTTCCCTGAGGGCCCGCACCTGTTCCAGAAGGATGTCAGTCTCGCGGTTGGTCAGCACCGCGGTCGGTTCATCCATAATTAGCACCCGCGCATCCCGCGACAGGGCCTTGGCGATCTCCACCATCTGTTTTTCGGAGTTGGACAGGGACGACACCAGAGCACCAGGTGCAACCCTGCACTTCACACGCTCCAGGTAGCTGCGTGTGAGACTGCGCATCTTTTTCTTGTCCAGAAGCGGGCCACGCTTCAGTTCGCGCCCCAGAAAGATGTTCTGCTCGACAGTCAGTTGCTCAGCAAGGTTGAACTCCTGATGGATCATCACGATCCCTGCGGTCTCGGCCTCATACTGACTGTCAAACCGGGTTTCCTCCCCGTCCAGAAGCAACCGCCCGGTACTGGCCGGTTGGTAGCCGGCCAGTATTTTCATCGTGGTGGACTTCCCGGCCCCGTTCTCACCGATCAGGGCATGCACTTCACCGGCCCGCAATACGAGGTCGATGTCGTGCAGCACCTTGATCGGGCCGAAGCTCTTGCCAACGGCCTCGAGAGAAAGAACCGGGGCAGACATTACAGATTCACCCATATTGCATCAGCGGAGGAAGAACTGACGCAGGCGTTGATAAAGGACATGCCGCTCATACCCTCTACAATTCCGGGAAGCACGCCCATGGCCTGTGCGCGATCGGCGCCGTTCTGCACGGCACGGATCGCATCGGCGGCTTCGTTGTAAATCGTCGCGAAGCCTTCGAGATAGCCTTCGGGATGGCCGGATGGAATCCGGCTCACTGCGCTGGCGGCGTCGTTGGCCCCTGATCCGCCGCGCGTGATCAGGCGTTTGGGCTCGCCGTGAGGCGTGAACCACAGGTAGTTCGGGTCCTCCTGCCTCCATTCCAGCCCGCCCTTGTCTCCATAGACACGGAGCTTGAGCGCGTTCTCATTGCCCGGAGCCACCTGGCTGCTCCAGAGCATGCCGCGCGCGCCGCCCACGAAACGCAGCATCACGTGTGCGTTGTCGTCGAGCGTGCGCCCTGTGCCGAAAGCCTGCAGATCCGCGGCGAGTTTTTCGACCGTCAGGCCGGTGACGAAGCAGGCCAGGTTGTGGGCATGCGTGCCGATGTCTCCCACGCAGCCGCCCGCGCCGGAGCGTTTTGGATCGGTGCGCCACTCGGCTTGTTTGAGCCCTTCAGTCTCCATTGGGCTCGTGAGCCAGTCCTGCGGATACTCTGCCTGTACGATGCGGATTTCCCCCAGATCGCCGGCCTGGATCATGGCACGTGCCTGCCGGATCATTGGGTAGCCGGTGTAGTTGTGGGTCAGCACGAAAAGCGCATCACTTTCCGCCACTGCCTTTTCCAATGCCTCCGCATCGTCCATGGTGGAGGTCAGCGGCTTGTCGCAGATCACATGGATGCCTCTGGCAAGAAACGCCTTCGCGGCGGCGGCATGCACGTGGTTCGGTGTCACGATGCTGACAGCCTCGATCCCGTCCTCCCGCGCGGCCTCGGCTTCGGCCATTTCGGCAAAGCTGGCATAGCTGCGGGGGATGCCGAGTGCCTTGGCTGACGCAGCTGATTTCTCGGGTGTGGACGACAGAGCGCCCGCCACGAGCTCATATCGGTCGTCGATGCGTGCTGCGATGCGGTGTACTCCCCCTATGAAGGCGTCGTTACCGCCACCGACCATACCCAGTCGAATGCGTGCCATCAGTCGATCCCCAACATTCTACGGTTTGCCTGTTCATTAGCGCCGCCATCGGCGAAGTCGTCGAAGGCGCGTTCCGTCACACGGATGATGTGATCCCTGACGAACTGCGCCCCCTCGCGCGCTCCATCCTCCGGGTGCTTCAGCGCACATTCCCATTCGACCACGGCCCATCCATCGAAGTCGTTGGCGCTCAACCTGGAGAACACTGCCTTGAAATCGACCTGCCCGTCGCCGAGTGAACGGAAACGTCCGGCCCGGTTCACCCAGGACTGGTACCCTGAATAGACACCCTGCCGCCCGGTGGGATTGAACTCGGCATCCTTCACATGGAACATGCGGATGCGGTCCTTGTAGATGTCGATATTGTCCAGATAATCGAGACACTGCAGCACGTAGTGTGACGGGTCATAGAGCATGCGGGCGCGGTCGTGGTTGCGCGTGCGCTCAAGGAACATCTCATAGGTTACGCCGTCATGGAGATCCTCGCCGGGATGGATTTCGTAGCAGACATCCACGCCGCACTCGTCAGCATGATCGAGGATGGGCAGCCAGCGTTTCGCCAGTTCGTCGAAAGCCGTTTCCACCAATCCGGCGGGCCGCTGCGGCCAGGGGTATACGTAGGGCCATGCCAGCGCGCCCGAAAACGTCGCATGTGCCCCGATCCCCATATTCCTCGACGCTGTCAGTGCTTTCTTCACCTGGTCGACGGCCCAGGCCTGCCGCGCGGTCGGGTTGCCCCGCACCTCGGGTGCCGCAAAACCGTCGAAGACTGTATCGTAGGCTGGATGAACGGCCACCAGTTGTCCCTGCAGATGCGTCGAAAGCTCTGTAACCTCGACGCCGTTTTCCGTGGCCTTGCCCTTGAATGTGTCGCAGTAATCCTTGCTCTCCGCCGCCTTGGCGAGGTCGATCAGCCTCCCGTCCCAGGAGGGAACCTGCACGCCTTTGTAGCCACAGTCGGCAGCCCATTTGGTGATGCTGTCCCACGAATTGAAAGGCGCCTCATCGCCCGCAAACTGCGCCAGAAACAGCGCGGGTCCCTTGATGGTTTTCATGGTCTCTCCTCCCTCGGCCGCCCTTAAACGAAGCGGTTCACTATGTTTTCGAGAATTTCCTGGCGGCCCGAACGCGGCAGGGGATTGACGCCTCCGCCAGTCACCCTGGCTGCGATGCTCTCAAGGTCGCTGTTGAGGAGCGCCTGCCCCTCGGGTCTGTCCCATCCGGCGTAGCGCTCCGCACGCATCGCCTCCAGTCTGCCATCCTCCAGCATTGCTGCAGCCGCCTTGAGGCCGCGCGCGCAGACGTCCATCGCGCCGACATGGGCGGCGATCAGATCCAATGGGTCGAGGGACTGGCGGCGCAATTTCGCATCGAAATTCGTTCCACCGGTGGTGAAGCCCCCGGCCTTCAATATCTCGTAATAGGCTAGCGCGACCTCAGGCACATTGTTCGGGAACTGGTCGGTGTCCCAGCCGGACTGATAGTCGTTCCGGTTCATGTCGATCGATCCGAAAATCCCCAGCGACGCTGCCAGGGCCAGTTCGTGTTCAAAGGAGTGCCCGGCGAGGATCGCATGGCCCTGCTCGATGTTCATCTGAACCTCTTCCTCGAGCCCGAATTCCTTCAGGAACCCGTAGACCGTTGCCACATCGAAATCATACTGATGCTTTGTTGGTTCCTGCGGCTTGGGCTCCACCAGGATAGCGCCTTTGAAGCCGATCCGGTGTTTGTATTCGACCGCCATCTGCAGGAAACGCCCCGCCTGTTGGCGCTCGCGCTTCAGGTCGGTGTTGAGCAGGGTCTCATAGCCTTCACGCCCGCCCCAGAGCACATAGTTTTCCCCGCCCATCCTGTGGGTCGCATCCATGCAGCTTTTCACCGTCGCCGCCGACCAGGCAAAAACGTCTGGGTCAGGATTGGTGGCGGCACCCGCCATAAAACGGCGATGTGAAAACAGATTTGCCGTCCCCCAGAGCAGCCTGGTTCTGCTGTTCTCCATTTTGCCAATCAGATAATCGACGATCTCTTCGAGATTGCGCTGGCTTTCGGCGAAACTGCTCCCTTCGGGGCGGATATCTGCATCGTGCCAGCAAAAGAACGGAACCCCGATGATATCAAACATCTCAAAGGCGACGTCGGCCTTTAGTCTGGCGAGCTCCATGGTGTCGCCGAACCATGGCCGGTCAAAGGTCTGCCCTCCGAACGGGTCTCCACCGGGCCAGGCGAAGGAATGCCAGTAGGCCGCGGCAAACCGCAGATGGTCCTCCATCCGCTTGCCCATGACCATCTCGTCGGGATCGTAGTGGCGGAAAGCGAGGTCATCGGCTTCCGGGTCGTAACGCACCGGCGCGAGATCATGAAAAAAAGCGGTCATCAGTTGGCATCTCTCATGGGTCAGGATTGTTGATCTGGCAGGTTGTCGCGCACGTAAATTGCTGGGATCAGCTCCGGCGCGGGGGGAGGCGGGAGGTCATCCACAATGGCCTGTAACAGGGCGAGGGCGCGGTTCATCTCTATCTCTGGCCGCTGGTCAATCGCGACGTGGATCACGCCCTCTTCCAGTGCCTCGCGAATTTTCCCCGACACTTCATGAACCACGCAAAACAACTGCGCTCTCAGGTCGAGCATCCGAACCACTTCAATCAGGCCATCGTTTCCGGCACCTGCGTTGTAAATTGCGGAGGCACCGTCTTCCTTGGCGATGCGCGCCCGCAGGGCCTCTCGCATCAGTCGGTCCTGATCCTTCGTCTCGATCAGGTCCGACACGGTGATCCGTGGAAAGTCTGTCCGCAGCACTTCCTTGAAACCGCGTATGCGGTCGCTATGGTCGCGCACGGCAAGTGATCCTGCAGTCAAAATGACATGCCCGGCCCGGTCGCCATGGGTCATGCCGATCAGGCGGGCTGCTGTCCGGCCGGCTTTCACATTGTCGATGCCGATATAGTGGTCCCGGCAGCTCTCTGGCGCATCCGAAACCAGTGACACAACCTTTGTGCCCCTGGCGCGCAGGGTCGCCAGTGATGCGAGTGCTTCATTCTGTCCCTGACCGACAAAAGCGATGCCGTCGTATTCCTGACCAAGCAATCCAGACAGGGCCGCATCGAGTGCGCCGGCATCAAAGGCTTCAAACTCTACGACATCCAGTTGAACCTGCGCTGCCTTCATGTGGTGATCAGCCCTGCGAAGCTGTTCATGCATGCGCCCGAAAAATGGATGTGACTGCCGTGGCAACACGATGGCCAGACGATGCCGGCGGTTGCGGGAGAGGTTGGCAGCGGCCACATTGCGAACATAGCCAAGCTGCGCCACCGCTTCCTCGACCTTGCGGACGGATTTCTCCGCAACATTGCCGCGCCGGTTGAGCACGCGGTCAGCTGTCGCATAACTCACGCCTGCAAGCTGAGCGACGTCGTGAAGCGTCGGACTCTTCATTCTTCCTCCCCATGTACGGCAATCTTCGCGCTGCCGTCTCTTTACGCTACACAAGAAATGATATGCGTCAATCATTTTTTGATTGCTTGATTTTGATCGTAATTTATCCTAAATTACAATATGTTATGAAAACAAAGAAAAAGCTCTTGAGTATTTATGATTGCCGCCGTTCATTGGAATCCAAGGCATTGACATGGTGTGTTGCCCGCCATGGTGTGTTGCCCGCCATGGTGTGTTGCCCGCCATGGTGTGTTGCCCGCCATGGTGTGTTGCCCGCCATGGTGTGTTGCCCGCCATAGTGGGTTAGATCCTGACTCTCAGGTGGCTTGTCCCATTGTGTGATGGAATAGGTTTAGTTGATCCGGCTGGAGGGATCAGCGATGGGACCCCAGGCCGTTCAATCCACCGTGCTGAGTGCCTGGGAGGAAACTGCGGTCGCTGCGTCGGTGGCTGCAGCGGCGTGGCGCCAGCCGGATTGCCGGACGCGGCGCGTGATAAACTCAAGATGACTGTCAAGCACCACCCGATAGATGCTTTCACATCGACACTACCGAGGTCGGAACTGAGGAGGGAGAGTTCCGCATGCTGGTGGCTATCGATCAAACCACCAGCTTCGCGTTGACCCGGTTGCATCAGATCGCCAAGGTCAAGGTCGCGACCAACGTCCTACCGGCCCTGGTACATGTCGTCCGCTGTCGCATTCACACCGCACTCCCCGACAACGCATTGAGTTCGGCGATGCCATGCGGCATGTCCCCCCTGAGAGGCCATGTGCAAGGTGTGGTCTGTCGAACCAGAGCGTTCCAACGCGACCCAGAGCATCTTGTAGCGGCACTGAACCCTTGGCGCACTGCCAGCAATAAAGGTGACAATCGCTGCACATAAAAAAACTCCCCCGGCAAACACCGGAGGAGAGAGTGATTTGGCCTTGAGGGCGGGCTCTCGTAAAGCTATTCGGCCGCGTCGCGTCTGGGCAGAACCCAGCCTGGCCGCGGGAAGTGGCATGTATAGCCGTTGGGATAGCGCTCCAGATAGTCCTGATGCTCGGGCTCGGCTTCCCAGAAGTCACCGACCGGCTCAAGCTCCGTAACCACCTGGCCCGGCCAGAGGCCCGATGCATTGACATCGGCGATGGTCTCTTCCGCCACGCGCTTCTGCTCGTCGTTCTCATAGTAGATCGCCGAGCGGTACGACATGCCGACATCATTGCCCTGGCGGTTCACCGTTGTCGGGTCGTGAATCTGGAAGAAGAACTCCAGCAGGCGGCGATAGCTTGTCTTCTCGGGATCGAAAATGATCTCGATCCCTTCCGCGTGGGTTCCGTGGTTGCGATATGTGGCGTTCGGCACGTCGCCTCCGGTATAACCGACACGTGTGCTCACGATGCCGGGCAGCCTGCGGATGAGATCCTGCATGCCCCAGAAGCAGCCACCGGCCAATACAGCGCGCTCCGTCATTTTACATCCTCCACCTGGTCCAGATAGTCACCGTAGCCTTCGGCCTCCATCGCATCACGATGAACAAAGCGCAGCGCCGCTGAATTGATGCAGTAGCGCAGGCCGCCGCGGTCTCTCGGTCCGTCTTCAAAGACGTGCCCGAGATGGCTGTCGCCATGCGTGGAACGCACTTCCGTGCGGATCATACCATGGGATGTATCCCGCAGTTCGTTCACATTGGCGGGCACGATGGGCTTTGTGAAGCTCGGCCAGCCGCAGCCGGACTCATATTTGTCGCTGCTTGCAAAGAGGGGTTCACCGGAAACGATGTCGACATAGATTCCCGGTTCCTTGTTGTTCAGGTATTCGCCCGTTCCGGGGCGTTCCGTGCCGCTCTTCTGCGTCACGTGATACTGCTCCGGGGTGAGGCGGGCCAAGGCTTCGTCGGTCTTCTTGTAGTTCATTGGCAGCTCCGGCTTCCTGATCGTTCGTTCTGTGTTCATATCGGGCAATGGAAGGGAAACTCCACGCCCGCGGAGCCTGATGTAGGTATCGCTCCTGCGTGATCCCAATCATATTAGCGTGAACCGAAACGGAAGTCCGCCATGCTGCCTATGCGAAGGGTAGCTCGATGCTTTTTTCGCTATTGCGACGCGAAGCCAGTGAGGAATGCAGTCAGATTGTCTGATAGCGCATCGCAGAGATAGCCGCCTTCCTGGACGATCACGCTCGGCAGGCCGAGGCTGGAGATCGCCTCCGCTATGCGGGCGAAGCCCGGCGTGCTGACGGACAGTCCGCCGAAGGGGTCGCCCTCGAATGCATCAAGGCCGAGCGCCACGACCAGCGCGTCCGGCGCAAAGGCGCGGATGCGGCGGAAGGCGGGCTGAAGCGCTTCCAGAAAGGCTTCATCGCCCGATTTGCGGGGCAGCGGCAGGTTGAGATTGTAGCCAAGGCCCGGTCCTTCGCCGCGCTCGTCGGCGTGTCCCCAGAAGAAGGGGTAGAAGCGCACCGGGTCGGCATGGATGGAGACGGTGAGCACGTCGGGCCGGGCATAGAAAATGCCCTGCGTGCCATTGCCATGGTGCAGGTCGACATCAAGGATGGCGACGCGGGCGGCCTGTTTCCGAAGATGCTGCGCGGCGATTGCCGAATTGTTGAAGAAGCAGAAGCCGCCGGCGGCATCGGCAAAAGCGTGGTGGCCGGGCGGGCGCGAGAGCGCATACGCTGCGGGCGCGCCGCTCATCACGGTCTCGGCGGCTTCCACAGCACTCCACGCGCTCCAGCAGGCGCTGTCCCAGGTCTCGGCCGAGATGGGGCAGGCGGTGTCGGCCATGTGGTAGCCGGCCTGTCCCACGGCGGAGGCCGGGTAGCGGCCATTGCGGCCAAGCGGGTGGATGTTCGGGATCACCTCTTCGGATGCGCCCTCAATGCGCTGCCAGCGCGTGTAGATGTGCTCCAGAAAGTCCAGATATTCCGGCGTGTGGATGGCGGCGATGGGACCGCGCCCATGCTCGCGGGGACGCTCGATGGCGCAGCCGGCGGCCTTCGCGCCCAGAAGAAGACGCTCAGTCCGCTCGGGCTGCTCCGGGTTCGGCTGCGGCGCGCCGCTTGAGAGGAAGGCTTTCGGATTGTGCTGTTTCTGCTCTACGGCGTAGAAGGCTTTCATCATCACTCCTGTCTTGCCTGTCGGCTGGCCAGCGCTTCAAAGGTTGCCCCATAGGCGGCATGCGCGTGCTCGTTTTCATTCCAGCCGATGCCCAGCCGGGCATAGAATGCCTTTGCGTTGTGGTTGTCTGCGTATACCGAAAGCCGCAGATAGACCCCGCCGCGTTCGCGAGACCAGGTTGCCGTGGCGGCCAGCAGGGCCTCGCCCACGCCGCGCCCGCGCGCTTCTGGCGAGACATAGAGATCCTGCACGTAGACGCCGGGTCTGCCGAGCCAGGTGGAGAACACGGGGAAGAAGAGGCTGAGGCCTGCGAATACCCCGTCGGTCTCTGCGATCAGGCAGGAGAAGGCGGCGTCCGGCCCGAAGCCGAAGCGGCGGAAATCTTCCATCTGCGCGACCGCGTGGTCCTGTTCGCCGACATAAACGGCGAGGTCCATGATGGCCTGATGGATCGTCTCTGCGTCATCCTCCGTTGCGAGGCGGATCGAGACGCTGGTGGAGGGGGTGGTGTGATTCGGCATGGGGTACTCCTTGGAGCGTTTCTGCGCAGTTCCGGACGGAAAACCGGTTCCCACTTTTCCTGGAATTGCTCTAGAATGCGACCCGGTCGCCTCCCTTGAGGCCCAGCAGGTCGCGCGCCTCGGCAGGAGAGGCGATCTCCAGTGAAAGGGCCTCCAGAACGGTTCGGATGCGTTTTACCTGATCCGCATTGGAACGCGCCAGTTCGCCGCGTCCATTGTACAGGCTGTCCTCCAGCCCGACACGCACATTGCCGCCCATGGCCGCCGACATGGTGATCATCGGCATCTGGTGCCGGCCAGCCGCCAGAACCGAGAAGCTGTAATCGTCGCCGAAAAGCTTGTCGGCAATGCGCTTCATGTGCGTGAGGTTTTCCGGGTCCGGGCCGATGCCGCCCAGAACGCCGAAAACGAACTGGATGAAGAGGTGCCCGGAGACCAGCCCGCGATCGCGGAAATAGGCCAGCGAATAGAGGTGGCCGACATCGTAGCACTCGAACTCGAACCGCGTACCGCAGCCCTGTCCGAGCCGGGTCAGGATGTTCTCCATGTCGGCGAAGGTGTTCTGGAAGATGGAGCTGCGCGTCGCCTCCAGAAGCTGCGGCTCCCATTCGTGCTGCCAGTCGGTCTTCTTTTCCAGCGCCGGAAAGAGGCCGAAATTCATCGAGCCCATGTTGAGCGAGCACATTTCGGGCTCGGCGCGCAGGGCTGCGGCGATGCGGTCTTCCAGCTTCATCAGCGAGGAGCCGCCGGTGGAGATGTTCACCACCGCATCGGTCGACTGCTTGATGCGCGGGAGAAACTGCATGAACAGCGCCGGGTCGGCGGAGGGGCGGCCATCCTCGGGGTCGCGGGCATGCAGATGCAGGATCGACGCACCGGCCTCTGCCGCCGCGATGGCCTCGGAGGCGATCTGGTCGGGCGTGATCGGCAGATGGGGCGACATGGAGGGCGTGTGCACGGAGCCGGTGACCGCGCAGGTCACGACGACCTTGCGGCCCGGCTTTTTCTTCATGCCATCGGTCTTTGTGTCTTTGGTCATGGTGCAGCTCAGCGGTTGAAGGGGAGATCGAGTTCGGCGGCCAGCGCTTCGAGCGTGTCGCCCAGAATGGCCGTGATGGAGCCGATCTCCTCGTTTGTGACGATCATGGGCGGGCAGACGAGGAAGTGATCGCCCTCGACCCCGCCGCGCGTGCGCCTGGAATAGATGATGAGCCCACGCTCATAGGCCATGTCGACCATGCGCTGATGCGCGTTGAGCTCCTTGGGCAGGGGCTTCATCGTCTCGCGGTCGGAGACGAATTCGGCAGCGAGCAGAAGCCCTTTGCCGCGCACATCGCCAATGAAGGGGAAGCGCTCGGAAAGGCGTTCAAGCTCGCCCTTCAGCACCTCGCCCATCCGGGCCGCATTGTCGATCAGGCCGAGACGGTCGATCTCGTTGAGCACTGCGACACCGGCCGCGCAGGCGAGCGGATTGCCGGCATAGGTGAAACCGTGCTGGAAACCGCCGGCATCCAGAACGGGCTTCACGAGGCGGGAAGGGGCGGCCATCGCGCCTAGCGGACAATAGCCGGAGGCAAAGCCCTTGGACAGCGCGATCAGGTCCGGCTTGCAGTTCCAGTGGTCGCCGCCGAGGAATTTACCCGTGCGCCCCACGCCGCTCATCACTTCGTCATGGATGAGGAGAATGCCGTAGCGGTCGCAGATCTCGCGGATGCGCGGGAAATAGCTGTCGGGCGCAACCAGCGCACCGGTGGAAGCACCGCCGATGGGCTCCATGATGAAGGCGAGCACGCTTTCCGGGCCTTCGGCCAGAATCTTCTCTTCCAGCATGTCGGCATATTTGATGCCGCGCTGCTCCATCGTGAGATTGTCGCGGTCGAGATAGGCGGTGGGGGCCGGGATTTTCGGCATCTCGCGCATCATCGGCGAGAACGGGTCGCTGAGCGCCGCATAGCCGGTCACGCCAAGCGCGCCCAGCGTTCCGCCATGATAGGAGGGGAAGCGCGAGATCACCTTCCAGCGTTCGCTCTGGCCCACGGCAAGCGCCCACTGGCGGGCGAGCTTGATGCAGGATTCCACCGCTTCGGAACCACCGGAAACGAAGAAGATGCGGTCCATGCCTTCCGGCAGGCGTTCCGCCGCCATGCGGGCCAGGTCTTCCGCCGGCTCATTCTCGAAATGCAGGCGATAGGCGAAGGTCACGCGGTCCATCTGGCGCTTCATCGCGTCGAGCACGTTGCGGTTGCCGTGGCCGATATTGACGACCATCGCGCCGCTCGACCCGTCGATCATGCGGCGGCCTTCCTGATCCCACAGATAGATGCCCTCGGCGCGGTCCACCAGCGGCCGGCGCAGGCGCGACTGGTAGAAGAGGTGAGACGGGGGGCGTTGTGTCGAAGATGTGTTCTGCATGGCGTGTCTCGCTCAGCGGGAGAGGTAACGGTCGAGGACATTCGATGTGACGCGCTCGACCATCGCGTCACCGCGTTTCAGCGCGGCCACCCATTCGCAGCTTCCGGCGTGGAACACCTCGCCACGGCCGCGCGGGAAATTGACGATCATGCCCGAGCCGCGCTTGATGCGGTTCACGGCCTCGTCGGACTGGTTGCCGACCAGCGTTTCGGCGACGAATTTTGCGTCGGCGTCGGAGAGAAACTGGTCGTCGGCGGGAATGTCGGCGCTCTCCTCCTTGAGGGAGGACATGCCGAGCGCCAGAATTTCGAGCCCTTCGGGCGCACCGGAATCCTCCGTCGGCTCCGGCAGACCGCCGCGGATCACATAGTCGAGCCCGTCCACTTCGTAGCCGAAGGCGTGACCATCCGCGCCCAGCAGGTCGCCGTAATAGATGCCGGTTCCGGCGAAGGCCCAGTGCTCGGGCCGGTAGACGGGGAACCCGCGCACGCCACGCGGCGCGCAGCCGCCCCAGCCCACATAAAGGCCGCGCAGGGCGTTGAGGCCGAATGTCCGTGCGGCTGGCCGTCCGGTCTCTTCCGCTTCCCAGCAGCCGGAGGTGCGGCGTTTGTCTTCCGACTGATAGACCGGGTCTTCTGCACGCGCGCGGTATTTGTAGCAGACCTGCTTCTTGCCATCGTCTTCAAGCCGCGTCTGCCACATGAAGTTGCCGGCGAAGCGGGCCGCCCTGCCGCCGTTCTCGACATAGGCATCGACAGCGTCGCGCATCTCCCATGTCCAGTATTCGTCATGGCCGACGAAGACCACGCAGTCATAGCCGTCGAGGATTTCCGGCGTGAAGTGCAGCTCGTGCTGGCTCGCCAGATCGACCGCGTAGCCGGCGCGTTCCGCCCAGCGGAAGAAGTGGCTGTCATAGCTCGCCCAGCCGGCGGAGGCGTATTTCTTGGAATAGCCATTGGCATAGGCCCATTCCATGTGCGGATAGCGCGGGGGTGCAGCCGGCGGGGTGTAGATCTCCAGCGGCACGCGTGGCGCGTTCTCCGGCAGAACTGCGAAGCCACGGCAGAACGGGCGCTCGGTGCTGACCATGGGCGCATACTGGTTGCGTCCGGGGCCGGTGATGCCCTGATAGTGGTTGGAGCCGCCCCAGGTGTTGTAGGCCGTCCAGGTGCCGGTGGCGGCGACCTGCAGGACGCGGCCGGGCTTGCGACCGGCAAGCGGGCGCACGATGAACACGTGGTGGCAGGTGACGGGGTTGCCGTCGCGGCCCTCTGCCGTCAGCGTGATGCGATAAGCGCCCGACGGCCAGTCCTCACTGATGCGGAACGCATGCGAGACCGACCAGCCGCAACCGATGACGGAGCACTGGTCGGGTGTGTCCTGCCAGGCGGCGGCAAGGCCGTCCTGCGACAGGACCGGGGTTTCGGTCGCGCCGTCGCGCACGATCTCCAGCCGGTATCGGGAAGCGGTCGCGCTGACATGCAGGTTGACCGTCGCGCCTGGCGGATAGGCATAGGCGTCGGTGTAGCACCAGATTTCGCCGCGTGCGCCGTCCATGCCGGGAATTTCGTAATAATGGCCCAGAACCGCCTCGCGGCGTTGCTCCGGCGTCAGCCCGAAATCGGGGAACTCGGTTTCGATGATATGCATGGTCTCAGGCGGCAAGATACTTCTTGAGGAAGGAGCGGGTGCGCTCTTGCTTGGGGGCGGTGAAGATCTCGCCGGGCGGGCCTTCCTCCACCACGACGCCGCCATCCATGAACAGGACGCGGTCGGCGACCTCGCCGGCAAAGCGCATTTCATGGGTGACGATCAGCATGGTCATGTGCTCGGCGGCGAGCTGCTTCATCACCATGTTCACCTCGTCGACCAGCTCGGGATCGAGCGCGGAGGTTGCCTCATCGAACAGCATCACTTTGGGCTGCATGGCCAGCGCGCGGGCGATGGCCACGCGCTGTTTCTGGCCGCCCGACAGGCGGGAGGGATAGGCGTCGATCTTGTCGGCGAGGCCGACCTTGGAGAGAAGCTCCAGCGTGAGTTCGCGCGCTGCGACCTTGCTCATCCCCTTGAGGATGATCGGCCCCATGGCGATGTTGTCGTGCACGGTGAGGTGCGGGAACAGGTTGAAGTGCTGGAACACCATGCCCATCTGCTGGCGCACCGCATTGATGTGCCGCTCGAAGGCGCGGCCGGTGAGCGGCTGGTTGACCTGAACGCCATCGAGCCAGACCTCGCCGCCATTGAGCGTTTCAAGGTGGTTGATGGAGCGCAGGAGCGTGCTCTTGCCGGAGCCGCTGGGGCCTATGATGGCGACGATCTGGCCGCGCTCGACGGAAAGGTCGATGCCTTTCAGAACCTCGAAGGAGCCATAGGCCTTGCGGGCGTCCTTGACCTCGACCATGGGGTTGCGGGTGCTCATCGAGAGACCTCCACTTTCTTTTCGACCTGCCGCAGGCCCGCTTCCAGAACGAGGTTCAGGATGTAGTAGAGCGCGGCGGCCGTGATATAGAATTCGAACGGACGGAAGGTTTCGCTGATGGCGAGCTGGGCGGCGTGGACCAGTTCGGCGATGCCGATGACCGAGACCAGCGAGGATTCCTTCAAGAGGGCGATCATGTTGTTGCCGATGGGCGGTGCGGTGTTGCGCACCGCCTGCGGGATGACGACATAGCGCAGCGTCTGCCAGCGGCCGAAGCCGATGCTGCGCGCGCCCTCGGACTGCCCCGGATCGACGGCGGTGATGCCGGCGCGCAGAATGTCCGCATTGTAGACCGCGAAGTGCAGGCCAAGGCCGATGATGCCGGCGCCAAGCGCGGGAATGTCGATGCCGATCTGCACGAGGCCGAAATAGATCAGGAAGAGCTGCAGAAGCAGCGGTGTGCCCATGAACAGCCACATGAAGAAGCGCACGGGATAGGCGATCACCGCCGGAGCGTAGAGCACGGCGACGGCAAACAGAATGCCGCTGAAGAAGCTCAGGATGGACGATGTGACGGTGAGAACGATGGTCCACCAGACACCCATCCACAGGAGGCCGAGATAGGGAGTGACGACGCTGAAATCCAAACCTTGCATGGGTCGCTCCCTCAGCTCAGCGCGTAGCGGCGGTCGAGCAGGTCGACGACACGCGCAACGGCATAAACGATGATCATGTAGAGAAGGGCGGCGACGCCGAAGATCTCGAACGGCTTGTAGGTGGAGCCGATGAAGCGCTGCGCGGTGTAGGTGAGTTCCACCACGGAGATGGTCGAGACCAGGGCGGAGCCCTTCACCAGCGCGACCGTGTTGACGCCGAGCGGGCGGATCATCAGGCGGGCGGCCTGCGGCAGCACCACTTTGCGCATGGTCTGCGCCCGGCCGAAGCCGATGGTGCGCGCGGCTTCCGTCTGGCCCTTGTCCACGGAGAGGATCGCGCCACGGATCGATTCAGCCATGTAGGCGCCGATGTTGAGGCCGAGACCGATGACGCCGGCGGCGAAGGCGTCGAGATGAATACCGATCTGCGGCCCGCCGAAATAGAGAATGAAGAGCTGGATCAGGCAGGGTGTGCCGCGAAAGACACTCACATAGACCGTGCCGATCATGCGAACGGTGCGAGAGCGGGACAGTTTGGCGGCGGCGCCAAGCGAACCGGCGGCAAGGCCCAGAACGAGCGCCAGCGCTGAAATCTGAACGGTGACCAGTGCGGCTTCCAGAAAGAACGGGAAGACGCGCACCATCAGGGAGAAATCCATACGGAAGCTCCGGAAAGGGGCAGGCGAGGCGACCGGCGCTGGAACGCGCCGGTCGGATGGTCACTGCGGGATCAGCGTATGTCGCTGCCGATCCATTCCATCGAGATCTTCTCGTAGGTGCCGTCTTCCATCATCGCGTCGAGCGTTTCCTGCATGGCGGCTTTCAGCTCGGGGCTGTTCTTGCGGATGGCGATGCCGATGGCCACTGCCCCACCTTCGATGTCCGGCGTGTCGAGCATGCGCAGCTTGTCGCCGGTTTCTTTGATGGCGACACGCACGGGGATGTTATCGACGACGATGGCGTCGAGGCGGCCGGACTTCAGCTCAAGCAGAAGCTCGGGCAGGCCCTTGTAGGTGCGGATGTCCCAGCCACCCTGTTCGCGTGCCCACTTCTCGTGGGTTTCTCCCAGCGTCACGCCGAGCGTCTTTCCTTTGAGATCATCGAGCGCCTGCACCTCGGAATCTTCCATCACGAACACGGCGCGGCCGGCGTGGTAGTACGGGCCGACAAAGTCCACGACCTTTTCGCGCTCCGGCGTGATCGTCATGGAGCCGACGATGGTGTCGTACTTGCTGGCCAGAAGACCGGCGATGATGCCGTCCCAGGCGGTGGTGACGATCTCACCCTCGACGCCCAGACGCTTTGCGATTTCCATGCCGATGGACGCATCGAAGCCAACCACCTGGTTCTGGTCGTTGACGAAGTTGAAGGGCGGATACTGGCCCGACATGGCGATCTTCATCTCGCCGGCTTCCTTGATCGCCTCCAGGTCGCCGGCGTTTGCTGGAAGCGCGCAGAAGCAGGCGGCGAAACCGAGCGAGGCTGCAAAAGACGCGACAATGGCTTGGACATGAGAATGGGTCCTCCGTTCCTCTGGACGAATGCTGTTCTGTTTTTTGGCGTGTTGTTCCGATTCATGATTGCTTTTGCCGAAACATTACGCAAATAGATAATGGAAATGGTAATCATAGATATTGAGAATGGTTGATCAGCGCGCCGAAAGGCTGGTTTGGGAACTCGACTGGAACCTCCTGCGCACCTTCGTGGTGATTGCGGAGTTGAAGAGCATCACGCGCGCCGCCGAGCAGCTCAAACTCAAGCAGCCCAGTATCAGCAATGCGCTGAAACGGCTCGAGGATCGTGTCGGCCGGCGGCTTGTCGAACGCGATGCTGCACGTTTTGAGCTGACGGAGGTAGGAGAACTCCTCTATGAGCAGAGCATTGAGGCCTTTGGCGCTATCTCGCAATTGCCGCTCTTGATGCGCGGGATCAACGACGAGGTAACGGGGCATGTGAATATCGCCCTTGCAAGCCATGTGGTGTCGCCCCTTTTCGACCGTGCGCTTGCCGAGTTTCACAAAAACTATCCGCGCGCCAGCATCACACTCACGGTTTCGACGAGTATCGACGTGGCCAAACAGGTACGCGAGCGGCGTGCCTCATTCGGTGTGTGCCTTGTGAGCCAGCGCGATCCGGCGCTTGACTACACGATGGTCTATCGGGAGTTCTTCGGCTTCTTCTGCGGCCCCGGGCACCGTCTTTATGGGCGCGGTGAACTCACCCTTGCCGACCTGAAAGGCGAATCGTCCGTTTCGTTCCAGACGGACCATATATCCGATGCGCTGCGTCCCGTGGCGCTTCTGCGCAGTGAAGCAAAGCTGGACAATAGCGTGGTCGGCGTGTCCTCCAGTCTTGAAGAGGTGCGGCGCATGATTCTGGCTGGCCTAGGCATTGGCCCGCTGCCGCTGCATGTGGCGCGGCGCGACGTCAATGACGGGCTGTTGTGGCGTCTGCCGCCCTATGACCGGCCACCACAGATCGACATTTTCATGCTGACCAATCCGGAAAAGGTTCTGAACCGGGCGGAGAAGGCGTTGATCTCCGGGCTCCAGACGCTGATTGCCGAAACCCCGTTCGAGGAACGCGTCTACGACCGCTAAGGCCTCATTCTGATGCGACGAGCAGCGCTTCGCCGCGGGCGCGCAGGCCGGCTTCGAGTTCCGCAGAGCGGCGCGCATTGAGATCGAAGCGCACCGTGGTGGTGCGATTCACGGCGCGCACGACGCCATCGATGCTGCCGGTCATGATCTGCTCGAAACTCACGGAAGAACGCCCAAGGCGGGTCACATGGGAGTGGATCGTCAAAAGCGCGCCGGCTTCGGTCTCGTGCTTGTATTCTGTCTCGCTGCGCACATCGGCCCAGCCAAGGTCGTGGTTGTCGATGGCCTCGGGGCCGACCAGATGGCCGAGCAACTGAAAGCTGGCGTCATCGAACATCGCCGCATAGTGGCGCACATTCATGTGCCCCATCGTGTCGCACATCCAGGGATGGGCAACACCGACAAAGGTTGTGAGTGTGGTGGAGGTCACAGGCAGTTTTTCCGCATCTGGATTTTGGGAAGGGCACGCCGGCAGGCATCGTCGCATCGAGCAAACGACAGAAGCGGTGATTTTTCAAGGCCTGGCCCAACGCCGTCTGCATGGCCTCTGGTCGAGCGGTCGCCCCGGCGCCTCAAAAACGCTCTGCATGTCCCGCAGCTTGCCGTGCGATTGGACCCGGGCGGCCGGTGACTTGACAAGGTGCCGGCGATGCGGCTTGATACGGAAGTCCATTAATATGGATATTGCTACATAATAATGGACTAACGGCAATCAGCAGGGGAGCACACTATGTCTATTTCATCGCATGCGAAATCACTGTTACTCACCGTGGCAGTGGTGGCTGCCGCTGCACCGGCGGTCGCTCAGGATCAAGGCAAGCTTAATGAGGTTCTGGAGCGCGGTCACCTCATTCTGGGCACCGGCAGCACCAACGCGCCCTGGCATTTCAAGAGCGTGGACGACAAGCTCCAGGGGTTCGACGTCGACATGGGGCGGATCATCGCCAAGGCACTGTTCGGCGATCCGGACAAGATCGAGTATGTGACGCAGTCGTCGGACGCGCGTATTCCAAACATCACCACCGGCAAGGTGGATGTGACCTGCCAGTTCATGACGGTAACGGGTGAGCGCGCCCAGCAGGTTGCCTTCACCATTCCCTATTATCGTGAGGGTGTGGGCCTTATGCTGAAGGCCGATGGCGACTATGCGGATTATGATGCGCTGAAGGAAGCCGGCTCGTCCGTCACGGTCTCCGTGCTTCAGAATGTCTATGCAGAAGACATGGTTCACGCGGCCCTGCCGGAGGCCTCGGTCGATCAGTACGAATCCGTCGACCTGATCTATCAGGCGCTGGAATCCGGCCGGGCCGATGCGGTTGCCACAGACCAGTCTTCGCTGGCGTGGTACATGACGCAGAATCCGGGCCGCTATACGGATGCCGGCTATGGCTGGAATCCGCAGTCCTATTCCTGTGCCGTGGCGCAGGGCGATTCTGACTGGCTCCACTTCGTCAACACGGCGCTTCACGAAGCGATGACCGGGGTCGAGTTCAATTTTTACGCTGAATCGTTCAAGACATGGTTCGGCAAGGAGCTTCAGCCGCCGCAGATCGGTTTCCCCGTAGAATACAAATAACCATCGCGTCTGGGCGAAAGCAGGCGGCGGCACATCGCCGCCTGCTTCGTTCCTGTTGCATGGCTGGGAACCAATATGGGCTATACACTCAATTTTTCCGCCGTCTGGCGCAGCTTCGATCAGCTTCTCTGGGGGCTTCTGCTCAGCCTTGAACTGGCGATTGGCGCGATCCTGATCGGCGCCGTCATCGGCCTGGTAACGGCCTTTGGCCTCATCTCCAAAAGCGGCTGGGCGCGCCGTCCGGCAGCGCTTTACGTCACGGTGATCCGCAATCTGCCGATCCTCGTTCTGATCCTGTTTTCCTATTTCGCGCTGCCGCAGATGGGTGTCCGTCTGGGCAAGATCGAAAGTTTTGTGGCAACGCTCGCCATCTATTCCGGCGCCTATCTGGCGGAGGTGTTTCGCGCGGGCCTTCTGTCCATCCCCAACGGTCTGAAGGAGGCGGGCCTCGCCATCGGTCTGACGCCGATGCAGATCCGCACCTCCATCGTCATACCGCTGATGTTCAGAAACGTGCTTCCGTCGCTGTCGTCCACGCTGATCTCGCTTTTCAAGGACACGTCTCTGGCCGCTGCCATCGCCGTGCCGGAACTCACCTTTGAGGCGCGCAAGATCAATGTCGAAACCTTCCGTGTGGTCGAGACCTGGATCGTCGCTTCCTGTCTCTATGTCGCCACCTGCACGGTGCTGGCCGCGCTCATGCGCATGGTCGAGCGTCGTCTCGTGATTTCGAGGTGAGCCGATGAACGAGTTTTCCGCATTTCTCGATCAGGTCTGGCTTGCCCGTTTCGTGCTCCTGCGCGGGCTTGGCCTGACCGTTTCAATCTCGCTTCTCGCCATCGCGCTTGGCTCCGTGCTGGGCGTTCTGGTCGGGCTTGCGCTGACCTATGGAAACAGGCCGCTGCGTTTTGTCGTCCGCGCCTACACGGATTTCATCCGTGGCACGCCCGTGCTCGTTCTGGTGCTCGCCAGCTTCTACATCCTGTCCACCATCGGCATTGAGCTGAACGCGTTTCAGGCGGGTGTGTTTGCGCTGGCGGTCTTCTGCTCCTCGCATGTGGGGGAAATCGTGCGCGGCGCGCTGCAGGCCATTCCGCCCGGGCAGACAGAAGCGGCCAAGGCCATCGGCCTCACCTTCAGCCAGACCTTCACTTCGGTTCTGTGGCCGCAGGCGCTGCGCCAGATGCTGCCCACCTGGGTGAACACGGCTGCGGAGATGGTCAAGGCGTCCACGCTTCTGTCCGTCATCGGCGTGGCCGAGCTTCTCTTGCGCACGCAGGAGATCATCTCCCGCAATTTCATGAGCCTGGAGTTCTATTTCCTGGCCGGCCTTCTCTACTTCGCCATTAATTACGCCGTCGAGCGCTTCGGCAAATATGTCGAGCGCAAGGTGTCCGTTCCATCCTGAGAGTACCCGACATGACGAAGAACCTTCTTGAAATTCAGGCCCTGCGCAAGCGCTACGGTTCGGTGGAGGTGCTCAAGGGCGTCGACTGCACCATGCAGCAGGGTGAGGTGATCTCGATCATCGGTTCGTCGGGCTCCGGCAAGACAACCATGCTGCGCTGCATCAACATGCTGGAGGATTTTCAGGGCGGCCGCATCCTCATCGATGGGGAACCCATCGGCTATGAAGAGCGCAACGGCGTACGCGTCCGCAAGAGCGAGAAGGAAATCGCCCGCCAGCGCGCGCTGACGGGCATGGCCTTCCAGCAGTTCAACCTGTTCCCGCACATGACCGCCGCCTCCAATGTCATGCTTGGCCTGATCAAGGTGAAGAAGATGGCGCGCGACGAGGCGCGCAGCGTCGCGGAAAAATGGCTCGAACGCGTCGGTCTCGGGCAGCGTGCGGATCACTATCCCGGCCAGCTGTCCGGCGGTCAGCAGCAGCGTGTGGCCATCGCCCGCGCCATCGCCATGAACCCGCGCCTCATGCTCTTCGACGAGGTCACGTCTGCGCTTGATCCCGAACTGGTGGGCGAAGTGCTGCAGGTGATCAAGGATCTGGCCGCCGATGGCATGAGCATGCTTCTGGTCACCCACGAAATGCGCTTTGCCTTCGAGGTTTCCTCCCGCGTCATCTTCATGAACCAGGGTGTGATCGGCGAAGAGGGAGACCCGAAGGTGATGTTCCTGAAGCCGCAGACCGAACGCCTTGCCGAATTCCTCAAGACGTCGAGCTTCGCCTGAGCTCTTGAGCCGCCGCCGGTGCGCCCGAGCGCCCGGCGGAAAATGAGCGCCCGGCGGAAAATCTGGCCCCGGCCACGCACATAATGATGGCGGCGGTGACCGCCATCATGCCGGTCGTTACGGGTTCGTGCAGCAGCATTGCCGCCAGCGCGAAGCCGAAGAAGGGCTGCAAAAGCTGCAACTGGCCAACCGTCGCCGTGCCGCCCAGCGCCAGCCCGCGATACCAGAAGACGAAGCCGATCAGCATGCTGAAGACGGACACATAGCCAAATCCGAGCCATGCCCCTGCATCCACGGTCTCAAACCCTGCCGGCACGGTGTAGAGCGCCAGTGGCAGCATGAGCGGGAGCGATAGAACCAGCGCCCACGAGATGACCTGCCAGCCGCCCATTCGCCGTGAAAGCGATGCGCCTTCCGCATAGCCGAGCCCGCACACGATGATGGCCGCAAGCATCAAGAGATCACCCTTGGGAGAGGCGGTCATGCCCTGGCTTGCCGCATAGCCCACGACAAGCGCGCTCCCCATCACCGAGAACAGCCAGAATGCCGGGCGCGGGCGCTCGCCGCCGCGCACAACGCCGAAAATGGCTGTCGCAAGCGGCAGAAGACCGATGAACACGATGGAATGCGCCGAGGTGATGTGCTCGAGCGCCAGCGCGGTTAGCAGGGGAAAACCCACCACCACGCCGATGGCGACGATGAACAGCCCTTTCAGCTCGCTCCGTTTGGGCAGGTTTTCCCGAAACGCCAGCAGAAGAAACCCGCCCAAAAGCCCGGCAATCGACGCGCGCGCCACGGTCAGAAACACCGGATCGAAGCCCAGCACCGCCACCCGTGTCGCCGGCAGCGATCCGCTGAAGATGATCACACCCAGTAGGCCGCTTGCCCAGCCGCTCGCCCATCCGATCGTTGTCTTGTTCATGCCGCGCTCCTTTTCTCCTTCCTGTGTGGGGCAGGGGGCATGGCGTTGCCAGAGACGATGCAGTACAATTTCAACAAACTGTAATGGTCGAACGGACAGTACAGCGATGCTGATATCCACGCGCAATGCCGATGAAACACGCCTTGAAGGCGTCATGTCCGCCATTCGCGGGCGCATCGCCAATCGCACGCTCACGCCGGGGGCGAAGCTGCCGTCGATCCGCAGCTGCGCGCGCGCCATGGGAGTTTCGAAATCCACCGTTGTCGAGGCCTATGACCGGCTTGCCGCCGAAGGCGTGATCCGCTCGCGGCCGGGGGCCGGCTTCTTCGTCACCGCGCCGCTTGCGCCGCTGGCGCTGGCCGAAATCGGCCCGGCGCTCGACCGCGAGGTCGACCCCTTATGGATATCGCGTCAGGCGCTTGCCTCCGGTTCGCGCATGGCGATGCCCGGTTGCGGCTGGCTGCCCGCCTCATGGATGCCGGAAGACGCCTTGCGCCGGGCGCTGCGCCGCCTCTCCCGCGCCACCCCGCAGACGCTTGCCGATTACGGAGCGCCGCTCGGCTCGCTGGCGCTGCGCGCCCTGCTTGCACGCCGCATGGCCAGCCATGGCGTCGAGGCGGCTCCGGGTCAGATCATGCTCACCGATTCCGGCACGCAGGCCATCGACCTCCTCTGCCGCTTTCTTCTGAAACCGGGCGACACGGTGCTGGTGGACGATCCCTGCTATTTCAACTTCCATGCGCTCCTGCGGGCACATCAGGTCAGGATCGTCGGCGTTCCCTACACGCCTTCGGGGCCGGACACGGAGCGCTTTGCCGAGGCGCTCACACAGCATGCCCCGCGCCTCTACATCACCAATTCGGCGCTTCACAATCCCACAAGCGCGGTGCTCTCGCCTTCGGTGGCGCACCGCATCCTGATGCTCGCCGAACAGTCCGGCCTCACCATCATCGAAGACGATATTTTTGCCGACTTCGAGGTCGAACCAGCGCCCCGGCTTGCCGCCTTCGACGGGCTGTCGCGCGTCGTCTATATCGGCAGTTTCTCCAAGTCGCTTTCCGCCTCGATGCGTTGCGGGTTTGTTGCAGCACCTGCCGACTGGATCGAGGGCCTCACCGATCTGCGCATCGCCACCTGTTTCGGCGGACCCGCCATGGCGGCGGAGCTTGTGCTCGGTCTCCTGAGCGATGGCAGCTACCGCAAGCATATGGAGACCGTTCGCCAGCGTCTGTCCCGCTCCCGCGAAACGGTGGGCGCGCGCCTGCGCAATCTCGGCATCGAACCGTGGATCGAGCCGCGCGCGGGCATGTTCCTGTGGTGTCGTCTGCCCGACGGGCTGGATGCGGCCACGCTTGCCCGCCATGCGCTTGAAAGGGACGTGGTGCTCGCGCCCGGAAACGCCTTCAGCCTGTCAGGCTCGGCCAGCGGGTTCCTGCGTTTCAATGTCGCTCAATGCGATGATGAACGGATTTTCTCCGTTCTGGAGGAGATCACGCGCGCGCCGTAGAGCCATGCCCAAAGCGGCTTTGCGGATTATCCATGCGTTTGTTTCGGTTTTCCGCTGAAACAATATGTTGACTTCTAGGGTCCGGTGGATACCAACTATAGGGGTTATGGTTCTTCCGATTCCTCCCGGGGTCGGAAGTGAAAAGGGAAGCCGGTGCGCCTTTTTGGGCAAGTCCGGCGCTGCCCCCGCAACTGTAAGCAGCGAGCCGCTTTCACTTTGAGTCACTGATGCCCCAGCGCATCGGGAAGGCCGGAAAGCGGTGACGACCTGCGAGCCAGGAGACCTGCCATGACGAAATAAACGTCCACGGGCGGGGTGTCCCGGTGGTGCGTGTGTCGCCCGGGTCTGCCGTCGCGCCGCATGTCTCCGCGCCCCTGTCCAACCGCCACGGGGGTCTATATGCCGGCGACTGAAGCAAAACACACCAATGGAACCGCCACGGTTCCGCATTCCACTGGAAACACCGAAACCGCATGGTATGAACGGGCTTTCTCGGTCTCAACGCGGCGCTGTGCGAGCAGTCCATGCATTGCATCGCAAACCGCCGTTGCGCCCAACTCGGTCTGGCCCCGGTCTTCGCCGAACCGAAAACCCGTTTCCGTGGATGAGCGAGGCGATGGGTCTGAAGAAGGAGAAGAACTTCTTCGAGACCCGCGTCATCGAGTATCAGAGCGGAGGCGCGTTGAGCTGGGACTGATCCATGGCGTATGACGCAACCAGAATGAAGCTGTTGCGGGCGGGTTCGATCCCCGCGCAGCAACGCGCTTTCATGGAGTGGCTTTTGAGCCTGCCGGGCGATGCCGATATCGAATATGCGGCGCGCCGCCAGCTTGCCGAGATCGACAGGCGGCTGCCGAACCACCCGGAAGTGCAGTATCTGCGCCTGCTGCTCAGCGCCTTTTCCGACTCGGAAACGATGCAGTGATTTTCTCGCTTGACCTTCCATTGACTGGAAGGTTTAGAAGCGCAATCCTGAACAATAGTCATTCAGGGTGAAAGCGATGAATACCCTTCCTGCCGATATGTCTTCGGCCAATGTAAAACGCTTCCGCATCGAGGGGCTCAGCTGCGCTTCCTGCGTCAAACGCGCGGAAAAGGCGATTGCCGCCGTCGATGGCGTTGAGAGCGTCTCGGTCAATCTGGCGACCGAGACGGCCGATGTGGCGGTGCGGCCCGGCGTTAATTTTTCCAGCATTGTCAGCGCGGTGGAACGTGCCGGCTATGGCGTGCCGGAGAGCCATCTCGATATCGGCATCGAGGGCATGACCTGCGCGTCCTGCGTGCGGCGTGTGGAGCAGGCGATTGCCGCCGTGCCCGGCGTCTCCAAGGTCGCGGTCAACCTCGCAACCGAAAGCGCGTCCGTCGAGCTCCTGAACGATGAAGCGCGCAGCGGCGTGGAAGCGGCGATCCGCAAATCCGGTTACACGCCGGTTGCCCGTTCCGATGGCGCTGCCGCGCGCGATGCGCATGAGGAGGCCAAGGCCGCCGAGTTTCGTTCGCTCAAGCGCGATTTCACGCTGGCTGCAATCTTCACCCTTCCGATCTTCATTCTCGAGATGGGCAGCCATTTCATACCGGGCATGCATGCATGGCTGATGGGGATCGCCGACCGCAAGACGCTTTACCTCCTCTATTTCGTGCTGGCGACCATCGTGCAGTTCGGGCCGGGCCTGCGCTTTTATCGCAAGGGCTTCCCCGCGCTGATGCGCTTTGCGCCGGACATGAACTCGCTTGTCATGCTCGGTTCCACCGCCGCCTGGGCCTATTCGGTCGTGGCCACTTTCGCGCCCGGCGTTCTCCCGTCCGGCACGGTCAACGTCTATTTCGAGGCGTCCGCCGTCATCGTCACGCTCATCCTGCTCGGCCGGCTTCTGGAGGCGCGCGCCAAGGGCCGCACCGGCGAGGCCATCAAGCGGCTGATGGGCCTGCGCGCCAAGAGCGCGCGTGTTCTCCGCGACGATGCCTTTGTCGAGCTTCCGCTTGAGGACGTGGTTGTGGGCGACCGGCTTCAGGTGCGCCCCGGCGACAAGGTGCCGGTCGACGGTCTGGTCGAAAGCGGTTCTTCCTATGTCGATGAAGCCATGATCTCCGGCGAGCCGGTGCCTGTCTCCAAGGCCGAAGGCGACGAGGTGATCGGCGGAACGATCAACAAGACCGGCAACTTCGTCTACCGCGCCACCAAGGTCGGCTCCGACACGGTGCTGGCGCAGATCATCCGCATGGTCGAAAACGCGCAAGGGGCCAAGCTGCCCATTCAGGCGGTGGTCGACCGGGTCACGGCCTGGTTTGTGCCGGCCGTGATGCTTGCCGCAGCACTCACCTTTGTCGTGTGGATGGTGTTCGGACCCGATCCCGCATTCGCCTTTGCGCTGGTCAACGCGGTCGCGGTGCTCATCATCGCCTGCCCGTGCGCCATGGGGCTTGCCACGCCCACCTCCATCATGGTCGGCACCGGCCGCGCAGCACAGCTCGGCGTTCTGTTCCGCAATGGCGAGGCGCTGCAGAGCCTGCGCAACACAAGCGTCGTCGCGTTCGACAAGACCGGCACGCTGACGCTCGGTCGCCCCGCACTCACCGATTTCGTGGTGCAGGACGGTTTCGAGCGCGCCGAAATCCTTTCGCTCGTCGCATCGGCGGAAGCCATGTCCGAACATCCGGTGGCCGAAGCCATCGTCGAGGCCGCGCGCGCCGAGGGGCTCACCTTCAAGCCAGTCGTCGCGTTCGATGCGGTCCCGGGCTTCGGCATTGCCGCCACCGTTGGCGGTCGCAGGCTCCACATCGGTGCGGACCGCTACATGCGCCAGCAGGGCGTCGAGATCGGCAGTGCATCCACCGCCGCCGACAGGCTGGCCGCCGATGCCAAGACGCCGCTTTACGCTGCGGTGGACGGACGGCTTGCGGCCGTCATCGCGGTCGCCGACCCCATCAAGGAATCGACACCGCGCGCCATTGCAGCGCTCCACGCGCTGGGGCTCGAAGTGGCCATGATCACCGGCGACAACCGCCACACCGCCGAAGCCATTGCCGCAAAGCTGGGCATCGACCGGGTCGAGGCGGAAGTTCTGCCGGAGGGCAAGGTCGAGGCGCTCAAGCGTCTGCGCACTCTGGCTGGCCCGGTCTCCTTCGTCGGCGACGGCATTAACGATGCTCCTGCACTGGCGGAATCCGATGTCGGCATCGCCATCGGCACCGGCACGGATGTCGCCATCGAGAGCGCCGACGTGGTTCTTATGGCGGGCGATGTGACTGGCGTTGCCAACGCCATCGGGCTTTCACAGGCAACCATGAAGAACATCAGACAGAACCTGTTCTGGGCCTTCGCCTACAATGTCAGTCTCATTCCCGTTGCGGCGGGTGTTCTTTATCCCGCCACAGGCACCCTCCTGTCACCCATGCTCGCTGCCGGTGCGATGGCGCTCTCCAGTGTCTTCGTGCTGGGCAACGCCCTGCGGCTCAAGCGCTTTCAGGCGCCTCTTCCTGCCCGGTCTGCCGGGCAGGAGGGAGCACAGCTCGGTGAGGCGAGGGCGGTCACGGCGTCCGCCTGACTCCAATTCTGGGGATTTTCAAAAACCGATTCGACATGATGGTTCTTGCCGGGCATAATGCTTAAACGCTTAACCTTCATGTGAATCGGGCTTTGATGGCTTCTCGTGCCAATCTATCCGATATTGCCAAAGCGCTTGGCGTATCGGTTGCGACCGTTTCAAACGCGATGTCCGGAAAGGGCCGCGTGTCGAAGGAGCTCGGCCGGGCGATCCGCGAAAAGGCAAAAGAGCTGGGCTATGTGCCCAGCCTCGCAGGCCGGGCGCTGAGCACCGGGCGCAGCCATGTGCTTGGCCTCGTTCTTGCTGACATCGGTCACCCGCTCTTTCCGCAATTCGCGCAGGCCATCGAGCATGCGGCTTCCGAGGCGGGCTATGGCGTTCTCATCGGCGACAGTCGCGGCGATATCGAAGCCCAGTCCCGCGCCATCAACCGGCTGATCGAGCGTGGCGCGGATGGCATCGTCGTCGTTCCACGCCATGGCACGCGCATCGGCGATATCGGCCGTCCCGTTGCGGTCATCGATTCCCCCTCCACGCCGGGCAACACGGTGGCCGCCGATCACCGCAATGGCGGCCTGGAAATTGGCCGGCATCTTCTGGAGCTCGGCCACCGCTCCGTGGCGATCATCGGCCTCCATTCCGATTCCAGCGTCCAGAACGACCGCATCGCCGGCATTCGCGAAGCCTTCGCAGGCAAGGGCGAAATCCGCCTGATCTGGATTGGTGAGATGGAGCGCAGCCATGGTTCGGGCTGCCCGCTCGGTCTCGTGCGTCTGGTGGAGGAGGGCGTTACGGCCTTCGCCGCCGTGTCGGATCTCCATGCCCTGCGCGCCATCACCGAGCTGCAACAGGGCGGTATTTCCATTCCGGGCGATGTCAGCGTCACCGGTTTTGACGATCTCATCTGGGCCGGCGTCATCGCGCCGAGCCTCACGACAATGCGCATGGATATGGAGCGCATTGCCGAGATCGCGATAGCCGAACTCATTTCCCAGATCGAGCAAGGCGGTGCGCGTGATGCGTCGTCCGATCTGCCGGCCTCTAAGGGCCAGAGCTCCATTCCGATGGAGCTTATCGTTCGCCAGTCAAGCGGGCCGGCGTTGGGGCTCCCCGCTTCTGGCGAGACGGCGCCGGCCCTCACCGGGCCGGCGTCATCCAACATGAGCCAGGTCCTGCCCCTAAGAAGCACCACCAGAGAAGGAAGCGATTAGACATGTTCAAGAAACTTATGGCCTCCGGCGTCGCGCTGGCCGCACTCAGCGGCGCAGCACAGGCCGCCGACAAGACCCTCGTCATCTCCGTCTATGGCTTCGCCCAGGACGCCTTCAAGGAGATCGTCTACGACCCGTTCGAGGCCCAGTGTGGCTGCGAGCTGGTGGTGGAGACCGGCAATTCCGTCGAGCGTCTGGCAAAGCTGGAAGCCCGCAAGGACGATCCGGAAATCGACATGGCCGTCATGTCCACGCACGACGCGCTTTCGGCATCGCGCAAGGGCATCACCCAGCCCATCGACGTCAGCCGCCTGTCGAACTACGACAAGCTCTATGACATCGCCAAGGACCCGCTCGGCGACAATCTGGCTGTCGGCTACACCTTCTACGCCACCTCCATCGCCTACCGCGCCGACGAAGTGAAGATTGAGAGCTGGGCCGACCTGTTCCAGGACAAGCTGAAGGGCCGCGTTGCGTTCCCGAATGTCAGCACCAATCAGGGTCCGCCCGCGCTCTACATGGTCGGCAAGGCCATCGGTGACGATTCCGCAGACCTGAAGGCCGCCATTGCCGAAGTCGCCAAGAACAAGGACGACATCGTCACCTTCTACGAGCGTTCCTCGCAGGTCGCGCAGCTCATGCAGCAGGAAGAGATCCTGGCCGCGCCCATTGGCCGTTTTGCCTGGGGCGCATACTCCAAGATGGGCTTCGACATGGCCTGGGCCACGCCGAAGGAAGGTCAGACCGGCGGCATGAACGTCATGATCCTGACCAAGGGCGCGAAGAACGAAGATCTCGCCTATGACTTCATGGATTTCTGGCTCTCCACCGAGATTCAGACCAAGCTCGCCGAGGCGCTGGTGGACAGCCCCGCCAATTCCGAGGTGAAGGTCTCCGACGAGATCGCCGAAAACCTCACCTATGGCGCCGAGACCGTCGAGAGCCTCCAGCTTCTCGACCCGGCCGTCATTCTCGACAACCGCGAGACCTGGCTCTCGGAGTGGAATGCTCAGATCGGCCAGTAAGCCGTTAAGCTGATGCGATGGTCCGGGGGCGGGCGGAGGGCCTGCCCCCGAACCCAACACAAGGTTCCAACACATGTTTCAGAATCGGATGGAAGGACTGGCGCTGGCGTTGCCTGCGGCGGTCTTCGCGGCGATCGTTTTTCTCGTTCCCGTGGGCATCCTGCTTTCCGAGGGCTTTCGCGCCGAAGGAAGCTGGACCCTGGCATCCTATGCCGGCTTCTTTGAAAGCGAGCTCAACCGCACCGTCTTCTGGCGCACGCTGAAGCTCGGCGCGATCGTCACTGCCGTGTCGGCGGTCATCGGCTATGCCACGGCCTATTCCATCGTCACGCTGCCGCCCACCGCGCGCGGCCGCATGATCGGCCTCGTCGTCATGCCGCTGATGATTTCGCCTGTCGCCCGCACCTATGCCTGGATCGTCATTCTGGGCCGCACCGGCTTCGTCAACGAGACCATTGTCTGGCTCGGTCTTTCCGACACGCCCATCCGGTTCCTGTTCACCGAGACGGCCGTCTTCATCGGTCTCCTGCAGCTCTTCCTGCCGCTCATGATCCTGTCGCTCATCAGCGCGCTGGAAAACATGCCCAAGGATGCCGTGCCCGCCGCGCGTGTTCTGGGGGCAAACTGGCTGCAGGTCTTCGTCAAGGTCATCCTTCCGCTGACGAAGGAAGGGCTCGTCATCGGCGGCACGCTGGTCTTCACTGGCTCGCTCACGGCCTACATCACCCCCGCCATTCTCGGCGGCTCCAAGGTCTTGATGTTGGAAACGCTGCTCTATCAGCGCGTCACCGTCGCCAATGATTTCGCCTCGGCAAGCATCATCGCCATGATCCTCATGGTCATGAGCTTCTCCGCCAACCTGCTTCTGAAACGCCTGGCCACCGCGAGGAACAAGCGATGACCTCCCGCCTTCTGTCCTACGTCACGCTGACGCTCGTCCTCATCTTCCTGCTCGGGCCGTTCGTCATCATCGTCGCGGCGGCCCTTTCGGGCGGGGAAACACTCGCCTTCCCGCCGCAGGGCCTGTCGCTCAAATGGGTGATGAAAGTGTTCGAGGTGGAGAGTTTCAGGGCAAGCTTCGCGCTTTCCATGTTCCTCGCCATCTTCGGCACGCTCGCCGCACTCGTGCTTGGCGTGCCGGTGGCCTATGCCGCCTCGCGCTATCGTCTGCCTTTTGGCGAGACCATCCGCACCATCGTCTCCGCGCCGATCATCGTGCCGGGCATCATCGTCGGTCTGGCGCTTCTGCGCTATCTGGTGATCCCGCTTGATGTGAGTGTCGGTCTGGCGCTGTTCATCGCCCACACGGCGCTGATCCTGCCCTATGCGGTGCGCGTGGTTTCGGCCTCGCTCGACAATCTGCGCAGCGACATCGAGGAGGCTGCGGTCATCCTCGGCTCTTCGCGGGTGGCCACCTTCTTCCGGATCGTGCTGCCCAACATTCAGAGCGGCATTCTGGCGGCCTTCATTCTGGGCTTCGTCACCAGCTTCAATCAGGTGCCGGTGTCGCTCTTCCTTTCAGGACCGGGCGTGCGCACGCTGCCCATCGACATGATCTGGTACATGGAAATCACCTATGATCCGTCGGTGGCCGCTCTCGCCGCGCTGCTCGCCTTCCTTTCCATTTCCATCGTTTTCCTCGCGGAACGTTTCCTGGGGTTCTCCCGCTATGTCTGATGAAACCTATCTCGATCTGAGCGATCTGACGCTCGCCTATGGCAAGACCGTCGCGGTCGAAAGCCTCAACCTGTCCATCCGCAAGGGCGAGCTGATTGCGCTGCTCGGCCCCTCCGGTTGCGGCAAGACCACCACCATGCGCGCCATCACCGGCCTTCTGCGTCCGGCGTCCGGCAAGATCACGCTGGATGGCGCGGACATCACCTATGTGCCGGCCAACAAGCGTCATGTCGGTCTGGTGTTCCAGTCCTACGCGCTGTTCCCGCACCTGACCGTGTTCGAGAACGTCGCCTTCGGCCTGCGCCTGAAGAAGCTGCCCACGGTGGAGATCAATCAGCGGGTCGAGGCCGGCCTCGCCATGGTCGGCCTTGGCAAGTTTCACAGCCGCAAGCCGGCGGAACTCTCCGGCGGTCAGCAGCAGCGCGTTGCGCTTGCCCGCTCGCTGGTCATGGAGCCCAAGGTTCTGCTGCTCGATGAGCCGCTGTCCAATCTCGATGCGCGTCTGCGTCTGGAAATGCGCACCGAGCTGCAGCGCGTCCAGCGCGAGAGCGGCGTTACCATGGTCTTCGTCACGCATGACCAGAACGAAGCGCTGGCGCTGGCCGACCGCATCGTCGTCATGAAGGAAGGTGCAATCGAGCAGGTCGGTTCGCCCGAGGATGTCTACAACCGCCCGCAGTCCCGCTTCGTCGCGGACTTCGTCGGCTTCGAGAACATCTTCCCGGTGGAAGGCGACAGCATTCGCACTGAAGCCGGCGCGATGCAGCTCTCCGCAAAGCCCGCCGCCGGTGCGTCCGGTCTTGCCTGGCGTCCAAACATGGTGACCCTCGGTGAGGGGCGCTTTGAGGGCGAGGTGCTTGGCGCCGCCTTTGCCGGCGGCTCGCGCGAATATCTCTTGAAGAGCCCGCTCGGCCCTATCAAGGCCGAGATGGATGCATCCGCCCCCGCCTTTGAGCCGGGCAGCACAGTTGCCTTCGACTTGCCGCCGGAGCGCGCCGCCGTGCTCGAACGCATGTAGAAAGGGAGTGTCCGCCTTGGTCTGGATCGACACGGATATGGGCTTCGACGACATTTTGGCGGTGATGATGGTTACTGCCTCGTCGAAGCCGGTCGCCGGCGTCTCGCTGGTGTTCGGCAACGCGCCGATGGACGCGGTGCGCGCCAACGCAGCCGGAGCCGCATCGCTGCTGGGCTGGCGGTTCCCGATCCACACGGGCGCGGAACGTGCGATCCTGGGCGGGGTGGAAACCCCCGCCCACGTTCTTGGGCCCACCGGCATTCCCACCCGTGGGCGCAGCCTTCCTCAAGCCGAGGCGTTGCCGCGCACCGATGCGCTTGCGGCTCTGACCGCATGGCTTGAAGGGCTCGATGCGCCGGGCGAAATCCTGGCGCTCGGGCCGCTCACCAACATCGCGATCCTGTCGCTCGCCCGCCCGGACCTGCTTTCAAAGATCGACAGCGTGACCTGGATGGGCGGCGGCGCAACCCGCGGCAACCACACGGCGTCCGCCGAGTTTAACGCCTTCGCTGATCCGGAGGCCGTCGCCATCGTTCTGGCAAGCGGCATTTCGCTTCGCGTCGCCGATCTCGATCTGTGCCGTCAGGTGCTTGTCGGTCCCGAAGATGTCGATGTCGTGCGCGCCGCCGGCACGCCGCGCGGCGAAATTCTGGCCGATCTTCTTGGCGCTTATGTCGACATCGCGCTCACGCGGGGCCGTCCCGCCATGGCGCTTTACGATCCCACCGCCGCCGCCGCCTTCGTCGCGCCCGACGCCTTCGTGTTCGAAGACGTGGAGGTGACGATGGAGCTTGCCGGCGCGCACACGCGTGGCCGCACCATTGTCGACCAGCGCCCGCATGTGAAACCCAACGCCCTGTGGGGCATGCGCGCCGATGCCGTCCGCGTTCGCGCGCTGGCGCTCGACGCCCTCGTGGAGGCTGCCCGCTCATGACCGCTGAACCCCACGATCTGAACGATCCTACCCTGCGCGACCGCGCCGTTGCAGCAGCACGCGGCGATGCGCCGTTTGACCTTCTCATTCGCGGTGGCACGCTGCTCGATGCGGTGACCGGCGAACTGCGCCCCGCCGATATCGGCATTGTCGGCGCGCTCATCGCCAGCGTACACGAGCGGGGCGCGCGCGACGACGCAGCCGAGATCATCGAGGCGGAAGGGCTCACCATCACGCCCGGCCTGATCGACATGCACATGCATGTGGAAAGCTCCATGATCACGCCGGCCGCTTATGCAGAGGCCGTGCTGCCGCGCGGCGTCACCACCGTTCAGTGGGACCCACATGAATTCGCCAATGTGCACGGGCTCGATGGCGTCACCTGGGCGCTGGAGGCGGCGGCCGATCTGCCGCTGCGCATGATCGTGCTCGCGCCGTCCTGCGTTCCTGCAGCCCCCGGTCTTGAAATGTCCGCTGCCGATTTCGGCGGAGCCGAGCTGGCCGACATGCTGGCGCGTCCCGGCATTGGCGGCGTTGCCGAGGTCATGAACATGCGCGGCGTCATCGACCGCACCGCGCCCATGCGCGATGTGGTGCAGGCCGGCCTTGAAAGCGGCAAGCCCGTCTTCGGCCATGCCCGCAGCCTCGCAGGCGCAGACCTCAATGCCTTCATGGCCGCTGGCGTCAGCTCCGATCACGAACTCGTCTCCGGCGATGATCTGATGGCCAAGCTGCGCGCCGGCCTCGCCATCGAGATGCGCGGCTCGCACGATCATCTCCTGCCGGAATTCGTCGAAGCGCTGAACGCGCTCGGGCGGCTGCCTTCCACGGTCACGCTGTGCACCGACGACGTGTTTCCCGATTCTCTTCTCAACGAAGGCGGGCTTGACGATGTGGTGCGCCGTCTGGTGCGCTATGGCATGCCGGCGACCTGGGCCATTCAGGCCGCAACGCTCAATGCCGCGCACCGGCTCGCGCGCCCCGATCTCGGCCTTGTCGCCGCCGGTCGCCGCGCCGACATCGCGCTGTTTGACGATCTGGAGAATTTCCGCGCCGCCGCCGTCATCGCCAATGGCGTCGTGGTCGCGCGCGATGGCGCTTTGACCGCCCCGGTGAAGGCGCATTCCACCGCGCCGCTCAAAGGCTCGATCAAATGCCCCACCTTCACGCCCGATGATTTTCGCGTCCGGGCAGATGGAGAGCGTGTGCGCGTCGCCACCATTCACCGCCCCCGCTTCACCGAATGGGGCGAGGCGGAAGCGACGGTGCGTAACGGCTTCGTCGTGCCGCCTGAGGGCGCGACGCTGATCAGCGTCATTCACCGTCATGGCCGCGCGCCGGCCATTCCGCGTGTGGGCTATCTCACCGGCTGGGGGGCGTGGCGCGGCGCGTTCTGCACCACGGTTTCCCACGACAGCCACAACGTCACGGTCTTCGGCGGCAATGAAGAAGATGTGGCGGCAGCGGCCAACTGGGTGATCGAGGCTGGCGGCGGCATGGCCGTTGCGCAGGGCGGTCGCATCGTCGCCTCTCTGGCGCTGCCCCTGTCGGGCCTCGTTTCCGATGAACCGCTGGCCGATGTGGCGGCGGGCTTCGCGACCCTGCGCTCCGCCATGGACGACATTGTCGACTGGGAGCCGCCCTATCTGGTGTTCAAGGCCTGTTTCGGCGCGACGCTCGCCTGCAATGCCGGCCCGCACCAGACCGATCTCGGCATTGCCGACAATGCCCGCCCGGCCGTTCTGGAAACGCCGGTTTTCGAAATTCTGGGATAGGTTTCAGAAGCCGGCGCTCGCCCCTCATCCTCACCTTCTCCCGGTGAACGGGGAGAAGGGGGCATGGACGCAGCATTCAAATTATTGAGCGAGAGAAAATCCGCGCTTTCCTTCTCCCCGCAGGCGGGGAGAAGGTGCCGGCAGGCGGATGAGGGGCGAGCGCCCCACGTCCAAAATCAGGCAGCCAGTTCCTGCTCCACCAGCGTCGTCCAGAATTTCACGCCGGTGCCAATCGCCCCGTCATTGAAGTCATAAGCCGTGTTGTGGTGCAGCGCGCCGTCCACCGCCGGGCCATTGCCGAGCCAGACATAGGCCCCCGGCACATCTTGCGAGAAGAACGCGAAGTCGTCGCCCGCCGTCGAAGGCGGAAAGTCGGTGCGCACCTTGTCGCCGCACACAGCCTGTGCTGCCGCCAGCGCACGCGCCGTCGCATCCGCATCGTTCACCACGGGGGGGATGCGGCGGATGAAGCGGTATTCCGCCTCGATGCCGAACATCGCAGCAACACCATTCGCCAGCCGGCCGATCTCTTCTTCCAGCTGGTCGCGCACACGCAGCGTGTAGGCGCGGGCGGTTCCTGCAATGTCGATGAAATCGGGGATCACGTTCAGCGCCTTGGGGTCGCCCGCCTGCACCGAGCAGGCGCTCACCACGGCTGGCTGCAACGGGTCCACCACGCGGCCGACAATCGTCTGCAGGCTTGCAAGAAAATGCCCGCCGGCCGTCACCGGGTCTTTGCCCAGATGCGGCTTTGCGCCATGGGTGCCGACGCCGCGAAAACGCACCTGCCAGCTATCGGAAGAGGCAAGCTGCGGGCCGGCCACAACGGCCATCTCGTCGGTGTCGAGGCCGGGCATGTTGTGCAAGCCATAGACCGCATCGCAGGGGAAAAGCTCGAAAAGACCGTCTTCCACCATGCGCTTTGCGCCGCCACGGCCTTCTTCCGCCGGCTGGAAGATGAAGTGCACCGTGCCGGAGAAATTGCGCGTCCGCGCCAACTCGCGCGCCGCGCCCAGAAGCAGCGTCGTGTGTCCGTCATGTCCGCAGGCATGCATCTTGCCGGGCACGGTGGATTTGTAGGGCCGGTCGGCGGTTTCAGGCATGGCGAGCGCGTCCATGTCGGCGCGCAGGCCGATGGTGCGCGGGCCATTGCCCACCGTCAGCGTGCCCACCACGCCGGTGCCGCCAAGGCCGCGATGCACCTTCATGCCGGTCTCTGTCAGATGTTCGGCGACGATCTGGCTGGTGCGCTCTTCCTCGAAGCCCAGTTCGGGATGTGCGTGCAGGTCGCGTCGCAATGCGACGAGAAAATCGAGCTCCGCACGAACATCCTCGTTAACAGCCATCAATACGCCCTTTCCATTTATGCGTCTGCCCGGATAAAAGATGCCTTCCGCAACAAGGCGGCCGGCGTGGAGATATACGCTCTGTCCGGAAACAGAAATCCAAGGTGAAAACAGCTCATTCTTAACGCGGGGCCTTTCGGCAGACAATGACGCATTCCGATTTCCAGATCGATCCCCAGGCATTCTGGCAGGTGCTCGAACCGGCAGGAACCTTTGAGCGCGCCCCGCGCGGCGGCCACAAGGGGTTCTTCCCCGCGGAGCTGCCCGACGGGCGTCAGCTCGGCCTCCCGATCCGCGTTCTTTCGGGCGGCGAGCGGGCGCTTGCCTCGCTCATAGTCAACCAGGCAAGCTTCGCCGTTTCCGACGCGCTGGCCAAGGCGCTCGCTGAAAAGGCGTCTGCCTTCAGGCCGGATGTCGTTATCGGCCTGCCCACTCTCGGCCTGACGCTTGCCTCTCAGGTCGCGCGTGCGCTCGGTCACAGCCGCTATGTGCCGCTCAGCACGTCGCGCAAGTTCTGGTATGAGGAAGAGCGTTCGGTTCCGCTTCGCTCCGTCACCAGCCCCGATCAGCAGAAACGCCTTTACGTGGACCCGCGCATGCTGCCCCTCATCGAAGGGCGCCGCGTGCTCCTGGTGGATGATGTCATCAGCACCGGCAGCTCTATTCTCGCCGGTCTGAAGCTCCTCAAGCTTTGCGACATCGAGCCTGTCGCCATCGGTGCGGCCATGTTGCAGACGAGCCGCTGGCGCGAGGCGCTTTCTGCCGAGGTCGAAGGCATTGCAGACCGTGTGGTCGGTGTGTTTGAAACACCCGCACTTGTGCCGACCCCTGAGGGCGGCTGGTTGCCGGAAGTCTGACTGCCTCTTGCCATCACCGGTTTCCCGCGCCATCATGTTGCGATGCAGCATAACCGGTTCAGCACATGAGAGACACGGGAGCAGAAGCGAGCGCGCCGGCAATGGCGCCCGCCAGATTGCAAAACGGTCTCGGCCAGCTCCTTGGCTCCATATACCCACAGCATGATCGAGCCTTGCTTGCCGAACAGGCGCTGGCGGCTTTTTTCGGTCAAGATGGCAGGCCGCGCCGGCGTGGCCGGGTGCCGGCAAATTCTTTATGGAGCGAAAAGGACAACTACGTCATCACCTATGGCAACACGCTGGTGGATGGCGAACACAAGCCCCTCGATCTGTTGCACGATTTTTCCGAGCGCTATCTGGCGGGCGTCTTCACAGGCATTCACATCCTGCCCTTCTTTCCGTTCACTTCAGACGATGGGTTCGCCGTTACCGACTATCGCGAGGTGAACAGCCAGTTGGGCGACTGGGCCGATATTTCGCGCATCGCCGGCCATTTCCGTCTCATGTCCGATCTGGTGATGAACCATTGCTCCAGCCAGAGCCGCATGTTCTCGGATTTCCTGCAGGGCCACGAACCCTGGGACCGGTTCTTCAAGGTGGCAAACCCTGATGATGATCTGAGTGCGGTGGTGCGGCCCCGCACCCACCCGCTCTTGCGCGCCTTCGAGACGGAAAGCGGCATCAAGCATGTCTGGTGCACTTTCAGCCACGATCAGGTTGATTTCGATTTTTCCAATCCGCGTGTCTTGTTCGAGTTTCTGGATATTATCCGCGAGCATATCGAGCGTGGCGTGCGCACCATTCGCCTCGATGCGGTGGCCTTCCTCTGGAAGGAGATCGGCACACGCTGCATCCATTTGCGCCAGACGCACGAGATCATCCGCCTTATCCGTCTTCTGTGCGATTATCGTGAAGAGCCGATCGTTCTCATTACCGAGACCAATGTCCCGAATGTCGAGAACCTCAGCTATTTCGGCAATCGCAACGAAGCGCACATGATCTACAATTTCGCGCTGCCGCCGCTTCTTCTCCATGCATTGCTGGGCGGCACGTCGAAATATCTCAATGCCTGGCAGATGGCGATGCCGCCGGCGCAGCTCGGCTGTGCCTATTTCAATTTTTCCGCCTCGCATGATGGCATTGGCCTGCGACCCGCCGAAGGTCTCATTTCTGAAGAAGAGATTCTGCAGGTCATCGACACGGTGCAGGGATTTGGCGGACGGGTTTCCTATTATGCCCGCCCGGATGGCGACAGGCCCTATGAGCTGAATGTGGCGCTCTTCGACGCCTTTGCCGGAACCCATGAAGGGACCGACGATCTGCAGGTCGAGCGCTTTCTTTGCAGCCAGGCCATTGTCATGGGGTTGGAGGGCATTCCCGCATTTTACATCCACTCCCTGCTCGCAACGCGCAACGATTATGACGGTGTCGAAAAGCTGGGCTACAATCGCGCCATCAACCGGAAGCGACTGGACTACGCGATGCTGCGCAAGGAGCTTGATGATCCAAACACGCTCTCCGCCCGTGTGCTTTCGCGGCTGAAGGAGATGGTGCGCGTGCGCTCGGCGCAACCTGCCTTCCATCCCAACGCCACGCAATTCACGCTTCAGCTCGGCGAGGCCTTTTTCGGTTTCTGGCGTCAGAGCCTTGATCGGGCGCAAAGCATCTTTGCCGTTTCCAATCTCACGGCAGAGCCGCGCTCCATTCCCTCCATGGCCCTCAATCTGATCGAGGGCGATGCATGGTGCGATCTCCTGTCGGGTGAGCCGGTGGCGCAGCTTTCCGGTGAGATAGCCTTTGCTCCGTATCAGACTCGCTGGATCTCTAACCGGCAAACGGTTTCATGATCATCAGGCCGCGCCTCGTCGTGTTCAGCGACCTGGATGGTACGCTGCTGGATCACGAGACCTATGATTTCACGCCCGCTCTGCCTGCGATAAAGGCGTTGCGCGCGCGCTTTGGCGCGCTCATTCTTGCTTCCAGCAAAACGGCTGCTGAAATCGCGCCGCTGCGTCGCGCTCTGGATTTTTCCCACTGTCCGGCCATTGTGGAAAATGGGGCTGGCATTCTTGCTTCCGAGCGGGGCAGTCAACATGAGAGCGGTGGCCGCTACGAGGAGCTCATCGGCCATCTCGATGCTCTGCCTGCAGAGCTGCGGCGATGCTATTCCGGCTTTTCGGACTGGGATGAGCAGGAGGTGGCCGCGCGGACGGGCTTGAGCCTGGAGGTCGCACAACTGGCCAAGCAGCGCGAATATTCCGAACCGGGCATCTGGAGCGGAACGGAAGAGGCGTTTGCCGCGTTCTGTCAGGCACTGAGCAGGAAGGGCATTCACATTCAAAAGGGCGGTCGGTTCGTCACGCTCTCGTTTGGTGGCACAAAGGGACAAAGGGTCAGGGAGCTTCTGGCTCGGCTTGAAGACAAGCGTGTGCCAGCCATCAGCATCGCCCTTGGTGATGCGCCGAATGACAGGGACATGTTGGAAAGCGTCGACATCGCGATTGAAATTCCCAACCCTGCCCATGCGGGGGTCGGCAAGATTGCCCGTGGTGGGAATCAGGTGCTGAGAAGAGCGCGTCTTGCGGGGCCGGCAGGCTGGAACGAAGAGATGCTCGCAGTGCTGGAAGAGATCGAATAGCGGGGAGGAACATCATGTCGGATTTTCAGCAGAGCGGAAGCGTCGCCACGCTGCACAATCTGGGCACCATTGCACCCGAAGAGATGGAGCGACAGCTCAACCTCTTCGCCGGCCGCCGCAAGATCACGCTCATCCTGCCCTCGCTGTTTTCGGAGCTTGAAGCCCCGGCGCTTGGCAAGATCGTCGATGAGCTTTGCCAGGTGGATTACATCAATCACATCGTCATAGGTCTGGACCGCGCAGACGAAGAGCAATTTCGCTTCGCCCGGGATTATTTCTCCCGTTTGCCGCAAAAGCACTCGATCCTGTGGAATGACGGTCCGCGCCTCAAAGCTGTTCAGGAGCGCCTCGCCTCTCTTGGGCTCGCGCCGGAAGAGCCCGGCAAGGGGCGCAATGTCTGGTATTGCATGGGCTACACGATTGCCTGCCAGGATAGCGACGTGGTCGCCCTGCATGATTGCGACATCACCACCTATTCGCGCGAAATGCTCATGCGGCTTGTCTACCCGCTGGCAAATCCCTCCTTTCCCTATCAGTTCTGCAAGGGATATTATCCCCGTATCGCCGATGGGAAACTGAACGGCCGGGTTAGCCGGCTGTTGATAGCGCCGCTTTTGCAGGCGTTGCAGCGCACCTTCGGCCACAGCGATTATGTCGAATATCTGCAGGCTTTCCGCTATCCGCTGGCGGGCGAGTTCGCCATGCGCACGTCCATCCTCCCGGACATCCGCATTCCCTCCGACTGGGGGCTGGAGATCGGCGTTCTTTCAGAAGTCTGGCGCAATCTCGGTCGCCACTCGGTCTGCCAGGTGGATATCTGCGACCGCTACGACCACAAGCACCAGCCGCTGTCGGCAGAAGATGCCGCACGCGGGCTTTCGCGCATGTCGATTGACATTTCCAAGGCGATTTTCCGCAAGCTGGCAACCGACGGCATGGTGTTCAGCCAGGAGCATTTCAGGACCCTCAAGGCCACCTACTACCGGCTCGCTCTCGATCTTATCGAGCGTTATTACAACGACGCCATCATGAACGGCCTGCATGTGGATCGCCACAAGGAAGAGAAGGCTGTGGAACTCTTTGCCGCGAATATCGTGGAGGCGGGGCACACCTTTCTGGAGCACCCGATGGAAACGCCTTTCATCGCCAATTGGAGCCGTGTGCAGTCGGCTGATCCGGATGTTTTGAGGCTCCTGCGCGAAAGCGTCATTGCCGACAATGCGGGCAGCCCGTCATGACTCCGCTTGCCGGGGATTACAAAGCGTCATCAGATTTGTAGTCGAGCCGTATTGTGGCGGCATTCGAGATGTAGCGCGCACTTGAACAAGCGTGCGCACTCTGATTCCCTGATGCGGACGCGCGGGCGGAGCGATTCGTTTTCGCCGCCTGCCCCCAGGAAGGACCAAGGCCCAATGACGGACGAAAAGAAGCCCGAAATCTCTGAAATGCGCCCCAAGATCACCATCGTTGGTGTCGGTGGCGGTGGCGGCAACGCCGTCAACAACATGATCGCGCAAAATTTGCAGGGCGTGGACTTCATCGCCGCCAACACCGATGCGCAGGCACTCACCATGTCGAAGGCCGAGCGCCTCATTCAGCTTGGCGCGAACTCGACCGAGGGGCTCGGTGCCGGTTCGCTACCGGAGATCGGTCAGGCCGCCGCCGAAGAGACCATCGACGAGATCATGGATCACCTTTCGGGCACGCATATGTGCTTCGTCACGGCCGGCATGGGCGGAGGCACGGGCACGGGTGCCGCGCCGATCATTGCCGCCGCGGCCCGCAATGCCGGCATCCTGACCGTCGCCGTGGTGACCAAGCCGTTCACCTTCGAGGGCAATCGCCGCATGGCCATTGCCGAGCAGGGGATAGAACTTCTGCGGCAGGCGGCCGATACGGTCATTGTCATTCCCAACCAGAATCTTTTCCGCATCGCCGACGCCAAGACCACCTTTGCCGAAGCGTTCGAACTGGCCGACAAGGTTCTTTATTCGGGTGTTCGCTGCATCACCGATCTGATCGTCAAGGAAGGCCTGATCAATCTCGACTTCGCCGATGTGCGTTCGGTCATGCGCGACATGGGTCGCGCCATGATGGGCACGGGCGAGGCGACGGGCGATGCCCGCGCGATGAAGGCGGCTGAAGCCGCCATCGCCAACCCGCTTCTGGACGAAGCCAACATGAAGGGCGCACGCGGCGTGCTGGTCTCGATTTCCGGCGGCCGCGACATGACGCTGTTCGAGGTGGACGAAGCCGCCACCCGCATCCGCGAGGAAGTCGGCGACGATGCCGAGATCATCGTCGGCGCCATTTTCGATGACAAGCTGGAGGGTGTCTTCCGCGTCTCCGTCGTCGCGGCGGGGCTGGCAAGCGAGACGGATGCGCAGGCTGGAGAGAGCGGTCACGCCGAGGCACTGCGCGCCTAGATGACGCGACGATTTTCCGGGCGGCGCAGAGCCGCCCGAATTTCGGAATTTGACCGGTTTTCCGTCATTCCAGAGCGAATTTCAGAATTTCAAACCGGAATTTCCCAAATTTATAAAGGCGCCCTGAAACACGGGTTGCCGGCGTCCATCACCATGTTTCGTTAATCCGCGGCTGGTATCCGAAAGGTGCGGTATTTGCCGCTCGGATGAAGAAACGGGGGCCGCTGAATGGCGAGCAGAACGGCATGGCTGAAGCGCGCACTGGCAGCGGCCAGTCTTCTGGCGCTGGCCTGCGGACCGCTCGAGGCAGCGACATTCGCACCTGAGCGCGGTCTCAATCTCGATCTGTGGGATACCTGGCCGAACGAGGCGGAGTGGTCGCGCGACGGCGTGCTCCTGCCATATCCAGAATGGCGTCGCAGGCTGGATGCGGAAGATCTGGCACTTCTGAAAAATGTTGGATTCGATTTCCTGCGCATGCCGGTCGATCCCATTCCATTTCTCTCTCCGAAGGCAGACCATTTGCGCGAGCGCCTTCTGACGTCGGTTCTGGAGGGCGTGCGCACCATCAACGCCGCCGGGCTGAAGGCGATCGTCGATCTTCACCCCATCCCGCGCGGTGCCGACCGGTTTGCAGGGGTGGAAGAGCTTCTGCGCGACGGTGCGCTGTTCGAGCGCTATCTGGATCTCGTGCGTGACATGGGCCGTACGCTGGCCGCAGAGGACCCCGAGCGCGTTGCCTTCGAACTGATGAATGAGCCCGTGACGGGCTGCGAAGGCGCGGAGGGTGCAGCCTGGGACGATCAGCTTGGCCAGCTTTTCGCAGCGGCCCGATCTTCTGCGCCGCGCACCACGCTCATTCTGTCCGGTGCGTGCTGGGGATCGGCCAGCGGGCTTGCCGCACTCAACCCCAACACCATTCCGGACGAGAACATTCTGTGGGGGTTTCATTCCTATGATCCCTTCATCCTGACCACGCAGGGCGCCCTCTGGGCGGGCGACTTCATTCGCTATGTGACGGGCATTCCTTATCCTCCCTACGAGCACAAGGCCGAGCTGGAAGCCGCGGTTTCAAAGGCGCGCGCGCGTATTCGCGCTGACGCACCCTTTATGCGTCGCTCGGGCATGCTTGATTATCTGGATGAGCAGATCGCGGGCATCGACACGGAGGAGGAACTGGATGCGCAGATGGACGCGCCCTTCAAGACGGTGGCGGACTGGGCTGCGCGATATGGCGTCGATCCGCAGAACATCCTGCTCGGCGAGTTCGGCATGATCCGCCAGGAATACGGGAATCCCGACGTGATCCCCGGCGCGTGGCGCGCAGCCTATATTCGAGACATGATCGAAAAGGCAGAGCAACGCGGTTTTGCCTGGTCCATCTGGGGCTATGGCGGGGCTTTCGGCATTGTCGAGGAATTTGGCGGCAATCCTGCCGAGAACGATGTGCTGCGCATGATCCGCTCACTGAAGAAGTAAGGTCAGGACCTGTTTGAGGCTTCCAATGACGAAAATCGCTTTTGTCGGCACGGGCTTTGTTGCCGACTATTACATGACGACGCTCCAGAACCACCCCGGTCTCCAACTGGCGGGTGTGTGGGACCGTGACGCTGCAAGGCTCAGCCAGTTCTGCGATTTTCATGGTGCGCGTCCCTATGCGGACATGCAGTCCCTTCTCGATGACGGGGATGCCCGGATCGTCGTCAATCTGACAAACCCGGAGAGCCATTACGCGGTCAACAGGGCGTCTCTCGAAGCCGGCAAGCATGTTTATTGCGAGAAGCCGCTGGCCATGAATGTCGATGAAGCGGAAGCGCTGACGAAGCTTGCCGCCGAACGCAGCCTGACCGTCTGCTGCGCCCCCGCCAATGCGCTCAGCGCCGCGCACGAGGCTTTTGTCCGCCTCATGGCCAAAGGTGAGATCGGCCGCCCTCGCCTCGTCTATGCCGAGATGGAGGACGGCCCCGTCTTCCGTGCCGACTGGCAGAACTGGCGAAGCCGTTCGGGCGCGCGCTGGCCCGGTGCGGAAGAGTTCAAGATCGGCTGCACGCTGGAGCATGCAGGCTATGCACTGAGCTGGCTGGTCGATCTCTTTGGCCCGGTTGTGCATCTTTCAGCGTCCTCTGCGCTGTGCTTTCCGGACAAGGGTGTCGGGGGGGACGAGGTGCTCGCACCCGATTTTTCCGTAGGTCTCCTGACCTTCGAGAGCGGCGTCAGGGCGCGGCTGACCTGCGGGCTCGCCGCACCGCGCGATCGCTCGCTCACCGTGCTCGGAGACAGGGGCAGTCTGATCCTGCGCGATCTCTGGGATGACAATTCGCCTATTCATCTGTCCGCGCCGGGACGTGAAAGGTCTTTTCTGGAACGGGCGCTGAACGCAATCGAACATCGAATCGGCCGAACCCTGCCGGTAAGCGTTTTTCCGGGAAAGCGGGTGTCCAGCCATAGGACAGGCAGGAAGAAGACGCTGCCGTCCTATCCTTCGCAGATCGACTTCATGCGCGGTATTGCAGAGCAGGCTAGCGCGCTCGAGGATGGAACCACACCCTTCTTTTCGGGAGATGTGGCGTTGCACCTGACCGAGCTGGTTCTCGCGCTCAATGCCGGAGAACACGACTACACGCCGAAGACCCGTTTCGATTTCAGCCCGCGCTGGGGCGAAGGCTGACAGGTCAGGTCAGACGATTGGCCTCGTCGAGAACGGTTTCCACGATCTCCAGAGTGCGCGCACTGTCCAGCGGGGACATGAGGCGATGATGGGTGTTGCCCAAACGCATGGCTTCTGAAGCAGCTTCAATTTCAAAGCCCAGACCATACCCTGCATAGGGAAAAACATGTTGCCGGATTCCCGGTAATGGCAGGCGGGTGGCGAGTTTGCGGATCGTACGCGACAGGGCGGAACGACCCGGAAACGCCGCGAGCCTTGCGGCAAGTCCGTTTGAGCATTGCAGAACGGCCCGTGCCGCGATGAACGGGGCGGGAAGCAACAGAGTGCCTCTGCTGCCTTCGATGATGAAGCAGTTTTCGCCCTCGTGATCGAACGCGCAGGAGAGATGCGCCTTCACGTCGCCAGAGAAGTTGAGGGTCAGGGATGCCGACATATCGACACCTGTCGGCGCTGCGCGCCATTCTCCCGCAACTTCAATGGGTTCACCCATCAGAAGCCGGGCAAGCGAGATGCCATACACCCCTAGATCCAGCATCGCGCCGCCGCCATGCTCTTTCGCGTAGAAGCGGCTTTCGGGATCATAGGGGTGGTGGAAGGCGAGGCTTCCGCGCAGGCGTGTGATTTCTCCGATTGCGCCTTCTTCGATCAGGGACCTGGTTTTGGCGATGGCCGGCAGGAAGCGTGTCCACATCGCCTCCATCAGAAAAACACCCTGTTCCGCAGCGAGCGTGGCCAGGCGGACGGCCTGCGCGCTCGTGGTGACAAGCGGTTTTTCCATCAAAACACCCTTGCCACTCTCGATGGCCGCGCCGGCGAGGGGGAAGTGCGTGTCATTGGGCGTGGCGATATAGACGGCGTCCACCGCACTGTCACTCAGCAGGTCCGTGTGCGTGGTGTGGGCCGTCACGTGGTCGCCGTAGCGTGCAGCGAAGGCCTTTGCCTTGTCTGCGTTTCTCGAAGAAACGGCGGCAAGCTCGGCGCCCTCCGACAGGCGCAGGTCTTCGGCGAACTGCCCGGCCATGGTTCCCGTGCCGACAATTCCCCAGCGAATGGGTTCGGAGCTTCTGTCTGGCATCGTGGTTCGCTCGTCGGTTTGCGGTGGGGCAGGGCCTCAGGCTAGGGGCTTCAGGTTAACGCAGCCATAAATGGCGCTCACAGTCTGGCGCGGGTGCTGTGGGGGGTGGCCAGAAGCAGGCTTGTTTCGCTGTTCATGATGCCGGGAATGAGGCGGATGCGGCGCAGCACCGCGTCGAGATCGGTCAGCGTCGTCGCGCCGAGCTCCACCACGATGTCCCAGCGGCCATTCGTGGTGTGGACGGCGGAAACTTCCGGAAAACCCTCAAGCGCGTGGATCACCCGGTCGGCGGAACGCCCTTCGATCTCCACCATGGTGATGCCGCGCACGGGCGCTTCCACCGTGTCTGCCCGCAGGATGACCGTGTATCCGACAATGTGCCCGGCGTTCTCCAGCCGCTCCATGCGCGCGCGCACCGTGGCGCGCGACACGCCCAGATCCATCGCCAGATCCGAGATGCTGCGGCGCGCATCATGGCGCAGAAGGGTGATCAGACGTTCGTCGAGTTCATCCATGATTGTTCAAAATGAAATCCATAATTAGCAAAATGATAAATGCTTATGGAATTTTTGGCAATTTGGTTTGTTCATTCTGCCGGTGATCCGGGGTCGAATAATGGGAACTGTTCGATGGGTCGGTGGCGCTATGCATTGCAAGATCTTGGGTATTCCGGTGCAGGATGGCGCCGGGCGCATGGGATGCGAAATGGGACCGAGCGCCTTGCGCACGGCCGGTCTCGTGGCGGCGCTTGGCGAGCTTGGCCATCAGGTTTCCGATCTCGGAACCGTTGTTCCAAAGCCGCAGGATGTGAAGCCGCATGACAACCCCGCGCTGAAGGCGCTGCCGGAGATCGTCGCCTGGACGGATGCGATCAGCGAGGCGGCTTATGCCGCGGGCGAAGACGGCATGCCAATCTTTCTTGGCGGCGACCACAGCATGGCGGCGGGCACCCTTGCCGGGATGGCGCGCCGGGCGGCGGAAGCCGACAGGCCGCTTTTCGTTCTGTGGCTTGATGCGCATCCGGATTTTCACACGCTCGACACCACCGCCAGCGGCAATCTGCATGGCGTGCCGCTCGCCTATGCCAGCGGGCAGGCGGGTTTCGACGGCTTCTTTCCGCGCCTTCACACACCGATCGATCCCACGCGCATCTGCGCGCTTGGCCTGCGCAGTGTGGACCCGGCAGAGCACACGGCGCTGCGCGGGGCGGGCGTAACCGTTCATGACATGCGCGCCATCGATGAGCATGGGATAGCGCCGCTGCTGCGCGCTTTTCTCGAGCGGGTGGCCGCCGAGGGCGGACGCCTGCATGTGAGCCTCGACGTGGACTTTCTCGATCCCGCCATTGCGCCGGCGGTGGGCACCACCGTGCCCGGCGGCGCAACCTTCCGCGAGGCGCATCTGGCGATGGAGATGCTGCATGACAGCGGCCTCGTCACCAGCCTTGACCTCGTGGAACTCAACCCTTTTCTCGATGAGCGCGGTCGCACGGCGACCCTGCTTGTTGACCTCACAGCCAGTCTGCTTGGCCGGCGCATCATGGATCGGCCTACCAGGAGCCATTGACGATGACCTACACCCCTTCGATCGACAAGCTGAACCTCGTTCCCTTCGTCAGTGTGCATCACATGATGGAGCTGGTGCTGGAAATCGGCGTGGAGCGCTTTCTGGCGGAGCTGACGGATTACATCGAGGAAGATTTCCTCCGCTGGGAGGATTTCGACAAGACGCCGCGTGTGGCCGCGCACAGCCGCGAAGGCGTGATCGAGCTGATGCCGACGAGCGATGGCAAGCATTACGGCTTCAAATATGTGAACGGTCATCCCAAGAATACCCGCGAGGGTCGGCAGACGGTGACGGCATTCGGAGTCTATGCCGATGTGGGCAATGGCTATCCGCTGCTGATCACGGAAATGACGATCCTGACGGCGCTGCGCACGGCGGCGACATCTGCTCTGGCGGCGAAATATCTTGCGCCAGAGGGCTCGCGCACCATGGCGCTCATTGGCAATGGCGCGCAGTCCGAGTTTCAGGCGATGGCCTTCAAGGCGGCACTCGGCGTCGACCGGCTGCGGCTCTATGACATCGATGGCGGCGCGACGGAAAAGTGCCTGCGCAATCTCTCAGGGCTGGGCTTCGAGCTGACCGCCTGCAAGACGCCGGAAGAGGCGGTGGAGGGCGCGGACATCATCACCACCGCAACCGCCGACAAGCAATATGCGACGATCCTGACGGACAACATGGTCGGCTCCGGCGTGCACATCAACGCGGTGGGCGGCGATTGCCCCGGCAAGACCGAGCTGCATCGCGACATTCTCACCCGCTCCGACATTTTCGTGGAATATCCGCCGCAGACGCGCATCGAGGGCGAGATCCAGCAGCTTGCGGAAGATCATCCGGTGGAAGAGCTGTGGCAGGTGATCGCCGGAAAGGTGAAGGGGCGTCGCGATGCGCGCCAGATCACGCTGTTCGATTCCGTCGGCTTCGCGACGGAGGATTTCTCGGCGCTGCGCTATGTCTATGACCGCGTGCGCGAGACCGATCACTTCATCGAGCTCGACCTTCTGGCCGACCCCGATGAGCCGCGCGATCTCTTCGGCATGCTTCTGCGTTTCCCCGGCTCTTCGCTGCTCGCGGCCAAGAAGGCTGGCTGATCAGGGGGCGGTGATCTCCTCGACCGTCTGCGGCGGCAGGTGCAGATAGTGGGCGACCTTGCGTTTTGCGGCAATGTCGCGCCACACAAGCCCCACCTGCCGCTCGCTGAGGCCGGTGGCGCAGGCGACCTTCTTGGCGGGAATGGCGTGGTCGAGCCCGTAGAGGCACAGATCCATCTCGCGATAGGGGAGCGCGAAATAGAACTCCTCCTGTGACTGGGCGAGCGAATAGGTGTCTGTCGTGGGCATGCGGCGGCGGATTTCGGCGGGCACGCCGAGATATTTCGCGAGCTGGTAGACCTGCGACTTGTAGAGGTGGGCGATGGGCTTCACATCGGCTGCGCCATCGCCATTTTTCACGAAGAAACCCTGATCATATTCCAGCCGGTTGGGCGTGCCGATGACCGCATAGTTCAGCCGGTCGGCATGGTAATATTCGAGCTGTTTGCGGGTGCGCTGCTTCATGTTGGTGGCGGCGACGATGCCGAGATAGACTTCTGGCGGGAGCCGGTGCTTCTCGACGGTGCCGTCGGGCCGCCGCACCACCAGATAGGAGATGTTGTAGGCTTTTGTGGTGAGCGCATTGGCGATGGCGATCTTCATCGACCAGCCTGCGCCATAGTCCGGCACGACCTGGCGAATGAAGGCGTCGCGGCGCTCATAGCAGCCCATGGCGGCGAGCGACGGGCCGATATCCTCGATCACGCTGGAGAGACCGAAAGTGGTTGCGACTTCCTGGCCGAGCCGCAGGCTCTCCGGGTCGGAATCATATTCCGGCATGAACAGGCAGAAGACGCGGTCTGGCCCGAGCGCACGGGCGGCAAGCGCCGCGCAGACGCTGGAATCGATGCCGCCGGACAGGCCGAGCACTAATCCCCGCTTGCGCAGTCTGCTGCGCAGCTGCGTGCGCAGCGCGGTGACGATGCGCTGGCTCTCGGCGGCGGGATCGATCTTCAGATCGTCGATGGAAAAGCTGATGTTCATGTCGTTCATGATGCTTTCAGGGCCTCCATGGCGGCGAGGCGGCGGCTGGGTTTTCCGTTTGCCGTTTTCGGCAGTTCCGCCCGGAAAATGAATGACTTCGGGACCATCGTGTCCGGTAAGCGGTGCTTGCAGTGCCGGGCGAGCATGCGCTCGGTGAGGCCGGGATCGTCGGCAACGACGAGCGCGTCGAGCCGGTGGCCGAAGAGCGGGTCGGGCGTGGTGAAAGAAAGCGCCTCGCGCACGCCGGGACAGGCGGCCAGAACGGCGTCCACCTGTCGGGGCGAGACCTTTTCACCGCGGATCTTCACCACTTCGTCCCGGCGGCCGACGAAATGGAGGAAGCCTTCCGCATCGCGTTTGAAGAGGTCGCCCGTGTGGAGCCTCCTGCCGCTGCCATCGGGCGCATCGCGCAGCGCAAGCGCGGTTGCCTCCGGACTGTTCCAGTAGCCCTGCATGACATGTGGTCCGCGGATGACGAGTTCGCCCGTGATGCCCGCCTCGGCTTCGTTGCCGTCTTCATCGACGACAAGGGCCTCTGTGCCCGGCAGGGCCTTGCCGACGGAGGCGGGATGCCGGTCGAGATATTCCGGCGCGAGAAAGGTTGCCCGCGCGCATTCGGTGAGACCGTACATGGAGTAGATGCGCGCTGCCGGGAAAAGCGCACGCAGCGCCTGAATGTGGGTGGGTGGCAGATGGGCTGCGGCATTGGTGATGTAGCGCAGCGGCGGTAGCCGGTCGGGCTTGAACCCTTCAAGTGCGGCGAGCATGGCCGCCATGGTGGGCACGAGGGGAAACCCGGTGACGCCTTCGGCATGCGCCTTTTCCAGAACCGCATGGGGGAAGGCGAAGCTCTTTTCCAGAACGAGCGTCGCGCCGCTGCGCACGGCCACGAGGAGCTGATACAGCCCGTAGGTGAAGGAAAGCGGCAGTGCGGACAGCACCACGTCCCTGTCGTCGTTTTCCAGATAATCGGCGATCATCGCCGCTGCCGCATCGACATTGCGGTGGCTCATCATCACGCCCTTCGGCCTGCCGGATGAGCCGGAGGTATAGATCAGAAAGGCGAGATCCCGGTCGTTTTCCTGCCGGGCGGGTAAGGGCGCCTCTAAATCGAGGCAGGCGTCGAAGGCGATGGCGTCGCTGAGCGTGGCCCCCTCCGCCCGGGCGACGATGGAAAGGGGCGTGTGGCCCGCCGCAGCAATCGCCTCGTTGCACAAGCCGCCATGCCTGGCCTCGTGAATGAGGGCTTTGGGCGTGCAGTCCATTAACACGTGGGCGAGGCCCTCGGCCCTGACGCCGGGGTTGACCGGAACCACCGTCGCGCCGGCCCTGAGACCTGCAAAGATGGCGATGGCCATCTCCCGGCAGTTGTCCATGCAAAGCGCAACCCGGTCGCCGGGCTCGACCCCGTGGGCGCATAAGGCCCCGGCCAGACGGTCGGCCAGACGGTCGAAATCGGCGTAGCTTAACCGGTCCGGCCCCGTGATAAGCGCGGTGGCGGAGGGGGCAAGCCCTGCACGGTCTTTCAGTAAGGTCTCAACGCGCATTGCGTCGCTCCTATGCGCCGGCTGGCGCGGTCTCCCTGGCCTTCTTCTTGCCCGCGACAAAGGCGCTTAAGCGGGCAATCGTGTCGAAGTTTTCCGGCACGATCTCCGGGTCGGCGACATCGATGGCGAAGTGCTCCTCGAGAAACGAGACCATCTCCAGAATGCCGGTGGAATCGACAATGTCGTTCTCGATCAGAGATGCATCGTCTTCCGGGGCGTCCGCTGCATCGCCGAACAGGAAGTTCTCGATAATGAAGGCGCGGATATCGGCATTGATGGACTGGGGCATGGTGCTTCCTTTCACGGTCAGGCACGAACCGCCAGAGGTTGATCCGTTATCCGAACCGGCCTGGCGAACTGCTGGGACCAAAGCTGTGTCGACAGAATGCCGACGAATGCTGCGTTGTCTCGAAAACCGGTGAAACTATTTAGCCGGCTTTTATTATACAATCTGGCTGTTTTTTCAACGTGGAAGTTTCCGTTTTCTTCCAGCGCCGTTTTCGCGAATGCTTCTTCCACATAGGCCTGCGCGTGATCGGTGAAGGCGCTTGCCTCTGGCGCGCGATAGGGCTGTTTGGGCCGGTCGGCGATCTGTGGCGGCACGACATCGCGCATCGCTTCGCGCAGAAGATGCTTCTCCCGGAGCCCTTTGAGCTTGATGTTTGCCGGTGTCTGCGCGGCATGCATGACCAGCCGGTGGTCGAGGAAGGGAAAGCGTGTTTCGATCCCGTGCGCCATCGCCATGCGGTCGCCCTGGCTTGAGAGAATGTAGCCGGGCAGGAGAAAGCGGGTTTCCAGATACTGCGCCTGATGCAGTGGGTGCCATTCGCTGAAGGCGTCGGGCAGTGTGGCGGCGAGTTCGTCTGCCGCATCATAATCGCCGAGCGTTGCCTTGAGCGCATCGGAGAAGAAGAGCTTCGTGCCGGAAGTGCTGCGCATGCGCGGACGATGCGAGAACAGCGGATCGTTCAGATCGTCGCTGGCAACGCCGAAAAAGGCGGCGAGATAATCCGGTGTCTGGCGCTTCAGATTGGAGAGATAGGGATAGATGCGGCGGAACAGGTGCGGCCGCAATTGCGAGCCCGGCTGGCGCGCGCAGAAGCGCCGGATGCGCGCCTCCTTGAAAATGTCGTAACCGGCAAAGACCTCGTCTGCCCCTTCGCCGGAAAGGACCGCCTTGATGCCTTTCGAGCGCACCAGACCGGACAGCCGGTAGAGTGGTGCGGGACCGGTGCGCAGGATCGGCTGCTCCGTGTGGCGGATGACCTCCGGAAACACGGTGGCGATCTCATCCATGTCGCAGTCGACCGTGTGGTGCTCCGTGTCGAGCGCGCGCACCATCTCGTTCTGAAACGCGCTTTCGTCGAAGGCGGGGTCGGAAAAGGTGACGGCGAAACTGGTCAGGCCAGCGGGCGCCATGCGCTTGGCGAGTGCTGCGATGATGGAGGAATCGAGCCCGCCCGACAGGTAGGTTCCCACCTCCACATCGGCGCGCAGGCGAATGCGCGTCGCGTCTTCCAGAAGCGCACGGGTCTCCTCCGCCAGCTCTGCCTCGGTACGGTCGTGCCGGACATCGGAGAAATTCAGATCCCAGTAGCGCTGCGTGCGGGTTGCGCCATTCTCGACGATCATCCAGTGCGCCGGCGGCAGTTCGCTGACGCCCTCAAAAGCCGTGCGCGGTGGAATGGGAGCCCAGAGCGTAAAAATCTGGTCGAGCGCGAAGGGGTCGAGCCGCGCCTCCATGCCGGGAACGGTCAGGAGTGCCTTGATCTCGGACGCGAAATGGAACCGGCCCTGACGCCATGTGTGGTAAAGCGGGCGTACGCCCATGCGGTCGCGGGCGAGGAAAAGGCGCTTACGGCGCGCATCATGGATCGCGAAGGCGAAGTCGCCATTGAGCTGCGCAACGCAATCCGGCCCAAGCTCGTCATAGAGGTGCAGAATGACCTCGGTGTCGCTCGATGTGCGAAAGCGATGACCGCGGCTTTCAAGATCCCGGCGCAGTTCGACGTGATTGAAGATCTCGCCATTATAGGTGATGTGGAGCTGTCCGTCGGCGCTCGTCATGGGCTGCTGGCCGTCCGCCAGATCGACAATGGAAAGACGGCGATGGGCAAGGCCCACGTCGTCCGTCACGTGGATGCCGGCTTCGTCCGGGCCGCGATGGGCGATTGTGGCGGACATGGCCGCAAGAAGCGCTTCAGCTTCCTGCCGGTGAAGACCCGCTCCGCAATAGCCCGCTATTCCGCACATTTATAAACCACCCCTGAAGGCCATTCGGCCCTGTCTCGCTCTGGCTGCGCGTCCGCTTTTCCTGGAATTGCTCTAGTCGAAACGGTCGCCGAGAAGCCGCGTCCACGATTCTCCTGCAAAACCGTTGAAAAAAGCCTGTCCCGTGATGAACGGTTCGAGCAGCGTCTTGTCTTTCGCATGAACAATGCTGGAGGACGCATGGACGAATGCGAAGCGGCGACCGAGCATGGCGTTGATGAGGGGCGGCTGCCCGCGCCCGCGCAGAGCCACCAGCCCGCGTTCGGTCGCGTCCGCCAGCATCGCATCAATGATCGTGCCTTCCTGGCCGGGGAGCGACAGGATCTGGATCACGCGCCCGATGCCGCCCTGATTGCCGTAGTAGAGGAAGAGGCCAACCGGCTTGCCGCCGCGCGAGAGCACTATGCGGCGCACCATCGCGCCGTAATCCGCCTTGCGCTGCGATTCATCCACCATGCGTTGAAGCTCGCTCTCCGTCCATTGAGGATGCAGGGCGAAGGCGGAGACGAATTGCTGGAACAGCGACACCGTTTCAGCCGCGTCGGCGTCCTCGGTGGTGAGTGTCTTGCCCGCAAATTCCGCATCCGACACGTGGGTCCACTGGGGCGGTGCGCCCCGGCGGCGTAGAAGGGCATCGAAGGGGCGCATAAGGGGTTTTGCGATGGCGGCAGGCGCGAAAGCGGAGGCGGCCATGGCGGCGATGAAGCCGGCCGGGCGCAGGATGCGCAGCCATTCAAGACTGTAGTCGGGCAGGATCGTGCCGCGGAGCTTGCGCCACATGGTTGTGGAAACGTCGTTGGCTGTTTCGGTCAGCGAGAGATCCTGCGGGCCGGACTGGAAGGCGCGCAGGAGACGCGCGCCGGCATAGGGATCCTGTTCGTGACCATCTACCATGAAGCTGCCGCCGATGGCGCTTCTGAGGGTCTTGCCCTGATAGACGAAGGGCATGGGAAGCACGCCCATGAAACCGTTGACCGTGCCGTCTTCGCGCAGATGGACAAGTGACTGAATGTCGTCGTCGCGGTGGGGTGGGTCGAGAAAAAGCGTCTCAAGATATTCGCGCGTGCCACGCGGCGCAGGGCCGTGCCCCTTGCGCAATATGCGCTGGAACATCTCCGCAATGGCGGAAATGTCATCACGCTCCAATGGACGGATTTCACTCACGGACAATTACGCGCCCCGGTTGAATACGAATACTCTCGGGGCCAATGTGTGACCTAAAGTTGTTTATGAATTCTTTTGCGCCGGAAAGTTTTTGTGCATGGCATTCCGGTGAGCGTGTATGATTGCCGACAAGCGCAGCCACAAGACTGCGGATGGGAACATGCGAAAGCATTATCGGCTTAATGAATCTACGGCACATAGAGGTTTTTCACGCGATCCGTCTGGCCGGGTCGATCAATGCTGCGGCTGAAAGGCTGAATGTCTCGCAGCCGGCGCTCAGCCGGACGCTGAAGCACGCGGAATCGCTTCTCGGCTTCAAGCTGTTCGACCGCGTGAAGCAGCGCCTTGTGCCGACGCGCGAGGCGGAGCTTCTGTTTGCCGAAGCGGTGGATGTGCATGGCGCGCTGGAGCGTTTCCGCACGCTCGCCCGCAATCTGGGACGCAATCCCGACGATGTGCTGCGGGTGGGCTTTCTGCCGAGCCTCGGCGTGGGGCTTGCGCCGAAAGTGGTGTCGAACCTGCCCCGACACTGGGAAGGCTTCAAGATCGAACTCTTCACGCATCACTACGATGTGCTTTTGAAGCGCCTTCATGCGCTCGATCTCGATCTGGCGGTGGCGTTCAACCTTGTGGAGACGCCGGGCATCAGCTCCACCACGGTGGGTACGATGAGCCTGACCTATCTGGAGACGGACGATCCCGCCAGGCCGTTCGATCCTTCGCCGGTGCATCTGAGCGAAATCGACATGCAGTCCTTCGTTGGGCTTGAGAAGGAATCGCCCGTAGGCGTGTTCCTGAAGGCGGCATTTGACGAGCAGGGCCTGCCCTATGAGCCACGGATTTCGGTGCACACCTATTCGGTGGCGGCAGCCTGTGTCAGCCAGGGGGTGGGCTGTGCCATCGTAGACGAGTTTTCCGCACGGTTCACGCGCGGTGTGCGACTGCGCCCGCTGGTGCCCGACCTGAAATTCTCGATCACGGCGCTGACATCGGAGAATCGTGCGATCTCCAACGCCGAGGAAATGTTCATCAGGATTCTGAAATCGGCCTGTCAGGAACTGCACCGGGAAGGGTGACGCTCTTCCTGCCGGTCAGGCTTCGCCACGCGCCACGAAACGCCCGCCACGCGCGCCGGTGACCGCGCCATTGGCGAGCACTGCGACGCCATTGACGAACACATGCTCGATGCCGGCCGAAGGGCGGTCTGGCGTGTCGTAGTCGGCAAGATCCAGAACCGTGTCGGCATCGAAGGCGACGAGATCGGCATGGAAGCCTTCCTGCAGCCTTCCGCGCCGGGCGAAGCCGAAGATCTGCGCGGGCAGGGAGGTCATCTTGCGGATGGCTTCTTCCAGCGGCAGGACGCCATCTTCGCGTACATAGCGGCCAAGCACGCGGGGGAAGGTGCCCCAGAGGCGCGGATGGGCCTGCGGGCCGGGGATGCCGTCTGAGCCGATCATGGTGCGCGGATGCTGCATGATGCGGTTGATGTCTTCCGGCGACATCTGGAAATAGATGCCGCGCGCGGGCGAAAGCCTGCGGGCCGCTTCTTCCTGATCACAGCCCATTTTCTCCGCGACTTTGGAAAGCTCCAGCCCGTTGAACTCGGGATGGGCGGCGGAATCGATGACCAGAATGCGCTCCGCATGACGGGTCAGCTCCGGCAGGAGCACGGTCGAGCTTGCCTCATAGGGATAGACATCCATGGCGATGTCCTGATGGCGAAGCGCGCTGTCGATCATTGACAGTGTTTTCGCCGAGCGCCCGTAATTGTGGCGGCCGATGCATTTGTGATGCGAGATCACCACCGGGACGCCGGCGCGCCGACCGATGGCGATGGTCTCGCCGACGGATTCTTCCACCCGGTCGCGTTCATCGCGCATATGGGTGACGTAGAGCGCGCCGGGGAAGGCGGCGAGTGTCTGCGAGAGCGCCACCACCTCATCGGTCGGCGCGTGGCGGGCGACCGGGTAGGCAAGGCCGGTGCTGAGGCCCAGAACGCCTGCCTCCAGCGCTTCCTCGAGCAGAACGCGCATGGCCACGATCTGGCCTTCGGAGGCGGGCGCATCCGTGTCTTCGAGCGTCATGGCGCGCAGCGTGCCATGGCCGGCAAGCGCGGCCACATTGACGGCGACGCCGGCTGCATCCACCGCCTTGCGGTAGGCGGCAAAGGAACCGAAACGATAGTCTTCCGCCGTGCCGAGAAGGCCGAGCGGCGGCACCAGTTCCACGGGCTTTTCGTATGGTGCGAGGCTGATGCCGCAATTGCCGACGATTACGCTGGTCACGCCCTGCGTGATCTTGGGCTCCATCGCGCTGTCGTTCAGGACGGCGAGATCGTCATGGGTGTGAACGTCGATGAAGCCGGGCGCGAGGCTGAGACCGTCGAGGTCGATCGTCTCTTTTGCCTGCCAGCCGGAAACATCACCGACCGCGGCGATGCGGCCATTGCAGAGTGCCACGCCGCCGCGGATCGGTTGCCCCCCCAGGCCATCGAACAGCAAAGCGTTTGTCAAAAGCGTGTCGCAGGTGGATTGCGTCATCGGAAACTCCTTGCTGTCCGTATTGATTCAGACCGTCGTGAGGTCCGGTTGCCGGTCCGTTTTCGAGATGCGCTGTTCAAGCGCTGCGCCGAGCGCAAGCAGCGGCTCCTCGGCGAAGGCTGCGCCCATGAGCTGCACCGAGAGCGGAAGGCCCGTTTCGGTGAAGCCTGCCGGCAGCGCCAGGCCGCAGGCGCCGACATAGTTTGCCGGGCGGCCATAGGCGGCCATCGGAACCGCACTTTCGTCCACCTCCGAGACGGGGATGGCGGGGAAGGGCACCGTCGGCGTGAGCAGCGCGTCGAACGGCTTCATGAAATCGGCATAGACCGCCTTCATGCGCCTGTGGTCGGCGAGCGTCTCGATATAGTCGTTGGCGCTGACATTGGCTCCGGCGAGCACGCGCTGGCGCACATAGGGGCCGATGGGAACGCTCTCGTCGTGGATGTAATCGCGGTGAACTGCATAGGCTTCGGCGGCGATGATGCGGCCATTGCTCTCCGTCAGCTCGTTGAAGGCGAAGGGCAGGTCGGCAGGAACCAGCGTCACGCCGAGGCTGATGAGCGCTTCCTTTGCCTGATCGTAGGCGGCCTGGCTCTCGGCATCTAGCGGGATCGGGAAATCCTCTTCGCGCATCACCGCGACCCGCATGCCCTGCATGCGCAGGCCCTGCCATGCGCCGGGTTTCAGCGCCGGTGCAAGACGGGTGGCCGGATCGCTGGCGTCAGGTCCGGAAAGCGCGTCGAGCAGGAGGGCCGCGTCGGCGACGGTGCGCGTCATCGGGCCGATGGAATCGAGCGTGCTGGAAAGCGGGAAGCAGCCCTTCAGGCTGATCCGTCCATAGGTGGGTTTCAGGCCCACAATGCCGTTGAGTGCGGCGGGAATGCGCACGGAACCGCCCGTGTCGCTGCCGATGGCCGCCGGCGCAAGGCCGGCGGCAACGGCCACGCCTGAGCCGCTGGAGGAGCCTCCGGGAATGCGGTGTGTCTGCATGTCCCAGGGATTGCGCGGTGTTCCGCATATCGGATTCGTGCCCCAGCCTCCGAATGCGAATTCGACCATTGCTGCGCGGCCGATTGGAATCATGCCGGCGGCCAGCAGTTTGCGCATGACGGTGGCGTCGCTGGTTGAGCGCCGGTCTTTCCAGGCAGCGCTGCCCACCGTACAGGTTTCGTCCTGCCAGTCGACCAGGTCCTTCACGGCAATTGGCAGGCCGTGAAGCGGGCCGTAGACCACGCCAGACGCGCGCAGCTTGTCGAGCCCCTCCGCCATGGACATTGCCCGCTCGGCATCGACATGCACGAAGGCGCCGAGGGCCTTGTCATGCCTGGCGATGCGCTCCAGGAAATGTCGGGTGATGGTGCTGGACGTGAGCGAGCCTTCGCTCAGCGCTTTCGAGAGGTCCGCGAGGGACGCGAATGACGGATCCATGATGTTCTTTTCTTGAGAAAAATGCGCCCGGCCCCGAGGGAGACGTTTCGGAAGCCGGGCGCAAGGTCGCTAGTCTCGTTGATCCCAACCGGGGATCGGGTACACAGGCTCGGCAACGGCGACTTCTTCAGGCCACACGGTCACGAGCCCCTTGCCCGGCTGCAACTGCACGACCGGGAAAGGCATTTTCAGCTGCTTGCCGGTTTCGTCGATCGCGTAGGGACCGGCGAGAACCGTCAGGTTGTCGCTGAGTTCCATTGCCGCCTTCTTCATGTCGGCGGCATCAAGGCTTTCTGCGTTCTCGATGATTTCGCCGGCGATGACGGCGGCGCCATAGGCGAGAACGGTCTGGAAGTCCGGCTCGTAGGAGACGGCCGGGAAGAGCTTTTCATAAGCTGCCAGGAAGCCTTCACGGTCGAGGCCGGCATTGACCTCCCAGTTGATGGTCGGGTGGAAGTTGGTGTGGCTGTAGATGTACTGCGCATCGTCGCCGATCTCGATGAACTGCGGCGTCGAGGCGTAGACCATGAACGAGAACGGGAAGTTCACGTTCATCTGGTGCATCTGCCGCACCATGGAGATCAGGTCGCCCTCATAGCTGGTGGGGAAGAACACGTCGGCGCCAGCCGCGCGTGCCTTCTGCAGGAGCAGGCTGAAATCCTTCGTGCCCTTCGGATAGTCTTCCTTCAGGACCACTTCCATGCCGAGCTTTTCGGCGATGGCTTCGGCACCGTCGGCAAGGCCGGCCGGGAAGGGCTCGTCCACATTGACGATGGCGACCTTCTTGTTGCCGAGCGCTGCAGCGGCTTCGAGGCCGGCCGACGGCATGCGCGACACCGGCATCTGGGTTGCCGAGACGATGTTCTTGAAGCCCTGGTCGTAAAGCGCGTCGGAAGCCGCGGACCAGATGACCATGAACTTGCCGAGACGCTCGGTCACCGTGGCGGCGGCTGCCGTCAGGGTGGAGCCGAACGGAGCCATCAGCACGTCGACATTCTCATTGGCGATCAGGTCTTCATAGACGCGCGCCACCATCTGTTTGTCGGAGCGGTCATCGCGCTTGACGAGCTCGACGAGGCGCTTCTCGCCATTCACTTCCAGGCCGCCATTGGCGTTGACTTCATCGACCCAGATTTCCACGCCGCGCACACCCGACTGCGAGGCAAGCGCGAAGTTGCCGGACGACGAAACCGTCATGCCGATCCGGATCTTTTCCTGCGCCTGGCCGGCGACCGGCAGCGCAAAGCAGGCAAGCAGCGTGCCTGCCATGAAGCTTCGTTTGGTCATATTCCACATGGGCATTCCCCTTTTGTTGATCTTGGATAAACGACGCCTCACACGTCGATCTTGTAGTTCATCCACTCGGCGACCATCTCCTTGAGCTGGCCATCGGTGGCGAAGTCCTCCTTGGTGCCTTCCGCCTTGTTGCGGCCAAGCTCCAGAATGTAGAGGCGGTCCGAAATCGTGGCGCACTGGCGCACGTTCTGGTCCACCAGAATGATGGTGGCGCCCTGATCTGCGAGATCGCGGGTGAGCGCGTAGATGTCCTTGGAAATCTTCGGCGCGATCATGGCCGTGGGCTCATCAAGCAGGATCACCTTCGGCTCGGTGACGAGCGCGCGGGCGATTTCCAGAAAGCGCTGCTGGCCGCCGCTCATGGAGCCGGCGAGCGTCGAGCGCTTCTCCTTGAGGATCGGGAACCGCTCGAAAATGCCGTCGATGGCGCGTTCGATACGGGCCTTGTCCTTGCGGAAGGGCCAGCAGCCCAGAAGCAAATTGTCGTAGACCGACAGGCCGGCAAAGGCGCTACGGTTCTGCGGCACGAAGGACACGCCTTCGAGTGCGCGCTGGAACGCCTTGAGATTGGTGATGTCGCGGCCGCCCATGGTGATGGTGCCGGTCTTGGTGGAGAGAAGGCCGAAGATGGTTTTCAAGACAGTCGACTTGCCCGCGCCGTTCGGCCCGATAATGCCGGTCACCTCGCCGGGCTTTGCCCGCAGCGCCACTTCCTTGAGAACCGTGATGTCTCCGTTATAGGCGACGGAGATGTTCTCCATGCTCAGTTCAACGCCATGCATGGTCAGGCTCCCAGATAGGCTTCGATGACGTCCGGATTCTTCTGGATCGCTTCGGCGTCGCCCTCTGCGAGGACACGGCCTTCATGCATGACCAGAATGTTGTCGGACAGTTCGTAGACGGAGGTGAGGTCGTGGCTGACGAGAAGCACCGAGCAGCCCAGCTCCTTCGGCATGTCGCGGATGATGTTGATGAGCAGCAGCGCGAGGCTCGGATTGACGCCGGCGAACGGCTCGTCGAGCAGCACCAGCTTCGGATTGGCCACCATGATGCGGGCGAGTTCCAGAAGCTTCTGCTGGCCGCCCGAAAGCTCCTCCGCATAATTGTGGCGCAGCCGGTAGAGCTCCACCTTTTTGAGCCAGTAGGCGCTGACCTTCGCGATCTCGGCGTTGCTCATCCCCTTGTTGAGGAGCGCGACCGAGAGATTTTCCAGGAGCGACATCTGCGGGAAGATGCGCGGCACCTGGAAGGTGCGTCCCACGCCTTCGGAGAACACCGCATGCGGGGCCTTGCCGATGAGGCTGACGCCGTCGAGCGTGATTTCACCGGCGGTCGCGTCATAAAGACCGTTGATGCAGTTCAGCATCGTCGTCTTGCCGGAGCCGTTCATACCCAGAACGCCGAGGATCGACCGGTCGGGGAGGGTGAGGCTGATGCCGTCGAGCGCTGTGACGCCACCGAATTTCTTTACGAGGTTTTCGACTTTCAGCATGACGTCACCGCGAGTTCTGCACGCCGAACAGGCCGGCGGGGCGAATGAGAATGACGGCGATCAGGAGCACGAAGCCGAGTAGCATCGCCACGGTTCCGCTGAAGAACACCATGGCGGTCTGCTCGGCGAGGCCGAACAGGATGCCGCCGGCGACTGCGCCGATCGGATGGCCGAGGCCGCCCAGAACGATCACGATGAAGCCGATCAGGGTGTAGTCCTGGCCGATGAAGGGGGAGAAGGAGGGGAAGATCATCGACACGAGGATGCCGGTGATGCCCGCCAGGCCAAGCCCCAGACCGAAGGTCAGGGCCGAAAGGTGGTTCAGGTCCACGCCGACGATCTGGATCGCGTCACGGTTCATGATGATGGCGCGCAGCGCCTTGCCCGGCAGCGTGCGGTAGAGGAAGAACGCCAGCGCACCGGTGACCACGACCGCAACCGCAAGACCAAGCAGCTTGGTTGTCGGCAGGATGATGTTGCCGAACATCAGGAAGGGCGGGTCGAGCGTGAAGTTGAGCGAGCGTGCATCCGCCTCGAAGGCGAGCAGCATGAGTGCGCCCAGCACGAGAGACAGGCCGAACATGACCAGAAGCGAGGCGTGCTCGGGATCGTTGGAGCGCGCAAGACGCTTCACCAGCACGAAATAGAGGCCGTAACCCATCATGCCGAAGACGACAAAGATCAGCGGCATTGCGAGCAGCGGGGACAGGCCGAGCCAGGCCTGGGCGAAATAGGCGCCATAGGCACCCAGCACGATGAATTCGCCATGGGCGAAGTTGACGACGCGCAGGACGCCGAAGATTACGTTGAGGCTGACGCCGATCAGCGCATAGATCAGCCCGACGACGATGCCGTTGACGAGGCCTTGAAGCAGAAGTTCGTTCATCTTTGTTTCAATCCTGTACGTCTTACGGAATGAAGCGCCGGAAGCGCGAGAAGCGCTGGGCGAAGGCCCCGACGATGCCACGCGGCAGGAGCAGCATCAGTGCGATGATGACCACGCCGAGAATGAGCAGGTTGAGGGTCGGGAAATGCCGCCAGATCAGCTGGTCGATGCCGTAGAGCGTGGACGCGCCGATGATCGGGCCGACCAGGAAGCCGAGGCCGCCGGCCATGGCGTAGACGATGCTCTTTGCCGTCACCAGCAGGTTGAAGGAGGAATCGAGGTCGATGGCATTCGTGTACCAGGCCTCGACGCCGCCCACGAGGGCAGGGAACATGGTGGCCATGATCCAGGCCTTGAGGCGGGTTCCCACCACGTTGACGCCGACCACTTCTGCGGCCTCGCTGTCATCGCGGATGGCGCGCAGCGCCGTGCCGAGGCGCGACATGGTGAGCCAGGTGCCGGCTGCCAGAGCGCCCATCAGCACCACGAACATGGCGTAGTAGGCGGCCACGGGATCGTTTGCCGCCGAAAGGATCAAGCCAAGGCTGCCGCCGGTGATGTCGCTCGGCATGAGCGAGATCACGAGCTTCATGGCCATGGCGAGCGCGAGGCTGACAATGCCGAAATAAACGCCCTTGAGCCGCAGCGTGGGCGCGACCAGAAGACCAATGGTGACGCCGGCGAGCGCCGCACCGGCAAGCGCCACGGGAATGGGCAGGCCGAAGGTCTTGTAGAGAACGCCTGTGGCGTAAGCGCCGATGCCGTAGAACGCCACATAACCAAAAGGCATATATCCGGCCAGACCAGCGACGAAGTTGAACGACGTCGCCATGGTGATCCACAGCATCATGTAGAAGAGGAAGGAGAGATTGCTGGCAAACAATGGAGCCGGCAAAAAGACGGCGACGATGGCCGCGACCACAATGCCCCATATCAAGAATTTGATATGGCTTGATTTTTCAGTATTTTCCTGGGGCGCGGACATCGGCACACCTGTACCCTCCCGCGTCTCCTGAATTTGATCTGTCACTGTTGGACCTCAATAGGGAACGCTTTCCGCGACCCTATAGCGCAGGAGGTGCGCTGTCCTATCGCAAATACAGACTCTGTTATAACGACATGGCATAACCGTGTTTCGGCGCAAAAAGCATCGCGTCCAGAAGCTGGACGCGATGCTTTTCATGGTGGTTCGGTTATCGGCCGGGGCTGGATGCCCCGGGAAAGCCGTGCCTATGCCGGCAATGCCTCTCTGGGCAGTTCGGCGAGCGCCTTGTCGAGGCCGGTTTTGAAACGCGCGAGCAGGTCGTCGACCTCGCCCTCGGTGATGATGAGCGGCGGGCAGAAGGCGACGGCATCGGCCATGGCGCGGCTGATGAGGCCGGCTTCCTGAAGATGCGCGTTGACCAGTGCGCCAAGCGCGCCGGGCGTCTCGAGCGCCGTCTTGTTTGCCTTGTCGGTGACGAGCTCGACGGCGGCGATGAGGCCGACGCCGCGCACTTCGCCAACCAGCGGATGATCGGCCAGCGCGGCAAGTCCGTTGCGCAGGCGTTCGCCCATGCGTGCGGCATTGCCCACCAGATCGCGCTCCTCGATGATCTTGAGGTTTTCAAGCGCAACGGCTGCGACAACCGGATGGCCGCTGGCCGTGTAGCCATGGCCGAGCGTGCCGATGCGGCCGCTTTCTTCCATGATCGGCTCGAACACCCGGTCGTTGATCATCAGGGCCGAGGCCGGCAGGTAGGACGACGAAAGCTGCTTGGACATGACCATGATGTCCGGCTTGATGTCGTAGGTGGTGGAGCCGAACATGGTGCCCGTGCGGCCGAAGCCACAGATCACTTCGTCGGCGACCAGCAGGATGTCGTACTTGTTCAGAACGGCCTGCACCTTTTCCCAGTAGGTGGCCGGCGGAACGACCACGCCGCCGGCGCCCTGCACCGGCTCGCCGAAGAAGGCGGCAATCGTTTCCGGACCTTCAGCCAGGATCGTGTCTTCCAGTTCCTTTGCAAGGCGGGTTGCGAATTCTTCCTCGCTCTCGCCCGGCATTGCCTCGCGCCAGTGATGCGGCGCGGTCATGCGCAGCACGTTCGGCACGATCAGGTCGAAGGATTTGTGGTTTGCCGGCAGGCTGGTGAGGCATGCGCCGGCGATGGTCACGCCGTGATAGGCGCGGTTGCGGACGATGATCTTCTTCTTTTCCGGCTTTCCAAGCGCGTTGGAGCGGTACCAGATCAGCTTCAGCGCCGTGTCGATGGCTTCCGAGCCGGAATTGGTGAAGAACGCCTTGCTCATCGGCACCGGGGCCATGCCGATCAGCTTTTCGGAAAGCTCGATCACCGGCCCGTGCGATTTGTGCGTGAAGGTGTGGTAATAGGGCAGCTTTTCCATCTGCTCGGTCGCGGCCTTCACAAGGCGCTTCTCGTTGAAGCCGAGCGCGACGCTCCACAGGCCGGCCATAGCCTCGATATACTGCTTGCCATTGTTGTCGTAGACATGGACACCTTCACCCCGATCGATGATCAGCGGGCCGGCTTCAAGATGTTTTTTCGCATTCGTGTAGGGATGCAGGTGATAGGCGATATCGCGCGCTTCGGGTGAATTGGGCTTGTCGGTCATCGGCTTGTCCTGCGTGTGAATGCGGTTATCGTTGTTGGACGATCCGGTTTCCGGATCTCTTCCCATGTCCTCTAGCGGTAGCACTCATTTTTCGACGAGGCAATTATGCGTTCAATATTTTGAGCGTCATTTAAAAGTCCGGGCTCCAAATTCCAGGAATTTCCGATGTTTTTGCGTTGTATATTGATTTCAAGGGCAATATCTTGAGCGATATATCGCGCTGCGCAAAACATGAGCACGTTGGCGCAAGACGAAACGAGCGAAGGACATATGGACGATTTCGACATCGGATCGCGCCTCAGGGCCATGCGCACCGCAGGCAATCTTTCGCAGCGACAGCTTGCCGAACAGGCCGGTGTTCCTCATGCACAGATTTCCAACATTGAGAAGAACAAGATCAGCCCCTCCATCTCAACCCTGCGCAAGGTGCTTGGAGGGATGGGCGTCAGCATGGCGGATTTCTTCGAGCCAGAGCGGGAGGACAATCCCGGTCCGTTTTTTGGCAGGGACGAGCTGATTGACCTGACGTCGCGTGTGGCGATCAATGCCGGCGCGCCGGAGAGCGGGCTTCTGGTCCTGCGGCAGATCGGCGATGCGCGGCTGCACAATCTCCAGATCCTGCACGAGGTCTATGAGCCTGGGGCGGACACGGGCGAGACCATGCTCCAGCACGCCTCAAGCGAGGGCGGCTATGTGGTGGAGGGTGAGCTGGCGCTGACCGTGGGTGACGAAATGCGCATTCTGAAGGCCGGCGAAGCCTATCTGTTCGACAGCCGCCAGCCGCATCGTTTCCAGAATCTCTCCGACACGCGCACCATTGTCGTTTCCGCCTGCACGCCGCCTTATCTCTAAGGAAGACGTCTTCAACAGGCTGGACCAACGCAACACCGTTATGGCCCTGTTCCTCCCGGCGGCGGATCTTACACTTTCTTTGGCTTTAAGGCGCGAGGATTTCCAATGGCCGGTCTTTTGATCTCGAGACGCAATCTCCTTCTTGGCGCGGGCGCGCTGGCGGCGGTCGGCCTGCCGCTGCGCATGGCATGGCCCGAGGAAGCGCCGCGCGGCGGGCGGTTGGTGGTGGCGGCTGATTCCGAGCCGCGCACGCTGAACCCGGCAATCGTCGCGTCGAACGGTGTGTTTTTCATCGCCAGCAAGGTGATTGAGCCGCTGGCTGAAGCCATGATGGATGGCGAGGGCGGGCTTGCGCCACGCCTTGCCACAAGCTGGGAAGGCTCCGAAGACGGGCTTTCCATCACCTTCAGACTGCGCGAGGGCGTGACCTGGCACGATGGCGAGCCGTTCTCCTCAGCGGATGTGGCCTTCTCCGCGATGGAGGTCTGGAAGCCGCTGCAAAATCTCGGCCGCGTGGTGTTCGCCAATCTCGACACGGTCGAAACGCCCGATGCGCATACCGCCATTTTCCGCTTTTCCGCGCCCACGCCGATCCAGCTCATTCGCAATGCGCTGCCGGTGGTGACGAGCGTTTTGCCAAAGCATCTCTATGAGGGCACGGACATTGCCGCCAACCCGGCCAACAAGGCGCCGGTGGGAACGGGGCCGTTCAAATTCGCCGAGCACAGGCCCGGCGAATATTACCGCCTTACCCGCAATGACGCCTATTGGGGCGAGGGCCTGCCGAAGCTGGACGAGATCATCTTCCGCGTTCTGCCCGACCGGGCGGCGGCGGCTTCCGCGCTGGAGGCAGGCGAAATCCAGCTTGCAGCCTTCTCGCAGGTGCCGCTGGTGGATCTGGAACGCATCGCCAGCGTGCCGGGGCTGAAAGTGGTGACGGAAGGCTATGAGGCGCTCACCTATCAGCTTGTGGTGGAGATCAACCACCGCAACGAAATCCTCGCCAACCGGAAGGTGCGGCAGGCCCTGTCGCACGCCATCGACCGGGATTTCGTGGTCGATACGGTGTTTCTTGGCTATGCGCAGGCGGCCACCGGCCCGGTGCCGCAGAACGCGCCGCAATTCTACAATCCCGATGTGAAACCCTATTCCTTCGACATCGAGCGGGCGGACAGGCTGCTTGACGAGGCTGGCTATCTGCGTGGCGAGGATGGCAAGCGCTTTTCGCTGCGCCTCCTGCCCGCGCCCTTCTTCAGCGAAACACGCCAGTTCGGCGATTATCTGCGGCAGGCGCTCGGCAAGGTGGGCATCGACGTGACGCTGGTGAACAACGACACGCCGGCGCATCTGAAGGCGGTCTACACGGATCATGATTTCGACATTTCTGTTGGCTCGCCGGTGTTCCGCGGCGATCCGGCCATCTCGACCACGATCCTCGTGCAGTCGGGCATTCCTGATGGCGTGCCGTTTTCCAACCAGGGCGGCTATGCCAATGCCGAGCTCGACACGATCATCGATCAGGCGGCCGAGACCATCGATACGGAGGCGCGCACCGCGCTCTACAACGACTTCCAGCGCATCGTGGTGGAAGACCTGCCGTTGATCAATGTGGCCGAGTGGGGCTTTACCACGGTTGCCAGTGACACCGTTCTCAATGTGGGCAACAATCCGCGCTGGCCCGTTTCCAATTGGGCGGATACGGCGCTCGCTTCCTGAGAACGCAAGGAACACGCAATCGCATGCACCGGGCCCTGACTTTGACGCGGCGGCGTATCGTCAGCAGCATTCCGGTGCTGCTCATCGTCATTATTGGCACGTTTCTGCTTCTGGAAGCAGCGCCTGGCGATGCGGTGGACGCCTATCTGCTTTCGCTGGGCGGGGGCGATGCGGGCCTCGTTGCGGAGCTTCGCCAGAGCTATGGGCTCGACCAGTCGCTTGTGAAACGGCTGACGCTTTATGTGGGCGCGCTTCTGCGGTTCGATCTCGGCTGGTCGGTGGCCTTCGACCGGCCGGTTCTCGACCTGATCGCGGAGCGACTGCCCAACACGCTCTGGCTCATGGGGGCGGCGACGGCGCTTGCCTTCTCGCTTGGTTCGCTTCTGGGCATCGTGGCGGGCGCGCGGCCAGGCAGTCTGACCGACCGGGCGCTTTCCATCGGGTCGCTGGCGCTCTATGCGGTTCCGAGCTTCTGGCTTGGCCTTGTGCTGGTTCTGGTGTTCGCGGTCGATCTGCGCTGGTTTCCCACGGCAGGCATCGAAACCATCGCTTCCGGCAATACCGGGCTGGCGCGCGTGGCCGACATTGCCTGGCACCTGGTGCTGCCGGTCTCCGCGCTCGGTTTCATTTACCTGGCTCTTTTTCTGCGCATGATGCGAACGGGCATGGCGGAAGCCTGGCGGCAGGATTTCGTGCTTTCTGCGCGCGCCAAGGGGCTGGCGCGGCGGCGCATCGTGCTGCGCCACGTGGCGCGCAATGCGCTTCTGCCGCTGGTCACCATGCTTGGCCTGCAGGCGGCGGCCATGCTGGGCGGCAGTGTGGTGGTGGAAAGCGTGTTCGCCATTCCGGGGTTCGGGCGGCTCGCGCATGAAGCGGTTTCAGGCCGCGATGCGCCGCTTCTGACCGGCATCATTATCGTCAGCGCGGTGCTTGTGATCGTCGTCAATCTTCTGGTGGACATTGCCTATGCGGCTCTCGACCCGCGCGTGGGCAGCGGGGAGGCGTCGTCATGAACCGCGTTGCAGCGCGTCTCTTGCGATCGCCGGAAGGGGTGGCGGGGCTTTGTCTTCTGGTGCTGCTTGCCGCCATGGCGCTTGCTGCGCCGCTTCTCTTTCCGGGCGATCCGCTGGCGATTGTCGGGCGACCGATGACTGTACCCTTCACCGATCCGGCGCTTCCGCTTGGCACGGACCGGCTGGGGCGGGATGTGGCTGCGGGCCTGATGCACGGTGCGCGCACGTCGCTTCTGGTCGGGCTTGCCACGGCGCTGGTCGCACTTGCCGCCGGGGCGCTGGTTGGCACGGTTGCCGGGCTTGCCGGAGGGCTGGTGGACGAGGCGCTGATGCGTGTGGTCGACGCGTTTCAGATCGTGCCGGGCTTTCTTCTGGCGCTGGCTTTTGTCAGCGTCACCGGGGCGTCGCTTCCGGTGATCATTCTCGCCATTGCCCTTGGCGCGTGGACCGGGCCGGCGCGACTGGTGCGGGCGGAAGTCCTGTCGATCCGCGAGCGCGACTATGTGGCGGCGGCGCGGGTGATCGGCATGCACCCGGCCGAGATTGCGCTGCGTGAAGTTCTGCCCAATGCGCTGCCGCCGGTTCTGGCGCTGACGGCAGTGATTGTCGCCACGGCGGTTCTGGTGGAGGCGGCGCTGTCTTTTCTCGGGCTTGGCGATCCCAATGTGGTGACCTGGGGCTCGATGATCGCCGAGGGGCGCAATGTGCTGCGCACCGCGCCGCATCTTTCCATCGTGCCGGGGCTGGGGCTCGTGGCCACGGTGCTTGGCGTTTATCTGCTGGGCGAGGGGCTGGCCGACGCGATGGCGGGCCGTGAGGCGCGCGGATGAGCGCGCTGCTGGCCGAAATCCGGGGGCTCTCGGTTTCCTACGGGCGTGACGATGCGCGAAGCTTCGCGCTTCAGGACGTCGATCTCGACATTGCGAAAGGCCGCAGGCTGGCGGTGATCGGCGAAAGCGGATCGGGCAAGAGCACGCTGGCGCTGGCGCTCGCCGGCTTGCTCGCGCCGCAGGCGCGGATCGCGGGGGAAATCGGCTGGCCGGGCCTTGCGCATGTGCCAATGGCAGGGCGCGATATCGGCATGGTGTTTCAGGATCCCGGCGGCAGCCTCAACCCCGTTCTGACCATCGGCGAACAGGTGGCGGAAGGCGCGGTTCGTCATCTGGGGCTCGATTGGCGCGCGGCGCGGTCGCATGCGCTGGCCCTGCTTGAGCGGGTGCGCATTCCAGATCCCCAGGCAGCACTTGGGGCCTATCCGCATCAGTTTTCCGGCGGGCAGCGCCAGCGCATCGCCATCGCTGCCGCCATTGCGGCAAAGCCGGGGCTGCTGATCGCCGACGAGCCCACAAGCGCGCTCGACATGGTGGTGCAGGCCGAGATCGTGGCGCTGCTCGACGATCTGGTGCGCGAGGCGGGCATGACACTGGTGTTCATCACCCACGACATTGCGCTCGCCTCCGGATTGGCTGACGACATTGCCGTTTTTCAGCGGGCGCAGCTGGTGGAGAAAGGCGCGGCGCAGGCGGTTCTGACCAAGCCCGCGCATGCCTATACGAAGCAGCTTCTTGCCGCGCAGATCGACTTTTCAACACCGCGCCTGATCGACGGGGTGGCCGATGCCTGAGCCGCTTCTCGTTGCGCAGAACCTCTGCAAGACCTTCACCAGCCGGGGGCGCAGGGTGACCGCGCTTGACGATGTGAGCCTGACGCTCGCTTCCGGCGAGACGCTGGGGCTGGTGGGCGCGTCCGGCAGCGGCAAGTCGACGCTCGCGCGGGTGCTGCTCAGGCTTTTGCCAGCGGATGCGGGGGCGGTGCGGCTTCAGGGGGAAGACTGGCTTCAGCTTCGCGGGCGGGCGTTGCGAAGGCAGCGCCGGGCGATCCAGATGGTGTTTCAGGATCCGCTTGCGGCCTTCAATCCGCGCGCGACCATCGGCGGAGTGCTGGCGGATCCGCTGCGCATCCATGGCCTTGCGGATCGTGCCGCACAACCCACGCAGGTGGGTGCACTTCTGGAGAGGGTCGGCCTTCCCACAAGCTATGCCGCGCGCGGCGTTCACGAAGTGTCGGGCGGCGAGCGCCAGCGGGTCGCCATCGCGCGTGCCTTGGCTGCGCGCCCCTCGCTGATCGTGTTCGACGAGCCGGTTTCCGCGCTCGACCAGTCGATACGTGGAGAGATACTGAAACTCATCACTGATTTGCAGAAAAGTGAAGGCCTCTCCTACCTCTTCATCGCGCATGATCTCGCTGTCGTGCGTCTTGTTTCCCATCGGGTGGCGATCATGGAGAGCGGCCGTGTTGTCGAGACGGGTCCGACTTCGCAAATCATCGACAGCCCGCAATCGCCGGCGGGGAGGTCGCTCGTGGCCGCTGTACCACGTCTGGAGTTTCCTGGCGCTCAATAGGCTGAGGGCAACCGCATATCGCGGGTTGCGCAGTTGTTGCGCCATGCCGCTATAGTGATGCCGAAACGCACAATTCGCGCGAACCCGGAGTCATTGTTCATGACGATCCGCAATCTTGAATTCGCCGCCCGTCCACGCTCCGTTGCCGTCATCGGTGCTTCAAGCAGGCCTGGCGCTGTCGGCCATATCGTGATGCAGAATTTGCAGGATGGCGGGTTTGACGGCGAGATCTGGCCCGTCAATCCGAAATACAGGGAAGTGGCGGGCCGGCGCTGCTACAAGCGCGCTGCCGATATTCCAGGCATCCCGGACATTGCCGTCATCGTCACGCCTCCCAAAACGGTGCCGGGCATCATCTCCGAGCTTGGCGAGAAGGGAACACGCACCGCTGTCGTCATCACCGCCGGGCTGACACGGGAAAACGGGCTGCGTCAGGCCATGCTCGATGCGGCAAAGCCCTATCTCTTCCGCATCATCGGGCCGAACACGGTCGGGCTGATCGTCCCACCGATGAATTTCAACGCCAGTTTCGCGCATATGCAGGCGAGGCCCGGCGGGCTCGCTCTGCTTTCGCAATCCGGTGCGATTGCCACATCGCTTGTGGATTGGGCGGCGGCGGAAGGCGTTGGCTTCTCCCACATCGTTTCTTTGGGCGACATGGCCGACGTGGATGTGGGCGACTATCTGGAAATGCTTGCCGGCGACGGGCGCACGCGCGGCATTCTCATGTATCTCGAAACAATCCCCAATCCGCGCAAATTCATGACCGCCGCTCGGGCGGCGGCGCGGCTGAAACCGGTGATCGCCATCAAGGCTGGCCGCCATGCGCAGGCCGCACAGGCGGCCGCGACGCACACCGGCGCGCTTTCGGGCGCGGACCGGGTGGTGGAGGCGGCGCTGCGCCGTGCCGGCATTTTGCGGGTGCTCGATCTTGGCGAACTGTTCGATGCGGCGGAAGTGCTAGCCCGGTTCCGGCCTTTGCAGCGCGCCCATGTGGGCATTGTCAGCAATGGCGGCGGGGCCGGTGTTCTGGCGGTGGACCGGCTCAACGATCTCGGCGGCACCATGGCCGAGTTTTCGCCCGAAACCATTGCTCGTCTCGACCGGGCGCTGCCGCCCAACTGGTCGCATTCCAACCCCGCCGACATTATCGGCGATGCGCCGCCGGAGCGGTATAGCGAGGCGCTTCTCGCAGTGGCCGATGACACGGACACTGATGCCGTTCTCGTGTTCAACTGCCCGACCGGGCTTGCCTCGCCCTCCGATGCGGCCCGCGCCGTTGCCGCCCATGCCGACAAGGGGCGGGTGAACGGCAAGCCGCTCATCACCTGCTGGCTGGGAGAGGAGACCGCGCGCGAAGGGCGTCGCATCCTGCAGGAGGCGGGCATTGCAAACTTCAGCACCCCGTCGAGCGCCACTGCGGCGCTTTCCTATCTGGGTGAATGGTCACGTGCCCAGAAGGCGTTGACCCGTGTGCCTTCGAGCCGCAGCGAGGATGTGCAGGGAGACCGTGAAAGCCTGCGCGCCATCCTTGAAAAAGTGGCTGCTGAAGGCCGTCGCATGCTGACGGAACCCGAAGCCAAGGCGGCCATTGCTGCCTACGGGATTCCCGTGCCTGAAACCGTGATTGTCGAGACACCAGAAGCGGTGAGTGAGGCCACTGCACGCTTGCTCGAAAGTTCGGAAAAGGTTGTCGTCAAACTTCTTTCCAGAACCATCACGCACAAGTCCGATGTCGGCGGCGTGGTGCTTGGCCTCAAGACGCCGGAAGCGGCGCAGAAGGCCGCCGAGAACATCATGAAGCGGCTGGACGACGCGGGCATGGCCGACGGGCTTGAAGGCTTTGCCGTGCAGCCCATGGTGGTGCGCAAACACGCCCATGAGCTGATCCTCGGTGTCAGTCAGGATCCGATTTTCGGGCCGGTGGTGATGTTTGGTGCGGGCGGCACGGCGGTGGAGGTGATGGAGGATACGGCCATTGCGCTGCCGCCGCTCGATGACGTTCTGGCCGGCGACCTGATGGCGTCGACCCGCATCGGAAAACTGCTGGCGGGATACCGCGATCGCGCGCCCGCCGACAGGGATGCGATTGCAGGCGCCCTCAACGCTGTGTCGCAGATGATCGTCGATTTCCCCTGCATCAAGGGCATGGACATCAACCCGTTGCTGGCCGATGCCGACGGCGTGGTGGCGCTTGATGCACGCATAGAGATCGAGCCCACGGAAATCGACCGCAAGGGTCCGAACCCGGACCTTGCCATCCGCCCTTATCCGGATGGCTGGGAAAAGGATGTAAACCTCGAGGGGCACCGCTATCATCTGCGCCCGATCAAGCCGGCGGATGTGGCGCTGTTTCCAGATTTTTTGGCGCGCGTTTCGCCGGAGGATATACGGTTTCGCTTCCTCGCCCCGCGCAAACACTTTCCAGACGAAATGCTGGAACGGCTGACCCAGCTCGACTACGAGCGCGACATGGCGTTCATCGCGCTCAGGGAAGAGGATGGGGAAATGGCGGGCATTGGCCGTCTTTCCGCCGATCCCGACAAGGAGATCGCCGAGTATGGCCTGCTTGTGCGCACCGATCTTCAGGGGCACGGGCTTGGTTTTGCGCTGCTGAAGCAGCTCATCGACTATGGCCGGGAAGAGGGCATTGGCGCGATTGAGGGCATCGTTCTGAGCGACAACACCAAAATGCTCGCCATGTGCCGCGATTTCGGTTTCGTGGTGAAGGATAGCGGCGAGGCCGGCGTGACCACGGTGGTGCTGGAGCTCTAAGGGGGGCGGTGATGGTGCGTGCCCTTTCCCTCGCCCTTCGACAAGCTCAGGATGAGGGAAAGGCATGGAGAGGTAGGGTAGTAGGTAAGGTAAGGGTAAGTAGGAGAGGTTCCTGGCAGGCGCGGATGACGGCGGGCGGCCTCGCTCTCTTGTTTGGGAGCGTGTCAGGAAAACATCGCGCTTCAGCACTGATCTACTGATCTCTTGCGCAACTACAGCCCTCATCCTGAGCTTGTCGAAGGGCGAGGGCGGGACGGAGTGCGCTATCTTGTAACATCGGCGCAGGCCCCTCATCCGCCTGCCGGCACCTTCTCCCCGCAAGCGGGGAGAAGGAGGAAGTTTCGGTACTTGCGCCCTTCACTGCATCGGTGAAATTGTTCAGCCGTCATCGCCGCGCTGCTCTTCTCCCCGCAAGCGGGGAGAAGGTGCCGGCAGGCGGATGAGGGGCTTGCGCCACGCCTCAGATGCAGGCTTCGAACAGCGCCTTCGTGTTGGCTGCGGTCAGCTTGACCGGGTTGCCTCCACCACTCGGATCTACCAATGCCATCTCCACCATCTCGTCAATGCGATCTGATCCGACGCCCATGTCGCCGAGGCGGTCGGGAATTCCGAGTTCTTCGCGGAGCTGCATCACGAAATCGAAGAATCCGTCAAACCCGCCCGCAATGCCCAGATAGGCGGCTGCGGCAGCGATGCGTTCCTCGATCTCCGGTCGGTTGAGTTTCAGCACAGCCGGCATTACCACCGCATTGGTGGTTCCATGGTGTGTGTTGTAGATAGCGCCGACCGGGTGCGAGACCGCGTGGATGGCGCCGAGCCCCTTCTGAAAGGCGACCGCGCCCATGGCGGCAGCGCTCATCATCTGCGCGCGGGCCTCGAGGTCGCTTCCATCGCGGTAGGCACGGGGGAGATATTCCTTCACGAGCCGAAGCCCTTCAAGAGCGATGCCCTGGCTCATCGGGTGGTAGAAGGCCGAGGAATAGGCTTCCAGACAATGCGCAAAGGCGTCCATCCCCGTGCCCGCGGTGATCGCCTTGGGCATGCCGACGGTCAGTTCAGGATCGCAGATCACCACCGAGGGCAGAATCTTCGGGTGGAAGATGATCTTCTTCACATGGGTTTCTGAATTGGTGAGGACGCCGGCGCGGCCCACTTCCGAGCCGGTGCCGGCAGTTGTGGGGACGGCCACGTTCGGTGCGATTTTCGATGCATCCGCGCGGGTCCACCAGTCGCCAATGTCTTCGAAATCCCACACCGGTCTAGTCTGGCCCGCCATGAAGGCGATCAGCTTGCCGAGATCGAGGCCGGAGCCGCCGCCAAAGGCGACGACGCCATCATGACCGCCATCCCTGAAAACCTTCACGCCGGCTTCGAGGTTCTTGTCGTTGGGGTTGGGATCGACTTCCGAGAACATGGCGCGCCCAAGGCCCGCAGCCTCCAGAATGTCGAGCGCGTTCTTCGTGATGTCCATGCCGGCAAGGCCGCGGTCGGTTACCAGAAGCGGCTTTGAAATGCCGGCTGCCTTGCAGGCCTCGGCGAGTTCCCTGATGCGCCCTGCGCCAAACCGTACAGCGGTAGGATAGGACCAGTTTCCTTCGAGCTTCATGCCTGTTTCTTTCTCATGTGGTAGGATTTCGGGCGGGTCAGATTGTGGTAGCCGATTTCGGAAAGCGCGCCGCCGCGCCCGGTATTCTTGCAGCCGGTCCAGCAAAGGGCCGGGTCGAGATAGTCGGCACGGTTCAGGAACACGGTTCCTGTTTCGATGTCTGAGCCGATAGCCGCCGCGCGCTCGGGATCGGCGGTCCACAGCGAGGCGGTCAGGCCGAACTCGCAATCGTTCATGAGGTCGAGCGCTTCGGCGTCGTTCTTCACCGGCATGATGCCCACGACAGGGCCAAAACTTTCCTCGCGCATCACGCGCATCTGGTGGTTCACGTCGATCAGGATCTGCGGCATGAGATAGGTGCCGCCATCATCCTTGGGGAAGGCTTTCGGATCGACCAGCGCCTTTGCGCCCTGCGCCAGCGCATCTTCGGTCTGGCTGCGCACTTCGGCCGCAAACCGCTTGTTGGCCATCGGACCGATGGTGGTGTCCTCGTCCAGCGGATTGCCGAGTTTCAGCTTGCCCACCCAGTCCACGGACTTCTCGACAAAACTGTCGAAATGCTTCTCCGCGACATAGATGCGTTCGATGCCGCAGCAGCACTGGCCGGCATTGAACATCGCGCCGTCCATCAGAACATCGACCGCCCAGTCGATGTCGGCATCCTCCATCACATAGGCGGGATCCTTGCCGCCGAGTTCGAGCCCGAGCCCGGTGAAGGTGCCGGCAGCCGCCCGCTCGATGGCGCGCCCGCCGCCGACGGAGCCGGTGAAATTGATGAAGTCGAAGGAGCGCGCGCCGATCAGCTTTTCCGTGCCGGCATGGTCGAGGAACAGGTTGACGAACAGCTCTTCGGGAATGCCCGCTTCATGGAAGGCGCGCACGATGCGCTCACCCACGAGCAGCGTCTGCGTTGCGTGCTTGATGGCGACGGCATTGCCCGCGATGAGGGCGGGAACGATGGTGTTCATGGCCGTCATGTAGGGATAGTTCCACGGCGCGATGACGCCGACCAGCCCGTGGGGCACGCGTTCGATGCGGCGCGCGAAGCTTTCCGAGTCTTCCAGAACGATGGGTGCGAGGGCACGCTCGGCAATCTCCGCCATATAGGCGGAGCGCTCGTTCATGCCGCCGAACTCGCCGCCATAGCGCACCGGGCGGCCCATCATGTGGGCAAGCTCCGGCACCACTTCGTCTTTCATCTCGTTGAGGCGGGCAACGCCGGCATTCACCAGCTTGATGCGCTCATCGAGCGGACGTGCGGCCCAGGCCTTTTGAGCATGGCGGGCGGTGGCGAGAAGCCTGGCCGCTTTGTCGGGGTCCATCACGGGTCGCTCGGCAAAGACCGATCCGTCGATGGGGGAAATGCATTGCAGGGTTTTCGTCATGTCATGCTCTCTCAAAACCGCGCCTGACCTCCCAGTCGGTGACGCGGCGGTCATATTCGGATTGTTCCCAGCGGGCTGCATGGACATAGTGATCGACAACGTCGTCACCAAAGGCCGAGCGCAGCATTTTTGAACCGTCGAGCGCGGTGGCGGCATCGCGCAGGGTTTTGGGGATCTCGCGGATCCCTTCGCCCTCATACGCGTCGCCGACAAAGGCCGGCTCCAGCTCTCTCTTGTTTTCGATGCCATCAATGCCTGCCGCGATCAGGGCCGCGAAGGCAAGATAGGGGTTCAGGTCGGCGCCGCCGACCCGGCATTCCACACGCACCGCTTTCGTGTCCTCACCGCAGACGCGGTAGCCCGCCGTGCGGTTGTCGAATGACCAGATCGCCTTGGTGGGGGCGAAGGTGCCGGCCGCGAAACGCTTGTAGGAATTGATATAGGGCGCGAGGAAGTAGGTGATTTCGCCAGCATGGGCAAGAAGGCCCGCCATATAGTGTTTCATCATGTCCGACATGCCGTGCTCGCCCGATGGGTCGAAGAAGAGCGGCTTGCCGTCAAGTGTCCAGAGCGATTGATGGACGTGCGAGGAATTGCCGGCTGCCCTGTCGTCCCATTTGGCCATGAAGCTGATGGCGCGGCCGGCCTTCCAGGCGATTTCCTTGCAACCGTTTTTCACGATGGCGTGGCGGTCGGCCATGGTGAGCGCGTCGGTGTATCGGACGTTGATCTCCTCCTGACCGGCATCGGCCTCGCCCTTGGAGTTCTCCACCGGCACATCCGCGCCGTTGAGGCCGTTGCGGATCGCCCGCATCACATCTTCTTCCTTGGTTGTCTGGAAGATGTGGTAATCCTCATTGTAGGTGCTGATGCGCTCCAGTCCGCGATAGCCCTTGGCGGCGGCTTCCTCGAATGTGTCGCGGAACAGGAAGAACTCCAGCTCCGAGGCCATCATCGCCTTCATGCCCATGGCTTCCAGCCGCGCGACCTGCTTTTTCAGAATGGCGCGTGGCGAATGGGGCACGTCGTCATGCGTGTGGTGGTCGAGCACGTCGCACAGAACCAGCGCGGTACCTTCCAGCCAGGGAATGCGCCGCATGGTCGAGAGGTCCGGCTTCATCGTGTAGTCGCCATAGCCCGCCGACCAGCTCGTCGCGCGATAGCCCTCGACCGTGAACATCTCCATGTCGGTGGCGAGCAGGTAGTTGCAGCTGTGGGTTTCCTCGAATGCGCTTTCGAGGAAGAAATCCACATGGAAACGCTTGCCCATCAGGCGCCCCTGCATGTCGACCAGTGCCACGAGCACCGTGTCGATCTCGCCGGCCTCCGCTGCCGCCTTGAGGCTTTCCAAAGTCAGTTTGCCCGCCATTCAATTCGTCCTGTCGGTGGTTTCTGGGTTTGGCCCCGGAGAAAGGTCCGGGGCCATGCGCTTCTTCCGGATCAGCCGTAGCGATAGGGCGGACCGGCTTTCTGCATGAGGGAACGGTAGTTGCGCAGGATCTGAACCACGCGCTCCTTGCGGCCGCCTTCGGCAGCAATCTCATCCCAGAATTTTTCTGCCTCGGCTTCCACGGTCGCCCATTCGGCGTCGGGGATGGTGGTGAGTTCCATCTTGCCGCCATTGACGCGCAGGTCCGCTTCGCCGGCCCAGTACCAGTGCAGGCGGTAGTAGTGCGAGGAGTCCATCGTCAGCCGGAAGAGCTGTTTGAGATGATCCGGCACCTCGTTCCAGCGGTCGGAGTTGGCAAAGAAGGAGCCAACCCAGGCGCCACAGATATTGTTTGTTAGCAGATAGGGCGTCACGTCAGCCCAGCCCACCGTGTAGTCCTCGGTGATGCCCGACCAGGCGATGCCATCGAGCTCGCCCGTCTGCACCGCCACTTCCACGTCTTCCCAGGGCAGGGTGACGGGCACGACACCGAAACGGGAAAGGAACTTGCCGGCTGTCGGGAAGGTGAAGACACGCTTGCCCTTGAGATCTTCAAGGCTCTTGATGGGTTCCTTGGTGTTGAAGTGGCAGGGGTCCCATGAACCCGCCGAAAGCCATGTCACACCTTCGACCTCGCCATAGGCCTCTTCCCATATCTCGGCCAGGCCATGCTTGTAGAAGAGCGCCTGCACATCGAGCGAATAGCGCGTGGCAAAGGGGAAATAGCCGCCGAAGACCGACACATCGACCGGCGCTGCCATGGAATCGTCGTCCGACTGCACGGCGTCGATCGTGCCGTTCTGCATGGCGCGGAAAAGCTCACCCGTCGGTACGAGCTGGTCGGCATAGTAGAGCTCGATTTCCATCTCGCCATTGGCCGCCTTGTTGAAGGCGTCGATGGCCGGTTTGACGACATGTTCGGCAAGGGCGGCGCCGGCATAGGTCTGCAGCCGCCAGCGGATCGGGCTTTGCGCATGAACATAGGGCGTTGCAAGGGCCGTGGTTCCGGCTGCTGCCGCCGATGCCATGCCCGCTTTCTTGAGAAAGTCGCGTCTGTTTTGCATCTTCGTTCACTCCTCTGGTTGTTGTCCCGGTCGTTGTTGCCGGGCATTGCCGCAGGCTTGTTCTGGTCGTCACCTCCTTGGTTGTGCGGTTTCAGCGCGCATAGACATGCTCCGGGAGCCATAGCGCGATCTGCGGGAAAGCCATGACAATGATCAGCGCGAACACCATCACAGCCACGAAGGGCACAATGGAGCGGTATATGTCTCCGAGCTTGATCTCCGGCGGCGCCATGGCCCGCATCAGGAACAGATTGTAGCCGAAGGGCGGGGTCATGTAGGCGATCTGGCAGGTGATCGTGTAGAGCACGCCGTACCAGATGAGGTCGAAGCCAAGGAGCTTGACCAGCGGCACATAGAGCGGCGCGACGATGACCAGCATCGCCGTGTCGTCCAGGAACATGCCCATGATAAGATAGGAAAGCTGCATCAGGATCAGCACTTCCCAGGGGGAAAGTCCGAGCTGATCGAGGAAGAATCCCTCGATGGCCCTGACGGCACCCAGTCCGTCAAACACCGCGCCGAAGCACAGTGCTGCCAGGATGATCCACATGAACATGCACGAGACCGAAAGTGTCTTGCGCACCGTGTCGTGGATCACCTTCAATGTGAGCCGGCCGCGAATGGCGGCGGCGGCGGTTGCCGAGACGGCGCCGATGGCAGAGCTCTCGACAAGGCTGGTAACGCCCATGACGAAAAGCCCGGTCATCAGGAAGAAGATCATGAAGGGCAGAATGCCGGCCGACAGGAGCTTGAGCTTTTCCGACATCGGGATGCGGCGCTCTTCGGCAGGAAGCACAGGCCCGAGATTGGGCTGCAGCCAGCACCGCACCGCGATGTAGAGAATGAAAAGCCCGGCCATGAGCAGGCCGGGAAACACACCTGCAAGCCAGAGCTGGCCGACCGGTTGGCGCGCGATCATGGCGTAAAGCACCAGCACCACGCTGGGCGGCACGAGAATGCCGAGCGATGAGCCGGCCTGAATGACGCCGGTCACCATGATCTTGTCGTAGCCGCGTCTGAGCAGTTCCGGCAGCGCGATTGTCGCGCCGATGGCCATGCCGGCGACGGAGAGGCCGTTCATGGCGGAAATAACCACCATGAGCGCGATCGTGCCGATGGCAAGCCCGCCGCGCACCGGGCCGAACCAGACATGGAACATCTTGTAGAGATCGTCGGCAATGCCCGATTCCGACAGCATGTAACCCATGTAGATGAAGAGCGGCAGCGTCAGCAGCGCGTACCATTTCATCAGCTTCATGGCGGCGGAAAAGGCGATCTCGGAGCCACCCGTGCCCCAAAGCAGCAGCGCGAAGGCCACCGCAATGAAGCCGATGGCGCCAAACACGCGCTGGCCCGTCAGAAGCAGGCCCATCATGCCGCTGAACATGAGGATCGCTGTCAATTCGTAGCTCATGACAGCTCCTCCCCGCGCACCCGCGCAATGTCCCTGAAGAGCTGGGCAACGGCCTGAAGCAGCGTCAGTGCGATGCCGATGCACATGATGATCTTGATGGGTGCCATGTAGGGTGACCAGGCCGAATAGCTCGTCTCGCTATACTGGAGTGCATAGGAGGTGGAGGAAAAACCGCCATAGAGCAGAAGCGAGAGATAGAAGATCAGGAACAGAACGGTGATGGAATCGACAAGCGCCTTCGTGCGGGGCGACCAGCGTGCATAGATCAGGTCCATGCGCACGTGCGCGTCGTTCTGCAATGCCCAGCCGCCGCCGACCATATAGTAGGCAACCATGGCAAACTGCGCCATTTCCAGTGTCCACAGCGGTGGAATGGCCACGGTCTTCATGATCGACGAATAGAGCAATATGCCGATCATCAGGAAGATCATGTACATGACCGCCAGGCCGACATAATGGTTTGTTCGATCGATCAGACGCACATAGCGCCTTATGGCGTTCGGCATCGCTTCCCGTCTCCCATTTTGTTCCCCCTGTTTTCCCGCTCTGGTTCTGCGCCGGCCTTTTCTTGTCAGGCTTGTTGTGGTCCGGCTGCGCGTATGTCGATGTGAAAGCGCTGCAGCGCTGCTTCAAGCAGTCTTGCCGTGCGCCCGGCCCATTCGTCCTGCCCCGGTTCGGTGTCTATCAGGTCGCTGCAGTATTCGATCATGACGTTGAGCAGACCGTGCTGAACGGCATGAAGGCGCAGCGTGTGCGTGACGCCGTCATCGGGCCCATAGGGATAATTGCGCATCGCGTTGGTGATGCCCTCATTCTCGGCAAGCTGCAGCATGGCATCCGCCAGCCGTCGGTCGCGATCGTGCAGAAGGCCGATTGCGCGATGGCGGGCAATGCCGAAATAGACCCGCGTGAAAGAGTGAATCGTGACGATAACCGGCTGATTCAGCGGACCGGTGCGCGCTGCGACAAGGTCCGCGAGCGCCTGGCGAAAGGGTTCGTAGATTTCCGCGATACGCTGTTGCCGCGCTTCATCCGGCAGATTGCGATTGCCGGGAATTGCATGGACTTCGCTCATCTCCGGAATGGCATCCGGCGCCTCTGGCGGTCGATTGCAATCGTAGACAAGGCGCGAGAAACGCTGGTGGATGAGCGGAGCGTCGAGTAGGGCCGAGAGTTTTTGTGCCGTCGCCAGCGCGCCGATGTCCCAGGCGGCATGACTTGTCAGCGTGTCCGGCTTCGCACCGAGTGTCGAAAGCGAACGGGGAATGGTGCGCGATGCGTGTTCGCATACCAGAATGACGGGCGATTGCCCGTCGATGCGTTCGATCTGGAATGGCTCTCCATCGGATGGAACAAGCAGCGCGCTGGCCATCAAACCTCCCTGTGGATCTGCTTGCCCCTGTGATTTTCCGGGTGAAACGTCACTGTGCAGCAGGTTTGTAATAATGATTAGCATTGCCGCGATTTTGTCAATCGTGTAATTTTTATTACGGACCAAAATCCGGAGTGGTTGGAGAGACGCGTTTGGGCACGAAAGAGCAGGTTCACGGGGCACTCGGTCAGATGACCGATGCCGAGCGCAAGGTGGCACATACGTTTCTTGCCAATTATCCAAGCAGTGGCCTGTCGACCGTTGCCGAATTTGCCGGCCGTGCCGGCACCAGTGCCCCAACCGTTCTGCGTTTCGTGTCGCGGCTGGGCTTTTCCGGGTATCCGGAATTTCAGCGGGCGCTGCGCGCCGAAATCCAGGCAGAACTGCTTTCTCCGCTTGAGAAGGGGGATAGCTCGGCGGCGCGCAGCCTGGATGGTTCTGCGCTCGGCGCTTATTTTTCGCGCGCAACCGCCAACATTCAGGCGACGCTTGAGGCCATACCCGAAAGCGAGTTCGAGGCGGCCTGCGCGCTGCTCTCCGATCCGAAGGCCTCCTGCTACACGCTCGGAGGGCGTTTCAGCGATGCCATCGCGCGCTACATGGCGGCGCATCTGCGGATTGTGCGGCCCAATGTGCGCCGATTTCAGGACCAGACCTCCACATGGGACGATCAGTTGCTGGACGTGAAGGCGGGCGATGTGGTGGTGCTCTTCGATATTCGCCGCTACCAGCGCGACCTTGTCCATCTGAGCGAGCTTCTGTGCGAGCGCAAGGCACGTATCGTATTGATCACCGACAGCTGGCTGTCACCGATCTCACGCTACGCCAAGGTGGTTCTGCCTTGCGCCATCGATTCGGGACGCACCTGGGATTCCGGTGTGGTGCTGATGGCGCTGGTGGAGGCGATTGTTGATCGTGTAACGCACAGGGACTGGGATTCCGCGCGTGGCCGTATCCAGGCGCTGGAGCACATCCACTGGAACAAGCCGCCTGCCGCCGACTGACCGGTCTGGACCTTCTGGAGCCGCCAGGCGCCAGGGCGCCCGGTGCAAACCCGTCCGCTATCCGTAAATCCCGCTCGCCGCCTCTTTGAGCCACGCCATGGCGGCGCGGTAGGGGCCGGGACCGTGGCTGATACGGGCAACGCCCAGCCGCCCGAGTGTCGCGACATCCGGCGCAGTCTTCATCGCCATGATGTTGACGGGCAGGCTGGAAGCGCCGCAAAGGTCTTCGATGAGGGCTTCATCCACCAGTGCAGGGGCAAAGAAGCCGCTGGCACCGGCATCGGCAAAGGCCCTGGCGCGCTCCTTCGCCTCGGCGAGCAACGCAGGATGCCGGCCACGGTCGCTTTCCTTGAGGAACAGATCGGTGCGGGCATTGATGAAGAGCGGTATCCCCCGCTTCTCCGCCATGGCGCGGATGGCAGAGATGCGTTTCGCCTGATCGGCAATCTCATGCAGACCGTCGCCACCGACGATCTGATCTTCGAAATTGATGCCCACCGCGCCCGCGTCGAGAATGCGTGAGACATTGTCAGCCGCCCCCTGTGGGTCCGTGGCATAGGCGCCTTCGAAATCCACAGAGAGGGGCAGGTTCACGGTTTCCACGATGCGCCCGGCCACCTGGGCGAGATACGCAAGCGGGATTTTCTCGCCGTCGCCATAGCCATGGGCTGCAGCGACCGACCAGCTTCCCGTGGCCAGAGCCTGTGCGCCCGCGCCCGCCACCGCTGCTGCCGAACCTGCATCCCAGATATTATAGAGAACGAGGGGCTCTCCCTTCACATGCAGGGTGTGGAAAGTGCGGGCCTTGTCATTCTGGTTCATGGCAAATCTCCGGGTAGCGGAATGGATTTGGCGTCAGTTTTTCACGTTCCAGCCCCCGGCGCTTGCTCCAAAGCGCCTTCCGGCGCGGGCCAGTCAAAAAAATGCGACTTCAGTCGCAAAGAGGGCGAAGCAGGGTCTGTGTGGATTTGATGTCCTCGCTGATTGCCTGGCGCACACCGGCTCCGTCGCGTCGGCGTAACGCTGCGATCGCATCGTGATGATGGCGGGTGTATGTTTCGCCCTCGCGCGAGCGCAGCGTAGGCTCCAGATGGCGCGTCAGCATGCGCATGTAGGGGCCGAAGCGCAGCCAGAGCGACTCGGCCAGTTGCAACAGCACTTCAGAACCGGAGCCCTGATAAAGGGTGAAGTGAAACTCCTGGTTCTTCACCAGCATGGTATAGATGCTCTCTTCGCGACTGGAGGTCTCGTGCGCCTTCACAAGGTCTTCAAGCGCGTTGACATCCGCGTCGCCGGTGTTGGGAACGGCAAGCTCTGCAGCGAGACCTTCGATGGCGATGCGTACGCGACACAGGTCGTCGAGCCGCACCTTGCTGATGGCGGGAACGCGGGCAGACCCATTCGGCGCGATTTCGAGCGCGTTTTCAGCCGCCAGCCGACGCAGAGCTTCGCGCACCGGCATGTGACTGGTGCCGAAGGAGTCAGCGAGCGAAGCTATGGTCAGCGTCTGGCCCGGTTCGAAGCGACCGACCATGAGTGCGTGGCGAAGCTGCTGGTACACACCATCCTGTATGGTGACGCGCCTGGATACCGGAACGAATTCACTTTCCATCGCCGAGCCACCCCTGGTCCATCTGGTCGTCCCCGGTACAGCTTCCGTGCGTACCGTTAACGATCGACTAAGCGCGCTTTTCTTGCGATGCAAGGTTTTCAGGCGAGGAGAAGCTTTATGTCACATGATTCCGTTACAAAATGGCACAGTGTTGCATAGAGGCAGCGGTCCGGGCCGCTGGCTGAAATCTCATTCCGGTGTGTCAGGCTGTCCGGCGGATAGCCTTGCCCTGATCATCGAACCGGAACACCCGGGTTTCATCGAACTTTGCGTATAGCTCACTGTCGATCTCAAACTGGTGTTCGCCGAACAGGCGTGCGCACAGAAGGCCCGCATCGCCGCAGTCGAGATAGAGGTTCGTGTCCGCGCCCAGATGCTCGATGTGGGATACGCGCCCCTTGATGTCGCCGTTGGCGGGAACGATCGAGATGTGCTCCGGGCGGATGCCAATGGTCTTTGCGTCTTCGCGGCCGAGCAGCCCGGCGTCGATGAAGTTCATTTGCGGAGAGCCGATGAAGCCGGCGACGAAAAGATTGGCCGGGTCGTTGTAGAGCTCCATCGGTGTGCCGACCTGCTCGATCCTGCCGCCATTCAAAACGACGATGCGGTCAGCAAGCGTCATGGCTTCGGTCTGGTCATGGGTGACATAGACCATGGTCGCCCCCAGCTCGCGGTGGAGGCGCGCAATCTCCAGCCGGGTGTTGACGCGGAGCGCAGCATCCAGATTGGAGAGCGGTTCGTCGAACAGGAAGAGCTTGGGCTTGCGCACCACCGCGCGGCCAATGGCGACGCGCTGGCGCTGGCCGCCTGAAAGTTCGGCCGGCCGGCGGTCGAGATAGGGCTCGAGCGACAGCATTTTCGAGGCAAAATCCACCCGCTCGGCAATGTGCGCGGCAGGATGCTTTGCCTGTTTCAGGCCGAGGCTCATATTGTCGCGTACGGTGAGGTGCGGATAGAGCGCATAGGTCTGGAACACCATGGCGATGCCGCGCTTGGAGGGGGGCGTTGAGCTCACATCGGCGCTGTCGATGGCAATGCTGCCGCCACTGGCGTCTTCCAGGCCGGCGATGATGCGCAGAAGGGTGGATTTGCCGCAGCCCGATGGGCCGACAAAGATGACGAGTTCGCCGTCTTCAACTTCGAGATCCACGCCTTTGATGACGTCGACCTGGCCGAACGACTTGGTGATGTTCTTGAGTGCGAGTGAGCCCACGGTTTCGTCCTACAGTTCTATTTCCTTGCCGCTTCGCACACTTTCGTCGGCGGCGAGGCAGATGTTGAGGGATTGCACGGCATCGTTCATGTGCCGTGAAAGATCGAGATCTTCGCGGATGGCTTTCAGAACGAAGGCCTGTTCGCGGTCGCATAGTTCCTGATGCCCCGGCTCGCCTTCCATTGAAAGAAGCGTGTCCTCTTGGGCAAAACGGCCCTCGGTGTCGGTCTCGGCCCTGTGGATGCGAATGCGCGAGGTCTGGGTGTGCGCGTCGATGTCATCCGACTTCGCGCCCTCGTCCATCACGATGGAGACGGAACCCTTCGGTGAAACGATGTCTTTCACGAAGAAGGCGGTCTCCGACATCATCGGTCCCCAGCCGGCTTCATACCAGCCGACCGAGCCATCTTCGAACATCACCTGGAAATGCCCGTAATTATACATGTCCGGGGCGATTTCGTCTGAGAGCCGAACGCCCATGCCGCGAACCTTCACCGGTCTGGCGTCGGTGATCTGGCACATCACGTCCACATAGTGGACACCGCAGTCCACGATAGGGGGCGTCGTCTGCATCAATTGCCTGTGCGTAAGCCAGGTGGGGCCGGAGGACTGCTGGTTGAGATTTAGCCGGAAGACATAGGGTCCGCCGAGCTGGCGCGCTTCCTCGATCAGCTTCACCCAGGAGGGGTGGTGGCGCAGGATGTAGCCCACTACGAGCTTGCGATTGTGCGTTTTCGCCGTCTCCACCACGCGCCGTGCATCGGCGACGGTCGTCGCCAGAGGCTTTTCAACGAAGACATGTGCGCCCGCTTCCATCGCTGCGATGGAATAGGGGGCATGGCTGTCCGAATAGGTGTTGATCGAGGCCAGATCCGGTCTGGTCTTGGTCAACGCCTCTTCGAAGCTCGTGTGGTGCGGATAGTCTCTCAGCGCATCTGGCAGATCCGGCTTCGAGCGAGAGACGAGGCCGACAATCTCGAAGCCGGGATTGGCGTGATAGGCGAGGGCGTGGCTCATGCCCATATTGCCGAGCCCTGCTACCAGCACCCGCACCGGGGTCTCCTGCGCACTCATTTCACGGCTCCCGAGGTGATGCCGCGGATCAACTGGCGCGAGAAGATCAGATAGAGGATAAGCACCGGCAGGATGGCGAGCGACAGGGCCGCCAGAACCGCATTCCAGTTGGTGACGAACTGGCCGATGAAGACCTGTGCGCCGAGCGTGATGGTCTTCGTTGCTTCGGCTGGCGCCAGGATCAGCGGGAACCACAGATCGTTCCAGATCGGGATCATTGTGAAGACCGCAACGGTGGCCATGGCCGGCCGCACCAGCGGCAGGACGAGGCGGAAGAAGATGCGGTATTCGCTGAGCCCGTCGATGCGACCGGCGTTCTTCAGGTCATCGGAGACCTGCCGCATGAACTCCGACAGGATGAAGATGGCCAGCGGCAGCCCCTGCGCCGTATAGACAAGGATCAGCGAGGTGAGCGTGTTGACGAGGCCGGAGGCGGCCATCATCTGGAGGATCGCCACCGTGCCGAGCCGGATCGGGATCATGATGCCGAGCGCCAGATAAAGGCCCATCAGCGAATTGCCCTTGAAGCGATATTCGGCAAGCGCGAAGGCGGCCATTGCGCCGAACAGAAGCACCATGAACAGCGACACGACGGTGACCACGAAGCTGTTCTGGAAATAGAGCAGAAAGTCGCCCTGTTTCAGAACCGTCTCGAACCCGATGAGGCTGAAGGTTTCCGGCGTGGGAAGCTCCAGTGGCGTGCGGAAGATCGCCTTGCGCGACTTGAAGGCGTTGACGACGATCACGAACACCGGAAAGAGCGCGATGATCGTGTAGGTCGCCAGCACCGCGTGGGCGGCGATGGAGCGGGCAGGGGAGTGTCTGGCTGTGCTCATGGTTTCTGCCTCCGGCTCAGAACTGGTAGCGGCGCAGCCGCCGCTGGATGCCGAAGAGGTAGATCGACACGCCGATGAGGATGATGGCGAACATGGCTGTTGCGATGGCCGCGCCCAGGTTCGGATCGCCGAGCTGAAGCTGGAAGCCGAAGAAGGTGCGGAACATGAAGGTGCCCAGGATGTCGGTCGAGAAATCCGGTCCCGCCAGTGCGCCCTGCGTGGCGTAGATCAGGTCGAAGGCGTTGAAATTGCCGACGAAGGTGAGGATCGAGATAATGCCGATGGCGGGCAGGATCAGCGGCAGCTTGACCTTCCAGAACTGCGACATGCCGGTGATGCCATCGCACTCGGCGGCTTCGAGAAGCTCGTCGGGAATGGAAAGAAGCGCAGCATAGATCAGCATCATAGGAATGCCGACGAACTGCCAGACCGAGATGAGCGCCAGCGTGGTCAATGCATAGGCTTCCTTGCCAAGCCAGGGCTGAAACAGGCTTTTGAGGCCAACGAGATCAAGCAGGTTCGGTGCCACACCCCAAAGCGGGCTCAGAATAAGCTTCCAGGCAAAGCCCGCAATCACGAAGGAGAGGATCGTCGGAATGAAGATGGCGGTGCGATAGAAGGAGCGCATTCGCAGGCGCGGGCTCGACAGAAGGGCCGCAAGCAGAATGCCGATCGGGTTCTGCACGATCATGTGCACGATGAAGAACCAGGTGTTGTTCTTAAGCGCGTTCCAGAACTGGTCCGACCATTGCGGATCGCCGAACAGGGCCCGGAAATTCTGAAGGCCGACAAAGACCTGGCTGTTCTCAACCTCGCTATAGAGGGCGAGCTGGAGCGTGCTGAAAAGCGGAATGATCATGATCGCCGTATAGATCAGCACGGCGGGCGCCAGAAACACGGCAATATGCCAGCGTCGGGGCTTCTTTGTCGCTTGGGCCATGGAGCGTCTCTCTATGGTGCCGGGCCCGCATATGGGGCGGACCCGGCTTCCTGTTCAGGGATCAGGATTTACTGCTGGGGCTCGTACCAGCCGGCCAGACCGTCCTGAAGCTGCTTTGCACCGTCTTCCGGCGTCTGTGCGCCGCGCAGGACATTGGCCGAGACATTCCACATCTCGTTCCAGAGGTTCGGCGTGCCGCGCGAGAGGATCTGGTGCGCGGGGCGGATGGTCGACTTGCAGTTTTCACGCCAGGAGACGAATTCCCTAGCAAGCGGGTCTTCCATCTCGACGGTCTCGTTGGAAAGCGAGAAGAAGCCCGGCAGCGAGTTGGCGTAGAGCGAAGCGAATTCGGCCGATCCGACCCAGTTCAGGAAGGTGCGGGCGGCTTCCGCATTCTCCGTCTTGGCGTTCATGCCGATGCCGATATCTGTGTGATCGGAAATGTAGCATTCGTCGCCTGCATTCTGCACCGGCGGGGGGAACGCGCCCAGCTTGAAGTCCGCCTGGTCATTGAAGATGGCGATTTCCCAGGAGCCGGCCGGGAAGATCGCGGCGCGGCCGAGCGTGAAAAGGTTCTGGCTGTCGGGATAGGCCTGTGCCTCAAAGCCGTCGCCCAGATACGGAGCCCATTTGGCGATCTCGCCGAGCGGCTTGACCCACTGCTCGTCCGTGAGCTTCTGCTCGCCGCTGATCAGCGCCAGACGGCCTTCTTCGCCTTTCCAGTAGTTCGGGCCGATATTGGTGTAGCCCATTGTGGCGGCTTCCCACTGGTCCTTGGCGCCCATGGCCATGGGAATGTAGGTGCCGTCTTCCTTGATCTTTTCGAGGGCCGCGTAGAACTCCTCGTTGGTCTTCGGCGGCTCGATGCCGAGCTCTTCGAAGGCGTCGGCATTGTAGATGAAGCCGTGGATCACGGATGCCATGGGCACGCAGAACGTCGCAGAACCGTCGTCCGTGCTCCACGCGGCCTTTGCCACGTCGGAGAAGTTCGACATGTTCTCGAGATCCTTGAGATCCGTCAGATGGCCCTTTTCATAAAGGCTGAGCGAGGCGTCGAACGGGCGGCAGGTGATGAGGTCGCCGGCCGTGCCTGCATCGAGCTTGGAGTTGAGAACAGCATTGTACTCGGTCGGAGCGCTTGGCGCGAAGGTCACCTTGATGCCCGGATGCTTGGCTTCGAAGGCCGGGATGAGCTTTTCCTGCCAGATTGTCAGGTCGTCATTGCGCCAGCTTTCGATGGTGAGTTCGGCATCCTGTGCCATCGCCGTGCCGGTCGCACCCAGCATGGTCGCGGCAAGCAATGCCAGTCTGGTGGATTTCATCATGATCTTCTCCCTGTTGTGCCCGGGAGGTGTCTCCATGGCCTGACGCGCAAGCCTGGAGCGCGCCCCGGGGCGCTGCTGAATTTCCCATGGAGGTAATTCGGTGTGTTTCGTGAGCCCCACGAAGCGTTGTCAGCGTTTCCGGATTGCCATGCGCGGCTGGGAACGTTCTTCCGTGTCCCTTGTACGCGCGGCTTTCCGAACCCCTCTGCCTCCTCCAATGCGGAAATTAAAGGCCAAAAAGATACCATTTGTCCAGCCTGATTTCACCACTTTCGGGGGGAATTCCTGAAGTCTGTGATAATTATGTTTTTCAATCAGGTATTTATGCTGATTTCTGGGGCTTGTGATTTTTTGTTGTTTCCTGGAGGTATCTTTTTGGTATTATTGATTGGAGGAGAAATCATGAGCGCATACGTCATAGCCATAGATGGTGGAGGAACCAGTTGCAGGGCGGCATTGGCTGACCGTCACGGCCGGGTTGTCGGGCGCGGCAAGCGCGGCTCCGCCAACATCTTCACTACATCGGATGCAATCGGCAAAAACATTGTTGCAGCCGCTGGCGAAGCCCTGAAGGATGCGGGGCTTGATGTCGCCAGGCTGTCGGAAATTCCCGCCTTTCTCGGCCTTGCGGGGATCAATGTTGGCGAGCGCCAGCAGGAACTCGCAAAAGCACTCCCCTTCGCAGATACCCGGTTCGTTCATGACGGTCTGATCGCTCTTCAGGGTGCGCTGGGCGACGAGGATGGCGTGATGGCCATACTCGGCACCGGCTCGGTGTATGTGTCGCGTTCAAACGGTGCGCTGCGCAATGTGGGTGGCTGGGGATTTGCCATTGGCGATCAGGCGAGCGGCGCCGTAATTGGCCGGACATTGCTGCAGCAGACCCTGCTCGCCCATGACGGTATTCGTGAGCACACGCCGCTAAGCCGTGCGGTCATGGCGCGGTTTGACGATGATCCCGAGGCGATGGTGGAATTTGCCCAGCAGAGCGCACGGCCCGCCGACTATGGCGCCCTCGCGCCGTTGATCTTCGAACACGATGGCAAGGGCGATCTCATCGCCAGGGATATCCTGCTCGATGCCGTGCGTGACATCACCATGGCGCTGGACACTGTGGTTTTTAAGGGATGTGACAGGCTTTGCCTTCTTGGTGGGCTGGCGCAGGAATATGCCAGACGGCTTGCGCCGCGACACCGGGCGATTCTTAAAGAGCCGCAGGGAGATGCCCTTTCGGGCGCGGTTCAGCTCGCGCTGCGCGCGTTTGCGCATGAAATGGCGGGGGAGGAGCGACGATGACCGCACCGGGCCTCTTTACCGCAGATCGGGTCGCGGCCATGGGGTCGGGGCCGCTCTATCTGCGCTTGCGCCGTCTGCTGGAAGACGCGATTGCCGGCGGTGTTCTGGGTGAAGGGGAGGCCCTTCCGACTGAGCGCGACATTGCAGAACTGACGGAACTAAGCCGTGTCACCGTGCGCCGTGCGGTGGACGATCTTGTAAAGCAGGGGCGGCTTATCCGCCGTCACGGTTCGGGAACGTTCGTGGCGCCTTCGGTTTCGCGCGTTGAACAATCGCTGTCACTTCTGACCTCGTTCACCGAGGATATGGCCCGACGGGGTCTCACGTCGCGTTCGGAATGGCTGGAGCGCATTGTCGCTGCCCCGTCACCGGACGAGATGATGGTGCTGGGCCTTTCGGTGGGGGATACGGTTTCGAGGCTTGAGCGCCTTCGCATTGCTGACGATGTGCCCATGGCCATCGAACGGGCTTCAATCATCGGCAGCTTCCTGCCCGACCCGGCCTCGGTGACGGATTCTCTCTATGATGCCCTCGACAGGCGTTCGGCCCGGCCCTGCCGTGCCACGCAGCGCATCTCGGCCCGCAATGTGGACGAGCGTGAAGCTTCGCTCCTCAAGGTCGCCACCGGGGAGGCTGCTCTCTACATCGAACGTGTTTCCTATCTGCCCAATGGGCGGGTGATCGAATTCACCCGCTCGGTCTATCGCGGTGATGCCTATGATTTCGTTGCCGAGCTGAAAATTCCCGAACGCTGAAAGACTCTCAAACACCGGAACGCACCATGTCTTCTTTTGCACTCGCCGGCGCGCGTATTTTTGACGGTCAGACCTGGCTGGACGACCATGTACTGACTGTCGAGAACGGTAAGATCTTCGGGCTCGAAGTGCGCGGAAAAATGGCTCGCGATCTTCCGGTGCGCGAAGCGGGCGGCGCCATGATCGTGCCGGGCTTCATAGACCTTCAGGTGAATGGCGGCGGCGGGGTGATGTTCGACGGTGACTGTGGCGTCGAGGGTCTTGAGAAAATCTGCCGGGCGCACGCTATGTTCGGCACCACCGGTCTTTTGCCCACTCTCATTACCGACACGCGCGAATCGACTGAGACTTCGGTTGCCGCCGGGCACGAAGCTGCGCGTGCGGGGATGCCTGGCTTTCTCGGCCTGCATCTTGAGGGCCCGCATCTTTCCATTGAGCGCAAGGGCGCACACGATCCGGCTCTGATCCGCCCGATGGAGGACGCGGACCTTGCCGCCCTGATCGAAGCGCGAGACGGTCTCCCGGCGTTGATGGTGACGCTTGCCCCGGAAAACGTAACGGTCGATCAGGTGCGCGCGCTCGTTGATGGTGGGGTGAAGGTCAGCCTTGGTCATACGAACACGACCTGCCGTACCGCGCTCGCCTATGCGCAGGCAGGCGCGTCGCTTGTTACGCACCTTTTTAATGCGATGAGCCCGCTGGGACATCGTGAGCCGGGTGCCGTGGGGGCGGCGCTTGATAGCGGACAGCTCTGGGTGGGTATTATCGCCGACGGTGTTCATGTCGATCCGGTGGCGATTGGCGTTGCATTGCGGGCCAAGAACGGCCCGGCGCGCATTTTTGCCGTGACAGATGCCATGTCGACCATCGGAACGGACATAAAGTCGTTCGAGTTAAACGGGCGGACCATCAGGCGGGAGAACGGACGCCTGACGCTGGAGGATGGAACTCTGGCCGGTGCGGATATCGATATGATCTCCACCGTGGCTTACCTCTACCGTACTGTTGGCCTGTCACTGGACGAAGCGTTTCGCATGGTGAGCCTCTATCCTGCGCAGGCCATCGGGCTGGATCACGCCAAGGGGCGTCTGGAGGCGCGTATGGACGCCGACTTTGTCGTGCTCGATGACGATCTGGGGGTCGTTTCGACGTGGATTGGCGGTGAAGCGGTGTATTCGTCCGTCTAATCAAGAAACATCTTTTTCACTCTTGAAGCTCTAGTGACTAGAGGTCCTATCTTGCGGTCGTTGATAGACTGCAAGGAGAATCATCGTGTCCTTGAAACAGGATGATCGCGCCGCAAACACCCATTCCTGGACCGTGGGCGGCATGGATTGCGCAAGTTGCGCGAACAAGATCCGGACAGCGCTTGAGCGTCTGCCTGGTGTGAGCGACGTGAGGGTTTCGGTTATGTCCGAAACGCTGGCGCTGGCGCTCGATGAGGGCAGGACCGAACGCGGAAAGGTTGAGCGGACGGTCGAGAAGCTCGGCTATACGGTTTCCACGCGGCAGAACCCCAGCGCGCTCGACAGCGGCGGCCCCGCGGCCGGCGCGTGCTGTGGCGGTCATGGGAGCCGGCAGGATCAGGAACCCGGATCGTCCGATCCGGGGCACGGTGCAGCCGGTCACACTCATGGTGCGGACGATGGTGGCAAGAGCTGGTACCGGACCGGAAAGGGACGTCTCGTCATCTTCACCGGCCTTTTGCTGGCGGCTGCGTGGGGAGCGGAGTTTGCGCTGCCGGGTGATCTGGGCATGTGGGCATTCGTGGCGGCCTGTCTGATCGGCGTCGCGCCGGTCGCACGCCGGGCTTTTGCCGCTCTGCGTGCCGGCATGCCCTTTACAATCGAAATGCTGATGACGGTGGCGGCGGCCGGCGCGCTCTTTATCGGTGCGGCCGAGGAAGCCGCGCTGGTGGTCTTCCTCTTTGCCGTCGGCGAGCTTCTGGAGGGTGTGGCTGCAAACCGTGCGCGGGCGGGTATCCGGGCACTGGGGGATCTGGTTCCCAAGACGGCGCTGCTCGAGGAAAACGGTAAGACCCGGAAGGTGCAGGCGTCGGAACTCGTCATCGGACAGATCGTCGTTGTGCGGCCGGGCGACCGGATACCCGCTGACGGCGCGATCGTCGACGGGATGGCCGGTATTGATGAGGCCCCCGTGACGGGCGAATCCGTGCCGAAATCGAAGGGCGAAGGCGACGAGGTCTTTGCCGGATCGATCAGCACCGACGCGGCGATCAAGGTGCGTGTAACGCGCGCGCCCGAAGACAACACCATCGCGCGCATCATTCGCCTTGTCGAAGAGGCGCAGGAGGCGCGTGCACCCACCGAGCGCTTCATCGACCGGTTCAGCCGCTATTATATGCCGGCAATCGTGGCCCTCGCCATTCTGGTTGCAATCGTGCCGCCGCTGGCTGCAGGTGCGGCCTGGGATGTCTGGGTATACCGCGCGCTGGCGCTGCTCTTGATCGGGTGTCCGTGTGCGCTGGTGATCTCCGTGCCGGCTTCCATCGCTTCCTCGCTCTCAGCGGGGGCGCGTCGCGGACTGCTGTTGAAGGGCGGTGCGGTGATCGAGGCTGCCGCGCGGGTCAACCTGGTGACGTTCGACAAGACTGGCACGCTCACGGTCGGCCGCCCCGTGGTTACCGATGTGTGGTCGCCTGACGGCGATGAGAAGGCTGTGCTGGCGCTTGCTGCCGGTGTCGAAGCCGGTTCAAGTCATCCCCTGGCGGAGGCGGTGCTCGCCCATGCCGAAGGGCAGGGCATAGCTTTCGAGGCAGGGCGCGATGCGCGCGCCATCCCCGGCCGGGGTGTGGAGGCGCAGCTTGGCGGGGAGACCGTATTTGTCGGCTCGCCACGGCATGCCGAAGAGCGGGGAGCGATGACCCCGGACGCGAAAGCGCGTATTGAAGCGCTCGAAGCAGAGGGGAAGACTGTCGCGGCTGTCTTTCGGGCCAGTGCGCTTTCCGGCGTGATCGCCCTGCGGGACGAGCCCCGCGAGGATGCCGCTGCTGCAATGTATGACCTGAAGGAACTCGGCGTGCGCTCGGTGATGCTCACCGGAGACAATGCCCGTACAGCCGAAGCCATCGCAGGGAGCCTGTCGATGGAATACCGTGCCGAACTTCTGCCTGACGACAAGGTCTCTGCGATCCGTGAACTGACTGCCGGAAATACGGTGATGATGATCGGCGACGGGATCAACGATGCACCGGCGCTGGCCACGGCAGATGTGGGAGTGGCCATGGGATCAGGCACCGACGTGGCGCTGGAGTCGGCAGACGGGGCGCTGTTGCGCAACCGCGTGGGTGATGTCGCCGGACTGCTGCGTCTGGCGCGGGCGACGATGGCCAACATCCGCCAGAACATCACGATCGCCCTCGGTCTAAAGGCCGTGTTCCTGGTCACAACGGTGCTCGGTATCACGGGGTTGTGGATCGCTATCCTCGCCGACACCGGCGCTACGGTGCTTGTGACGCTGAACGCGCTGCGACTTCTCGGCTTTCGCTCGGAGCGCTGACCCGCGCGATACATTTATACCTTCGGAGCGCATGGACGCCGGCCCTTCGGGTCGGCGTTTTACATGGTTGTATACGTATATAGATACGCTGGTTTTATCGGAAGTCTTGCCTTTCCGATCTGCTCGGGCGTCGGCTCATTTTTGTCTTATCCATCTGAAAAGAATGAATAATTTTTAAATCTCCTGCGGTCGCGTGCGCGTAAATCGAGAAGATATCCACATAATCTACTATAGGTTGTATATGTAATCAGAATCCGCTATCGTTCATGCATTGTATGGATCAGAGGGGGCGCGAGGGTTGTGGGGGAGCGTGTGTTTCAGCGGACAGGTTTTTAGCGCCGCAAAGATCGCGATCCGACGTCATTAAGGCTTCGGAAGCGATGCGTTGGCGTCGCATCGGCAGCGTTCTGCGCGGCTGATGCATGGCGGTGCCGAAAGTGCCGCAGAGCTGCATGGCGCGCATGAAACGTGTTGTGCGGGCAGGCGGTTATTGCCGTCTTTCAAGAGTGTTGCGTGCCGCGTTCGCGGCGGCGTCCTTCGGGTCAGATTTCCACCTTTCATCAAGCGAGGCGTAGGGCATATGGGCATGCACAAACAGGATGGACTTTCATTTGCAACTTTGCGGGCCGCAGAAGCGGTCATTGACACACGCAGCCTGACTGGCGCGGCGCAGAAGCTGGGCATCAGCCAGCCGGCGGTCAGCATGCATCTGGGGCGTCTGGAGCGGGCAATCGGGACGCCACTCATCAAGAAACTCGGCAACCGGATTATCGTCAAGGAAGAGATCTCGGGGCTGATACGGCAGATGCTCGACCTTGAACGCCGACTTCGTACGGTCGGTTACGAGAAAAACGTTTCCAAGCTCAAAGTCGGGATATGCACCTATACGGCCCCGCTCCTTCTGGGCGGTCTTGGGCGTCTGGGCAAGATCAAGGAGACTGTAAGCTGGCGCATCTCGGATTCCAAACGGCTTGAAGAGATGTACGACCTTGGACAGGTGGATGCAGCGTTCCGCGCGCTTTATCCCAATGAAATGGGGCCCGATCTGGTCTGCGATTACTCCATGCGGTGGATGGGGTCGCGCGAGCTGAGCGATGTGATCAAGCGAAACTCGGCCACAATCCCCGTGGTTCTTGCCAATCCGCAGTCCCCGCTCGGGATCGTGGCTCGGGATTGGCTTCGCCAGCGCAATGTGTCCTACGAGGTGATTGGCGAAGTGGACGATATCACCAGCGCCATGAAGCTCGTGGTCAGCGGCGTTGCCGCGTCTCCGCTGCCCGGTTTCGTCTTTGAAGGCAATTCGTCATCGCTGGAAGATTGCGGCGAGGTCATCCCTGGCGGTCTCGATATCCGCTATGGCATGTTCTTCGATGACAAGCGTTTCAATCTGCGGCTGGCGATGGATATTTTCGAGCTTCTGCAGGGCGAGCTTCATCGTCTCACGCCGCCGCAGGCTGCCTATCAGGGGCATAGCCTGGCCCGTCAATAAACCCCCGCTCAGACCTGACGCCGCGCAGCCTGCTGCGCGGCGTGGTTATGCCTAGAAACTGTCGTCAAAATTTCACCCAGCCGCCGCTTTGCCGTCAGGTTCGGCGCGCAAGATTCCAGACCATGAGCAGATCGATTCACAACGCCCGTTCGGACGCGCAGACCGATGCGCAAATCGAGGCTCTCCTGTCGCCACAGGATGAGGTTTCCATCGTCGATTCACTTTTTGCAATGTCGAAAGGGCATGCGGCCCCGGGGACACGCGACGTGCTTGAACGCGTTCTCGAAGCGCGGCTTGAAGCCCGCCTTGCGCGCCGCATGCGCCAGACCATCGAAAAATCTCCCGATCATCCAACCGGATCATCAAGGAGTGCGGCATGACACGCCACATTTCTCCTTTGAAAGACGTCTCTGCTGTTGACGGCAAGGGGCTATTGCAGAGCGAGAAAATCCTCGATTTCCCGCGCACCCGCCTGCAGAAGAGGCAGGATTGTCTGCTCCATCTCGGCGCAGGTGAAGCGCGCCGACTGGGTGGAGACATTGAGCGCGGCAGCGATACGCCCCGTCTTGTCGCGAATGGGCACCGCAATCGACCGCAGGCCGAGTTCCAGTTCCTGGTCGACAATGGCGTAGCCGCGCGCGCCGGCCAGCACAACGGCTTCGGTGAGTGCGGCCCGGTCCGTCATCGTTCTTTCGGTCTTGGCGCTGATCGCCGCCTGCGCGAGAAAACGGGTGAGTTCGGGCGCATCCAGGTCTGACAGAAGTATTCGCCCCATCGAGGTGCAATAGGCTGGCAGGCGTGTGCCGACATTGAGCGCCACCGAAACGATGCGCCGGCCGGCCACCCGCGCCACATAGACCACTTCTTCTCCCTCAAGGACGGCTGCGGAGCACGATTCGCCGAGAGTTTCTGAGATGCGGCGCATGATTGGCTCGGCATAATGCCAGAGCGCGGCGCCGCCCATCCAGGTCCGTGCCAGCCCAAGCAGTCTGGCGGACAACAAAAAACGGCGTTCTTCCTGGCGCGCATAGCCGCTCGCCACCAGGGTGAGCAGCAGACGTCGTGCGCCTGCGCGCGTCAACCCGGCTTCGTTTGCCACTTCCGTCAGCGTCATGCCGTCCGGCGCATTTGCCAGAATCTCCAGAACGCCAAGCCCCTTCTGCAGCGATCCCACGAGATCGCGCGAAGCCTGGGCGTCAGGCGCGGCGGGGGCATTTGACTCGGTTTCATTCTCCATCTAATGAATATCGCATATAAAACTTATGTTCGCAATACGAACTTTTGAGGAATGCCATGGCGCGTTTTGTTCCGCTGTCGCAGGCGGTCGCGGAGAATCTCGGCAATGGCGACAGTGTCGCTTTCGAAGGCTTCACCCATCTCATCCCCACGGCGGCTGCCCATGAGTCGATCCGCCAGGGTTTCCGTGATCTCACGCTGATCCGCATGACCCCCGATGTGGTCTACGACCAGATGATCGGCATGGGCCTCGCCCGCAAACTGATCTTTTCCTATGCCGGCAATCCTGGGGTGGGGCTTCTGCGCCGCCTGCGCGATGCGGTGGAAAACGGCTTTCCGCACAAGCTCGAGATCGAGGAGCACTCCCACGCCGCCATGGCCAATGCCTATGAGGCGGGCGCGGCCGGGCTTCCCTGCGCGATTTTCCGCGGCTATCGCGGCGCGGAGCTTGCCCGTGTGAACCCGAACATCAAGTTCATCGAGTGCCCCTTTACGGGCGAGAGCCTGGCCGCCGTCCCGGCGCTCCGGCCCGACGTCACCTTCATCCACGCCCAGAAGGCGGACCGGAAGGGCAATGTTCTGGTCGAGGGCATTGTCGGCATTCAGAAAGAGGCGGCGCTGGCGGCGAAACGCGCTGTCGTTACCGTGGAAGAGGTTGTCGACGATTTCTCCGACCTGCATCCCAATCTGACCATACTGCCCCACTGGACGGTGACCGATATCGCCGTGGTGCCGGGTGGCGCGCATCCCTCCTACACGCATGGCTATTACGCGCGTGACAACGCCGAATATCTGAAATGGGACAAGATCGCCGCAGACCGCGACCTGTTCCGCGACTGGATGCAGAAGAATGTTCTCGATGCGACGCCCGAGGATTTCGCAGGCCGCGTCGAGAAGCTGAGGGACGCATGATGAGCAAGCCCGAATTCACCCCCAATGAAATGATGACGATTGCCGCCTCGCGCGCGCTGAAGAATGACGATGTGTGCTTCGTCGGTATCGGCGCGCCCTCGGCTGCGTGCAACATTGCGCGCCTGACGCATGCGCCCGACATCACGCTGATCTATGAATCCGGCACCATCGGCACCGCGCCGGACGTGCTGCCGCTCTCGATTGGCGATGGCGAGCTGTGCGACACCGCGCTGACCACGGTACCGGTGCCGGAAATGTTCCGCTACTGGCTGCAGGGCGGGCGCATCACCATCGGTTTTCTGGGCGCGGCCCAGATCGACAAATACGGCAACATCAACACCACCGTGATCGGTGACTATGACTGCCCGAAGACGCGGCTTCCCGGCGGCGGTGGCGCTCCGGAAATCGCCACCTCCTCGCAGGAGGTCTACATCACGCTCGCCCAGTCGAAGCGGGGCATGGTGGAGAAGATCGACTTCTACACCTCCTTTGGACATGGCGATGGCGGCGACCACCGCGAGAGACTTGGCATCGACACCAAGGGCCCCACGCTGCTCATCACCGATCTGGCGATCTGGAAGCCCGACCCGGTGACGAAGGAGTTCACTGTCGTGTCGCTGCATCCGGGTGTGACGCGCGATCAGGTGCAGGAAACCTGCGGGTGGAGCGTAGAGTTTGCAGACGGTGTCGAGGAGACGCCGCCGCCCACCGAACTGGAGCTTGCGACACTGCGCGACTTGAAAGCCCGCACCGAAGCGGCCCATAAGGGCGCATGATCTATCTGCCGTGCGCGGCGCGGCAACCCGGGGGTATCCCGGCAATGTTGGTTAGGAGAACCCGTTCATGGCTGAAGCTTTCATCTGCGATTACATCCGCACGCCGATCGGCCGTTTTGGCGGCACGCTTTCCTCCGTTCGCGCCGACGATCTGGCAGCCCTGCCGATCAAGGCGCTGATGGAGCGCAATCCGAAGGTCGACTGGGCGGCAATCGACGATGTGTTCTATGGCTGCGCCAACCAGGCCGGTGAGGATAACCGCAACGTGGCGCGCATGGCCGTGCTTCTTGCGGGCCTGCCCATCGAGGTGCCGGGTTCGACGGTGAACCGTCTTTGCGGTTCGGGTATGGATGCGATCACCATTGCCGCCCGTGCCATCAAGGCGGGCGAGGCGGAGATCATGATCGCCGGCGGTGTGGAATCCATGAGCCGTGCCCCCTTCGTCATGCCGAAGGCCGAAACGGCGTTTTCCCGCAATGCCGAGATCTACGACACCACGATTGGCTGGCGCTTCGTCAACAAGGTGCTCAAGAAACAGTATGGCATCGATTCCATGCCGGAAACGGGCGAGAACGTGGCGGCGGACTTCTCCGTCAGCCGCGCCGATCAGGACGCCTTTGCCGTGCGCAGCCAGGACAAGGCTGTCGCCGCGCAGGAAAACGGGCGTCTCGCAAAGGAAATCATCCCCGTCACCATTCCCCAGCGAAAGGGCGATCCGGTGGTGGTCGACAGGGATGAGCATCCGCGCCCTGGCACCACGGTTGAAAAGCTCGGCAAGCTGCCGACGCCTTTCCGCGAGGGCGGCAGCGTGACCGCCGGCAACGCCTCCGGCGTCAATGACGGTGCGGCGGCCCTCATCATCGCTTCGGAAGAAGCGGCGAAGAAATACGGTCTGACGCCGATTGCCCGCATTCTCGGCGGCGCGACGGCTGGCGTTCCGCCGCGCATCATGGGCATCGGCCCGGCTCCGGCGACGCAGCGCCTTTGTGCGCGGCTTGGCCTGAAACCCTCGGATTTCGATGTCATCGAGCTCAACGAGGCCTTCGCCTCGCAGGGCATCGCCGTGCTGCGTGAACTGGGTCTTGCCGAGGATGCGCCGCAGGTGAACCCGAATGGCGGCGCAATCGCGCTTGGCCATCCGCTCGGCATGTCGGGCGCGCGCATTTCCGGCACGGCAGCACTTGAGCTGCAGGCCACCGGCGGCAAACTGGCACTCGCCACCATGTGCATCGGTGTCGGTCAGGGCATCGCACTGGCGATGGAACGGGTCTAAGCGTCGGCAAATCACAGCCCTCATCCTGAGCTTGTCGAAGGGCGAGGGCGGCATGACGGGCTCAGGCGGTGACGTTGGCGCGTGCCTTCACCCCGCCCTTCGACAAGCTCAGGGTGAGGTGAAGGCAGGGAGATGTGGGGCGCTTGTCTTGCCTTGCCCTGCCTTGCCCCGCCTTGAGGTTGCGTTGCAGCGCTTTGCGATGCCGTGAGGTGCTTGTTTATCTCTCCCAGATCATCAGCGCTTCCGCATTGTCTTGGGTTTTGAAGCGCTCAGAGCATCGTCTTTCTCAGCGGTTCAGACACAGCCCTCATCCTGAGCTTGTCGAAGGGCGAGGGCGACATGACGCGCTCAGGTGGTGACGTTGGCGCGTGCCTTCACCCCGCCCTTCGACAAGCTCAGGATGAGGTGAAGGCAGGGAGACGTGAGGCGCTTGCCTTGCCTTGCCTTGCCTTGCCTCGTCTCGCCTCGCCTTGGGTTGCCTCGCCGCGCCTTGCCTTGGTTGCATCGCCTCGTCTTGCGTTACAGTGCTTTCCGATGCCTTGAGGTGCTTGTTCACCTCTCCCATGTCACCAGCGCTTCCGCATCGTCTTGGGCTTTGAAGTGTTCAGAGCATCGTTTCTCATGGCGGTTCAGACACAGCCCTCATCCTGAGCTTGTCGAAGGGCGAGGGCGGCATGACGCGCTCAGGCGGTGATGTTGTGCGTGCCTTCACCTCGCCCTTCGACAGGCTCAGGATGAGGTGAAGGCAGACAAAGGTAAGGCGCGCTCCGGTGGGGCTGCCCAGCCCAGCCATCCCCGTCAGTTCAGCGGAATGTCGTTCTCCGCCTTGCTGTCCTGATAGCGCTCGGAAAGGGCGGCATAGGCTGCGGCGAGCGTTGCTATCCGCGCTTTCACAGCTCCCGCATCAGCCGCTGGCAGCGCTGCTGCCAGAGCGGGCAGGGCGTAGCTTTTCCAGAAAGCGTTTTCGGCATTGTAACCGCCGGGCTCCAGCGTGAAGACCTCCTTGAGGATCTTCAAATCGTGCGGGATCGCGAAGGCGTCGCGCGAATCTTCGTGGCTGAACAGATAGTAGAAATTGTCGAAGCCGGTCCAGGTGATCGCCGAAAGACACAGCGAGCAGGGCTCGTGCGTGGACAGGAAGATGCAGTCTTTCGTGTCCGGGCGCGCATCCTTCGGCAGTTCGTAGAACCGCTTCAGCGTATGAACCTCGCCATGCCAGAGCGGGTTTTCCAGCTCATTGTTGGTTTCGGCAAGCACAAGCGACAGATCACTTTTCTTCAGGATGGCCGCGCCGAAGAGCTTGTTGCCATGGGCGACGCCTTCTGCGGTTTTCGGCAGGATGTCCTGTTCGATCACGTCGAGCAGCCGGTTGATGAGGTGAAGGTCGGGAGCGGTCATGTGAAGGATGGCACCGTGATTTCATAGGGGTCGGAGAAGTGGAATTCTTCGAGATTGTTGCCGTCTCCGCCACGGTCGACCACCACGAAATCCTGGGGTGCGTCGATGGGCGTCAGGACGCCATGCCAGGTGCCGCGCGCATAGTTCACGCCCTGTCCGGGATGCGTGATGAAGGCGCGGGGGGCGCCGGGGCGCCCGTCTTCATCCGGGCACACGATCACCAGAAAGGGGGCTGGCGAAAGCGGCATGAAGGCCTGGCTTCCAAGCGGGTGCCGCTCGACCATGGAAAGCTTGAGCGGCAGTGCATAGGGCGTGCCGCGAAAGATGTTGATCAGAATGCGGGCGTTTTCGCCCGCCGTTTCGACCGTCGCCAGATCGTGAAAGCGGCGGCACTTGCCGGCATTGATGAGGAAGCTTTCCGCACCCTCGGTCTCGATCACGTCGCCGAAGGGCGCGAAGGCCGCGCGTGTCAGCTTTTCAGCTTCGATCCGTTTCATCGCGCGAAGCTGCCGGCGAGTTTGGCGTGCCGGTTGACGTCCTTGTAGAGCAGGTAGCGGAAATTGCCGGGCCCGCCCGCATAGCAGGCCTGCGGGCAGAAGGCGCGCAGCCACATGAAGTCGCCGGCTTCCACTTCCACCCAGTCCTGGTTGAGCCGGTAGACGGCCTTGCCTTCCAGCACATAGAGACCGTGTTCCATGACATGCGTTTCGGCAAAGGGGATCACCGCGCCGGGCTGAAGCGTGACGATGGTTACATGCATGTCGTGGCGTAGATCGGCCGGATCGACAAAGCGTGTCGTTGACCATTTGCCATCCGTTCCCGGCATGGGAGAGGGCGCGACATCGGCCTCGTTCAGAAACAGCGGATCAGGCATGTCGAGGCCGTTGACGGGCTCATAGGCCTTGCGGATCCAGTGGAACCGCGCGGGTGAACTTCCCCGGTTGTGAGCGGTCCAGCCGCTCGATGGCGGCAGATAGGCGTAGCCGCCGGGTGTCATCTTGTGCGTCTCGCCGGCGATCTCGACGGTCAGCTCGCCCTCGACGATGAAAAGCACGCCTTCCGCCGTCTCATCGAGTTCGGCCCGGTCGCTGCCGCCGCCGGGCTCCACTTCCATGATGTATTGCGAAAAGGTCTCGGCGAAGCCGGACAGAGGCCGCGCGATGATCCAGCAGCGGGTTTTTTCCCAGAACGGCAGCAGGCTGGTGACGATGTCCTGCATGACGCCCTTCGGCATCAGCGCATAGGCGTCCGTCAGAACCGCGCGATCGGTCAGGAGCTGGGTCTGCGGCGGATGCCCGCCATGCGGGGCGTAATAGGTGCGGGCGCTCATCTTCTTTGTCCTGAACTCATGCGGGAAGGATGTCGTTGAGCCGCAGCCGGGCGATCCGCTCCACCTGCCGGCAGGCGGTGGCGAATTCCTCGTCGCGGCTGTTCTCTAACCGGGTTTCGAAGGCCTTCAGAATGCTGTCCCTGGTGTTGTCCTTGACGGCGATGATGAAGGGAAAGCCGAATTTTCGCGTGTAGGCGGTGTTGAGTTCGGTGAAGCGGGCGCGCTCGCTGTCGGTCAGTGCATCAAGCCCTGCCGAAGCCTGCTCTTTGCTCGATTCCTTGGTCAGCCTTTTGGCTGCCGCCAGCTTTCCGGCAAGGTCCGGGTGCGCTTTGAGAACCCCAAGGCGTTCGTCTTCGCTGGCCGAACGGAAGGCGCGTGCCAAAGCGTTGGCAAGGCCGCCAGCTGTGTCATGTGCGGGGCCCAGCTCCAGCTTCACCGCGCGCTCGGCGATCCAGGGTGAATGCTCGTAGATGCTGCCGAACCGTTCGATGAACTCCGGTTCGCTCATGCGGCTCGGGCGCAGGGCCGGCGCTTTATAAGGGTGCTTTTCGCGCCAGTGCCGAGCGATCTCGCCACGTGTCGCAAGCCACACATGATCGTGGCTCTTCACATAGTCGATGAAGCGCTGAAGGGCTGCGGCGCGTCCCGGCCGGCCGATGAGCCGGCAATGCAGTCCGATGCTCATCATGCCCGACCGTCCTGCTTCCCCCTCGGCGTAAAGCGTGTCGAAAGCGTCCTTCAGATAGCTGAAAAACTGATCGCCAGAGTTAAAACCCTGTGCGGTGGCAAAGCGCATGTCGTTTGCGTCGAGCGTGTAGGGGATGACCAGCTGCGCGCGCGTGCCGTGCCCATGGCCGTCATGATCGATCCAGTAGGGCAGGTCGTCGTCATAGGTGTCGGAAATCCAGTCGAACCCGCCTTCCTCGATGGCCAGCTTTACCGAATTGACCGAGGTGCGACCGAGATAGAGGCCGCGCGGGCGCTCGCCCACCACTTCGGTGTGCAGCCGGATGGCCTCCAGAAGATCGGCCCGCTCGCTTTCCTCCGTGTGTGCGCGGTAGTCGATCCATTTCAGACCGTGCGAGGCGATCTCCCAGCCGGCGTCCTGCATGGCGGCAAGCTGGTCGGGGCTGCGGGCAAGTGCTGTGGCGACGCCGAAAACGGTGACGGGCACGCCGGCTGCCGTGAGCATGCGGTGGAGCCGCCAGAAGCCGGCACGCGCGCCATACTCATAGATGGATTCCATGTTCCAGTGGCGCATGCCGGGCCAGGGGGCCGCGCCCACCACTTCGGACAGGAAGGCTTCGGAGGCCCCGTCGCCGTGCAATATGCAGTTTTCGCCGCCTTCTTCGTAATTGACGACGAACTGCACCGCGACCTTCGCGCCGCCGGGCCAGTCGGCACTGGGTGGGGTCTGGCCGTAGCCGATCATGTTTCTCAGGTAGCGGGTCATGCAATCTGTCCGAAATTCGCTATTGGCAAGGATAATAGATGGAATGCGGGAGGTACTTTCCTGAAAAATTTGAAAGAGTTTTGTTGTTCTTCCTTAGCGCGTCCTCTTATGCTCGCAATCAATTTGCCCCACAATCAAGTGGTAGACGCGCAAGTGGCTTGAGCGAGTTGATAGGGAGGCCGCATGAGCAATGCGGGTGAGGGTCGTCTGACGACCCATGTGCTGGACACGGCCAGCGGAAAACCGGCCGGAGGACTGGAGATTGCGCTCTATCGCCTGGAGGGCGATGTGCGTACTCATGTGAAGACGGTCAGGACCAACAGCGATGGACGCTGCGATGCGCCGCTGCTTGCCGGCGATGCGTTTCGCACCGGTTTTTACGAACTGGTGTTCGAGGCCGGTGCCTATCTGCGGGCGCACGGTGCCGATCTGCCGGCCCCGGCCTTCCTCGATCAGGTGCCTATCCGCTTTGGCATGGCCGAGCAGGCGCATTATCATGTGCCGTTGCTTCTCTCGCCCTATGGCTACTCCACCTACAGGGGAAGCTGATGAAAGCGCGTTCTGAAATCCGCTTTCTGTTGAACGGCACGCCTGTCACCCTAGCCGATGTGCGGCCGGACGAAACGCTCCTCGATTATCTGCGCCTGCGCCAGCGTCTGACAGGCACCAAGGAAGGCTGCGCGGAAGGCGATTGCGGCGCCTGCACCGTGCTTGTGGGCCGTTTGCGCAATGGCGAACTCGTCTATGAGAGCGTCAATGCCTGCATTCGTTTCCTCGGTTCGCTCGATGCCTGCCATGTGGTGACAGTGGAGCATCTGAAACGTGCCGATGGCAGTCTGCACCCGGTTCAGCAGGCGCTCGTGGATCATCACGGTTCGCAATGCGGCTTCTGCACACCGGGCTTCGTCATGTCGCTTTATGCGCTCTGGATGCGCGAACCGCAGCCCACCGAGCGTGCTGTCGAAAGGGCACTGCAGGGCAATCTCTGCCGGTGCACCGGCTATGAGCCCATCGTGCGCGCCGCGCTGGCCGCCTCCACCTATGGCGATGCGGCGTCGGATCCGTTGGCGACGGAGCGCGCTGCGGTCATCGCCGCGTTGGAAGGTATGAAGGATGGCGCGCGGGTGGAGAGCGGCTCAGGCCGCGAGCGCCTGCTTATTCCCGCGGATGTCGACGATTTTGCCACGATTCTCGAAGCCGAGCCAAAGGCCACCATCGTTGCCGGTGCCACGGATGTGGGGCTCTGGGTCACGAAGTTCATGCGCGAGATTGCGCCGGTGGTGTTCATTGGCGGGCTCGATGAATTGCGTGACATCCGCGAAGACAATGGCACGATCCATATCGGCGCTGGCGTCAGCTATTCCGATGCGTTCGCGCTTTTGGCAAAGCGCATTCCGCAACTCGGCGCACTGATCGACCGTATTGGCGGCGAGCAGGTGCGCAATATGGGCACGATTGGCGGCAACATCGCCAATGGCTCGCCCATCGGCGATACGCCGCCGCCACTGATCGCGCTTGGCACAACGCTCACGCTGCGCAAGGGCAGCGCGCGCCGCACCATTCCGCTGGAAGATTTCTTCATCGACTACGGCAAGCAGGATCGTTTGCCCGGCGAGTTCGTCGAGGCGGTGCATGTGCAGGTGCCCGATGCGGCCTCCCGTTTCGCGGTCTGGAAAATCTCCAAGCGCCGCGATGAAGACATCACGGCGGTTCTGGGCGCTTTCGACATCAGTATCGCCGATGGCCGGGTTGAAGCCGCCCGCATCGCCTATGGCGGCATGGCGGCGACACCAAAACGCGCCAAAGCCGTCGAAGCAGCGCTTGCTGGAAAGGCGTGGACGCAGGAGACGGTCGAGGCAGCACTTTCGGCCTATGAGGACGATTTCCAGCCGATCAGCGACATGCGTGCCTCTGCCGACTATCGCATGATGGTCGCGAAAAACCTGCTCCGCCGCTTCTATCTTGAAAGCACGGGCGGCGCGGCAAACCTCTCCAGATATGAGGCGGCCTGATCATGACTCGGCACGAAATGCTTGATCTGGACAAGGCAAGGATCGCCGGCGGCGTCGCCAGTGATCAAAAACACGATTCCGCGCACAAGCATGTCAGTGGCGAGGCCGTCTATATCGACGACATGCCCGAACCCGTGGGCACACTGCATGCCTGTCTCGGCCTTGCCGAAGTGGCGCATGGCACGATCACGAGCATGGATCTTTCGAAAGTGCGTGCCGCGCAAGGTGTGGTCACCGTTCTGACAGCGGACGACATTCCCGGCGAAAACGACATCAGCCCCACCGGTCTGCATGACGAACCCATTCTAGCCAGTGACAGGGTTCAGTTCTTCGGCCAGCCCATCTTTGCTGTGATTGCCGAAACGCGCGAAGCCGCCCGCCGTGCCTGCCGTCTGGCCAAGATCGAGTATGCGGAAGAACCCGCACTGATCGACATTGCCGATGCGGGCGCCGATGCCCGCCTTGTCACCGCGCCTCTCAAGCTTGAGCGCGGCGACAGTGCCGCGGCCATCGCCGCCGCCCCACATTCCATCAAGGGCCAGATGCGGGTTGGCGGACAGGACCATTTCTATCTCGAAGGCCAGATCGCCTTCGCCATGCCCGGCGAGGATGGCGATGTGACCGTGTTTTCCTCCACCCAGCACCCGAGCGAGGTGCAGCACATGGTGGCGCATGCGCTGGGCGTTTCGTCCCACGCCGTCACCATCGAGGTGCGGCGCATGGGTGGCGGGTTCGGCGGCAAGGAAACGCAGGCCAATTTGTTTGCGGTGATTTCGGCCATCGCGGCCAAGAAGCTGAACCGTCCCGTCAAGCTGCGTCCCGACCGTGACGACGACATGACAGCGACCGGCAAGCGCCACGACTTCCTGATCGACTATGAAGTCGGTTTCGATGATGAGGGTGCCATTCTCGGCGTTGATTTCACCTATGCCGCGCGCTGCGGCTACGCAGCCGATCTCTCCGGTCCGGTGACCGACCGGGCACTGTTTCACTGCGACAACACCTATTTCTACCCCGCTGCGCGAGCCGTTTCGCGCCCGCTTTATACCAACACCGTGTCCAACACCGCGTTTCGCGGTTTCGGTGGGCCGCAGGGCATGGTCGGCGCAGAGCGCATCATCGATGAGGTGGCCTTTGCGCTGGGCAAAGACCCGCTCGAAATCCGCAAGAAAAACCTCTACGGCACCGACGACCGCAACATCACGCCCTACCACCAGACGGTGGAGGACAATGTCGCAGAACGGGTCATCGCGGAACTGGAGGAAAGCAGCGATTATGCCGCGCGCCGACGCGAAATCGCGGCCTTTAACGCAAAAAGCCCGGTCATCAAGCGCGGCCTTGCGCTGACGCCGGTAAAGTTCGGCATCTCCTTCACCGCCACGCATTTCAACCAGGCCGGCGCGCTGGTGCATGTCTATACGGATGGCTCCGTGCATCTGAACCATGGCGGCACCGAGATGGGGCAGGGGCTCTACACCAAGGTGGCGCAGGTGGTGGCCGAAGAATTCCAGATCGACATCGATCAGGTGAAAATCACCGCCACGACCACCGGCAAGGTGCCCAACACGTCCGCAACGGCGGCCTCCTCCGGTTCCGATCTGAACGGCATGGCCGCGCAGGATGCGGCGCGGCAGATCAAGTCCCGGCTGATCGACTTCGCGTCCGAAGCCCATGACGTGCCGAAGGATCAGGTCGTGTTCCTGCCGGGCCGCGTGCGCATCGGCAACCGCGAAATCCCCTTTGCCGACCTCATCCGCGAGGCCTATATGGCCCGCATCCAGCTTTCGGCCGCCGGTTTCTACAAGACGCCGAAGATCCACTGGGATCGCGACAAGGGACAGGGGCGGCCTTTCTATTACTTCGCCTATGGCGCCGCCTGTGCCGAGGTTTCCATCGACACGCTGACCGGCGAATACATGGTCGAGCGCGTCGACATCCTGCATGAGACAGGCCGCTCGCTGAACCGCGCCATCGACATTGGCCAGATCGAGGGCGGCTTCATTCAGGGCATGGGCTGGCTGACGACCGAAGAACTGGTCTGGGACGGCAAGGGGCGGCTTCGGACCCATGCGCCTTCCACCTACAAGATTCCACTCGCATCCGACCGGCCGAAAGTGTTCAACGTGGCGCTTGCCGACTGGGCGGAAAACGCCGAACCGACGGTGCACCGCTCCAAGGCCGTGGGCGAGCCGCCCTTCATGCTGGCCATGTGCGTGCTTCACGCGCTGTCCGATGCGGTGGCGAGCGTGGCCGATCACAAGGTCTGCCCGCGTCTCGATGCGCCGGCCACGCCCGAGCGTGTGTTGATGGCGGTGGAGCGGGTCCGGGCGGAAGGCGCACGCTAGGGCCAGGAACTACTGATATGGCCGCACCGATGACCCATTCAACCGCTGCCCTCAGGGCCTTCCTGCAAGCCTCGCCGTCTGTCGCTCTCGTAGAGGTACGCGAGGCGAAGGGCTCCACCCCGCGCGAAGAGGGCGCATGGATGCTCGTTTCCCTCGAAGCCATTTTCGGAACCATCGGTGGCGGCCAGCTCGAATTTCTGGCGATTGCCCGGGCACGCGAACTCATCTCGGACAATCTCGCAAACGGAAGCCTCGACATCCCGCTCGGGCCGGAAATCGGCCAGTGCTGCGGCGGACGGGTGGCGCTCGACTTTCGCCTACTCGATCAGGCGGAGCGCGAGGCGCTCGTGAAGCGTGCTGGCGAAGCGGCAAGCACCTTCCCGCAGGTGATCCTGTTTGGCGGCGGCCATGTCGGCCATGCGCTGGCGGCAGCGCTGACCCCGCTGCCCGTGCGGGTGCTGGTGGTCGAGACCCGCAAGGAGGCGCTTGAAGATTTTCCGGATGATGTGGAGACGCGCCTTGCGGCCCTGCCGGAAGAGGCGGTGCGTGAAGCCTCCGCCGGAACCGCCTTCGTGATCCTGACCCATGATCACGCGCTCGATTTCCTGCTAGTTGCCGAGGCGCTGGCACGTGACGATGCGGCCTATGTCGGCATGATCGGGTCGAAGACCAAACGTGCCACCTTCAAGAGCTGGTATCTGAAAAACGGCGGTGACGAACACCGTTTCTCCAAGCTCGTCACGCCCATCGGCGGCGATGCCGTACACGACAAACGCCCCGCCGTCATCGCGGCGATGGCGGCTGCGGAGATACTGACGGCTCTACAGTCGTGATGTTGACATTTGTGTGTACAAAACTACATACTTGATGAATGAAGATCGCGGGCTTTGACTGGGACATCGGAAACTGGCCGAAATGCGCAAAGCATGGTGTCTCGAAGGACGAGATCGAACATGCGCTTCTTCATGACCCGCTGATTGCGCCTGATCCCGCACACTCTGGGCCCGAAGACCGCTACATCGTCATCGGGCGCAACCGGCAGGGCCGCCCCATGTTCATAGGCGTGACCTTTCGTATGGTTGATGGGAAGCGTCTTATTCGTCCGATCACAGCGCGCTATATGCATGCCAAGGAGGTGAAACGCTATGAAACGCAGCGTTCCCAAACTGAAAACCGATAAGGATGCGGAAGACTTCCTCGATCAGGATCTTTCCGATCTGGATTTTGGCGCGTTCAAACCCGCTGGTTTCGAGTTCGAGAACAAGGCGGCAAGGGTGAATATGCGCATGCCGCAAAGCCAGCTTGATGCGGTGAAGGCTGAGGCGAAGAAGCGCGGTGTTCCCTATCAGCGGCTCATGCGCGAGCTTGTTCAACGCGGTCTGGAAAGCCTGCGTGCAGGCTGACCATCATTGCTCCGACAGGGTCTCGCCAATCATCTTCTGGCAACGGCTTGCCATGAAGTCGACCAGCAACCGCACTTTCGGGTCCTGAAATTTCTTGTGCGGGTAGAGCGCGGCAAGCTTTACCGGCACGGGCGGGGTTTCAGGCAGGACCACCTGGAGCCGTCCGTCGCGCAGGAATGGCTCGATCTCGAAGCGGGGTTTGTTGACGATGCCGCGCCCGGCAAGCGCCCAGTCGGTGATCACGTCGCCATCGTCGGAATCGAACGGGCCGCCAACCTCGAACTTTCGGGCGCCCTCTGGCGTCTGTAACACCCAGAAATGCTCGCGCGCACCGGGAAAGCGCAGCATCAGGCAATCGTGACGCTCATCAATCAGCGCTTCGGGCGTCTTCGGTTCGCCGCGTCGTTGCAGATAATCAGGGGCTGCCGCCAGAACGCGCTCGCAATCCATGATGCCGCGCATGCGGAATGAGGAATTTTCCAGAATGCCGAGCTTGAAGGCGACGTCGATGCCCTCGCGCATCATGTCGACCTCATGGTCGGAGAGCCGTAAGCGAACCTCGATCTCGGGATATCGGTCACGAAATTCGGGAATGCCGCTGGCGATCAGCCGTTTGCCGATGCCGAGCGGCGCGGTGACGCGGATCGTGCCGCGCGGCTGGCCGGAAAGATCGGCGACCGAGGCTTCGGCTTCCGCCACCGCTTCGAGAACCTTGCGCGCGCCCTCATAGAAGACGCGGCCCTGCTCGGTGGGGGTGAGCTGGCGCGTGGTGCGGTTGAAGAGCCGCACGCCGAGGTGCTTTTCGAGCTCTTTCACCCGGTTCGAGGCAACGGCCGGAGAAAGCCGCATGTCGCGGCCCGCAGAAGACAGATTGCCGAGTTCCACGACGCGGACAAAAACGGCGATGTTGTCGAGATAGGCCATGCACTGCCCCCAGGTGTTTCGCGCGCATTATTTTCCAAAATTTTTTGAAAGTCATCGTGATCTTATCCGCTTTCCGTTTATATCGGGTTCCGTCACCCTGCGCCCGGTGGAGTTGAGGAAGCTGGCATGAACGAATACGCGGTTTTGTGGGACTGGCTGTCTTTTGGCGTGCGCTGGCTGCACGTGGTCACGGCCATTGCCTGGATTGGCTCATCCTTCTATTTCATCGCGCTCGATCTGGGGCTGGTGAAGCGGCCGGGCCTGCCCGAGGGCGTGCATGGCGAGGAATGGCAGGTCCATGGCGGCGGCTTCTACCACATCCAGAAATACATGGTCGCGCCGGCCTCCATGCCGGAGCACCTGACCTGGTTCAAATGGGAATCCTATTCCACCTGGCTGTCCGGCTTCGCGCTGCTGGCCATCGTCTATTATGCGGGCGCGGATCTCTATCTGGTCGACCGCAATGTGCTCGATGTGCCCGCCTGGGGCGGCATCCTGATCTCGCTCGCTTCCATTGGGCTTGGCTGGCTGCTCTACGACCTTCTGTGCAAATCGCCGCTCGGCAAAAACGACACGGCGCTGATGCTGGTTCTCTATGTGATCCTGGTGGTGATGGCGTGGGGCTATACGCAGCTCTTCACCGGTCGCGCGGCCTTCCTGCATCTGGGCGCTTTCACCGCGACCATCATGACGGCGAATGTCTTCCTGATCATCATCCCCAACCAGAAGATCGTGGTGGCCGATCTGAAGGCGGGGCGCACGCCCGACCCGAAGCTTGGCCTGCAGGCCAAGCAGCGCTCGCTGCACAACAATTACCTGACGCTGCCCGTCGTCTTCCTGATGCTGTCGAACCACTATCCGCTGGCCTTCGGCACCCAGTTCAACTGGGTGATCGCATCGCTCATCTTCATCATCGGCGTGCTGATCCGGCACTATTTCAACACGGTGCACGCCCGCAAGGGCACCCCGCACTGGACCTGGGGCCTGGCCGGCGTTCTCTTCATCATCATCATGTGGCTCTCCACCGTGCCGCAGGTGCTGACGGGCGAGACGAAGCTTTCGGCGACGGGACAGACCTTCGTCGCCTCGACCCATTTTCCCGCCGTGCGCGACACGGTGATGGGGCGCTGCGCCATGTGCCATGCTGCCGTGCCGGGCTATGATGGGGTACCTTCACCGCCGAAGAATGTTGTGCTCGACACGGATGCGGCTATTGCCGAGCACGCGCGTGAAATCTATCTGCAGGCAGGCCGCAGCCACGCCATGCCGCCCGGCAATGTCTCGGGCATCACCGAAGAAGAGAGGCGGCTGATCGTGACCTGGTTCGAGGAGGCGCGCTAGCGCATGGCACAGAAACTCATCCGTGGCAGGCTTCTGTCCTTCAAGACCGAGCCGCGGAGCATCGATGATCACGATTCATACCTCTTTGAAGAGGATGGCGCGGTTCTGGTCGAAGACGGCGTTATCCTCGCTGCCGGCAGCTTTGCCGAGGTCGTAGCCGGCGCCGAAGCGGGGCACGCGATGGTGGATCATCGCCCGCATCTCATCCTGCCGGGCTTCATCGACGCCCATGCGCATTTCCCGCAGATGCAGGTGATCGCGAGCTATGGCGCCGAGCTTCTGGACTGGCTGAACAACTACACTTTCCCCGAAGAAACCAGGTTCTCCGACATTCAGCACGGTCGTCACATCGCCCGTCTGTTCTTCGATGAGCTGCTGCGCAACGGCACGACCACGGTTGCCGCCTATTGCTCCGTTCACAAGGAAAGCGCTGAGGCCTTTTTCGGCGAGGCGCTGGCGCGCAATATGTGCGTTGTTGGCGGTAAGGTGATGATGGACCGCAACGCGCCGGCCGCACTCACCGACACGCCGCAGTCCTCTTACGACGACACGAAGGCGCTGATCGGCGAATGGCACGGCAGGGGGCGGCTCAACTATGCCGTCACGCCGCGTTTCGCCATCACCTCCAGCCCCGAGCAGCTGGAGATGGCCGCAGCACTGATGCGCGAGTTCCCCGACCTCCACATGCAGACGCATCTGTCTGAAAATCACGACGAGATCGCCTTCACGCTGGAGCTTTATCCCGACGCGCCGGACTATACCGGCATCTATGAGCATTACGGCCTGCTTGGCCCCAAGGCGTTGCTCGGCCATTGCATTCATCTCTCCGAGCGCGAGGCGGATGTGCTTTCGGACACGGGCTCGGTCGCCGTGTTCTGCCCCACCTCAAACCTCTTCCTCGGCTCCGGCCTGTTCGACTATCTGCGTTATCGCAAGCGTGAGAAGCCGCTGCGGCTGGCCTCGGCGACGGATGTGGGCGGCGGCACCAATTACTCCATGCTGCGCACCATGGATGAGGGCTACAAGGTCATCGCGCTCAATGGCGAGAAGCTGAACCCGCTGGCCTCCTTCTGGCAGATCACGCGCGGCAATGCCGAGGCGCTTTCCCTGTCGGAGCGCGTGGGCACGCTGGAACCGGGCACTGACGCCGATATCGTGGTTCTGAATGCGCGCGCAACGCCGGTCATGGCGCTGCGCATGGAGCGCATCGAAACGCTGGCCGAGGAGCTTTTCCTGCTCCAGACGCTTGCTGATGACCGCGCCATCGTGGAAACCTATGTCGCAGGAGAGGCTGCCAAAAGCGCCTTGTAAGTTCAGGGGGCGCATGTGACCGGCAGCATCGATCCGAAGGCGTTTTTCACAAGACTGTTCGACGCTGCTGTCGCTGCCGCCGACCCGGCCAAGACCATTCGCGCATTCCTACCGGAAAAGCCCCGGGGCCGCACCATTGTGGTCGGGGCCGGCAAGGGGGCGGCCCAGATGGCGGCAGCGCTGGAGGATGTCTGGGACGGGCCTCTGGAAGGCGTGGTCGTGACCCGCTACGGCTATGGCGCGCCGACCCGCATGATCGAGGTTCTGGAGGCGGCGCACCCGGTGCCGGATGAGGCCGGCCTTTCCGGCGCAAAGCGTCTCATGGAGAGCGTGACCGGGCTTGGCCCGGATGATCTGGTGATCGCGCTCGTTTGCGGCGGCGGTTCAGCCCTGCTGCCCGCACCGGCAGGCTTCCTGACGCTTGCCGACGAGATCGCCGTCAACGAGGCGCTTCTGGCGTCCGGCGCGCCGATCTCGGCCATGAACACGGTGCGCAAGCACATTTCCGCAATCAAGGGCGGCAGGTTGGCCGCTATAGCTCATCCCGCGCGCGTGGTCTCGCTGATCGTTTCGGACATTCCCGGCGATGATCCGGCACTTGTTTCATCCGGTCCGACCGTGCCTGACACGGCAAGCCGCGCGGATGCGCTTGCGGTGATCGAGACCTATGGCATGCAGCTGCCCGATGCGGTGATGCAGCATCTCGCATCGCCTGCGGCAGACGCACCAAAGCCGGATGATCCACGTTTTTCAGGCCATGAGGTTCACGTCATCGCCTCGGCCGCGCGTTCGCTGGAAGCCGCTTCGGCCGCCGCCGAAGCGCAGGGCGTGCCTGCCGTCATCCTGTCGGATGCGATTGAGGGCGAAGCGCGCGAGGTGGGCGGCGTTCATGCAGCGATTGCCCGTGAGGTGGCGCTGCGCGACCGGCCTTTCAGAAAACCGGTCGTGCTGCTTTCGGGCGGTGAAACCACGGTCACGCTGCGCCGAAGCGGCGGGCGCGGCGGGCGCAACACAGAATTCCTTCTGGCGCTTGCGCTCGGCATTGAGGGCGTTTCCGGCATCTCGGCTTTCGCCGCCGATACGGATGGCATCGACGGGTCGGAGGAGAATGCCGGTGCCTTTGCCGATCACGGCACCGTCGCGCGTCTGCGCTCTGCCGGCCACGACCCGAAGGCGCTGCTGGCCGCGCATGACGCCTGGGGCGCGTTCGATGCGCTGGACGATCTGTTCGCGCCGGGGCCAACCGGCACGAATGTCAACGATCTGCGAGCGGTGCTGGTGCGGTGATGCTTATGCGCTTTTGCGCGGGCGCTCTTCCGACTGGTAGACGGACAGGACATGTCCGTCCGGGTCGGCAAATTCGGCAGACCAGCCGCCCGGAGCATGGCTGACAGGCGTCACGATCGTCGCGCCTTTCTCCGCAAGACCCTCCACAACGGTATCGATGCCACCTTCGGAGAGGTCGAACACCACTATGGGGGTGTTTCCGGGGCGGGACTCCATCTTGAAGAAGATGAGTTCGATATTGTTCTCGATGCTGGCCAGCAGCCAGTCGCCCGCCTCCTCGTCCCCTTCCATCCTCTGGACATTCAGCCCGACCACATCGCGGTAGAACGCCTCCGTGCGGTCAATGTCGGTGACGTAATAGCAGATGGTGCCGATGCGGACGTTGGAAAGCATGTGTATCTCCTGATGTTACAATGTGGGTTCTGCTTCTTAATTGCCGCAGGAGCCAGGTTTGTGAGCTTTGGGGTGAGAAAAACTTACCGCAAAGAGGTGTCCGTCCGGATCGTGGCTTGCAAGGAATGCAGAATTGCGACCGGTCAGCGGAAGAAGGCTCTGCCGGATCGTGCCGAAGGCGAGCGTGCCCGCCAAAAGCTTTCCGGGAAGGGGAGTTGCATCGGGCGCGGCATCGCGCCAACGCTGGCGCAGGCCGGCAATGCGCTGACGCAGGCTCGCATCGGAAATGCGCAGAAGGTGCCGGATTTCATTGCGCGTATGACCGCCGAGAGCCAGAAGCGCGACAATTCTCTGGCTCCTCGGAAGGCCGGCGAGAAACGCGGTCGGAACATCCCCGTCTTCCGATGGTTCAAAAAGAATTGCGGCGTTCTCACGGGTTGACCGGCGGTAGGCGGAGCGCCGTTTCGTCGCCGCCACGTTGCGCATGACGCCCTGAAGCCAGGCGCGGTTCTCCACGCATGGGCGGTTGCCGGCAGTCAGTGCGGCGATCAGCGTTTCATGCAGCAGGTCTTCCGCTTCGATCTGGTGCGATGCGTGGCGGTGCGCCGTTTTCAGAAGATGGCGATAGGTCGCGGGGGTGAGTTCAAGCCGGGCAGGCATCTCCTGCGCTGTGCGCCTGCTATCCACCGCTCGCTCCCCCATGCTTCCAGTCAGGTGAGGAAGCTACAGGACGCGGCGCGCGCTGCAAGCGAAGACTGAGGCACAGGGCGTGAAATTCAACCCGCGATATCCACCACGCCGCTTTCACCGGTCTCCGAGCCAAAGGCGAGGCGGCGGCCATCATCGTCCCAGGCCATGGCGGTGATCGCACCATTGCCCTGCCGGCGCAGAAGCACCTCCTTCTGGTCGGCAAAGCGCCCGGCCAGGATCATGCCGTCGCCGTAGCCGACGGCGACGATCTCCTCGGTCGGGTGGCAGCAGACCTGCGTCACCATCGTGTCGCCGCGGGTTCCCAGCTCAAGCGGCGCCTTGCCCATCGGGCCGTCCTTCGCCTGGAAGGGCCAGACAATGGCTGCCGGCGCGCCGGACGTGGCGAGCCACTTGCCCTTGGCGCTCCACGAAAAGCTCTTCACCTTTCCCGGATAGCCGGCCATGCGCATGTGCTTGCCGTCCGCGAGTTTCCAGCCATGCAGGGCGTTTTCCTGCATGGTGGTGACGAGGAACTTGCCGTCCGGCGAGAAGGTGATGCCGGTGTGAGCGCCGGCCCATTCCAGCTCAGTCGGCTTGCCGTCGGTTGCCGGAAAATGCAGCGTCGCGCCATTGTAGCGGGCGACCGCAAGCCGCATCCCCTTCGGCGCGAAGGCGATGCCTTCCACCGAGCGCGGGTGCTGGAATTCGCGCTGTTTCCCATCGGCAAAGCGCACATAGGCGTTGCGCCCGACCGCGAAACCGACCGCGCCCTGCGGCCCGGCTGCAACGCTGGTCACCCATTTGCGGCTGATCTCGGCCAGCGTCTCCACCGTGCCGTCAGCCGCAAGTGCCGTGACCCGCCCATCTTCGCCGCCGGTGATGAGGCGTGCCCGATCGACGTCGGGGCAGGCGGCCAGCAGTCCGTCATGAACCTCTGTCCATTTGTGGCCATTGTCGAGACGATGCACCACGCCATCGGCCAGCGCGAAATGCGGAATGTCGTTCAGCCACGCGGTGGCAATGCAATGGCTTTCGAGGTCGAGCGGGGCGACTGTGGGCATATGGGCAGGTCCTGGGCGATGCAGGTCTATGGATTTCGTATGGCGTGGCGCGGATGGCTCTGTCAGGCGTTATGCCTGACAGGCCTCGAATGTGCGCTGCAGACGCTCGGTGTCGAGGTCGCGCCCAATGAAGACGAGGCGGGTTTCGCGCTTTTCGTCCTCGCGCCAGGGGCGCTGGTGATCGCCCTCGATGATCATGTGCACGCCCTGCACCACGAACCGGTCCGGATCGTCCGGGAACGCGATGATGCCCTTGAGGCGCAGAATGCTCGGACCGTCCATCTGCGTGGTCTTCTCGATCCACGGGAAGAACTTCTTCGGGTCCATCTCGCCACCGCGCAGCGAGAGCGATTTCACGCCCGCATCGTGGATCGGCGAGGCCGCGCCATGATCATGCGCGTGGTGATGATGATCGTGCCCGTGCGCATGATCGTGGTGATGATCGTGATGGTCGTGGTCGCAGTCGGGGCCGCACACATGGTCGGGATCGTCGTGATCGAGGAAGTGCGGATCATTATCGAGCACACGCTTCAGATCGAACGCGCCACGGTCCAGAACCTCGGTCAGCGAAACGCCGGCGCGTTCGGCGCGGTGAATGCGGGCCATCGGGTTGATTGCGCGGATCGTTGCCTCGACCGCCGCCAGTTCTTCCGGCGTGACGAGATCGGTCTTGTTGACGATCACGACATCGGCGAACGCGATCTGGTCTTCGGCCTCGTTGGAATCCTTCAGGCGCAGCGGCAGGTGCTTGGCGTCGACCAGCGCGACAACCGCATCAAGGCGGGTCTTGGCGCGCACATCGTCATCCATAAAGAAGGTTTGCGCCACGGGGGCGGGATCGGCCAGGCCCGTGGTCTCCACGACGATGGCGTCGAACCGGCCCGGACGCCGGGTCAGCCCTTCGACCACCCGCACCAGGTCGCCGCGCACCGTGCAGCACACGCAGCCATTGTTCATTTCGTAGATTTCCTCGTCGGATTCCACGATCAGGTCGTTGTCGATGCCGATCTCGCCGAATTCGTTGACGATCACCGCATAACGCTTGCCGTGGTCTTCGGTGAGAATGCGGTTCAGAAGCGTCGTCTTGCCTGAACCCAGATAGCCGGTCAGCACAGTGACGGGGATCTGTGTCGGGGTGGTTTCGCTGGGCGTCTCGGTCTGAACGTCGGACATGATTTCTCGCAAAACTGGAATTGTTTCTCGACTATATAAGACGGCGTCCGGGCGATTGCACGGTCAGTGTTCGAAGTGGGAAATGTCGAACCGGTCGACATCGTGAAGCAGATCCAGGAAGCCGGCCACGCTGTGGGCGATGATGCGATTTCCTGCTTCTGCGCTCGCCGCTGCTGCGTTGCCGGTGACGCCCTCGCGGGCGAGGTCGCGCATCATCCAGCCGAAAGCATGAGGACCGTATGCGCGCAAATGTGTGAAATCGCGGCAAAAGTCAGCCTGGGCGGATTTGAAGTCCATTGCCTTTCGCATGTCCACCATGTCGGGGCGCAATGCCAGCATGACGGAGGTCTCGATAAACCCACCGTGGATACCAAAAGCGCGCTCTTCCTCGGAGACGAGATCCTGCGGATACCCAAAGCGCGTCCAGCTCGTGGCAGCGGCCAGCATGCCGAATCGCACGCGCAATTCCGTTGTTACAATGGTGAGCAATGGTGAGTTGCCACCATGGGCGTTGAGAATGACGAGTTTGCGCAGACCAGCCCTGAACTGGGACTCCCCGATGCCGATCCACCGATTGGCAGCCTCCTCGAATGTCATGGATTGGGTTTGAGGAGAGTCGGAATGCTCCACTGAGTAGCCAATCTTCTCGACAGGAAGAAAAACAATACCGAGATTTTCTGGGGCCTCCCTTTTAACGGCCTCTACAATGCCTTGCGCAATGATCCAGTCAGTCTCGGGGGGCAGATGAGGGCCGTGCTGTTCAGTAGCGCCTATTGGCAGGATCGCTATTTTCTTTGCCGGCGTAGGTTTATTTTCTTGTGTATTCACAGCATGCCTCACGATCTATCAAGACAATTGCCGGGCAAAACTTTTATACGAAAGTAGAGCATAATTATTTGTCTGGGTAAGAGCAATCTATGGTTGCAATGGGATTCGTTAGAGCTATTTTGTTCAAGGGGCGTTCTATCTTATCGTTGAGGATGTCTAAAGGGGAGTTTTTATGGCCAAAGCTGTAAAGGGCGCGACAATTGGTTTGCTACAGTCGGCCGCTCGGCTTTCACGCACCGCTCTGGCCGAGCGGCTTCTGGAGCATGGGCTATATGCGGGGCAAGACAAGTTAATGCTGGCGTTATCGGTGGAGAATGGGCAAACGCCCAGCCAGCTTGCCACTCTTTTAGGTGTGCGTCCGCCGACAATTACCAAAACCATCAACCGACTGACGAATCAGGGCTTTCTTGAAAAGCGATTATCGCAGGAAGACGGACGCCGGGCGTATGTTTTCTTAACCGAAGAAGGAGAGCAGGCCATCCGGTCCATTGAGAAGTCGGTGCGCAAGACCGAAAAAATTGCGCTTAAAGGATTCGACAAGAAAGAGCAGAGGGTCTTGACGCGGCTTCTCTTCAAAGTCGAAGCGAATCTGAACGGCACCAGTTTTGACGATGTCGACGATGAAGACAGTATCGAGGTCGAAGCCTAGCATCTGATCGTCCAGCCTGTTTCCCGCAGAACCGACCCGATTTCACTGAAAGGCGACGTTGCGGCCGCGTATCCTGATTGACCTTTTGGCCGTCCGTGGCGTAAGCAGGTCTTTAAACAGTTTAGCAGGGTGCGACTGCGAGCCCGTCGCAGCACGAGCGGGTGGTGCGATCATGGATTGCGTTGCGCCTGGTGGTGAAGGCCATCCGCACGTTTGGGGGGATTCAGGCTGGCGCAGAAGATCAAACTTTCCACCATCGCCGAGGCGCTTGGCGTCTCCACGGCAACTGTTTCCCTGGCGTTGCGTGACAGTCCGCTGGTCGCCGATGCAACGCGTCAGCGGATCAAGGAGCATGCGCGCGAAATCGGCTATATCTACAACCGGCGTGCGGCAAGCCTGCGAACCTCCCGATCCGGCATTATCGGGGTCGTGGTTCATGACATCATGAACCCGTTCTTTGCCGAGATTCTGCGCTCTATCGAGACTGAACTTGACCGGTCGCGGCAGACCTTTCTCCTGTCCAACCATTACGACCAGCTGGAAAAGCAGCGCACGTTCATCGACACGCTTTTGCAGCTGGGGGCTGACGGGGTCATCATGTCGCCGGCTATTGGTACGCCGCCACAGGATATTCGCCTTGTGGAGGAAAATGGTTTGCCGACGGTGCTTATCGCCCGATCCGTCGAAGGTGCGCGGGTGCCGGTGTTTCGTGGCGACGATGCCTACGGCACCGGGCTCGCGACCAATCACCTGATCTCGCTTGGACACACGCGCATTGCCATGATCGGAGGTACCGACCAGACCTCGACCGGCCGCGACCGGTATCAGGGCTACGTGGATGCGATGGGCAAGGCGGGGCTCGAGATCAAGCCGCAGTGGCGGTTTCCGGGGCCTCGCACCAAGCAGGCCGGCTTCGAGATTGCCGGGGCGTTTCTCGCGCTCAAGGACAAGCCCACAGCGGCGGTCTGCTGGAACGATCTCGTGGCCATCGGTCTCATGAACGGCATTGCCCGTGCCGGACTTGTACCCGGCGTCGACATCTCTGTAACCGGATATGACGATCTTGAAGAGGCGGCGATTGCGACCCCTGCACTGACCACCGTCTGGAACGGCCAGCGGGATGTGGGGCGTCGGGCGGCGCGCGTTCTGCTCGACAGATTGAACGGGGCTGAGGTGAATCCGGCTCAGGAACTTATCAAGCCGGAGCTTCATGTGCGTCAGTCGACCGGCAAGCCCGTCGAGCGCTGAACCATCCTGCAGAAAAGTCACCGGCTCATCTAATCGGGAGGAATGATTTGGCTGAAACACGAGACATCGCCATCCTGGTTCCGGGCGTGCTGCATCCACATGCGAAGGATCGCATTGCCGGGTCTTTCGAACTCGTGACGCTCGAGAGGGCGGATCCGGCTCTTGTGACGGAAGAGATGGCCGCAAGAGTGCGCGGTATGGCAGCCATGACGACGGTCGAGGCAGGCTTCATCGACGCATTGCCCCATCTGGAGATCATCGCCAATTTTGGTGTCGGCTATGACGCGGTGGATGCCGCGCATGCCGGTCGCCGAGGTATCATGGTGACCAACACGCCCGACGTTCTCACGGAGGAGGTGGCCGACACGGCGGTGGGCCTGCTTCTCAACACGGTGCGCGAACTGCCTCGCGCGGAGACATGGCTGCGTGAGGGGCGCTGGGCGCGCGAGGGAGGCTATCGTTTTTCGCGCGGTTCGCTGCGCGGGCGGACAGTAGGCATTTTCGGCATGGGGCGCATCGGCCGCGCCGTCGCGCAGCGGCTTGCCGCCTTTGGTTTGCCGATCGCCTATCACAACCGCCGGAAGCTCGATGACGTGCCGTATGTCTATCACGATACGCTTCCGGGACTTGCTGCAGCCGTCGATACCCTGATCTGCGTCGCCCCCGGAGGGCCGGAAACACACAGGGCCGTCAATGCCGATGTGTTTGAGGCACTGGGCGCAAACGGCGTTTTCGTCAATATCGGCCGTGGCAGCACGGTAGACGAGGCCGCACTGATCCAGGCGTTGCAGAAGGGCACGATCTTCGCGGCGGGTCTGGATGTGTTCGAGAACGAGCCGCATGTGCCGGAGGCATTGATCGCGCTGGAGAATGCGTCGCTTCTGCCGCATGTGGGATCGGCTTCGGTTGCGACGCGTCAGGCCATGGCGGATCTGGTGGTCGACAATCTTGTCACCTGGTTCACCCAAGACCGGGCAATCACACCTGTTCCCGAGACGGGCCATGTGAAGCGCCGGGGCGTTTCGCAGTCTGTCGGTTGACACTGAAAGGCCGCACGGCTCAAAAATTCGGCTGCGCGCAGAACGCCTTAAAGTTGTAGGCGTTAGCAATCGATTAACCAGAAAAATGGAAGCTCCCGGGATGATATCCCGATGACGATGGAGCTCCGATTTCATGAAACTGGTTGTGTCAGGGGCGCTGGTCTTGGCGCTGGTGGGCTCGTTTGGCTATTTTTCCGATCAGGGGGCGACGGGCAATGCCCTGGATCCGGACCGAGATGAGACTGGCCCTGCAGCCACTTCCGAGTTCACGTTGACGGGTATCGGTGTCAACGAGGTCTGCCGTGTGCGCCATGCGCCGGGAGAGGGGAGCACGCAGCTTGATCTCGACCGAAGCTGTGCTCGGATACTGCCGCGTCTTGCCGACGCCCGCATCTGGGAGGAGCGGCCTGACGGGACGGTTGTCTTCGTCTCGGCGGCAGGCGAGGCGCTGGTGGAGTTTTACCCGGGCGATGGCGCAGCCTATGAATCGCTGCGCCCGCGCACACCCCTGCTCAGCCTGTATCGGGAAAACTGATCACTCAGCCGCGATGCCCGCTCTCTCGCGGTTCGCGGCGTGGCGGCGGACGGCTTCGCCGAACGCTCTGAAGATCCGTGCCGAGGAATCGTCCCTGTGCGCCCAGTATTCGGGATGCCACTGGACACCGACGGCGAAGCCCGGCGCCTCCTTCATGGAGACGGCCTCCACTGTGCCATCGTCTGCCACTGCCTCGACCTGAAGACACGGAGCGGGCCTATCCACGCCCTGTCTGTGGACTGAGTTCACACGGACCTCGGACGTGTCGAATATGCGTGCGAGGCAGCCGCCAGGCGCCACTTTCACCGTCTGGCGGATGGCGAAACGGGTGTCATGACCGGCCTCCTGCGGTCCGCGATGATCGAAAGCCCCTTCGCGTTCGTGAATCTCCGTTGCGAGCGTTCCGCCGAGCGCCACGTTCAGTTCCTGAATTCCGCGGCAAATGGCCAGCAGCGGCACCCCCTTCTCGATGGCCTTGCGGATAAGAGGGAGGGTGGTGGCGTCGCGGGCATGGTCGTAGGGACCGTTCTCTTCACTGGCTTCCCCACCGTAGAGTTCGGGATAGACATTTGACTTCGATCCCGTCACGAGCACGCCGTCAACGGTTTCCAGCAGGCTGTCCAGATCGAGCCTGTCGCCGAGCGAGGGAAGCAGCACCGGCAGTACGCCGGCGGTGGAGACGGCGGCGTCGAGATAGGGCTGTGGCGTGGCATGCCACGTGTAGTTCTCGAAATCCTTTGCATCCGTCGAGACGGCGATCAGTGGGGTGTGCATTCGATAATCCGTTTTCTGGCGGTCGCTCTCAGAGATCGGAATGTAGACATTCCGCGCGCCTTTCCAATGGGCAGTTTCGGGATTTCGTTGGGCCTTCGACATTGGTCGCAGAACAGGGATCACACGCTGGACTTGGGCCGCCATGCATGCATTGATACCTGTGGTTTTCGGTGCCCGATATAAGCAAACAGCGTGGGGGCGGCGAAGCCGGCATGAAGCCGGGTGCCAAAGGCACTGCGGCAGACGGTTCCAGAATGGGAGGAGAACATATGGACCGCAGAACCTTCTTCAAGAAGGCAGGCATGGCAGGAACGGGCGTTGCCGCTGCGTCGGCGCTGGCCTCACCCGCCATAGCCCAGTCAATGCCAAAGATCACCTGGCGCTGCACGTCTTCGTTCCCGAAGGCGCTGGATACGATCTATGGCGCAGCCGAAACAATGGCCGAATTCGTGAAAGGGGCAACGGACGGCAATTTCGAGATTCAGATCTTCGCTGCGGGCGAGATCGTGCCTGGCCTTCAGGCGGCGGATGCGGCGGCTGCCGGCACCGTCGAAATGGCGCATACGGCGTCATATTATTATTGGGGCAAGGACGCGACCTACGCGCTGGGCACAGCCATCCCGTTCGGGCTCAACTATCGCCAGCAGAACGCCTGGCTTTATTATGGCGGCGGCAATGAGCTGTTGAACGAGTTCTACCACACCGAGGGGCTCCACACTCTTCCCTGCGGCAATACCGGTGCACAGATGGGCGGCTGGTTCCGAAAGGAGATCAACACCGTTGAGGATCTCAAGGGCCTCAAGATGCGCATCGGTGGCATGGGCGGCAAGATCATCGAGAAGCTCGGCGTGGTTCCCCAGCAGATCGCCGGTGGCGACATCTACCCTGCGCTCGAGAAAGGCACGATCGACGCGACCGAGTGGGTCGGCCCCTATGACGATCAGAAGCTCGGCTTCAACAAGGTCGCCCAGTATTACTACTATCCGGGATGGTGGGAAGGCGGTCCGGTCCTGAACGCCATGTTCAACAAGGCAAAGTGGGATGAACTGCCAGCGGCCTATCAGTCGGTGCTCGATGCGGCCTGTCGTGCAGCCAATGCCGACATGATGGCGAGCTACGATTACAAGAACCCGGCGGCTTTGCGTCAGTTGGTGGCGGATGGCGCGCAGCTGCGTCCGTTCAGTCAGGAAATCCTCGAGGCGTGCTACAACGCTGCGATGGAAACCTATGACGAGATCAACGCGTCTAATCCCACCTTCAAGAAGATCTACGACAATCAGCTGGCGTTCAAAAAGGATGCGTATCTCTGGGCGCAATTGTCCGAATATACGTTCGATACCTTCATGATGATCCAGCAGCGCGCTGGTAAACTCTGATCTGTCCCTGAAATCGCAGAAAACCCCGGAGTTGCGGCTCCGGGGTTTTCTTTTGCAGTCCTGCCGCCGTGTCAGTCAAAACTCGGCGGCTGGCTCAGATCCGGGCCAGCCGGGGCTGCCGGCTGCTCCTGTGGTGTCTCGCCCTGGGTGTTACCGGGCTGCGTGCCCAGCGGTGGCAGACCGCCGATGCCCGGCAGCTGCAGTCCGTTGTTCTGTTGCCCGTTTCCGTCGCCTGGAGCTGTTGTGGGTGGTGAACCGAACGGGGAGCCGCCCAGCCCGCCCGGCAGATCGAATGCGGGTCCTCCGTCGCTGCCGCCACCGAAGGTGGGAATGGTGATCTCAACCTCGTTCGGATCGACGGTGCTTTCCTGCTTGTAGTGCGTGACAAGGCCGGGAAACGCAATCACCAGGATGATCATCAGAAACTGGATGATGATGAAGGGGATGGCACCCTTGTAGATCTCCGTCGTCTTGACGGCGGGCAGAATGCGTCCGGAAACTTCGTCTTTCCATTCCTTCATCGGCGCGATCGATCTCAGATAGAACAGCGAGAAGCCGAAGGGCGGGGTCAGGAACGATGTCTGCAGATTGATGCCGAGAATGACGCCGAACCAGATCAGGTCGATGCCGAGCGTCTCGGCGGCTGGCACCAGGAGCGGGACCATGATGAAGGCAATCTCGAAGAAGTCGAGAAAGCAGCCGAGAATGAAGACGATGACGGTGACGGTAAGCAGGAAGCCGATTTCGCCGCCAGGCAGCGCCAGAAGAAGTTCCTCGATCCAGACATTGCCGTTGATCCCGTAGAAGGTCAGGCCGAAGACCCGCGCGCCAATCAGGATGAACATCACGAAGGCTGCAAGCTTCGTTGTGGCGTCCAGCGCCTGTTTGAGGACGGAAAAGGACAGCCTGCGCTTGACCAGGGCCAGCACGAGTGCGCCGGTTGCTCCCATGGCACCACCTTCGGTCGGTGTGGCGATGCCGAGAAAGATGGTTCCAAGGACGAGAAAGATCAGCGCCAGGGGCGGGATCAGCACGATCACCACCTGCTCGGCGAGCCGTGAAAGAATGTTCAGTTTCAGATGGCGATTGGCAAGGCTGAGGGCGAGAGCGAAGACCGTTGCCGTCGTGGCCGCCCAGACCAGTCTGACTTCGCTGCGCATATCGGCGAAAACGGTGTGATACGTGGCCAGGTAGATGCCGACCGACGCAGCCAGTAGAAGGATCAGAGAGATCACGCCGCCGCCGAGCGTGCGTGTTTCCGGCGGCAGGGCCGGAGCCCAGTGCGGTTTGACGATGGTGACGGCAAAGACAAGCAGGCAGTAGGTGCCGATGATGGCGAGGGCCGGCAGAAGCGCGCCCACATACATGTCTCCCACGGAACGGCCAAGCTGATCGGCCATCACGATCAGGACGAGCGACGGGGGGACGATCTGCGCCAGCGTGCCGGACGCGGCGATGGTGCCGGTGGCAAAGCCGCGATTATAGTTGTAGCGCATCATGATCGGCAACGAGATGAGCCCCATCGCGATCACCGATGCGGCGACGACCCCTGTCGTTGCGGCGAGGAGGGCGCCCACCAGCACTGCGGCGTAGGCAAGCCCGCCACGCACCGGCCCGAAGAGCTGGCCGATCGTGTCAAGCAGGTCTTCGGCCATCCGGGAGCGCTCCAGGATCAGCCCCATAAAGGTGAAAAACGGAATGGCGAGCAGCGTGTCGTTGTACATGATCCCGTAGATGCGCTCGGGGTGCGACTGCAGGAGCGGCCAGAAGAGCCGGATCTCACTGGAGATATGTGAGAGTTCAACACCGATCACGAAGAAGAGGAGGCCACCGGCAGCCAGTGTGAAGGCAACCGGATAGCCGATCAGCAGCATCGCCATGACGGTGACGAACATGATGGGCGCGAGATTGTGCGCGATCAGGTCAATCATCGCGCTTCTCCTCCATCTCAATGGCCGCTTCTGCGGCCGGATGCATTTCATGCTGCGGGTTCGGTTCGTCGATCAGGCCGCGCAGGACCGCATATCGCTTGACGATTTCGGAGATGGCCTGCGCCGTCAAAAGGATGAAGCCGGCAAGGACCATGAATTTGGCGGGCCAGATGATCAGGCCGCTCGCATTGGCGGAAATCTCGCCCGAAATGAAGGAACGCTGAAACCAGGGCCAGCTCAGCCAGACGATCAGCGATACGAATGGAAGCAGGAAGAAGACGTGGCAGAAAAGGTCGATCCAGTCCCGGGTCCGTTTCGTGAACAGGCTCGAAACGATGTCGATGCGGATGTGCTCATTGCGCTGCAACGTATAGGCGGACGCCAGCAGGAACACGGTGCCGTAGAGGTACCATTGCAGTTCGAGCAGGCTGTTGGAAGCCCTCGGTATCGGCAGGTAGGCGGGCAGGCCGTCTCCCAGAAAGCGGATGATGGCATTGTAGGCAGAGACCAGCACCGCAACCAGGATCAGCCACGAAACCTGCTTTCCGATGAATTGATTAATAGCGTCAATCAGGCGCGAAAGGCCAAGAAGCCCCGCCATGCTTTCCTCCCAGCAATGTGTTCCCCCCGGATCGTTTTTGTGATTCTCGGGCCTTATGCTTTGTCTTGCATCTGCAGCCTGCCTTCAAGTGAGCCAAAAGTCGACATTGAAACACGCAGGCAGGCGATACGGAGTGGCGCCGCGTCCGCGACATGCCGAAAAAGTGCAGCCGGACCGGGCCGATGCCCCAGTTCGCTGCTCTCGTGTAGACTGTGGCCATATTAGTAGGTCCTGACCCTAGACAGTTATGCTTGTGCGTGTATTGATGAGCTTCCGCTGCGCCGGAGCATGTTAACTACGGCGCTGCAGTAAAGTTGAAGAGGCCGTTCTGCGGCCCTTTTTTTCGTTTGATGTTCTTTTGGGAGGTATTCATGGATCGTCGTTCTTTCCTCAGGAAAGCGGGACTGGCCGGTGCCGGGGCGGGCGCTGCTGCGTTAGCCACGCCTGCGATCGCTCAGGGCAACCAGACCTGGCGCATGGTCACCACGTGGCCGAAGAATTTTCCGGGTCTGGGTGTCGGCGCCCAGCGGCTTGCAGATCGCATCACGGCGGCTTCGGACGGTCGGCTGACTGTGCAGGTTTATTCGGCGGGTGAACTCGTTCCGCCGCTGCAGTCGCTCGATGCCGTGATCGACGGTTCGGCCGAGATGAGCCATGGTGCGGCGTATTACTGGCAGAACAAGAGCCCGGCCCTGTCCTTCTTTACCGGTGTGCCCTACGGAATGACCTCGCGTGAAATGGCGGCATGGGTCCGCTATATGGGCGGTCAGGAAATCTGGGACGAGATCTACGACCAGTTCGGCGTTCAGGGCTTTCTTTCCGGCGATACGGGCACACAGGCCGGTGGCTGGTTCCGCGAGGAGCTGACGGGTCTCGATTCCGTAAAAGGTCTGCGCTTCCGCACGCCGGGCCTCGGCGGCCGGGTATGGGAGAAGCTTGGCGCGACGGTGACCAACATGGCTGCCGGCGAAATCTTCCAGGCGCTTCAGTCGGGCACGCTCGATGCGGCCGAGTTCGTCGGCCCCTACAACGATCTGGCGCTTGGTTTCTACCAGGTCGCCAAGAACTACTACTTCCCGAGCTTTGTGGAACCGGGACTGGCTACCGAGCTGGTGGTCAACAAGTCCAAGTATCAGGAGCTGCCCACCGACCTGCAGGCGATCGTCAAGGATGTCTGTCAGGCGGAATATGATCAGGTGGCTTCGGATTTCTACGCCAATGATCCGCGTGCCCTGAAGACACTGGTCGACGAGCACGGCGTCAATGTGCGCCAGTTCCCCGACGATATCGTTGAGGCAGGTGCGAAGGCAGCGGCCGAGATTCTCGGCGAGCTGCGCGATTCCGGCGATGCGCTGACGAAGAAGACGACGGAGAGCTTCATCGAGTCGCTCAACATCCTGCGCACCCGTACGGAAGGCACGGACGGTGCTTTCGTCGAGGCTCGCAAGAAATACTTCTCGATCTGATCTCGGTTGAGGTCGACGAAAAAGCCCGGCATCGCGCCGGGCTTTTTTGTTTTCTTGTGTCTGGATCCTAGCTGTAGATCGCTCTCGGAAGCCAGGTGGCGATCTCAGGGAACATGAACATGATGGCGATGGCCAGGAGCTGCAGCAGCACGAAAGGCAGTACTCCCTTATAGATCATCGACGTTTTCACGGAACCCGGTGCGACCCCGCGCAGATAAAACAGCGCGAAGCCGAAAGGCGGCGTGAGGAAGCTTGTCTGCAGGTTCACACCAACCAGAACGCCGAGCCAGACCGGGTCCACATCGAGGGCCAGCAGGATCGGTGCGGTGATCGGGATCACGATGAAGATGATCTCGAACGTGTCGAGGATGAAACCCAGCAGGAACATGATCAGCATGACCACGGCCACGGCCGCCAGCGTGCCGCCGGGCAGGTTGGCGAGGAACTCATGCACCAGATTGTCGCCGCCCATGAGACGGAAGACGATGGAGAAGACCGAAGCGCCGAACAGGATGATGAACACCATGCAGGTGATGGAGGCGGTGGCGATCGCCGTTTCGCGCAGAACGGCAAAAGAAAGCCGCCAGCGGAAGGCGGCAAGCACCATGGCGCCGACGGCGCCCACGGAGGCGGCTTCCGTCGGCGTGGCGATGCCGCCGAGGATCGAACCCAGAACGGCCATGATCAGCAGGAGCGGGGGTAAGAGCGCGACGGCGACCTCGCCCATCAACTCCTTCTTCTCTTCGGGCGGAACCGGTGTGGCCGGGCAGGAGGCCGGATCGAAGATGGCCTTGAGAAGCGTCCATCCGAGATAAAGCCCGACCAGCAGCACACCGGGAAGAAGTGCGCCGGCGAAGAGGTCGCCCACCGATACGGGAACCGGGGCGAAATTGCCCTTCGCCATCTGCACCTGCGCGTTGATGCCCGAAAGCATGTCGCCCATGAAGATGAGAACCGTGGAGGGAGGGATGATCTGTCCAAGCGTACCGGAAGCGCAGATGACGCCGGTCGCAAGCTTCGGATCGTAGTTCGCACGCAGCATTGCCGGTAGCGAGATCAGGCCCATGGTGACGACTGTGGCACCCACCACACCGGTGGATGCGGCCAGAAGCGCGCCGACGATGATGACCGACATGCCAAGCCCGCCGCGCAGATTGCCGAACAGCTTGCCCATGGTCAAAAGCAGTTGCTCTGCGATCTTGGAGCGCTCCAGCATCACGCCCATGAAGATGAAGAGCGGGACAGCCACCAGCACTTCATTGGTCATGTAGCCGATATAGCGGTTTGCCAGGCTGCCGAAATTCGACGGGTCGAAAACGCCGAACCACATGCCGACAAGACCGAACATGAGCGACACGCCAGCCAGCGTGAAGGCGACGGGAAAGCCCAGAAGAAGAAAGCCGATAATGCCGAAGAACATGAGCCCCGAAAGGAGCTCGCCAATCAGAACCGGATCCATCAGACGCTCGCCTCCGGCTGCTCTTCGTCATTGGTTTCGTATCTCAGTTTCGCCGGCAGCAGGGCTTCATTGCCGCTAAGGACAAGGATCGAGCGCAGCGCCATGGCGATGCCCTGCAGGGCGAGCAGTAGGGCAAAGCCGAGGATGAAACCCTTGAGGATGAAGAGCCCCGGCATGCCCCCGACATTGGCAGAAGCTTCCCCCAGCCGCCAGGAGCGGCTGACGAAGCTCCACCCGTAATAGAAAACGACCCAGGAAAACGGCAGCAGGAACAGGACCACGCCAACCAGATCCACGATTGCCTTGTGACGCGTGCTCGCCGGCCGGTAGAAAATGTCGACCCGCACATGGTCGTTTCGGAGAAGGGCGAAGCCGGCGACGGCGGTGAACATCGCTCCGTTCAGCCAGATATAGAGGTCCTGCATCCACACAAAGCTCGTCGCAAAGACGTAGCGCTGCACGACGACGGTGAAACACACCAGGACGATGGCCAGTGACAGCCACGAAAAGATATTGCCGACAAGGGCATTCAGGCCGCTGATTATGCGGACCAGAAAAGCGATTGCGCGCACGGTCAGTTACCTCCGCCGTTGGCGCGCACGGCGAGCGGCGCGTGATGGTATGCCATGAGGCCCTCTTGCATTTCCCCGATTCGGGCGGAAGTTGTTCCCTATCCTGCCCTTCAACCTGGTAGCCAGGCAGCGCCTGATTAGCAGCTTTGTTTCTGGCGAAAAAGTAACCGGGCGGGAAAAGTCGCCTTTTTGCCTTTCGAACCTAAATTATGAAGTGAATATGCCGGACTGGATGCTGCGTTCGGGGAGCAGGCAGGTATACTCCGGTCAGATTCGTGCGCCGTTCATGCGGCCCGGCTAATAAAATGTCCCCGGAAATGCCGTATTTTGTGTTGGCGTTGCTCATTGTTGTGGAGCCCGCAAATTCGTTTGACGGGATGCCGGGCGAATAGAAAACTACCCTTGCGGAAACGTTTCCAACCGTGATCCGCTGAGGAGGAATGCATATATGACGCTTCACGACGTCACGCTGAATGACAAATTCGATTTAACGAAGGAACGCATCTTCGTGTCCGGCGCGCAGGCGATTGTCCGGATGCTCCTGATGCAGCGTGAGCGTGATCGACGTGCGGGGCTGAACACTGCCGGTTTCGTTTCCGGCTATCGCGGGTCGCCCATTGGCGGGCTCGATCAGCAGCTCTGGAAGGCGAAAAAGCAGCTCGAAGCGTCCAATGTGATCTTCCAGCCCGGCCTGAACGAGGAACTGGCGGCAACCGCCTGCTGGGGCTCGCAGCAGACCGAGCTTCTCGGCGAAGGCAAATATGACGGGGTGTTCAGTGTCTGGTACGGCAAAGGCCCGGGCGTAGACCGCTCCGGCGACGTTTTTCGCCACGCCAACCATGCGGGCTCTTCGAAACATGGCGGCGTGCTCGCGCTCATGGGCGATGACCACACAGCCGAATCCTCAACTGTCGCCAATGCCAGCGAGTTCGCTTTCGTTGACGCGATGATTCCGATCCTGAACCCGGCCGGCGTTCAGGAACTTATAGACTACGGTCTTTACGGCTATGCGCTGTCGCGTTTTGCCGGCACCTGGACGGCCATCAAATGCGTCAAGGACAACATTGAATCGACAGCCGCCGTGGATGTGTCGCTTGAGCGGCTGAACATCGTCACGCCCGAATTCGAGATGCCGCCCGGCGGTCTGAACATCCGCAACGAGATCAACATGCTCGGGCAGGAGGCGCGGCTCTACGATTTCAAGCGCGCCGCCGCCGCCGCGTTCGTCCAGGCAAACAATCTCAACCGCATCATCTATTCCGGCGGTTCCAAGGCGAAGATCGGCATTGTCACGCTTGGCAAGAGCTATCTCGACACGCGGCAGGCGCTGGACGATCTGGGAATCGACGAAGCGCGGGCGAACCAGCTTGGCATTCGCCTCTTCAAGGTGGCCTGTCCCTGGCCTTTCGACGTGGAGCACATGCGCGAATTCGCGCGCGGCCTCGACATGGTGATCGTGGTCGAGGAAAAGCGTTCGCTGATCGAAGTGCAATTGCGCGAGAACCTTTACGGCACGGCCAATCAGCCGGAAATCATCGGCAAGGTGGATGAGAAGGGAGGTCGTCTTTTCGCGCCCACGGCGGCGCTCGATCCCAATGAGATTGCCATCGCCATCGGCGAGCGGATCCTGCGGATCATCGGCCCATCGGAAGAGATCGCGGCCCATGTGTCGCGGCTGCGCCAGTTCCAGGCAATGCTTGCGGATACGCAGGACGTGTCAGGTCGCACGCCCTATTTCTGCTCGGGCTGCCCGCACAATACCTCGACCAATGTTCCCGAGGGATCGATCGCAGGCGGCGGCATTGGCTGCCATTTCATGGCCACCTGGATGGACCGGTCCAATGTCGGCTTCACGGCCATGGGCGGCGAGGGCGCGCAGTTCATCGGCCAGGCACCGTTTTCCAGGCGGGAGCACTTCTTCCAGAATCTCGGCGATGGCACCTACAATCATTCCGGTTCCATGGCGATCCGCTTTGCGCGCGCTTCGGGCGCAAACATCACCTACAAAATTCTCTACAATGACGCGGTCGCCATGACGGGTGGTCAGCCGCACGAGGGCGGGCTCACCGTTGACATGATCGCCGATCAGGTGCGTGCGGAAGGCGTGCAGCGCATCGCAGTCGTGAGCGACGAGCCGGAAAAATATGCCGGCGCTGTCAACTTCCCGCAGGGCACCACGATCAACCACCGCGACGATCTCGATCAGGTGCAGCGCGAGCTCCGCGAGGTGAAGGGCGTTTCAGTCCTGCTCTATGATCAGACCTGTGCGGCCGAGAAACGCCGCCGGCGCAAACGCGGGACCTTCCCCGATCCGGACAAGCGCGTCTTCATCAACGAACTCGTGTGCGAAGGCTGTGGAGACTGCGGGGTCAAGTCGAACTGCGTTTCGGTCCAGCCGCAGGAGACCGAATTCGGCCGCAAGCGCCGCATCGACCAGTCCAGCTGTAATAAGGATTTTTCCTGCGTGAACGGGTTTTGCCCGTCCTTTGTGACGGTGCACGGTGCAAAGCTGAAGAAGGCAAAAGGTGCGACAGGCGCCAACGATCCGCTGGAAGGCGTTCCCGAGCCGAAGCTTTATGATCTCGCGCGCGGCTGGTCGGCGGTGGTGGATGGGATAGGCGGCACTGGTGTTGTCACCATTGGCGCGATCGTTGGCATGGCCGCGCATCTGGAAGGCAAGGGCGCAGGCATCATCGACATGGCGGGGCTGGCGCAGAAGGGCGGAGCGGTTTTCACCCATCTGCGAGTCGCCGGGACGCCGGAAGACATTCACGCGATCCGCGTGTCCGCCGGCGAGGCGGATCTCGTTCTCGGCTGCGACCTGGTGGTTTCCGGCGCGAAGAAGGTTCTCGCAGCCGCCCGTGAAGGGCATACCCTGTTCATGGCCAACACCGCGGAAGTGATGCCGGGAGATTTCGCCCGCTCAGCCGATTTCTCGCTTCCCACAGAGCGCCTGAAAAAGGCGATCCGCGCGGCCGTCGGCGAAGACAGGGCGCATTTCTTCGACGCGACACGAACCGCGAGCGTCCTCTTCGGCAATTCCGTTGGTGCAAACATGCTCATGCTTGGCATGGCCTATCAGCTCGGCGGGCTGCCGATTTCGGCTGAAGCCATCGAGAAGGCGATTGAACTCAATGGCCAGGCTGTGTCCATGAACGTTTCAGCGTTCCGCTGGGGACGCCGCGCGGCGCATGATCCTGAATATGTGAGCCGGCTGGTCGCAAAATCCTCAAATGGCGATGTCCGGCAGCCCGTATCGCAGACGCTCGATGAGGTCATCGACCGGCGTGCGACGTTCCTGGCTGGCTACCAGAACCAGGCTTATGCGGAGCGCTACCGCAGCCGCATCGCCCGTTTGCGTGCCAAAGAAGAAAAAGCTGTGCCGGGTTCCACCGCGGTGACGGAAGCCGCAGCGCGCAATCTCTTCAAACTCATGGCCATAAAAGACGAATACGAAGTGGCACGTCTCTACACGGACGGTTCCTTCAAGCGCCAGCTCAACGCTGAATTCGAGAGCTATGATCGCCTCGAGTTTCATCTTGCGCCGCCGGTTCTCGGTCGCCGTGATGCCGCCGGGCATCCGAGAAAGTCGAGCTTTGGTCCCTGGATGATGTCGGCCTTCCGCCTGCTTGCGCGCATGCGGGGCCTGCGGGGCACGGCTTTCGATCTTTTCGGCCGCACCGAAGAACGCCGGATGGAACGGCGCCTGCTCTCCGAATATGAAGGAGATCTCGATCGCATCGAGGCGCTGCTTTCTCCCGAACGGGCGGATGCCGCGGCGGCGCTGGCATCGGTGCCGGCGCTCATTCGCGGCTATGGCCACATTAAGGAAGCCAACGCTGCGAAAGCGGTGCAGGAGCGGGCGAGGCTTGTCCGGCGTCTGGAAGACGGAGACAGGGCGGGTCCTGTCCTGAAAGCGGCAGAATAGCCGGCTTTCTTTAGGGCAGAGGCGAGAAAACTTCACTAAACCTTTCTTAATGCTGTTGTGGCATATCTTGCCCGTCAATCGGGCTCATGCGGTGAAAAACAGCAAAAACAGCATTCCGGAAGACGTCTACGTTGGGTACATCCGTTCGTTGTTTCAGGACGTCGGCGTGCTCCCCGTTGGCGCGGCCTGCTACGGCCTGATTGCTCTTCTCCTCTACTATAAGACAGGCCAGGAGGCCTATCTTGTCTTCGGGCCGGCCATGTTCATTGCCGGCGTCTGGCGTTACTTCAAGATTACGCGTGTCGATCACGCGCTGATCTCCGACTATCCGTCCGCACTCGCCTGGGAGGCCCGATATCTCTGGTGGGGCAGCATCCACGGATTTGTTGTCGGGGCGTTCGGCTTCTTTGCCACGATGTGGTCGAACGACAATTTCAGCGAACTCGCCGCTGTTTCGGCCATTCTAAGCGGCACGATCACCATTGCCGGGCGCAATTACGGATCACACAAAATGGTGTCGATCCTGACGCTGACCATCGTGTTCCCGATGGCGCTCGGTCTGATGCTGAAGGGCGATTTCTATCATTTCGTGCTTGGGCTTTTCATCGCGCCGTTCATGCTGGTCGTGACCAAGATGGCCGATCTCGTACGCACGGTCCTGTTCACTGCCATCAGTGAGGAAAAGCGCTCCACACGGCTGGCGCAGCGTTTCGACCGCGCGCTGAACACCATGCACCACGGTCTGCTCATGCTGAACAATGAGGAGCGCGTGGTGGTGAGCAACACCCAGGCGGCGGAGATGCTTGGGTTCAAGTCCTCTGAGCAGATGCTGGGCCGGACGCTGAAATCGCTCTTGATGCGCGGTGTGGCGAGCGGCCTGCTTTCGGAGCGCGATTATGCGTATGCCGAGGAGCAGCTTTCGCGCGCTTTGCGCGAAGGCCGCAACCGCAAGGTCCTGTTGCGCATGACCAATGGGCGGCATTTTGAGTTCGCTGCCCGTGAAGGGCATGATGAGGTAGGGGTTCTGACCTTCGAGGAGGTCACGAGCCGCGTGGAGGCGGAGGAAAAAATCCGTTTCATGGCGCGTTATGACAGCCTCACCAGCCTGCCCAACCGCGCCTATTTTCACGAGAAGGTCACCGAAGCGATGGCGGCGGGCGATCAGGACAGACTCTGCGGCCTTGGCGTACTCGACCTCGATGATTTCAAGACCGTGAACGACACTCTGGGGCATCCGGTCGGCGATGGTTTGATCTATGCCGTGGCAGAGCGTCTCTCCGCGTTCGAGAGTCCGAATGTTCGCATCAGCCGGTTCGGCGGCGATGAGTTCATGATCTACTTCAACCGGGTGGCCGACGAGGGCGAATTTTCCCGACAGTTTGAGGAAATCTTTGCCTCGCTTGCCGGGGAAGTCGACGTGGCCGGCCACGCCATGCGCATTCAGGCCAGTGGCGGGGCGGTGGTTGTGCCGGTGCGGTCAGGCGATGTGGACTCGATGATCGTCAAGGCGGATCTGGCGCTTTATAGAGCCAAGGAACTCGGCAAGAACGCCTGGAGCCTGTTTGAAACGGAGATGGATGTCGCCTTCCGCAATCGACAGGTGATGAAGGCTGACCTGCGCAATGCCATCGAAGCGCGCAATCTGCGTGTCGTCTACCAGCCGATCGTCGATGCCGCCACCATGCGTGTTTCGAGCTGTGAGGCGCTGTGCCGCTGGGACCACCCGGAACTCGGGCTTGTATCGCCGGCGATCTTCATCCCCCTTGCGGAAGAAATGGGCCTGATCTCCGAGATCAGCACGATCGTTCTTGAAGCGGCCTGCCATGAGTGCGCGAAATGGCCGGAGCATGTCGGCGTGTCCGTGAACCTTTCGGCCAAGGATTTTCGTTCCGATGAAGTGATCGGCAAAGTGGAACGAGCGCTTGACGGGGCAGGCCTGAAGCCCGACCGTCTGGAGATCGAGGTCACGGAAACCGCACTCCTTAACGATACGGAGGCGACGGTCCGCTACATCAACACGCTGAAGAAGCTCGGTGTGCGCATTGCGCTGGACGATTTCGGGACCGGCTATTCCTCGCTGAGCTACCTGCACAGCCTCCCGCTCGACAAAATCAAGATCGACGGAAGTTTCGTCGCCAATCTGAAGGAGGGAGAGCGGTCGCTTCACCTCCTGCAGGGGGTGGTCGATCTTTCGCGCAAGCTGGGCCTTGCGGTCACCGTTGAAGGCGTCGAGCGGTTCGATCAGCTGAAGCTGCTTGAAAGCGCGGTCAAACCCGATCTCCTGCAGGGTTTTCTCTTCGGCCCGGCCCTGACGGCATCCGGCATCGAGACCATGGCTGAAATGAAGCAGCCCTACGCGCCCGGGCAGATTGCCGCCAAGACGCGCGCATCCATCTGACTTTTCGCACATCCGGTATATGCAAGGTGAATGTGCGAAAACCTTCTGTTAAGGTTAATAAAACCTAAACAAGTTTCATACGACTATCAGCTTTACATCGCTCGTCAGGCGACTACGCTTGCTTGATACGAGAGGTGGTAAAAGTCGACGTGGGGCATGCGGCAATGGTCACGAGTACCGGCCTGGTCGGCCTGAAACCGGGGGCAGAGCGCTTTGCTCGCGAACCGGCCAAGAAGTCCTCGAGCTTCATAGATGGCGTGATGGCACTTCTGGAGCGCACCGAATACCGACGGTGCGAATCTGGCGAAGACCGGGAAGAGATATTTCATCTGCGGTACCGTTCCTACCGGGCGCACGGTTTTGTGCCCGAGGCGGAGCAACAGATCGTCAAGGACGATCTCGACGATCTTCCCAACTGCTACAACTTCGCCGTCTATATAGACAAACGCCTCGTCAGCACGGTGCGCCTGCATCAGATCGACCGGGAAAACCCGCTTGGGCCGGTGACGAAAGGGTTCGGCGACGTCATGTCCCCGCTGATCGAGCAGGGCGACAGCTGTATCAATCCAAGCATGCTCGCTGCCGATCCCGATCTCGCGCGCGAATACCGGGCCCTTCCCTATGTCTCGCTGCGCCTGGTTATCGCGGCCTATGAATATTTCCGCTCGACCTATTGCGCCTGTCTCATCCGCCAGGAGCACACGGCATTTTATCGCCGGATCTTTGGTGCCCGGCAGATGAGCCCCGAGCGTGCCTATCCGCCGATAAGCATACCGTTAATGTTGTTTGGCGGGGTCTGTGCCAGGGAGTTCGGCCCCATCGTCGAGCGGTTCCCGTTCTTCCTTTCGACGCGATCGGAGCAGAGAATGCTGTTTGAGCGCACGGCGTCTGGTATATCGGCGCCGCTCACCATTCTGCCGACGGCCAAATATCTGCAGCACGCTGCCTGACCCGGATGCTTTGACGGGATCGCTGCTTGTCGCTGACAGGCTGTCGGGCTATCGAATAGGCATGACTACAAAACGCGACATTGCCGGGGAGACCATCTGGGCTGCCGAGCTTACGGACGACGAACTGGAACGGGCGCGCCGCGGGCTGACGGAGCGGTTATTTTCCAAAGGCAGTTATATCTGTCACCGGGGTGACCGGCTCGATCACTGGACCGGCGTTGTTGAGGGGCTCATCAAGATCAGCGCCATTTCCGCCGCCGGCAAGGCGATGACCTTTGCGGGGGTGACGGACGGCGGCTGGTTCGGTGAGGGGTCGGTGCTCAAGAACGAACCGCGCCAGTACGATGTCGTCGCGATCCGCGATACGCGGCTTGCCATGCTTTCACGCTCAAGCTTCCTGTGGCTCTACGAGAACAGCACCGGTTTCAACCGTTTCCTCGTGCGCCAGCTCAATGAGCGCATGGGTCAGTTCATTGCGACGATAGAGTATGACCGCATTCTGGGACCCACGGCCCGGGTCGCGCGCAATCTCTCATGGTTTTTCAATCGTACGCTCTATCCGCGTGCTGGAACAACGATAGAGATCAGTCAGGAGGAACTTGGTCTTCTGGCCGGTGTTTCGCGGCAGGTGGTCAACCGCGCCCTGCGTGCGCTTGAGGATGAAGGGCTCCTGAAGGCGGAGCATGGCCGCATAACGGTGGTCGATGCAGGCGCATTGAGCCACTACGAATCCTGACCGCGTTCGGGCCTGCCACCATTCTTGATGTTCGCTTAGAGCATCGGACCGAAAAAGTGGAATCCGGTTTTCGGATTATTTCGATGCTCCGACTAAAGACTAGATTCTCCTTCGTGCGTCCGGATGGACGCACGCGATCTAGACTTTAGTCGGAGCAGGCGCCTGATGCTTTAAGAATACTCGCATCCGCGCACATAATTCCGCTAGCATAAAGGCAAACTGATCGCCTGTCTGTCAAGGGGCGTGTTGATCGGGTGCGGGTTTCGTGGAACCCTCAATTCAATCAATAGCTCCGGTTCGGGGAGGAACCGGAACAACAGCGGGTCTACCGCTGACAGTGGGAGGAAGCGACTTGGCGCATTCTGACGCGTCGAAGGATACGTTTGCCAAATATCTGCTCTGGAACGCCGAGCGGTTCGGCGACAGGCCGTCCATGCGTTTCAAGGACTATGGCATCTGGCAGAGCTGGACCTGGGCGGAGCAGCTTGAGGAAGTGCGGGCGTTCGCGCTCGGCCTCCAGTCGATCGGCCTGAAACGCGGCGACAAGATCGCCGTGATCGGCTCCAACCGGCCAAGGCTCTATTGGACATTCGCCGCCGCCCAGTCTCTGGGGGCGGTTCCCGTGCCGGTCTATGCGGATTCCGTTGCCGAAGAGATGGCCTATGTGCTCAACCATGCCGAGGTCACCTTCGCCATGGTCGAGGATCAGGAGCAGGTCGACAAGGTGCTCTCCATCTCGGAAGAGGTGCCGCTCCTGACCGAAATCGTCTATGACGAGGAGCGCGGTCTCAGGGATTACGACCACACCCATCTCCATGCCTATGACAGCGTGCGTGAAACGGGCATGCGCCGCTTCACCGAGGAACCGGAGGCGAATGCGAACTGGCTGGCCGAGATCGAAAAGGGGCGCGGCTCCGATCTTTCGGTCATGCTCTACACATCCGGCACCACGGGCCGCCCGAAGGGCGTGATGCTGTCGAACGACAATTTCGTGCGCTCCGCCATCAACGGGAACGCCTTCGACAATCTGACCGAGAGCGAGACGATCATCGCCTATCTGCCGCTGGCCTGGGTGGGCGATCACCTGTTCTCCTACGCTCAGTCCTACACGGCGGGTTTTTGCGTCGCGTGTCCCGAAAGCCCCGAAACGGTGAACGAGGACCGCCGCGAGATCGCGCCGACCTATTTCTTCGCGCCGCCGCGCGTCTTTGAGGCCATGCTGACCTCGATCATGGTGCGGATGGAAGATGCCGGAAAGCTCAAGAAGGGCATGTTCGATTATTTCCTCGCCCACGCCGCAAAGGTGGGCGAGCGCATTCTGAATGGCGAAGAGGTCGGGCTCGTGGACCGGCTGAAATACCGGCTCGGAGAGTTCATGGTCTATGGCCCGCTGAAAAACCGCATGGGCTTTTCGAACATGCGTGTCGGCTATACGGCCGGCGAGGCCATCGGGCCGGAGCTTTTCTCCTTCTACCGCTCGCTTGGTCTGAACCTGAAACAGCTCTACGGCCAGACGGAAGCCACCGTCTACATCACCGCGCAGGAAGACGGAAAAATCCGTCCCGACACGGTGGGGCTGCCATCGCCCGAGGTGGAAATCCGCATCGCCGAGAGCGGCGAGGTGATGTATCGCTCGCCGGGCGTTTTCGTCGGCTACTACAAGAACGACGAGGCCACCCGCGAGACCAAGACCGAGGATGGCTGGGTGCACACGGGTGACGCCGGCTTCTTCGACACGGACGGCCAGCTCAAGATCATCGACCGGGCCAAGGATGTCGGCAAGCTTTCCGATGGCGCGCTGTTTGCGCCGAAATACATCGAGAACACGCTGAAGTTCTTCCCCGATATTCAGGAAGCGGTGGCGTTCGGCCATGGGCGAGAATTCTGCGCGGCCTTCATCAACATCGATTTGCAGGCGGTCGGCAACTGGGCCGAGCGCAACAACATCGCCTACGCGTCCTATCAGGAACTGGCCGGGCATCCGCGCGTCTACGAGACCATCGCAGCGCATGTGAACGAAGCCAATCGCAGGCTCGCCCGCGAGCCGCTGATGGCGGCTTCCCAGATCAGGCGCTTTCTCGTCCTGCACAAGGAGCTGGATGCCGATGACGGCGAATTGACGCGCACCCAGAAGGTGCGCCGCAAGTTCATCGCCGAACGTTACGGCGAGCTGATCGAGGCGCTCTACGATGGCTCTACGGAGAAGTTCGTGGAAACCCAGGTCACCTATGAGGATGGCCGCAAGGGCATCATCCGCGCCACGGTTCAGATCGTCGATGCCGAGATCCATGCGGTTCCGGCCGAAAATGTCCGGGAGGCTGCCGAATGAACCCGCGTCCCGATCCCAACCAGCTCACTGCGCCGGACGATGGCATCGCCAGGGGCGGCGTGCTTCTCGACGTGAAGAACGTCTCGCTTTCCTTTGGAGGCGTGAAGGCGATCACCGACATTTCGCTTGATGTGCTGAAGGGCGAAATCCGCGCCATCATCGGCCCCAACGGTGCCGGCAAGACATCGATGCTCAATGTCATCAACGGGTTCTACACGCCGCAGGAAGGCACGATCATCTTTCGTGGGCGCGAGCGCCGCTCCATGAAGCCACACGAAGCGGTGGGGCAGGGCATCGCCCGCACCTTCCAGAACGTCGCTCTCTTCAAGGGCATGTCGACGCTCGACAACATAATGGCTGGCCGATCGGTCATGATGAAGCGCAATATCGGCTGGCAGATGCTCTGGCATGGGCCGGCGCTGCGCGAGGAGATCGAACATCGCGAGAAGGTCGAGGAGATCATCGACTTTCTGGAGATCCAGCACATTCGTCGCACACCGGTGGGCAAGCTGCCCTATGGCCTGCAAAAGCGTGTCGAGCTTGGCCGCGCGCTTGCCATGGAGCCGACGCTTCTTCTCCTCGACGAGCCCATGGCGGGCATGAACCTTGAGGAAAAGGAAGACATGAGCCGCTTCATCATCGACGTGAACCAGCAGCGCGGCACCACGATTGCGCTGATCGAGCACGATATGGGCGTGGTCATGGACCTGTCCGACCGCGTGGTGGTGCTCGATTACGGCAAGAAGATTGCCGATGGCCCGCCCGATGAGGTGAAGAACAATCAGGATGTGATCGACGCCTATCTGGGCGTCCCGCACTAGGGGCAGGACGGAGGAACGCATGGAATTCTTGAACGATGTTCTGGTGCAGCCCTTCGCCGATATGGCGGCCGCCCCCGATTTCCTGCTTCAGGTGCTCTGGGAAGGGCTCGTCGGCGGGGTGCTCTACGCGCTGATCGCGCTCGGCTTCGTGCTGATCTACAAATCCTCGCGCATCTTCAATTTTGCGCAGGGCATTATGGTGGTGTTCGCCGCGCTTACGCTGGTGGGTCTCTATGAAAAGGGCGTGCCGGCCCTGCTTGCGCTGCCGCTCACGCTGGCCGTAATGCTGGTGCTTGCCATGACCATCGAGCGCGTGGTGCTGCGGCCGCTGGTCAACCAGCCCGACATCATCCTGTTCATGGCGACCATCGGCATCACGCTGTTCCTGATCGGCTTCGGCGAACTGATCTTCGGCGGCGAAAACAAGGTGATGATCACAGAGCAGCTGTTCATCCCGACAGGCAGCATCGTGTTCGAGCCGTTTGGCGGCTTCGTCTCCATCGAGGAAAAGGATTTGACGGCGGTCATCGGCGCCATGGTGCTGGTGGCGGCTCTTCTGGTCTTCCTCAACAAGTCCAAGATCGGCCGTGCCATCCGGGCGCTTGGCGATGACCATCAGGCCGCTCTCTCGGTCGGCATTTCGCTTTCCACCATCTGGGTGATCGTCTGGTTTATCGCCGGTGTCATCGCGCTTGCCACGGGCATTGTCTGGGGCGCGCGGGCCGGTGTGTCCTTCGCGCTGGAGGTCATCGCCTTCAAGGCGCTGCCGGTGCTCATGCTCGGCGGTCTGGAAAGCGTCATGGGCGCGATCATCGGCGGGCTCGCCATCGGCATTCTGGAAAAGCTCTTCGAGATCTATTGGGGCCAGCCGCTGCTCGGCGGCAACACCGAAGCCTGGTTCGCCTATATGCTGGCGCTGCTCGTGCTTCTCTTCCGCCCGCAGGGGCTGTTTGGCGAAAAAATCATCGAGCGGGTATAATTCATGTTCTACCGCACAGCAGGCCAGTTCAAGACCAGTTACCAAGCCGATCACGCGCTGTTTCCGGTGCGACAGGACGCGTTTCTGCTTGGCGTCATCCTCGTCTTCGCCTTTGTCATCTTTCCGCTCACGGCGAGCGAATTCACCTTCCGAGCGCTGTTGATCCCGGTATTGATCTATTCGCTGGCAGCCCTCGGCCTCAACATTCTCACGGGTTATGCGGGACAATTGTCGCTCGGCACCGGGGCCTTCATGGGGGTGGGGGCCTATGCCTGCTACAAGCTCGTTTCCATCTTCCCGGAGATGAACATCGTGGTGGCGATTGCGATGTCGGGCTTCTTCTCGGCGGCCATCGGCGTGCTGTTCGGCCTGCCATCGCTGCGCATCAAGGGATTCTATCTCGCCATTGCAACGCTGGCCGCGCAGTTCTTTCTCGTCTGGCTGTTCCAGAAATGGGCATGGCTCTACAATTACAACGCGTCCGGCGCGATCCAGGTGCCCAATATCGACATGTTCGGCATCACCGTTGCCGGTCCGCGCGCCACGGCCATCACGCAATATTACTTCGTTCTTTGCGTTGTCTGCGTGATCACCTTCTTCGCCATCAACATCACGCGCGGGCGCATCGGCCGCATGTGGAAGGCGGTGCGCGATATGGATATCGCCGCAGAGCTTGTCGGCATCAATCTGATGCGCACCAAGCTCATGGCATTCTTCGTGTCGTCCTATGTGGTGGGCATTGCCGGCGCGCTGTTCGTTTTTCTATGGCGCGGTGCGGCGGAGGCGAACCTGTTCGACATTCCATTGTCGTTCCGAGTCCTGTTCATCGCGATCATTGGCGGGCTCGGCTCGATCCTTGGAAACTTCCTCGGCGCCATCCTCATCGTCGCGCTGCCGGTCATCATCAGCAGCGTGCCGGAGGCTTTCGGCATCCCGCTCGATTCCGCCATGGTCGAGCATCTGAATATCATGATCATCGGTGCGCTCATCATCGCCTTCCTGATCATCGAGCCGCACGGGCTCGCGCGATTCTGGGCGATGATCCGCGAAAAATTCATTCTATGGCCCTTCCCGCACTAGGCGGGCAAGGTGCGTGAGACGGGGATTGTTCGCCCCTTCCTTTCGGAGAACGGAACAAGTGGAGGAGAGAGTATGAAGAGAATGCTCAGAAATGCGATCCTGTCGTCGGCGCTCGTTGCCGCCGCAGGCTTTGCCGCACCTGCCGCTGCGCAGGACGAAAGCATCTATATTCCGAACCTGGCCTACCGAACGGGCCCGTTCGCTGCCACCGGCACGCCGTTGATGAACGGCCAGCGCGACTACATCACGCTGCTCAACGAGCGCGATGGCGGGTTGAACGGCGTCAAACTCGAATATGACGAGTGCGAAACCGGCTACAACACCGAGAAGGGCGTGGAGTGCTACGAAAAGACCAAGGCGCGCGCCGTGGTCACGCAGCCCTGGTCGACCGGCATCACGCTTCAGGTCCTGCCGAAGTCGAATGTCGACAAGATTCCGATCCTCGCCCCCGGTTACGGCTTCTCGCCCATGGCCGATGGCAAGGTGTTCCAGTGGGCCTACAATCCGCCATCTTCCTACTGGGATGGCGCGTCGATGATCCTGAAGAACATTTCGGATGGCAATCTCGACAGTCTGAAAGACAAGAAGATCGCCTTCCTGCACCTCGATCATCCCTTCGGCAAAGAGCCCATTCCGCTGCTTGAAGTGCTGGCCGAGAAACACGGCTTCGAACTTGTTCCGATCCCGGTCGGGCTGACCGAGATGCAGAACCAGTCGGCGCAGTGGCTGCAGATCCGTCGTGAACGCCCGGACTTCGTCATCATGTGGGGCTGGGGGGCGATGAACGCCGGCGCCATCACCGAAGCTGCGAAAACCAAATATCCGATGGATCAGTTCATCGGCGTGTGGTGGTCGGGCCATGACGGCGACCTGAAGCTGGTCGGCGAGCAGGGCAAGGGCTACCGCTCAATCTCCTGGAGCGTGCCGAATTCCGAAGCCCCGCTCATGGCCGACATCAAGAAGTACGTGGTCGATGCCGGCAAGTCGCAGATCAACCAGGCCGAAGGCGAGTTCGATTCCGTGTTCTATCAGCGCGGTCTCATGATCTCGGTTATTCTGGTGGAAGGCATCAAGGCGGCGCAGGAAGAGTTCGATGTGCGGGCGCCAAGCCCGGAGCAGCTTCGCTGGGGGCTGGAGAACATCAATCTGGATGAAGCCCGCCTGAAAGAGCTTGGTGCGGAAGGCATGCTCGTGCCGTTCAGCACCTCCTGCTCGAACCACACGGGCCATGGCGGCGGCTGGATGCTGCAGTGGGACGGCGCGAAATTCGTCAAGGCTTCGGACCTCTTGACACCGGACCGGGCGGAAATCGAGCCGCTCGAAGCTGAAAAAGCCAAGGAATATGCCGAGGCCAATGCGCCATGGCCTGTCAATGAAGAGTGCAGCATGTAGGCACGCTCTGGTGCCGCTCCCTGTCGCGCGCGGCGGGGAGCGGCGTTTTCTTGAAACCGGGATAGCGAAGCATGACGACGACAGCACCTGCAGCCTCGGCTGAGACCGCGGAACAGATCCTCGAAGTGAACAATATCGAGGTGATCTACGATCACGTCATACTGGTGCTGAAAGGGGTTTCCCTTTCCGTCCCGCGCGGTGGCATCACCGCCTTGCTTGGAGCAAATGGAGCGGGCAAGACCACAACGCTCAAGGCCATCTCCAACCTGCTGCATGCCGAGCGTGGCGAGGTGACCAAGGGGTCGATCCTGTTCGGCGGCGACGAAGTGCAGAACCTCTCGCCCAACGATCTGGTGCGGCGGGGCTGTATTCAGGTCATGGAGGGGCGGCACTGCTTCGGCCATCTCTCGGTGGAGGACAATCTGCTGACGGGTGCCTTCACCCGGCGTGACGGACAGGCAGCGATCCGCGAGGACCTGGATCTGGTCTACACCTATTTCCCGCGCCTGAAGGAGCGACGCAACTCGCAGGCGGGCTATACATCAGGCGGCGAACAGCAGATGACGGCGATTGGCCGGGCCCTGATGTCGCGCCCGAAGATGATCCTGCTTGACGAACCCTCCATGGGGCTCGCGCCGCAACTGGTCGAGGAGATTTTCGAGATCGTCAGAAAGCTCAACGAGGAGCAGGGCGTTTCCTTCCTGCTGGCCGAGCAGAACACCAATGTGGCCCTGCGCTACGCGAAATACGGTTACATTCTGGAATCGGGCCGTGTCGTTCTGGATGGCGAGGCGAAGGCGCTGCGCGAGAACGAAGACGTGAAGGAATTCTACCTTGGCGTCGGCGGCGAGGGACGGCGCTCCTTCCGCAATGTAAAACACTACAAGCGGCGCAAGCGCTGGCTCTCGTGATTCATGCGTTTCTTGTTCGCAATGCCGGAACGGTAGAACGCCATTCAACGCCCAGAGAGCTGAATTTTCCACATTCCGTACCGTTTTTGTGAAATCGGTTCTCTCAAGGCGCCTCAAACCGCATCGGATTGTTCATGCGGCAATCCTCCCATTGCCCTTCAGTCATCTTTTCGCTATCTCCCAAGACCAATTCTATTCCCATGGGGTTTTGAGATGGCAGAGAATTTGCCGGCCGGACCGGCCGAAACGGGCGCAGAAATGGACTACGCCGAGCACGAAAAGACCTACGATCTTTTCCTGGCCGTCATCAAATATTCGAGCCTGGTGGTCGTCGCCATTCTGGTGGCGATGGCGTTTGGTTTCTTCACCTCCGCTGGTTTCTTCTCCAGCACCGTTCTCTTCATTCTGATCTCGGTGGTCGGCGCCTGGTTGCTGCGCTAAAGCGCGCTGCTTGCCGTGACATGCGGGGTCGTTGCCACGGCCCCGTGATTGGGGGGACGGTCCAACCGAAAGGATATGACGGTGGGACAAAGCATATTTGTGCCTAAAGAAATTGACGTAACGGAAGGTCGCGTTGCGGTCTCTCCGGAAACGGTCAAGCGATTTGTGGGCCTGGGTTTCGATGTTGTCGTCGAAAAAAACGCAGGCGAGCAGTCGCGTATTGTCGATGCTGAATTTGAGAAGGCCGGCGCGAAGATCGGCAAGGCTTCGGATGCCGGCAAGGCCGATGTCGTCCTGAAGCTGCGGCGCCCGACGCCGGCCGAAGTCAAAACCTACAAAAAGGGCGCGCTGGTTCTCGCCAGCATGGACCCCTACGGCAATGAGGGCGATGTCGCGGCCATGGCCGCTGCAGGCGTCACCGCCTTTGCCATGGAGTTCATGCCGCGCATCACGCGCGCCCAGTCCATGGACGTTCTGTCCTCGCAGGCCAACCTTGCCGGTTACCGTGCGGTGATCGACGCAGCCGCCGAGTATGATCGTGCGCTGCCGATGATGATGACCGCCGCCGGCACCGTGCCAGCTGCCAAGGTGTTCGTCATGGGCGCTGGCGTTGCCGGCCTTCAGGCCATCGCCACCGCGCGCCGTCTGGGTGCTGTCGTCACCGCCACCGACGTGCGTGCGGCTGCCGGCGAGCAGGTCCAGTCGCTCGGCGCGAAGTTCATCATGACAGAGGCCCTGAAGGATGCCTCGGGCGAGGGCGGCTATGCCCGCGAGCTGACCGACGAAGAAAAGAAGGCCCAGGCCGAACTCGTCGCCGATCACATCGCCAAGCAGGACATCGTCGTCACCACGGCGCTCATTCCGGGCCGGCCCGCGCCGCGTCTTGTCAGCGCTGACATGGTGAAGTCGATGAAGCCGGGCTCCATCATCGTCGATCTGGCGGTCGAGCGTGGCGGCAATGTGGAAGGCGCGAAGGCGGGCGAGGTCGTGACCACCGCCAATGGCGTCAAGATCGTCGGCCATCTCAATGTGCCCGGTCGTGTCGCCGCATCCGCTTCGCTGCTCTATGCGAAAAACCTCTACACCTTCCTGGAGACCATGGTCGACAAGGAGAAGAAGGTGCTCGCCGTAGACATGGAAGACGAGCTGGTGAAGGCCACCATGCTTACCCATGACGGCAAAGTGGTGCATCCCAATGTCGTCGACACCGCAAAGCCCGCTGCCAAGGCCGCCGCGCCGAAAAAGGCGCCAGCCCGCAAGGCACCCGCGCGCAAGCCCGCAGCCAAGGCTTCAGGGGGCGCGGCGACCAAGAAAACGGCGGCTCGGAAAACGGCAGAAAAACCGGCTGGCGCATCCAGCGCTGCTGATAAGCCTGCCGCAACCAAATCGGGGGGAGAATCCTGATGGAACCAACCGCACTCGAAAAGGCGCTCGACCAGCTCGACAGCGCCGCGGCGAGCGTTCGTGCCGCCATTGAAGGCATGCAGGCGGCCGAAGTCGCCGATGCCGCCGGCGCGCTTGCGCATGGTGCATCCGGCGGGGCGATCGACCCGTTCGTCTTCCGCTTCGCCATCTTCGTGCTGGCGATTTTCGTCGGTTACTACGTGGTCTGGTCGGTGACGCCGGCGCTGCACACGCCGCTCATGTCGGTCACCAACGCGATCTCCTCGGTGATCGTGGTCGGTGCGCTGCTGGCCGTGGGCATCTCCGCTTCCGGCCTTGCCACCGGCTTCGGTTTCATCGCGCTCATCCTGGCGTCGGTGAACATCTTCGGTGGCTTCCTCGTGACCAGCCGCATGCTGGCCATGTACAAGAAGAAGGACAAGTGACGTGAGCGCCAATCTTGCATCCTTCCTCTACCTCGTTTCCGGCATTCTCTTCATCCTCGCGCTGAGGGGCCTGTCGCATCCCACCACCAGCCGTCAGGGCAATGTTTACGGCATGGTCGGCATGGCCATCGCCATCGGCACCACGCTGCTCTACGCAACGCCTTCCTTCGGCGGGTTCGTGCTCATCGTCGTCGGTCTCGCCATCGGCGGCGGTATCGGCGCGGTGATTGCCAAGCGCATCGCCATGACCGCCATGCCGCAGCTCGTGGCCGCGTTCCACTCGCTTGTCGGCCTTGCCGCCGTCATGGTGGCCGCTGCCGCCCTCTATGCGCCGGAGAGCTTCGGCATCGGCACGCTGGGTGCGATCCACGCGCAGGCGCTGGTCGAGATGTCGCTGGGCGTCGCCATTGGTGCCATCACCTTCACCGGCTCGGTCATCGCCTTTCTGAAGCTCGATGGCCGCATGTCCGGCAAGCCGATCCTGCTGCCCATGCGCCATGTGGTGAATGCGGGTCTGGCGATCGCGCTGGTCGTCCTGATCGTGCTGCTCGTCACCACGCAGAGCACGACCATCTTCTGGCTGATCGTCGCCGCCTCGCTGGTGCTCGGTGTGCTCATCATCATCCCGATCGGTGGCGCGGACATGCCGGTCGTCGTGTCGATGCTCAACTCCTATTCGGGCTGGGCCGCAGCCGGCATCGGCTTCACGCTCGGCAATCTCGCGCTCATCATCACCGGCGCGCTGGTTGGCTCTTCCGGTGCGATCCTGTCCTACATCATGTGTAAGGGCATGAACCGGTCTTTCATCTCGGTCATTCTCGGCGGCTTCGGCGGCGAGACGGCCGCTGCCGCAGACGACGATATGGATCGTACCGTCAAGCAGGGCTCCGCCGATGACGCCGCCTATCTGATGGCGAATGCGCAGAAGGTCATCATCGTGCCCGGTTACGGCATGGCCGTCGCCCAGGCCCAACATGCGCTGCGCGAGCTCGCCGACAAGCTGAAGGAAGCCGGTGTCGAGGTGAAATACGCCATTCACCCGGTCGCAGGCCGCATGCCCGGTCACATGAACGTGCTGCTCGCAGAGGCGCAGGTGCCCTATGACGAGGTGTTCGAGCTCGAAGACATCAACTCCGAGTTCGCCCAGGCAGACGTTGCCTATGTCATCGGCGCCAACGACGTGACCAACCCGGCCGCGCGCGACGACAAGTCCTCGCCGATCTACGGTATGCCGATCCTCGACGTGGACAAGGCGCGCACCTGTCTCTTCGTCAAGCGCTCGCTCGGCTCCGGCTATGCCGGCATCGACAACACGCTGTTCTACAAGGATGGCACGATGATGCTTCTGGGCGACGCCAAGAAAATGACGGAAGACATCGTCAAGGCGATGGATCACTGACCTCGAAGAAGACAACACCGAAAAATAAAGCCCGGCGCGCAGCCGGGCTTTTTTGCTGTCGGGTGGGGCAGGGGAACGATCACTCGGCAGCGGCAGTCGAGCGCAACTGAAACTCGCTCACACCCAGCGCGACATTGATGCCGGTCTTGCCTTCAACACTGATGGGCTGAAGCATCAGGCTTTCGCTGTCCTGGGTGACGAGAATGTTCGCGCCTGCGCCAAGGCCCGCTGCCACTTCTGCGCTCACGCCCGCATAGTCGCCCTCAAGCGCGCCCGGCGCGTAGGCATCGGCCGTGGGAGCCAGAACCAGCCACTGCATCTGCGTGGCATCCTTGACGCCGACATCGAGGCCGAACTTGTTCACGACACCCACATAGGTTTCAGGCGGACGGCTGTCATCGGCCGGCTCGAATGTGCATGCCAGTTCCTGGGAGGAGGCGATCACCACGCCGGCACCGCCTTCGATGACACAGTCGAGGACACCGACTTCCACACGCTCTTGGGAAAGGGCAGGCGCGGCGGCTGCGGCCGTCAGGACGGAAGCGAGAATGATTGCTTTTTTCATCACTGGAACTCCTTTTGTGGTCCGGGCTCAAAACACGCCACTGCAAAGAAGGTTCCAGATTAATTTGCGTGATTTTTCGTGAAGACAACCAAAAGCCCCGAAGCAAAACTCCGGGGCTAAGGCATTGACTATATTTGGAAATCAGATGCGTGTCCGGGCCAGGCCGTCGCGTGCCGGCATGTATTCCGGGTCGAGCTGTAGCGCTCGGGCATAGGATTTGGCGGCCTTCGCCTTGTCGCCGCGCTTCTCGTATACGAGCGCCTGGTTCGCCCAGCTTTCTGCCAGATCGTCGTCAAGCCGAATGGCTGTGTTGAAGTCGGAGAATGCGTTCTCGTCATCCCCCTGCGCCAGATAGGAGAGGCCCCGGCCGTTGTAGCCATAGGGCGCGTCGGGTGAGAGCGAGATCGCCTTCGCGAAATCCTCGATCGCGAACTGGTGCTGGCCACTTGCCTGATAAAGAAGACCGCGACGGTAATAGGCGCGCGGATCCGTGGTATCGAGCTGGATGGCGCGTTCCAGATCGGCAAGTGCATCCGTGGAGCGTCCCGACAGGCGATAGATCTCTGCACGCCCGATATAGGCCGTGTCGTAGTTTGGATCGAGCGAGATCGCCTGATTGTAGTCCGCAAGCGCCTGCTGGTTGTTGCCCGTGTAGCGATGGATCAGTGCACGGTTGGCATAGGTGTTGGGCGAGCGCGGGTTGAGCGAGATCGCCTTGTCGAAATCCTTCAGAGCATCCTGATAGCGCCCCGCACGACCGTAAGCTGCACCGCGCATATTGTAGGCTTCCGGCTCATTGGGGGTGCGCTGGATGACCGCGCTCAACGAATTGATGTTTTCCGCAGAGCCCTGAGCGGTGTCGATGCGGCTCAGATCCGTTGCCGGGTTTGTGGAGGTCTGGCAGGCTGTCAGCGGCACAAGTGCAGCGAGGGCGAGACCGGCAAGCGCATTGCGCGAAAAGCGGGGGGAGGGCGTATCGAAAAAAGTCATGCCATTTAATGCCATAACCCGAGTACCAAACCAAGCCATTGCCGTACCCATGCAAAGAGTCATCGGATATGCGAAAACGCGGCACGACCAAAAGATCGTACCGCGTTCGTTATAGACAGAAATCGTCGAAAGATGGGCGCTATCAGCGTGCGCCCGGACGACCGCCGACGAGACCTTCGCGCTGAGCGCGCTTACGCGCCAGCTTGCGTGCGCGGCGCACGGCTTCAGCCTTTTCGCGCGCGCGCTTTTCTGACGGCTTCTCATAGTGCCCACGCATCTTCATCTCGCGGAAGATGCCTTCGCGCTGCATTTTCTTCTTCAGCGCGCGAAGCGCCTGATCAACATTGTTGTCGCGGACGAGTACCTGCACGTGGGTTTCCTGTCAGAACGTTGGTCTTCTAATTTTCAAATGTGAATTCTGGTTTTCCTCCGCCCATGGGCGGAGGCTTCCGCAGCCATATTTTGCCGCGAATAGCGCTGGCTCATAGCAGAAGCCTCGATTTCTGTCGAGCTATTTCTTGTGAATTTTTCCTTCGCCCGCTTCCTTCGGGAGTTCACGTTAACGTAGAGAAAAGAAAAGAACACTACACAGGCGTGTTTTTTATATTGGAGTATACCGACATGTCGGAAGGGGATGGGCGGGCCGGTACTGGTCTGGAGGCAAGTCTGTTGAGATTTGGTTTCGGCATGGGCGCTTTCATATTGGTCGTTGGTTCGGCCGTCTATGGCGAACTCGTCCATGGATATGGCCTGTTGCGCAAGGGCGACCCTGACTTCACGCTCTTTGGCCGCGCCCGGATCGGCTTCTCCTTTCTGGCAGCGCTCCTCCTCTTTTTTGCCTTGAAGCCGGCCATGGGTGCTTTGGCCCTGGCAAGAGGGGACCGCGCGCAGGCGTTCTGGGCCATTGGTGCTGCCGGCGCATTTCTTCTGGCGGTTGCAGCGGCCGTTCATTTTGTTCCCACGGCGTTGAACGATTTTGTCCGCGAGATGCAGCCGCTGGGTATGGCCACCGAGGTTCTTCTCATTGCAGCGGTCGTCAGTTTCCTTATCGCCGCCTGGCGCGCGCGCGGCATGCGCGGCGCGCGTCTGCTCGGCGTCTTTCCGCCGTGGCTGGTGCTGGCTGGCATGGCCGGCGTGGTGTTTCTCATTCTGATGGAGGAGATGTCCTGGGGGCAGCATTGGCTTGGCTGGGCCACGCCCGAGCTCTTCAGCAAGAACATCCAGAACGAAACCAACATCCACAATTTCTACACCTACCAGTTCGAGGCCATCTACTACACGAGCGCGATTTTCTGCTTTGTGGTCCTGCCCTGGTGCTGGCCGCGTGGTGCGGGCGGTCTCTTCGCTCAGGTGGAGCCTTATCTGCCGCCGCGAATCTTTGCGCTTTTCGGGCTGCCCGTGGCGTCGCTGATGTTCGAATCCTGGAACATCGTGCCCTATCAGGTCTGGTTCTTCCTCGGGCTTTTGATCTGTCTCGACATCGTTCGCCAGCTCAAATCCTCCGAGCTGCGCCTCGCCGCCATCGCCCTTGCCGCCGTCTATGTGATCTCCAAGCTGGTGTTCATCATTCGCGGCGTCGACATGGTGGATGGCTACGAGCTGTCCGAGGTGCGCGAGCTCTATATTTCGCTTCTTTTCCTTGCCCATGGCTGGATGCTGGCGAAGCGTTTTCGCCAGCATCGATAGCGCGCCCTGTCAGACCTTGCTGATGGCAACGCCGCCATCGGCCAGCATGGCTGTGCCGGTCGTGAAGCTCGAGGCGTCCGAAGCGAGGAAGAGTGCCGTCTGGGCGATCTCTTCGGGACGTGCGATGCGTTTCAACGCATGCATGCCTTCGACGAAGGCGCGCTGTTCATCGTTCTCGAACGTGGCCATTCTGGTGTCGGTCCCGCCGGGAAGAAGGGCATTCACGCGAATGGCTTCGTGCCCGAGATCCGATGCCAGCGATTTAACGAGGCCGACGAGCCCGGCCTTGCTCGCCGCATAGGCCGCCATGCCGGGCATGCCTGCGGTCTCATGACCAACGAAGCTCGACGTAAAGATCAGCGAACCGCCGCCGCGCCGCCTCATGGCTGGTACCTGGTATCGGGCAGCCGAAAAGGCGGAGCTCAGATTGGTTTCGATCACATCGTTCCAGTCCGAGCGTTCAAGTGCGTCGATCTGCACCAGCGGGCCGACAGCGCCGGCATTGTTGAAGGCGATGTCGAGACCTCCAAAGCGGCTTTCTGCGGCTGCGACAAGTTTCTGATTGTGAGCATCCTCGCGCACATCGCCGGCAAGCGCGATGGCTTCGCCTCCATTCGCTTCGATCTCGCCGACAAGTGTGTCCAGTTCTGCCTGCCGCCGTGCTGTAATGACGACCCTGGCGCCGTGCTGGGCGAACAGCCTGGCTGCCGCCCGACCGATACCGGCACTTGCGCCGGTTACGATGGCGACTTTCTCTTTTAGCGATGTCATCTGGTGTCCTTCCGTTTCACGCTGCCGGCATTGCCGGGGTGATGCGAAACTCTCAGCAATGGGGCGTGTCAGCCACCCGAAACCAGACGAGAGGCCAGAGGGGAGGCCAGACGAAAGGAATGACAACGGGGCTTGGCGCAAAACGGCAATTGCCGTCGCAATCAGCGCAAACCATTGCGCGGGATTTCGCTACTGCTAGGCTGTGTCTGAAGGCGCCCGGCTGCGGCGCGCTGCCTGCATTGCGGAGAGGCCCATGCGCAAATATTCCGTCTTCGCCATCGCCCGCGAGGCCATGCGTGGCCACAGGGGCTGGCCGGAACAGTGGTCCTCTCCCGAACCGAAGAAGAATTACGACGTCATCATCGTCGGTGCCGGCGGTCATGGGCTTGGAACGGCCTATTATCTTGCAAAAGAGCACGGCATCACCAATGTCGCCGTGCTGGAAAAGGGCTGGCTCGGCGGCGGCAACACCGGCCGCAACACCACCATCATCCGCTCCAACTATCTCTATGACGAGAGCGCGGGCATCTACGATCATTCCATGAAGCTCTGGGACGGGCTTTCGCAGGATTTGAACTACAACGTCATGTATTCGCCGCGCGGCGTGATGATGCTGGCGCACAATGTGCACGATGTGCAGGTGTTCAAGCGCCATATCCATGCCAACCGGCTGAACGGCGTAGACAATGAATGGCTAACGCCCGAAGAGGCGAAGGCCTATTGCCCGCCGCTCAACATTTCGACCGAGGCGCGTTATCCGGTTATGGGCGCAGCGCTGCAGCGGCGCGGCGGCACGGCCCGCCACGATGCCGTTGCCTGGGGCTATGCGCGGGCAGCCGCCGCGCGCGGCATCGATATCATCCAGAACTGCGAGGTCACCGGTATCAATCGCGGGCCTGACGGGGCCGTTACCGGTGTGGAGACCACGCGCGGAACCATCGGCGCGAAGAAGGTGGGCGTCGTAGCCGCCGGTCATTCCTCGGTGCTGATGCAGATGGCGGGCGTTCAGGTGCCGCTGGAATCCTACCCGCTTCAGGCACTCGTGTCGGAACCGGTCAAGCCGGTCTTCCCCTGTGTGGTCATGTCCAACACGGTTCACGCCTATATCTCCCAGTCCGACAAGGGCGAACTGGTCATCGGGGCAGGCACCGATCAATACACCTCCTATTCGCAGACCGGCGGGCTGCACATCATCCAGCACACGCTCGATGCCATCTGCGAGATGTTCCCGATCTTCACCCGCATGAAGATGCTGCGGTCGTGGGGCGGCATTGTGGATGTCACGCCCGACCGTTCACCCATTCTGGCCAAAACCCCGGTGAAGGGGCTCTATGTGAATTGCGGCTGGGGCACGGGGGGCTTCAAGGCGACGCCGGGCTCGGCGCACGTGTTTGCTCACACCGTCGCGCGCGACGAGCCGCATCCCATAAACGCACCCTTCACGCTGGAGCGGTTCCGGTCCGGGCGGCTCATCGACGAGGCCGCGGCAGCAGCAGTCGCCCACTAAAGCAAAACCGCAGGAGATTTTGCATGAAAGCCATCAACCTCTCGGAGAAGCTGTCGCTTTTTAGCGAACACTGGTCGCCAAGAATTGTCGGCTCCTACAACGGCAACGATCTCCTTGTGGTGAAGGTCAAAGGCGAATTCGTCTGGCATTCGCACGAGGAAACGGATGACTTTTTTCTGGTGCTCAAGGGACGGATCACCATCCGCATGCGCGAAGGCGATGTGGAGCTTGGGCCCGGGGAGCTGTTCGTCGTCCCTAAAGGCGTTGAACATTGCCCTGTGGCTGAGGAGGAAGCGCATCTTCTGTTGATCGAACCCGCGGGCACGCCCAATACCGGCGATCCCCGCACGGCTGCCACCAAAAGGCGGATCTGAGCTCATGCTTCTCATTCACTGCCCCTATTGCGGGGAAGACCGGCCGGAACTGGAATTCCGCCATGCCGGCGAGGCGCATATCGCACGGCCTGAAAACATGGCCGAACTGTCGGATGAAGAGTTCGAGCGCTTCTTCTTCATTCGCTCAAACCCCAAGGGCATCGTCTATGAACGCTGGCGGCACATCCATGGCTGCGCCCGGTTCTTCAATGCCGCGCGCGACACGGTGTCAGACCGGTTCCTGACGACTTATAAGGCCGGCGAGCCGAAACCCGATCTCGGGAAGGGGGTATGATGTTGACCGTTGCTTACCCCCCTCTGCCCTGCCGGGCATCTCCCCCTCAAGGGGGGAGATTGTCTTTTCATCAGGAACAGCAACTAGCCTTTCAGCGAAGGCACCGACAGACGCAGCGACTGATCTCCCCCCCTGAGGGGGAGATGCCCGGCAGGGCAGAGGGGGGTATCCCGGCGCGGTCACTTCAGTCAGGGGGTGCAAGATGACCCAGCCCTTCCGCATCGCCACCGCCGGCCGGCTTGGCAAGGCCGATCCCGTTCGTTTCACCTTCGACGGCAAGTCCTTCGAGGGGCTGCATGGCGACACGCTCGCATCGGCCCTGCTTGCCAATGGTGTGCATCTTGTCGGTCGCTCCTTCAAATATCACCGCCCGCGCGGCATGGTCTCCGCCGGTGCGGAAGAGCCCAATGCGTTGGTCGGCGTTCACCGGGATGCTGCCCGCAAGGCGCCCAATGTGCGGGCCACCGTTCAGGAAATTTACGAGGGGCTGAACGCGGTGTCGCAAAACCGCTGGCCCTCGCTCTCCTTCGATGTCGGCGCGCTCAACGATCTGGCTTCGCCCTTTTTCTCCGCCGGGTTCTACTACAAGACCTTCATGTGGCCGAAGGTCGCCTGGGAAAAGCTCTACGAACCTTTCATCCGGCGCGCCGCCGGTCTCGGCGAGGCACCCGACCGGCCCGATCCGGACTGTTACGCAAACCGTTTCGCCCATTGCGACGTGCTGGTCATTGGCGGCGGTGCGGCCGGGCTTTCCGCAGCACTCGCTGCCGCCGATGCAGGCGCACGCGTCATTCTGGCCGACGAACAGGCGGAAACGGGCGGCGCGCTGCGCTATGAGACCGGCGCGATGATCGAGGGCATGCCCGGCTGGAACTGGGCGCAGGCCGTGACGGCGGATCTCGCCGCGCGCGACAATGTCCGGCTTCTCACCCGCACAACGGGTTTCGGCTATTACGCGCAGAACATGGTGGGGCTCGTCGAGCGGCTGACCGATCACCTCGTCAGCCCCGCCACGGATCAGCCGCGGGAGCGGCTCTGGCAGGTGCGGGCAAAGCGCGTCGTGCTCGCCACCGGGGCCATCGAGCGGCACATGGTGTTTCCCGACAATGACCGACCGGGCATCATGCTGGCGTCCGCCGCCCGCACCTATCTGAACCATTTCGGCGTTGCGGTGGGGCGCAGTGTGGCGGTCTACACGGCAGAAGACAGCGCCTGGCAGGCGGCTATCGATCTGAAACGCGCGGGCGTGGGCATTGCCGCCATCGTCGATTGCCGGCCCGATCCGCAAGGGCCGCATGTGGAAGAGGCGCGGCGGCTCGGCATTGAGTGCCTGACGGGGCATGCCGTCACCGGCACGGGCGGGCGGCTCAGGGTTTCATCCATAAAGGTACGACCGGTTTCAGGCGGTGCGGAGCGCACGATCGCCTGCGACGCGCTTCTGACCTCGTCCGGCTGGACGCCAGCCGTTCATCTCTTTTCGCAGTCACGCGGCAAGCTGGTCTTCGATGCAGAAACGCAGCGCTTCCTTCCCGGCCAGGCGGTGCAGGAGCTGGTCTCGGTTGGCGCGTGCGCCGGCACGGTCGATCTGGGCGAGACGGTGGCCGAGGCCCTGAAGGCCGGGCATGAGGCTGCCGGAGGCGCGGCCCGCAAGCTGCCAAAATTTTCCGCCGACAGTACTGAGCGCTGGTCCGGCGGCATGCTGGGTGCGGGCGAGGGGGCTGGAGCCGAAAGCACGGCCAAGGCCTTTGTCGATTTCCAGAACGACGTGACCGCGAAGGACATCCGCCAGGCGGTGCGCGAGGGCATGCGTTCCATCGAGCACGTCAAGCGCTTCACCACCACCGGCATGGCGACCGATCAGGGCAAGACGTCCAACATGCACGGTCTCGCCATCGCCGCCGAGATGCTGGGCAGGCCCATCCCCGAAGTGGGGCTCACCACGTTCCGCGCGCCCTATACGCCCGTCACCTTCGGCGCGCTTGTGGGGCACGGCAAGGGCCGTTTGTTCGAGCCGGTGCGGCGCACGCCCATGCACGACTGGGCCGAGGCGCACGGGGCCGTGTTCGAGGATGTGGGCCAGTGGAAACGTGCCTGGTTCTTCCCGCAGGCCGGCGAAGACATGCATGCGGCGGTCGCCCGTGAGTGCCGCACGGTGCGCCGGAATGCGGGCATTTTCGACGCCACCACGCTCGGCAAGATCGAGGTCGTCGGGCCGGATGCCGCGCGTTTCATGGAGCTGATGTACACGAACCCGTGGCAGAAGCTCGGTGTCGGGCGCTGTCGCTATGGCGTCATGCTGCGCGAGGACGGGTTCATCTATGATGACGGCGTGGTGGGGCGGCTTGCCGAAGACCGCTTCCACGTGACCACCACGACCGGCGGCGCACCGCGCGTGCTCAACCACATGGAAGACTATCTCCAGACCGAATTCCCCGATCTGAAGGTCTATTTGACCTCCACGTCCGAGCAATGGGCGGTTATCGCCGTTCAGGGGCCGAAAAGCCGCGACATCATCGCCCCGCTGGTGGAGGGGATCGACCTTGCCGACGAGGCGATGCCGCACATGTCGGTGCGGGAGGGGCTGATCTGCGGCGTTCCCACCAGGCTTTTCCGCATGTCGTTCACCGGCGAGCGCGGTTTCGAGATCAATGTGCCGGCCGACTATGGCCGCGCCGTGTGGGAGGCCGTCTGGGCGGAAGGTGAAAAGCACGGCGCCTGCGCTTATGGCACGGAGACCATGCATGTGCTCAGAGCCGAAAAGGGCTTCATCATTGTCGGGCAGGAGACGGATGGCACCGTCACGCCGCATGATGCGGGGCTTTCCTGGGCCATCGGCAAAAAGAAGACGGATTTTGTCGGCATGCGCGGGCTGATGCGCCCGGACCTCGTGGCTCCCGGCCGCAAACAGCTCGTGGGCCTCAGGACGCGCGATCCGAAAACGGTTCTCGAAGAGGGCGCGCAGGTCGTCGCAGACCCGGACGCCCCGGTTCCCGTGCCCATGCTGGGCCACGTTACTTCCTCCTACTGGTCGGAAAATTGCGGCCATTCCATCGCGCTGGCGCTGGTTGAGGGCGGTCACGAGCGCATGGGCGAAACCCTCTATGTGCCGATGCCCGATGGCGCGATCGCGGTAGAAGTCACCTCGACGGTTTTCTTTGACGAGAAGGGAGAGCGCACCAATGGCTGACGCAATCGCCCGCGCAAGCGCGCATGAAGGCCGCTTTCTCAACGATGAAGGCATCACGCTGGTGCGTGCGGAGCCGGCCACGCGGCTTTCGCTGCGTGCGCCGAAGGCTGCGGTGAAGTCCCTTTCGAAGGCCCTGGGTCTCGATCTGCCGCAGCGCCCGAAGACGTCCACCGTGAAAGACGGTCGTGCCGCTCTCTGGCTCGGCCCGGACGAATGGCTGGTGATCGACGAGAACGAGGCTGATCTGCTCGGGGCAAGTGCCGCGACCAAGGCATTTCATTCCGCCGTGGACGTCTCGCATCGCAACACGGCTGTTCTCGTATCGAGTTCGCGCGCCGAAGCGGTGCTCAATGCCGGTTGCCCACAGGACCTGTCGCCTGATGCCTTTCCCGTCGGCGCGTGCTCCCGCACGGTCTTTGGCAAGGCTGAAATCATCCTGTGGCGTACGGAGGGGGACGCTTTCCGGGTGGAATGCTGGCGCTCTTTTTCCGACTATGTTTTCATGCTTCTGGAGGCAGCCGCGCGCGATCGATAATCGCAGACGAGCGGAACCGAAGCGGCTGTTTCGGCATTGATCCGAAAAAGGATGATCTCGATGCAGCCTGATCCCAAGAAGCCGAAACCCGAGACCGAGAATGAGCGTGCCGCCAAAGAGGAAGCACTGGAGGAGGGTTTAGAAGACAGTTTCCCGGCAAGCGACCCGGTTTCCGTCACGCGCACGACCCGCACCGGGGCGCCGGGAGAGTTTGCGAAAAAGCCTCAGAAGAGGAAGCTGAATGCCGAGGAGCTTGAAGAGGAACTTGACGAAGGCCTCGAGGATACGTTTCCAGCCAGCGACCCCGTGTCCGTGACCTCCACCACGCACACGGGGCGTCCAAAGAGAGATCGCTAACCCTTCTCAGCCCTCCGGTTTGCAATGCGCCAGGCGGCGGCTGCGCCAAAGGCGGCCAGTGGCGCGAAGCTGACAAACACCCAGAGCGCCACGGCCTGCATGGCTTCCACCGTGCCGCCTTCGGCGAAGCCGGCCATGTTGGCGACGATGCCTGCGAGGGCGGCACCAAGTGCGAAGGCGATCTGCTGCGTTGTCGGCATCGCCGCAGATGCGCTGTCACGCTCGTGCTCGGGTGCGGCTGCAACCACACGGCGGATAAGAAATCCCCAGAGCATGCCGAAACCCGCGCCCTGTGCGAGCGAAAGCAGTACGATTGCCCAGACCGGTCCTTCCGCTATGGCGGGACCGAGCAGCGCAACAGCCAGCAGGATAAGCAGGGCGCCGATTTTCATTACGAGCCGTTCTCCTGCCTCGCTCGCGCCGGCGAAAAGGATCGCCGTCGAGCTCCAGGCAACGGCTTCTGCCGCCATCACATAGCCTGCACCGAGAGCCGACATGCCGTGAATGCGCTGGAGGAGAAACGGGCCATAGACGGTGAAGGACATGGCCGCCGTGCCAAGCGTCAGATTGGCGATGAAGCCGGCACCCACAAGCGTGCGAATATCGAATGCGCGCGTGGGGAACATTTTGTCGGTCGCACGGCTGCCATCGCGTTTCAGGAAGAGGAAGAACAGTGCCGCACCCGCTGCCACCAGAGGCAGCGAGATGCCGGGTGTCACGTAAATGCCCGCTGTCGCCACAGCCAGAACGGCAAGCGAGAGAAGCACAAGCCGCGCCAGGGGAAAGCGCTGAACCGCTTCCGATGCGCCCCTCGTCGGACGCAGGAACATTGGCACCAGAACCGCGAGCAGCAGCGCCTGGATCGCAAAGGTCCAGAATCCCCAGCGCCACAGGCCGAGATCGGCGAAGAAACCGCCGATCATGGGGCCGCAGAAGGCCGACGCCCCCCAGATGGCCGACATCAGGGCGATCAGGCGCGGCCACATCTCTTCCGGGAAAAGACGCTGGATCGCAACATATGTGAGCGCGACCAGAAGGCCGCCGCCGACGCCCTGGCCAAAACGGCCAAGCAGCATGACCGGCATGTTGGGTGCGAGCGCGCTGATGGCACAGCCCACCGTGTAAATGAGGGCCGCGATCACAAAGGCGCGGCGGAGGCCGATCGCCGTTGCCGCAAGGGCGGCTGCGGCAGCGGAAATGATCGAGCCCAGCAGGTAGAGCGATAGCGTCCAGCTCACCAGCCGGTCGCCGCCGATCTCTGCAACCGCCGCCGGCATTGCCGTTGCGACGAGCAGCGTGTCGGCGGCGTGGAGCCAGATGCCGAGACAAAGGAGCGCGAACTGGCCGAGCTGGCCGGTTTTCAGGATCGCCGCCCAGCCGGCATTGCCGAGCGGTGCCTCGGTGTGTGCATTGGTCATGATGTGCCTCGGTAAATCGGGTTCAGTCGCCTGAACGTGCTTCTATGCGGTAGGCGCAGCGACGTGCGCCCGCCAGGATATGGTCCGTGCGCTCGACCCGTGTCTGCGGTCCGAGCACGGCCTTGAAAACGCTGAGTTCGGAACGGCAAAAGCCCTGGCAGGCTGTTGCGGCTGCGCAGATCGGGCAGTGGTTTTCGATCAGAAGAAAGGCGCCGTCGTCGAGCGGTTCGACTTCGGCCATGTAGCCCTCGCGGGCGCGGATACGGGCTAGCGCGGCGACACGCTCCTCAAGATCGGAATGCGCGTTCACCGCGTTTTCGTAAGACGTCTTCATTGTCTGTTCGCGCTGCCCGATCAGCCTGTCGAGGCCTTCTTCACCAAAAATGCGGCGGATCGAGCTGATCAGGTCCAGTGTCAGGTCCGAATGACTGTCGGGGAAACGGCCATGGCCTTTTTCTGTCAGGCGCCACACACGCTCCGGACGTCCGGGCCCACGCGCTTCCTCCTGAAACTGCACCAGATGGCTTTCCTCCAGCCGTGAAAGCTGCTTGCGCACGGCAACGGACGATATCTTCAGGAAGTGCGCGAGCCGCTGGGCCGTCATCGCCCCCTTCGTCTTTAGTGCGAAGAGGATACGCTCATCCGCCCTTTCCGGTGCGGCTTCGGGCTGAACGGGTGCAATGGTTGCGGGGGATGCGGGCATGACGAATCTCCAATTGACAATAAAATAACCGATTGGTTTCTTTATTGTCAATCGGCTTGTCACGTCGGGCAATGCGTGGCATCCCTCCATCCGTGGGGGCGCGGAACATGATTCTTCGCCGTGAACCAGATATCTCGCTTGTCCAGTTTTGATCGCCTGAGCGACAACGCTCTCCTCTCCGCTGACCAGCGCCATGCGCTACTTCGCCGGCACGGTAATTTCGTGCTGGCCTATTCGGTCGCGCATCAGCCCGGGCTGCGCTACTTCGGCAATGAGCACGGCGTCATCGCTTATCGCATGGTGGGCCGCACGGCCTATGCGCTGGCCGATCCCCTGGCGCCGCGCGCTCTCTGGCCTGAGCTGCTGGCCGCCTTTGTTGTGGCCAGACAGGATGTCACCTTCTGGCAGGTCTCGCGCCCCATGGCAGAACTCCTGTCGTCGAGCGGGTTCTTCGTGAACGCGCTGGGTATCGAAAGCCTGATCGACCTTCAGACATATGAATTCGCAGGCCCGTCGCGGCGCAGTTTCCGCACGGCAACCAACCGGTTCACACGCATGGGATGCCGTGTCGAGGAGGTTCCCGTTGCCGGGCTCGACCCGAAACGCGTGGAGGCGATTTCACTTGGCTGGCGGCGAACCCGCACCACGAAACGGCGTGAGCTTTCCTTCCTTGTGCGCCCGATTCAGTTGCGCGACGAGGCGGATGTCCGCAAGTTTTTCATTCTCGACCAGAACGATCAGCCGGTCGCTTTCGCTTTCTTCGATCCGCTCTATGAGGATGACAGGCTGGTCGGCTACCTTTCGGCCACGCGGCGCTGGCTGCCCGATACGGATCCGCTGGCGGCGTACTTTCTGGTGCGCCGCGCCGTGGAAACCTTTCAGGCCGAAGGGGTGCCGAAGCTTTATCTCGGTCTCATGCCCTTCCACAAGATCGAGGATCAGGAGTTCCAGAAGGACTGGCTGACCCGTCGCGCTTTCCGGTTCATCTACACCAATCCGATTGCCCAGAAGCTTGTCTATCCGACCCAGTCTCTCGCCAGACACAAGGAAAGTTATGGCGGTGAAGCGCGCGAAACATGGTGCGCGATGAACACACAACCCTCGCTGCCGCGGCTCCTCAAGCTCATTCGGGCATGCGGGGTTCTCTGAACGAACGTTCTGTCTTGCCGGCTGCAGGGGCATGCGCAGCTTCTGGAACTGCCTGTCATTGACAATCCGGGTCATGGACCCCAGAAACGGGGCGCCTGCCGCCGGCGCTCCGCGGTCGTGTTCCAGCCATTCAGGGAACGGCCATACTCCGTGCGAGCCACTGCTTGAGAGCGCCATCCGCCATTTCGAAAACGGGAGCGCAAAAAGTAATCCCCATGTTTAATCGTTTTGTCATCAACCCGCCGGTCTTTTTCGGTGCGGTCTCCATCATCGCCGTGTTTCTTTTGATCGGCATCGTTTTTCCCGGTCGAGCAGGGGAGCTGTTCTCCGCACTGCAGAGCAGCATCCTGGCGAGCTTCGGCTGGCTCTATCTCCTTGCTGTCGGCATTTTTCTGGCGGCGGTGCTTCTGTTTTCTTTCGGGCAGTTCGGCAGGCTGAAGCTGGGCCCGGACGATTCCGAGCCCGAGTTCAAATATCATTCCTGGGTTGCCATGCTCTTTGCTGCAGGCATGGGCATCGGGCTGATGTTTTATGCGGTCGGGGAGCCGATGACGCATTTTCTTGCGCCACCCACCGCGGAACCCGGCAGCATCGCCGCGATGCGTGAAGCCATGACGGTCACCTTCTTCCACTGGGGCATTCATGCCTGGGCTATCTACGCCGTGGTTGGCCTGTCGCTCGCTTATTTCGGCTATCGCTACAATCTGCCGCTTACGATCCGTTCAGGCCTCTATCCGCTGTTGAAGGACAGGATCAACGGTCCCATCGGCCATGCGGTCGATATCTTTGCCATCGTCGGCACCATGTTCGGTATCGCCACGTCGCTCGGGCTCGGCGTTACCCAGATCAATGCCGGTCTCAATTATCTGATCGGCCTGCCCATCGCCCCTTGGGTGCAATTGCCGCTGATCGCGGTCATCACCGCCTTTGCCACCATCTCGGTGGTTACGGGGCTCGACAAGGGGGTGCGCATTCTGTCCGAGACCAATCTGATTGTCGCAGTCCTGCTGATGATCTTCGTTCTGATTGTCGGGCCGACGGCTAACCTCTTTCGGGATTTCGTCCAGAATATCGGCCTCTACCTCGACACGCTCGTTCTGCGCACCTTCAACATCTACGCATATGAACCGACCCCCTGGATCGACGGCTGGACCCTTTTCTACTGGGCATGGTGGATCTCCTGGTCACCATTCGTCGGCATGTTCATCGCGCGCATTTCACGCGGGCGCACCGTGCGTGAGTTCGTAACGGCAGTGCTGTTCATCCCGGCGGGTTTCACCTTTTTCTGGATGACGGTGTTCGGCAACACGGCGATCTTCGTAGACACCGGCATCGCCGCTGGTGAGCTGGGTGCCGAGGTTGCCAGGGATGTGTCAGTCGGTCTTTTCCAGTTCTTCACCTATCTGCCGCTTACCGGCCTCACATCGACACTGGCAGTCGCGCTGGTGGCGATCTTCTTCATCACTTCGTCGGATTCCGGTTCTCTCGTCATCGACACGATCGCAGCGGGCGGTGAGACGGAAACGACGACCCTTCAGCGTGTCTTCTGGTGCGCGCTGGAGGGGCTGGTTGCCGCATCCCTTCTTCTGGCCGGTGGCCTCGGCGCGCTGCAGTCGGCAACCATTGCCAGTGCGTTGCCGTTCACCTTTGTCATGCTTGCGCTGGTCTGGGCGCTCTATGTCGGCATGCGGGCTGACCTGGCGCAGCGCGAAGCCCATGCCGCAGTGCCGCAGGTGGCCCCGGCCTATCCCGCCTCCGGGCTCACATGGCAGCGCAGGCTGGGGCTGATGCTGCATGCGCCGAGTGAGAAGGAAACGCTCGCCTTCATCCAGAAGGATGTGAAGCCCGCACTGGAGCAGGTGGCGAGGGAACTGACCGAGCGGGGGCGTGAAGCCTTTGTGGAGGAAGAGGAAAGCGGCGCAATCGCGCTCACATCGCCGGCTGAAGACATGCGCAACTTCGTTTACGGTGTGGCCCCCGCTTCGCAGAAACTGCCGGCGTTCTCGGCCTTCGATGCGGCGCGGTCCGGCTTGCGTTACGAGGCCCGCACCCAGTTTTCAAGCGGCAGCAGGGGCTACGACATCATGGGCATGACACGCGATCAGATCATTCACGATGTGCTGATCCAGTATGAGCGCTATCTGCTTTTGGTGCAGTCGACCGCATCCGAACTGGTCTCGGCGGCACCCGAGCATGACGTTCAGGCCCAGAAGGAAGAGTAGGGGCTTTTGAGCATCTTGTGGTGAGATAGAGCCCCCTGACCCTCGCGTGAATGCGCAAAGACAGATGGAGCGGAGCGGCGTTTCCATGAAACGCTGAACTGCCCTCGAGGGTCGGAACGTCAGCCGCTTCCGGCCCTGCTCATCGTCCCTGTTCCTGGTTTTCCTGCCACGTGGCGGGAACCCGGGACGGGAGATATTGATGCCGCGCTCAGTGCGTGCGCATGGCCATGATCGACTTGTTCAGGAAGGCGAATTTCTCAAGCACGATGTGACCGTCATCGAACAATCGCCGCATCTGCCGCGTGGAGATGAGCGTGTTGTGCTCAACCAGATCGCAGGCTTCTTCCGGATCGGGAGTGCGCGGGAAAAAGCCCAGTTGAAAGCGCTGTACGAGTGCGATCCTGGCTGCCTTGGGAAGATACTGAAACCCGGGCATGCGAAAATGCGGTTCGAAGGGAAACCAGAAGTTCGGGGTCTGCACGAAATAGCGCCGAGAGAGCCGCTTCGTGTTCTCGGCGAACTGCATCATGCGTTCCCAGCTTCCAACGTGCTCCACGACAGAGTTCGAATGAACGAAATCGAACCGCTCTCCGGCAAAAAGGTCCGGATCGGCAGCGTCACCTGAAAGCGCGTGGAACATTTCCGTGTCCTCCACCTGTTCCGCTTCAAGGTTGAGGAGCGTGATCTTCAACTTCTGACGGTGATGGTTCAGAAAATCCGCACCGATCTTCCAGTATTCTTCGGTTCCTCCGAGGTCGAGAATTCTGATCTGCCGCTTCTCGGCAAGGGCATCCTCGATAAGCGGACGGACGTTTTGAAATCGCTTGGCGCGGAAATTGAACTCGAGGCTTTCACGATCTGCATACGGGTTTCTTGGGGCTTTTTCTTCTGGCGGGGCGTTTGAACTGACGGTCATGAAAACTCTCGAAAGAACGGGAACGCGGTCAACAATCTGAAATGACACGCTATTTATTTTGATGAATAGCTTCCGCGAAGCGGACAGGCAATTCTCTTACGGCTTGTAACGTTAATGCCGGCTACTCTTCTCTTGAAAGGTGGCAGCGCCTGTTGGGTGTTCAACGGCCCTGTGTCGCTTTGATGAGATTGCAGGAAACCGCCAGACCGGTCAGTCTTCCTTTGTCCGGTCGGGCATCGCCAGTGTCAGCCAATGCGCGGTGAGAGCGGGTTTCATCGAGTTCTCGATCTCTACGGAAACATCGTAGTTGACCTCGGCAATGCCCGATGGGCGCAGCTTGATCGCGGCGAGAACGAAACGGGCGCGGATGCGGGCGCCGCATCGCACCGGTGCCAGAAATCGGATGCGCTCGAAGCCGAAGTTCACGCCCATGGCGGACCCCTCGAGCCGTGGCACGGCTTCGAACACCATGGTCGACAGCAGCGACAGCGACAGGAAGCCGTGCGCGATGGTGCCGCCATAGGGCGTTTCCCGGGCCGCGCGCTCGGGGTCGGTGTGGATGAACTGGTGATCGTCCGTCGCCGCGGCAAACTGGTCGATCATCTCCTGGGTGACGACACGCCAGTTGGACAGGCCGACTTCCTGCCCTACCAGTTTCTCGGCTTCTTCAATGCTGATTGTCCCGGTGGTCAACGGGGCACTCCGTGGCTGTTGAACTGGTTGCGCGGTGTGCTTCCCCACCCGCGCGCCGCGCACAGATACAGTTTTGTACTGCGATTGTCACCCGCCAGAAGAGGCATCCGTCAGGATGCCTTCCCGCCGATCCGCGACGCGTGGTCAAGTTCGCGTTCGAGCCTTGCTTCCTCCTCCACCTTTGGGGTGATGAAGCGCCCGAGCACCAGATAGGCAACCGGGGTGAGGAAGAGGGTCGACAGCGTCGAAAGGCCGAGACCTCCAACGATCACCCAGCCGAGCGCGATGCGTGCTTCCGCGCCGGCGCCGCTCGCGAGCACCAGCGGCACGCCCCCGACAATGGTACAGATCATTGTCATGGCCACCGGACGCAGGCGGATCAATGATGCCTCCTCGATGGCCTCGCGCACGCCCAGCCCGCGATCGCGGAGCTGGTTGGCGAACTCGACGATGAGAATGCCGTTCTTGGCCATGATGCCGACGAGCAGCACGAGGCCGATCTGGCTGTAGACGTTGAGGCTGGTGCCGGTCAGAAGCATGGCGAACACGGCGCAGGCGAGCCCGAGCGGAACTGTGGCCATGATGATGATTGCGCTGACGAAGCTCTCGAACTGGGCTGCCAGAACGAGGAGGATGATGACCAGCGCAAAACCGAAAATGATCAGCATCGAGTTGGCGGTCTCGCCAAGTGCGGCTGCTTCTCCAAGCGGCACAAGCCGCATGCCCGGTTCGAGCAGGGGCGCGGCGATCTCCTGCGCCCGCTGATAGGCTTCGCCGAGCGCCACATCGCCGAGTGCGGCGTTGATGCCGACCGAACGCAACTGATCCTCGCGCGACAGCGATGGCGGTACCGCCTGCTCCTTCAGAGTGGCGATGACGGACAAAGGCACGAAGCGTCCGTCGCCGGCCTTGATGTAGATGTTCTCCAGATCGGTGGGATCGTTCACCGGATTGGTGGTCGAAACCAGTTTGACGTCGACGCTGCGGTCGTCGATGAAGACCGAGCCGATTTTGCGGCCATCGAGCATCGCCTGAATCGTGTTGCCAAGACCGTCGATGTCGATCCCCAGATCGAACGCGCGGTCGCGGTCGATGGCGATGGAAAGCTGGGGCTGTGTCGTGTCGTCGGAGAGGCGGGCCTGACGGAAGTCCGGATCCTCGTCCATGGCCGCGACGATCTTTTCTGCGGTCTCCGTCAGTTTTGCATAATTGTTGCCGGCGATTGCGAAACTCAGCCCGTTGCCCGCGCCACGGATGCCAAGGCTGTTGGGCTGGAAGACGAAGGCGCGCACGCCGGGTTCATTGCGCACGCGGGTGGAAATGTCGGCAACGATCTCCTGCTGGCTGCGCGTGCGGCTTTCCCAGTCGGCCAGCCGCAGCACCAGGAAGCCGCTGTTGGAGGAGCCCCGGCCTGCGATCGAGAATGTGCTGACCACTTCTCCGCTGTCGCGCAGAGGCTGTATTAGCGCTTCGATGCGGCGCATCCGTTCCGCGAAGTAGTCGAGGCTGACACCCTGTGGTGCCGAAACGCGCATGAAGGCGATCGAGCGATCTTCGCTCGGTGTGATTTCGGACTTGATGAAGCCGAACGCACCATAGGCGGCCGCCGCGAAGAGAACCGAAATCACGATCACCAGGGCAGGCGCGTTGAGGCAGGCATGCAGGCAGCGTCGATAGATGGCGGAAAGGGCCCGCCCGGCGCGTGCACCCATTCCGGTGGCTTCCCCCGCTTCGCCTTCGGGATGGGAGGCCAGCATGCGGGACGCCAGCATCGGGCAGAGCGAGAGTGCCACGATGGAAGAAAGAAAAACCGCCATGGCCAGAACGAAGCCGAATTCCTTGAAGAGGCCACCTGCCTGCCCCGGCAGGAAGGAAATGGGCACAAAGACCGCGATCAGCGTCGCCGTCGTTGCCAGCACTGCGAAGAAGACTTCCTGTGTGCCGAGCACGGCGGCTGCGCGCGCGCCCATGCCTTCATTGCGCCGGCGCACGATGTTTTCCAGCACCACGATGGCGTCGTCCACCACGAGCCCGGTGGCCAGGACGAGCGCCAGAAGGGTGAGAATATTGATGGAAAAGCCGGTCAGATAGATGGTCGCCAGTGTGCCGATCAGCGCCACCGGAATGGCGAGGCCGGGAATGATTGTCGCGCGGACGTCGCGCAGGAAGATGAAGATGACCAGAAGGACCACCGTCACGGCGATCATCAGTGCGATCTCTACCTCATGGATGGCGCCGTTGATAAAGGTCGCATCATCGCTGGTGACCTCGATGTCGACCCCTTCGGGCAGAATCTCGCGCACGTCCTCCACCGCCTTGCGGACGCCGGTGGAAATCTCGAGCGTGTTCGACTGTGCCTGGCGCACGATGCCCAGCCCGATGCCGGTGCGGCCATTGGCGCGCAACTGGCTTTCTCCCAGATCGCCGCCAAGCGTCACGGTCGCAACCTCACCCAGCCGGACGTAGTCCTTGAGATAGATCGCTTCGAACTCTTCCGGTGTCGAGATGGCGGCTGTGGCGCGTACGGTCAGGTCCTGGGTCGTGTTGCTAAGGGAGCCTGCCGGCGTGTCGAACGCGACCGTGCCGAGTGCCTGCGAAACGTCGGCGACCGTCAGTCCCATGCTGGAGAGTTTCGTCTGGTCGATGTCGACGCGGAAAATCTCGGTCCGGTCTCCATAGACCTGCACGTCGGCGACACCGGGCACGGCGGAAAAGGCATCGACGACTTCATCCTCGACCAGCGTCGTCAGTTCCTGCACCGGCATGCTCGCAGAGGTGAGCGCAATGCGCATCACCGCCTGCGCATCATTGTCGGATTTGATGATGCGCGGCGCGTCCGCATCATCGGGTAGGCTGTTCTGGATGCGGCTCACCGCATCGCGCAGGTCGGAGGCGGCGGTGTCCAGATTGACACTGTCGCTGAATTCCACCGTCACCCGGCTGCGGCCGTAGGAAGAATCCGACGAGATCGCCACCACGCCCGAGACACGGGCCGCGGCACCTTCGATGATGGCGGTCACCTCGCGGTCCATCGTTTCTGCGGCGGCGCCGGAAAAATTGGTGGAAACGGTGATGACCGGGCGATCGACATCCGGCAGTTCGCGGACTTCGATGCCGAAGAGGGCGGCAAGACCCGCCACGGCAATCAGCGTGTTGAAAACAAAGGCCAGAACCGGCCGCCGGACGAAGAGAGCGGTGATGCCCGCCTGGGCGTTGTGAAGCGTTTCCTTCACGTCGCGGACCCTTCCGCATTGGCAAGTCTTGCGCCGGCATTGGCCGGATTGCCCGCCGTTTCAACGGGCGCGCCCTCGCGCACATTGTGGATGCCCTGGGTAACGACAAGGTCGTTCTCGCCGAACTCGGCATCGACCAGAACGCTGTCGGCATTGCGCTGGACGATGCGCACGGGCTTCTGCCGCGCCATGCCGTTTTCGACGGTCCAGACGAACGGCCCGTCAGAGCTCCACTGGATCGCCAGCGGGTCGATAGCCGGATAGGTTTCGCCGGGGAAGCGCATGGAAATGGTGAATGCCATGCCGGCCCGCAATCGGTCATCGGGATTGTCGATGCGTCCCTCGATGCGCAGCGTGCGGCTTTCCGGGTCGATGCGATTGTCGATGGCGCTGATTTCGCCTTCATGGACCGAAGATGCCCGGGCGACCGACGTGGCCGTCAGCGGCGAACCAATGTCGATCAGGTCGGCGTAGCGCTCGGGGATCCAGAAATCCACCAGGATCTGCGACCGGTCGTCAATGCTGGCGATTTCCGTGCTGCTCGTCACATAGCTGCCGGCCGAGATCGGCAGGATGCCGACCGTCCCGTCGATGGGGGCGGTGATGGAGCGGCGTTCAAGTGCGAGTTCGGCTTCGCGCTTGGCCAGTTCTGCATTGCGCAGCGCAAGCTCGGCTTCGTTCTGCTGCACCACGCTCACCGTGTTGGACGTGCGCAGTGCCTTGATGCGTTCGAGCGTCGCCCGGGCGTCATCAAGGGCGATTACGGCACGGTCCAGAGCAATTTCCTCGGAATCGGAATCGAGCCTCGCAATAAGGTCGCCGGTCTTCACCTCAGCGCCGGACGTGACCGCAATTTCAACCAGCGTGCCCGCCGTGAGCGGATTGACGATGACCGAGCGTCGCGCCCTGCCGGTGCCGATGGCGGAAAGCCTGTCGTTGATTGTCGCTTGGGTGATGGGTGCGGTCACCACTGGACCGGGCGCGCCTCCGCCGCGGCCTCCGCGCTGCGGCCCGCGCGTTGCGGTGTTTTCTGCAGAGGTTTGGCTGGGAGAGACAAGACCCGCACGCGCCAGCACATCCTGTGCGCCCGGATAGTACAGGAACCATGCAAAGGCTGCTGCAATAAGAATGATGAGGCAGGCAACTGCCTGTTTCCAGAAAGACATGCACGCTCCGGCTATTCGGTCTTGGCAATGGAGGCGGCGCTCGTCAGCCGGTATACCGGTCGCTTCAGGCCATGTTCTTTATGCCAGCTTCCGGGCGGCTTTTCATCTTTTCTAGTATTAAATTATCGTAAGGCTACGGGAGCCAGACGGAGCCGTTTTCCAAACAGCCCCGTCAATCGGGCAGGGAGCAGGGATCACGTCACCTTGGCGCGGGTGCGATATTCTTCCCGGTCCCAGAGTTTTTGCCGCAAGACGCGTTCCAGAGTTTCTGCAGCGGCCACGATGTCGGTGTGCCGCAGGTAAAGCGGTGTCATGCCAAACCGCAGAATGTCGGGAGCGCGAAAATCGCCGATCACGCCATTGGCGATGAGGGCCTGCATGATCGCATAGCCTTCAGGGTGCCGGAACGACACCTGGCTGCCGCGCTGTTCATGCACGCGGGGTGTCACCAGTTCCAGTTCCGGGCAGCGATGCTCGACCTCGGCTATGAACCGATCGCACAATTCCTGCGATTTCTGCCGCACCAGCGCCATGTCGACGCCCTCGAAGGCGTCAAGCGCGATGTTGAGCGCGGAGAGGGAGAGGATCGGCGGTGTGCCCACCTTCATTCGGCCAATGCCGTCTGCCGGCCTGTAATCGGTGGTGAACGCAAAGGGGGCGTCGTGCCCCATCCAGCCCGAAAGAGCCGGGGCGACGTCATTCAGATGGCGTTCTGCGACATAAAGGAACGCTGGCGCCCCGGGACCGCCATTCAGGTATTTGTAGCCGCAGCCGATGGCGAAATCCGCCCCGGCGGCATCGAGGTGGACGGGAAAAGCGCCTGCGCTGTGGCAAAGATCCCAGATAGCAAGGGCGCCTTTGCCATGAATGTGCTTCGTCATGGCCTCCATGTCGTAGCGCTCGCCGGTCCGGTAGTCGACTTCCGTCAGCAGCACTGCGGCAACGGTTTCGTCCACGGCTTCTTCCATCGTTTCGGCTGTGGCGAGTTTCAGTTCATAGCCCTGACCAAGGAGGCGGGTAAGCCCGTCGGCGACATAAAGATCGGTTGGAAAATTGTTCCTGTCAGAGAGAATGACACGCCGGTCCGGACGCAGCGAGAGGGCTGCAGAAAGCACCTTGAAGACATTGATCGAGGTGGAATCGCCAACGGTCACGCAATTCGCACCGGTGCCGACAAGGGCAGCGATTTTTCCGGCGACCTGGGATGGCAGGTCAATCCAGCCGGCGTCGTTCCAGCCGCGCACCAGGCGTTCGCCCCACTGGCGTTCGATCACGTCACTCATGCGAACGCCGAGACCTGCCGGCAGGACGCCAAGGCTGTTGCCATCCAGATACACAACGCCTTCCGGGAGCGTAAATCTGGAACGATACGCCTTCAGCGGGTCGAGCCTGTCGCTCTCTTGGGCATTTGCCATCGTGTCTGCGTCCTGATTTGGTTTGGTTACGCTCATTTGATCAAGGCTCTATTGGCTCGCAAGATTATATATAATATGATTGATTATATGAAATCTAAGGTCAAGACAATGCCACAGAGCGATCCGTTAGAGCCCGAGGGAGCGCTTGGCGCACTCAAGCGGGACATTGTCAGTGGTGTTCTGGCGCCCGGTGCACCCCTGCGCCTGATGATGCTGTCGAAGCGTTATGGTGTCGGGTACACGCCGCTGCGCGAAGCATTGTCGCGGCTTGAAGAGGCGGGCCTTGCCGTTCTCAGCCCCAATCGCGGCTACCGTGTAGCATCGGTCTCGGTTGCGGAACTGGAAGATCTCGAACAGGCGCGGGCTGTCGTGGAAACGGCGCTTCTCAAGGACGCCATAGCCCATGGCGACCTGGAATGGGAAAGCGCCATCGTGGCGTGTCACCATCGGTTGTCACGCGCCTCAGCCGCCCTTTGCAGCGATCGTGCGGCGGCTTTCGCCTCCTGGATGGATGCGCATGATGCCTTCCATGGATCGCTTCTCGCCGCTGCCAGGTCAGGCTGGCTGAAATCCTTTCAGCGGCAGATTTCCGAACAGCTGAGGCGGCACCATCAGGCGCTTCTGTTTGCGCCAGATGGTGATGCGGGGCGTGAAGCCGAACACGATGCGCCGACGCTGGCGTTGCTGGAAGAAGCGCTGTCCCTTGCCAACCACACGCGGCTGATGGAGGCGGCGCTGGCACGCGATGCGGTGCGCGCGGCCGCACTCCTGCGCGAACACGTTCAGTTCACGCTGGCGGTCTATCGGTCGGCAGCGGCGCGACCGGGCGGCGGGCCGCCCCTTCAGGCATGACGCCGGGCAGGGGAGGTCAGCTAGTTTGCGGCTGCGTCGACGCCAATTGACGTTGCGCGTTAGAGCCACGGAGCTCTTTTGGTAAAATGCTGATTTTTATGGGAAACGGATGGTGGGCGTGACTGGGATTGAACCAGTGACCCCTACGATGTCAACGTAGTGCTCTCCCGCTGAGCTACACGCCCATCCGACGCCGCGCATAGATCATAAAATTGCGGCTGGCGTCAATAGGTAGTTTGGGGATTTTACGGCTATTTCGACAACCGGGGCGGATGCCGCGCTTTCCCCGCCGGAAACCCGGTTCAGGCCGCCTGTAAAAGCTTCTCCACCTCGTTGACGAGATCGCGCAGATGGAAGGGCTTGGACAGGACTTTTGCGTCCTGGGGTGCATTCGAATCGGGGTTCAGCGCCACGGCGGCAAAACCCGTGATGAACATCACCTTTAAGTCCGGATCGATTTCCGTCGCGCGCCTGGCGAGTTCGATGCCGTCCATCTCCGGCATGACGATGTCGGTCAAAAGGAGAGAGAAAGGCTCTTCACGCAACCGGTCATAGGCGCCCGCGCCATTGTCGAAGTCGACGACTTCGTAGCCTGCCCGTTCCAGCGCCTTCACGAGAAAGCGCCGCATGTCGTTATCGTCTTCCGCCAGGAGAATCCGTGCCATTGTGCCGTCCGAATCGTGCGAGAGCGGTCGTCCCGCAAACCGCTTGTATGTCATCAGCTATATGATTCTCGCGTGGTAAATATCAAGTGAATCCTTATGGGCCAGTCTGTGGAGCGGCTGGACAGGCGCGCGCGCCGGTGGCAGGCTTTGCAGGGACAAGGCTTGGTGGAGGCGTAAAACACGGATGAATGCTGCAGCGGATTTCGGGAAGATTCCGGCTTTCGAGGTGCATGCCCCAGCGTCGCAGGAGGCGCCGTTCGTCTTCAATTCGCCGCACAGCGGGCGTCATTATCCGCAGCGTTTTCTTGAAATGAGCCGGCTTGATGCCACCGTGATCCGGCGTTCGGAAGACTGTTATGTGGACGAGCTTTTCTCCGGCGTGATCGCCTGCGGCGCGCCTCTCCTGGCCGCCAATTTCCCGCGCGCCTATCTGGATGTGAACCGCGAGCCGTGGGAACTCGATCCGCGTATGTTTTCCGAGCCGGTGCCGCCCTATGCCAACATCCGCTCGCCGCGGGTGGCCGGCGGGCTCGGCACCGTGCCCAAGCTGGTCGGCGAGGGGCTCGACATCTATCACGGCCGGCTGCCGCTGGCCGAAGCCGTTTCGCGTATCGAGGCGATCTACCAGCCCTATCATGAATGTCTCAAACGACTTCTGATCAACACGCATTGCGCGTTCGGTCATGGCATTCTGATCGACTGTCATTCCATGCCGGCGGGGGTGCGTTCGGGAGACGGCAGCCTGCGGCCCGATTTCATCATCGGCGACCGCTTCGGCGTGTCGGCTGCGCCGATCCTGACGGAATGGGTGGTCGGCCTTTTATCGGCGCGCGGCTATTGCGTGGTCCACAACAAGCCCTATGCCGGTGGCTTTATCACCGAGCATTACGGCCGCCCCGCCCAGGGGCTCCATGCGCTGCAGATCGAGATCAACCGCAGCCTCTACATGAATGAACGGACGTTCGAGAAGACCCCGGGTTTCAATGCCCTGATGGACGACCTGACAGATTTCGCCCGCGAACTGATGCTGACCGCCAGGCGGCATTTCACCGATCTTCCCCTCGCAGCCGAGTGACCTGCAGATTTGCCGCGGTGCAGCATGAGTTTCCCTCAACCGGGAAGGGCGGGGTAAAAAAAGACCGCATCGCATGGGCGACGCGGCCTAAAGTCTAGGGAGGAAACGCCCAAAAGGGCATTCGGCAGATAAACTGCCTGAATAGAAGTTTATGTTGCATTGCAGCATTGTCAAGCGTTAACCGTTCGACAACCATTGCAAACGGCCGCATTCGCGGCGAAGATCACGTCCGACCATCCGCCTGTCAGCCGAATCCAGAAATCCCAAATCCAGAATTCAGGAGTTCCCCATGACCGTGTCGCCGGCCCTCATGCGCCGCATTGCCGAGGCTGCCGCAGAACAGACCCTGCCACGCTTTCGCCAGCCGGCGCTGATCGACAACAAGGTCGATGGCGGTTTCGACCCGGTCACGGAGGCCGACCGCGAGGCCGAGAAGGCGATACGCGCGCTGATCGGCGAGGCCTATCCCGATCATGGCATACTGGGCGAGGAATTCGGCCTTGAGGGCGAGGCGAGCGATCACCGCTGGATCATCGATCCCATCGACGGCACACGCGCTTTCATCTCCGGTCTGCCGCTGTGGGGAACGCTGGTGGGGCTCACCGTGTCGGGCCGCGCGGTTGCGGGTATGATGTCCCAGCCCTTCACGGGGGAGCTTTTCTACACGGTCGGCGAGGGCGCCCATTATGAGGGGCCGGGCGGTGCGCGGTCATTGAAAACCCGCGAGACGACCGAGCTTGCCGATGCCACGCTGTGCACCACCACGCCTGCGCTGTTCGATGGGCTGCGCCGTCCGGCCTATGACCGGGTGGAAAAATCCGTCTGTCTCGCCCGCTACGGCACCGATTGCTACGCCTATGCCATGCTGGCGGCAGGGCAGATCGACCTCGTCGTCGAAACGGCGCTGCAGCCCTACGACATTGTCGCACTCGTCCCCATCATCGAGCAGGCGGGCGGGGTGATCACGAGCTGGGCCGGTGGCAGGCCCGAAAGCGGCGGGGATATCGTTGCCGCTGCCACGCCCCAGCTCCATGAAAAGGCAATGGCGCTCCTGCGCTGACACGGTTCAGAAGTCGATGTCGCCTGTTCCTTCCACAAACGCAAAGAAGGCGGCGAGCGCCTGCTCACGGTAGCGGTCGGCCTCCTGCAGGAGTTCGTGGCGTGCGCCATCGATCGTCAGCAGCGAACCGCTGCGCAGGTGGCGCGCATAGGTTTCGATGGCGCTGTTGGAAACGACACGGTCGCTCCCGGCTGCGAGTATCAGCGATGGGATGTGCAGCCGGGCCATGAAGTCCGGATCCGTCACCTGCTCGACCGCGCGGAACATGGCACGCGTCCAGGCCACTGTCGGGCCATTGATGGCAAGCCCCGGCCAGGCCGTCACCGTCGCGCGGTTGCGGTTGAAGCGCTCCGAGTCGGAGCTCAGCGCCGCGGGTGAGAAATCCGGTGTCTTCAGCCGGTTGCGCCGGCCCGGCATATACATTTTTCCAAGCCCGATCGCGTAGAGAAACCGGGCGAGGCGCGCCACCCAGGTCGTTATGGCCGGCGAGCCGGCAAGGCCAAGCAGCGGCGCGCAAAGCACCATGCGGCGCACACGGTTGGTGAGGCTGGGGGAGGCCAGAAGCGCAATCAGCACGCCCGTTGAGTGGGCAAGGATATAATAGGGGCCCCGGCAGTCCGGCAGAACGACCTGCTCAAACAGCGTGTCCAGATCGCGCACATAGTCATCGAAACTCTCCACATAGCCGCGATCGGCATTCGCCAGAAGCCGCTCGGAGCCACCCTGCCCACGCCAGTCGAGGATCGTCGATCCATAGCCATGCTGTGCGAGGTCGTCGGCCGTCTCAAAGTATTTTTCGATGTATTCGTTGCGGCCTGGAAGCAGCACCACCGTGCCACGCTTCGTCTCGCCCCGGCCCGGCACGCGCGCGTAGCGGATCGAAACCCCGTCCCCCGTCTGCAACAGGCCTGCTTCAATCCCGTCTGGCGCGGGATTCTCCGGAACGGCGATAAGCAGGTCATCCATGCGGAATCATTGGCCTCAAGAGCATGGTTGAGGGGTGACGGAAGATGATATTCCTATGGATTGATAGAGCCGGGTGGGCTGAAAGGCAAGAAACGGAAAGGTTCTGGGAGGTCGAATGCCGGAAGCGACGTCATGCCGCTTCCGGCGTTCCGCACCGGTGGAAGGGACGTTACATCCGGTGCTTTACCCGGTGGCAACGCAGGGCTGCCAATCAGGTAGAGCCACCCTAGCGGGGCCAAGCTGAACGGTTTCCGAGTGCTCCGTTCATCCGCCGTTCATCTGGATCGGCGGGCTCTTGAACCGGATTTTTGCTGCCCCCATATATTTTCTGCGGCCGCCAGAACGGGGTCGCTGGCCTCTCGGAAACGCCCATAAGCGGGTTTCGGAACATGGCCATAACGCAATGTTGCTCAACAGGAGAACAGACCATGCGTCACGTAGATTTTTCGCCTCTTTATCGTTCCACCGTCGGCTTCGACCGGCTTTTCTCGATGCTTGATACGCTCGGTCAGCCGGACAATGGCCAGACTTACCCGCCTTACAACATCGAGCGCACGGGTGAAGATGCCTATCGCATTTCGATGGCTGTCGCCGGGTTTGGCGAAGAGGACATTTCCATCGAGGCCCATCGCAACGTGCTCACCGTCAAGGGCGAAAAGAGTGCCGAGCAGAAGGGCGAGAGCGAACTGCTTTATCGCGGCATCGCCTCACGCAGCTTCGAGCGCCGTTTCCAGCTTGCCGATCATGTCGAGGTGACGGGCGCCAATCTTGAGAACGGCCTTCTGCACATCGATTTGACGCGCAACATCCCCGAGGAGATGAAGCCGCGCCGCATCCCCATCGCTTCGGTGAAGGATGCGAAGGAAATCGAGGCCAAGGCCCACTAGATCGCCGGCGTCCATTCGGACGCACAAAGGACGATCCAGACTGTAAATGGAGCATCGGAATAATCCGAAAACTGCATTCCGCGTTTCGGTCCGATGCTCGAAACCAGAGAAATGCTCATTGAGCATTGGCGGCGCCCTTGTGGCGCCGCTTCTGGTTCAGCTGTCTGAAATCGTGCGGCGGCGTGAAAGAAGCGCGTCGAGCGAGATCAACCCCGCGCCTTTGACCACGAGATAGAGAAGCAGGAAAACCCAGAGCGTGCGCTGATCCCAGATCAGTCCGTCCGAAAATCGGTCGAACCAGGCTCCCGCCGTCTCCGAACCCACATTGTGCACGGCGATGTCCACATAGGACTGAACGAGCACGAAACCGATCATGCCGAGTGCGGCAATGCGGGTGAAGAGGCCGATCACGATCAGCAATGGCAACACGAACTCGGAATACGTCCCCATCCAGACAATGAATCCCCATGGAATGAATGACACGGCCGAAACGTTGCCCCCTGCCGCTTCCACCGCCGGCAGTGCGATCTGGTAGTAGGCGCCGTCAGCGACATGAAAGAAGCCGAAAAAGCCATCTCCGACCTTGGTTCGTGCCGAGTTCAGGAAGTAGAAATAGAGAACGGCGAAGAAGGAGAAACGGGCTGCAAAGCCCAGAAACCAGCCGTCGAGCATCCGCTCCACGGTTGAGAAGACACGCGCATGCAGCGCCTCGATTGTCTGAAACACGGCCATCAGTCCTTTTCGTCGATATCGTTGCCGGCGCGGCAGCCTTCAAACGCGCCGCTTTCAATGGTCATGGCGATTGCCGCCTGGAGATCGAAGTCCGGCTGGCTCTCAAGTGCCAGGCCTGCGGCGTCTTGCAGGCGCACGCCCTTGCTTAAGGCCTGAAGGAAAAGAAACTGGCCGGGGTCGAGCCTTCGCACCTGCACGTTCAGAGATGGCCGCGTCACAAGGGCAGCTTCGGCAATACCGGCATTGATGCGCTCGGGCATCGGGCCTCCCCGGTGCGCGGTGAAAATCGTGTAGACCGCATAGTCTGAAGAGACGAGGCGTGCGGCCGGATGCGGCGTGAAGAGCGCCGTCGCCAGCGCCTGGGGCGGCAGCGCGCCGAGATCGGCAGCAGTGAGCGGCGTCCGGTCGGCTGCGTGATAGGCGTCGAGCCAGGCGCGTTCGAGCCGCGCGACGTCAGGCAGGTATTTCAGATGGCGGATCGGTGTGAAACCGGCGAGAAAATCCGCAAAATCATGCCCATATTCGAAGACGAGACGCGAGCGCGGCGGATGCGCGCGCAGGAAATCGCGCGCGATCATGCGAAAATTCTCGTCCCCGAGGATCTGCGTCACCGCCGGGAAGATTTCGGTGAGCGCCGTGACGAGGCTGTGGGTGACATTGTTGCGGTAGACGTTGAAGCGTTTCTGCGCCGCCTTGCCGTGCGGGCCGGTCACGCCCCGCGGTGTCGCACGCTCCGGATCGAGAAGCACCGCACCGAACGCGTCATCGTAAGCGGTGGACGCATTGGCCGCCACGAGGTCAGGAGTGGAGCGCATGGCGTTTCACGTTTTGCTGATGGCCACGATAACGGTCGAGAATGCGTTCGGCGGCAATGGCTTCCGAGCGCAGGACCGGCCAGTCGGGAACCTCCGAATCCCACTCGACAAGGGTATCGATCGGCCCGCACGCCTTGATCACCGTCTCGTAGAGGCTCCACACGGGGTCGGCGACGGGCCGGTCATGGCTGTCGATCAACAGCGGCGCGCCCTCGTCATCCTCCTGCTCGTCATGGCCGGCAAGGTGGATTTCGCCCACATGCTCCAGCGGGAAATCGGCCAGGTATCCGGTGGCGCTGAAGCCGTGATTGGTTGCGGAGACGAACACATTGTTGATGTCGAGCAGCAGGCCGCAGCCCGTGCGCTTCACGATTTCACGCAGGAAATCGGTTTCCTTCCAGACAGATTCGGAAAACAGAACATAGGTGGACGGGTTTTCAAGCAGGATCGGTCCGCCGATCGCTTCCTGCACCTGATCAATATGCTCGCACACGCGCGCCAGCGTTTCGTCGGTATAGGGCAGGGGCAGGAGGTCGTTGAAAAACACATCGTCATGGGTCGACCAGGCGAGATGTTCCGACACCCTGAAGGGTTCGTATCGCTCGACGAGGCCGGCAAAACGGGCGAGGTGTTCGGGATCGAGCGGGTTCATCCCGCCGATGGACATGCACACGCCGTGCAGGGAAACGGGCAGCATGTTGCGGATTTCGGTCAGGGCGGCGTGCGGCGGTCCGCCCGCGCCCATATAGTTTTCCGCATGCACCTCCACGAAGCCGACCGAAGTCGGGTCTGCTGCGATTGCATCGAAATGCTGCGGTTTGAAACTCGCGCCGGCCCTGCCGGCGGGAGTGAATGCCGGGAGGCGGTTCTGGTTTGCGGAGTGAATTGCGAATTCGCGTGCCATCAGGCGCCTCCCGGCATTACTGGTTCAGGATGCAGTCAGGTCGATCAGGACGGCAGATCGCGATCGAGCGGCTCAAGCGAGCCCATGCGTTCGCCGGGCAGTTCCATCGTGGTGCAGGTGCCTGCATCCACATAGGTCCAGGCGTTGCCCTGATAGTCGACCTTCGAAGTGCCGGCGCAGGTGGTGCCGGGGCCGGCAGCGCAATCGTTCTTGCCGGCCATGGAAACACCATAGCACTTTTCTTTTTCCTGTGCCTGGGCAGCCGTGGTCGTGGCGAGGGTTCCGGCCGACAGAGCGGCAGCGACTGTGCCGGCAATGTAGGCAGCGGTGAGTGCGGTTTTCGTGGACATGAAATGATCTCCTCTAGAGGTCGTGTCGAAGCCGGATTTCAGCTCCGGCAGGACCCGTTTTTTCAGAGGGACAGTTCACTTGGAAATCAAGCGCGCGCGAGCCACCATCACTTGGGCGTGAGGCGGTGTTTATCGCGCGCGCCTTCTGCTCAACCGTTCAGGGCCTGCCTGAACGCTTCGATCTCGGAGCGCTCGGTGGCAAAGCTGGTCACAAACCGATGAAGAACCTCTCCTGCGCTGACCTCGCTGGTAAAGGATAGAGGGGGCTTCCACGGGTAAAATTTCGCGCCCGCGGCCTGCAGTGTCTTTGCCTTCTCGGCGGTCATCAGTGCAAACACCTCATTTGCCTGTGGCTGCCAGGCGAGGCGTGTGCCGTCGGCGGCCGAAATGGCAGATGCGAGGTCGGCGGCCATGGCGTTGGCGTGCTGTGCCGTCTTTAGCCATAAATCGTCGCGGAAATAGGCTTCGAACTGTGCGGCGATGAAGCGCGATTTGGAAAAGAGGTGCGCAGCGCGCTTGCGCAGAAAATGCATCTGCCCGACCTTTGCCGGGTCGAGCACGACAATGGCCTCCGCGCACCAGCAGCCATTCTTAGTCCCGCCGAAGGAGACGATGTCGACGCCGCGCTTCCAGGTCATCTCTGCCGGCGTGGTTTCAAGCGCCACCAGGGCGTTGGCAAAGCGCGCGCCGTCGAGGTGCAACGGAATATCGGCCTCGCGGCAGATGCCGGCGATTTTCTCGATTTCCTCAAGGGAATAAAGCGTGCCGATCTCGGTTGCCTGTGTGATGGACGCCGCCATGGGCTGTCCCGCATGCACGAACTCGGCCGGATGCGCGCGGATCGCCACGTCGAGCGCGTTCGGGTCCATGCGCCCCAACGGGCCTGCAACACCCTTCAGGCGCGCGCCGCCGGTCAGATATTCCGGAGCGCCACCTTCGTCATCGATCGCGTGGGCCTCTGTGTGGCAGAAGGCAACGCCGCCGGGTTTGGCAGCCCACGCAAGCGACAGGCTGTTGGCGGCCGTGCCGGTGCCGACGAAGAACACCGCCACGTCGCGTTCGAAAATATCGCAGAAGATTCGCTCGACCTGCCTGTCCAGATCGCCGGTACCGTAAGCCGATGCATAGCCGCCTGCATTGTTTGTGAGCGCTTCGGCGATTTGCGGATGGGCGCCGGCCCAGTTGTCGGAGGCGAAATTCATGCAGTCGATCTCTCTTTTGACCTTAAAATAAGCAGTGGCGGCGCGACATTGCGCGCTTCACCCCTCCGTATCAAGCCCCCGGGATGAGATGTTGCGGTCATTCTTTTGCTTTGCAGGATGATCTGCGGTGATGATGGATAATTTCGACAATACTTGCAGTTCGGGAATTTTCTTTCGCTTTTTGCGCAAAAAATTTGCATTTCCGTCTTGTCTGGTGTTGGTATTTCTGGCATTTCAGCGATTAGGACAGCAATCCTGTCTTATTGCGCAAAGATCATGTTACGGTGCATTGCAAACGCCTCCCCGGGTCGTGGTAATGTAGCGGTGATCGGCGCGACGAAGGCGGTCCGGCAATGACCGGAGCAAAATCCATAGGCAGGAATGCCCCGCCCAAGAACAAGAAAATGCGCCGGAGCGAACCGGTAGCGTTCCTCCGGCTTCTAAATGGAAATGCCGTGCATACACCCCGGATGGCCGCAAGGGCAGCCCGGCGACTGAACGACCGCCCAGTGAGGAGAGGCTCTGGGCAACAATTGTGAGGAATTGCGATGACGGAAATGACGCCATCTGTTTCGACCAGGTTCGAACCTGCCGCCGAGGCCGGAGCGGCCACCGTCAAACGCACAGCGAAGACAATCGTGCCCGGCCTGCCGGCAGCGCAGGGGCTTTACGACCCGCGCAATGAGCATGACGCCTGCGGTGTCGGCTTTGTCGCGCATATGAAGGGCAAGCGCTCGCACAGCATCGTTCAGGACGGGCTTGCCATGCTCGAGAACCTCACCCATCGCGGTGCCGTGGGGGCTGACCCGCTCGTGGGCGACGGTGCGGGCATGCTGATGCAGATCCCCGACCGTTTCTATCGTGAAGAATGGGCCGAACGCGGTGTCGAGCTTCCCGAGCCCGGCCACTATGGCGTCGGTCATTTCTTCATGCCGCGCGACGGCGCTCTGCGCGAGAAGATCGATACGATCATTGCCGATGTGGTGCGCTCGGAAGGTCAGGAACTGATCGGTTTCCGCGATGTGCCGGTCGACAATTCCTGCCTCTCCAAGGCGCCCGAAATCGTTGCTTCCGAGCCGGTCCACCGGCAGATTTTCATCGCGCGCGGGGCGAGTATCCAGAATGAAGAGGATTTCGAGCGGCGGCTCTATATCCTGCGCAAAGTGATTTCGGGCCGTGTGCGCGAGGAGCTGGAAGGCGGCACGCATGGTTTCTACACCGTCTCGCTGTCGGCGCGCACCATCGTCTACAAGGGCATGTTCCTCGCCTATCAGCTTGGCGCCTATTACAAGGACCTGAAGGATCCGCGCTTCGAGACGGCGCTGGCGCTCGTGCACCAGCGCTTCTCCACCAACACCTTCCCCTCCTGGGAGCTCGCGCATCCCTATCGCATGGTCGCCCACAATGGCGAGATCAACACCGTGCGCGGCAACGTCAACTGGATGGCGGCGCGGCAGGCTTCGGTGGATTCGGAGCTCTTCGGCAACGACATTTCCAAGCTCTGGCCGATTTCCTATGAGGGCCAGTCCGACACGGCCTGTTTCGACAACGCGCTGGAGTTCCTGTTCCAGGGCGGTTATTCGCTCGTCCATTCCATGATGATGCTGATCCCGGAAGCCTGGGCCGGCAATCGCCTGATGAGCGACGAGCGCAAGGCGTTCTACGAATACCACGCGGCGCTGATGGAGCCGTGGGATGGCCCGGCTGCCGTGGCCTTTACCGACGGCATCCAGATTGGCGCAACGCTCGACCGCAACGGTTTGCGTCCGGCGCGCTACATCGTCACCGACGACGATCGCGTCATCATGGCGTCCGAAGCCGGTGCGCTGGTCGTGCCGGAGGAGAAGATCGTCAGCAAATGGCGTCTCCAGCCCGGCCGCATGCTCCTGATCGACATGGAAGAAGGCCGCATCATCTCCGACGAGGATGTGAAGGCGGCAATCGCCACCAAGCATCCTTTCCAGAAGTGGCTCGACAACACCCAACTCATCCTTGAGGATCTGAAGCCGGTGGAGCCGCGCGCCCTGCGCAAGGATGTCTCCCCGCTCGATCTGCAGCAGGCCTTCGGCTACACGCAGGAAGACACGAAGATGCTGATGGCGCCCATGGCCACGACCGGCCAGGAGGGCATCGGCTCCATGGGCACCGACACGCCGATCTCGGCCATGTCCGACAAGCCCAAGCTGCTCTACACCTATTTCAAGCAGAACTTTGCGCAGGTCACCAACCCGCCGATCGATCCGATCCGCGAAGAACTGGTGATGAGCCTGGTCTCCTTCATCGGCCCGCGGCCCAATATTTTCGATCTGGTCGGCTCCTCGCGCCGCAAGCGGCTTGAGGTGCGCCAGCCCATCCTCACCAATGGGGATCTGGAAAAGATCCGCTCCATCGGCCACACCGAGGACCGGTTCGACACCAAGACCATCGACGTCACTTATGCCTCGGGCGAGGGTGCTGCCGGCATGCGTGGCGCTCTGGAGCGCGTGTGCGACCGGGCCGAGGCAGCCGTTGCCGGCGGTTATAACATCATCATCCTGTCGGATCGTCAGATCGGCCCGGACCGCATCGCCATCCCGATGCTGCTTGCCACCGCCGCCGTCCACCATCACCTGATCCGCAAGGGCCTGCGCACCGCGGTCGGCCTCGTGGTCGAATCCGGCGAGCCGCGCGAGGTGCATCATTTCTGCTGCCTGGCAGGCTATGGCGCCGAGGCGATCAACCCCTATCTCGCCTTCGACACGCTGCTTGCCATGCACAAGGCCGGTGAGTTTCCGCCGGAGGTGGACCCGCAGGAGGTCGTGCAGCGCTACATCAAGGCCATCGGCAAGGGCATTCTGAAGGTCATGTCCAAGATGGGCATCTCCACCTACCAGTCCTATTGCGGCGCGCAGATTTTCGATGCCGTGGGCCTCGAAAGCGATTTCATCGAGCAGTATTTCACCAACACCGCCACCACGATCGAAGGTGTCGGGCTGGAAGAGATTGCAGCCGAGACCGCGGGCCGCCACACATCGGCGTTCGGTCCCGACCCGGTGCTGAAAAACGCGCTCGAAGTGGGTGGCGAATACAATTACCGCATGCGCGGCGAATCCCACATCTGGTCGCCCGATGCCGTTGCCTCCCTCCAGCATGCCGTGCGCGGCAAGTCCTTCGAGACCTATCGCGATTTCGCAAAGATGGTTGATGGCGAGGCGGCAGACGCCAAGTCCATTCGCGGCCTCTTCTCGGTCAAGACGGCCAGGGATGCCGGCCGCAAGCCTGTTTCGCTCGACGAGGTCGAGCCGGCTTCCGAAATCGTCAAGCGGTTCTCCACCGGCGCCATGTCCTTCGGCTCCATCAGCCGCGAGGCGCACACCACGCTGGCGCGCGCCATGAATGCGCTGGGCGGCAAGTCGAACACGGGCGAGGGCGGCGAGGAGCCTGATCGCTACCTGCCGATGCCCGACGGTTCGATGAACCCGGAGCGCTCCTCCATCAAGCAGATTGCCAGCGGCCGTTTCGGCGTCACCACCGAATATCTTGTCAATTCCGACATGATGCAGATCAAGGTGGCGCAGGGCGCAAAGCCCGGCGAGGGCGGTCAGCTTCCCGGCCACAAGGTGGATGCCACCATCGCCAAGGTGCGCCACTCCACGCCGGGTGTCGGCCTCATTTCGCCGCCGCCGCATCACGACATCTATTCCATCGAGGATCTGGCGCAGCTCATCTACGATCTGAAAAACGTCAATCCGGATGCGGATGTCTCCGTCAAGCTCGTCTCCGAGGTTGGCGTGGGCACGGTCGCGGCCGGCGTCGCCAAGGCGCGCGCCGATCACATCACCATTTCGGGCTATGATGGCGGCACGGGCGCTTCCCCGCTCACCTCCATTAAGCATGCCGGCAGCCCGTGGGAGATGGGGCTTGCCGAAACCCACCAGACCCTGGTGCTCAACGGGCTGCGCTCGCGCGTGGCGCTTCAGGTCGACGGCGGGCTGAAAACCGGCCGCGATGTCATCATCGGCGCGCTGCTGGGCGCCGACGAATATGGCTTCTCCACCGCACCGCTGATCGCCGCCGGCTGCATCATGATGCGCAAGTGCCACCTGAACACCTGCCCCGTCGGCGTCGCCACGCAGGATCCGGTGCTGCGCAAGCGCTTCAAGGGCACGCCGGAGCACGTCATCAACTACTTCTTCTATGTCGCGGAAGAGGTGCGTCAGTATCTGGCCGAGATGGGCTATACGAAGCTCGACGACATTATCGGCCAGTCGGACCTTCTCGAGAAGAACGCGATGATCGCGCACTGGAAGGCGCGCGGCCTCGACTTCACGAAAGTCTTCTACAAGCCCGATGCCCCGCGCGAAGCCTTGCGCTGGACGGAACGGCAGGTCCATCCGATCGACGACATCCTCGACCGCAAGCTGATCGAGGCGGCAAAGCCCGCGCTTGAAAACCGGGAGCCCGTGTCGCTGGACTTCCCGATCTGCAACACCGACCGCTCCGCTGGCGCGATGCTGTCGGGCGCGGTGGCCAAGCGCTATGGCCAGAAGGGCCTGAAGGACAGCACGATCGATGTGCGCCTCACGGGCACGGCCGGTCAGTCCTTCGGCGCGTTCTTGGCGCGCGGCGTCACCTTCACCCTTCATGGCGATGCCAACGACTATGTCGGCAAGGGTCTGTCGGGTGGGCGCATCGTCATTCGTCCGACGGACGATTCGAAGATTGTCGCGGAAGAGTCCATCATCGTCGGCAACACCGTGCTTTACGGTGCCACCGAGGGTGAGTGCTACTTCCGGGGCGTTGCGGGCGAGCGTTTTGCCGTGCGCAACTCGGGTGCCGTCGCCGTTGTCGAAGGCGTCGGCGATCATGGCTGCGAATACATGACCGGCGGCGTTGTCGTCGTGCTCGGCCAGACAGGCCGCAACTTCGCAGCCGGCATGTCGGGCGGCGTCGCCTATGTGCTGGACGAGGCTGGCGATTTTGCTGAGCGCTGCAACATGGCCATGGTCGAGCTCGATCCGGTTCCGGAGGAAGACGACATCCTCGAAAAGCTGCACCACCACGGCGGTGACCTCATGCATAAGGGGCGCGTCGACGTATCCGGCGACATGACCCGGCACGATGAGGAGCGTCTGGCGCAGCTCATCTCCAACCATCTCCATTACACGGGCTCTGAGCGGGCGCGCACCATTCTGGACAACTGGGCGGACTATCGGCCCAAATTCCGCAAGGTGATGCCGGTCGAGTACCGCCGTGCGCTTGAGGAGATGGAACGCATGAAACTGGGGCTGGCGGCGGAATAGCCGCCGTCCTTGGGAGAAAATGCGATGGAGATCTTTGGTGATCAGAACTCGGGCAATTGCCTGAAGGTCAAGTACACGGCGGATCATCTCGGGCTCGCCTATCGCTGGCGCGAGCTTGACATCATGGCGGGCGAGAGCCGTACCGAGGAATTCCTCGCCATGTCGCCCTTCGGGCAGGTGCCGGTGGTGCGGTTTGATGATGGTCGCACACTCGGGCAGTCCGGCGCGATCATGCGCTATCTGGCGCGGGGCAGCGCGCTCCTGCCGGATGACGCGTTCGCCGCGGCGGAAATGGATCAGTGGATGTTCTGGGAGCAGAATTTCCACGAGCCCAATGTGGCAGGCGCGCGTTTTCATGTGGTCTACCGCAGGGAGCCGGTGGAGACGCGTGATCCTGACAAGGTCGAGCGGGGCGAGGCCGCGCTCGATTTCATGGATGATGCTCTGAAGACGCGTGACTTTTTTGTCGGTGATGCGCTCACCATCGCCGACATTGCGCTTCTCGGCTACACGCGGCTTGCCCCTCAGGGCGGATTTGAACTCGACGGGCGCAGGGCGCTCACCCGCTGGATTGCACGGTGCGAGGAAGTCCTCGGACTTCCGGCACTACAATAGAATAACGGGGTTTACTCGATGGGTAAGGTTACAGGTTTTCTCGAAATCGACCGGCAGGTCCACAAGTATCAGCCGGCATCCGACCGTATTCGCCATTTCCGCGAATTCACGCTGCCCATGTCGGACAAGGAAGTCGAGAAACAGGCCGCGCGCTGCATGGATTGCGGCATTCCCTATTGCCACGGGCCGACAGGCTGTCCGGTCCACAACCAGATCCCGGACTGGAACGACCTCGTCTACAATGGCGACTGGGACGAGGCGATCCGCAACCTGCATTCCACCAACAACTTCCCCGAATGGACGGGCCGCATCTGTCCCGCGCCCTGCGAGGAAGCCTGCACGCTCAACCTCGAAGACATTCCCGTTGCCATCAAGACGGTCGAGCAGGCCATTGCCGACAAGGCCTATGAGTCGGGCTTCGTGCGGCCCTATCCGCCCGAGCACAAGACAGGCAAGACCGTGGCCATCATCGGTTCGGGGCCCGCGGGCATGGCGGCTGCCCAGCAGCTTGGCCGTGCGGGCCATCAGGTGCATGTCTATGAGCGCGAAAGCAGGCCGGGCGGCTTGATGCGCTACGGCATTCCCGATTTCAAGATCGAGAAGCACTACATCGACCGCCGCGTCGAGCAGATGCAGGGCGAGGGCGTCACCTTCCATTGCGGCGTGAATGTCGGCGTCGACAAGCCGGTCGAGGACCTCCTTTCCGAATATGATGCCGTTTTGTATTGCGGCGGCTCGGAGCGCCCGCGTCCTGCCGGTATTCCTGGTGCCGACCTCGAAGGTGTGCACGACGCAATGCCCTATCTGGTTCAGCAGAACCGGCGTGTGGGCGGCGAGGACATCCAGTCCGTTGCCTGGGCTTCCGATCCCATCCTCGCCGGCGGCAAGCATGTGGTGGTGGTCGGTGGCGGCGACACCGCGTCCGACTGCGTGGGCACGGCGTTCCGTCAGGGGGCGGTGCGCGTTACCCAGCTCGACATTCGTCCGCGCCCGCCGGAAAAGGAAGATAAGCTCGCCGTCTGGCCCTACTGGGCGACCAAGATGCGCACTTCATCCTCGCAGGCCGAAGGTGCGGAGCGCGAGTTCCAGGTCGCAACGCTCGAATTCATCGGCGAGGACGGGGTTCTGACCGGTGTGAAATGCTGCCAGGTGGATGAGAAGCGCAAACCCATCGCAGGTACGGAATTCGTCATCCGCGCCGATCTCGCCTTCATCGCCATCGGCTTCTCCGGCCCGGCGGAAACGGGCGTTCTGTCGGAATTCGGAGATCGTCTGAAAACCGATGTTGATCGCCGCAACTCGGTCAACGTCAACGCCAATGACCGCGACTACAAGACCACAGTCGACCGGCTGTTTGCGGCAGGCGATGTCCGCCGTGGTCAATCGCTGGTGGTCTGGGCGATCCGCGAGGGGCGTCAGGCAGCACGGGCGATTGACGAGTTCCTCATGGGAAGTTCCGTCCTGCCGCGTTAAGCCGTCTCAGCGCGTACTGAAATCAGGGCGTCGCCTGGGCCGGGGGGCCGGGCGGCGTTTCGCTTCTCGGAGTTGCGTTCGTGCGCAGGGAGAAATTGTCAGCACGACCGGGCTGGGCAACAGGTTCCGGAGTGGCCCCGTCGCTTTGACCGCGCTCCTGACGTGCGATCGGTTTTACCACAGCGCCCATCAGTTCAAGCCCGCCGTCGAGCGCGGGGTCGGAAAGGGAGATCGGCATGGTCCGGTTCACCGGGGAGGGGTTCTCGGGGTGCAGCACGAGCGCCGGGAGGCTCTCCATGCCAAGTTCGCCGATATCCGGAGACACGGCCTCGCCGAGCAGTTTGTTGAGTGGCTTCTCTACGTAAAAGGCCACCTTGCGCTTTCCTGAACGTGTCAGGTTGATGCCATCGCTGCCGCGCAGGCGCACCGGCTGCCCGTTCATGTCGGGGCCGGTGAAGATAAAACCGCCGTTTTCGTCCACGAAGCCATCCCAGATGTCCACGAACGAACCGTCGACCGCCTCGACCGCGGTCTTGTAGATGTCGTTGAACGCGAGCATGTCCGAAGACATGCTTGATGACTTGAACGGGGGCAGGCCACTCCAGATGAGCGGGATTTTCTTTTCTTCCAGCGCAGCGGCAAAAGTCTCGACCCTTTGCGTGTATTCCACGAGCCAGGCTTCTGAGCGTGGTGCTTCGCGTTTGCCGTCGACGACGAGCTGCTGGCGGTCGTTGGAGCCGATCATCATGACAACGACAGTGGGCGACACGTCCTCCAGTATGCCCGCAATCTCGCCGTTCCAGTCGTAATAGTCGTCACGCACGAAGCCTGACGATCCATTGCTGCGGTTGACCACGCGGACGCCGGGCGATTCCGCATAGGCTGAACTCAGCCCTTCTGCGAGACCACCGGCCAGGAAGTCGCCGAGAACAAGCACGACACGGGCATTCTCAAGCTTTTCGACTTCAGGCGGCGGTGGAGGTTGCGGGGCCGCGCTGCGGGTGGCCGAGCGGCGGCGTTGTGTGCCCTGCTGCTTTCGTGGGGCAGAGCGCTGGCGCGTTGCCGGGCGTTCCGGCTGGCGCTGGCGCAGTGCTCCTCCGAAAAGGAGGTCGAACAGGCCACGCCGTTGCTCACGTCGGTATTCCTGCGCTTCTGCTATGGAAGGAATGGCAGTTGACGCGGGCATGGCCAGACTGAAGGCGATAACGGCAAGCGCGATGCACTTGCCGCTGCCGTCAGATTTTTTGGTCCGTTTGGCCTTCATGCCCCGCGTTCCGTGCTCCCGGTTCAGTTTCCGCGCAGGCGGCGCAGGACTTCCTTGCCGGGATGGCCGTCCTGCTGCATGCCGCTGCGTGCCTGGAAGGCGCGGATGGCGGCACGCGAGCCTGAACCGATCTTGCCATCGATCGGACCGTCATAATAGCCAAGCGCGCCGAGACGTTTTTGCAGTTCTTCCGTTTCGGTATAGCTCAGTCGTTCGAACGGGCGGTTCCAGTCACGCACCAGCCCGCCATATCCGGCGATCTGATCGGCGAGCAACCCGACCGCGAGCGCGTATTTGTCGGAGTTGTTATAGCGCTTGATGACCTGAAAATTCTTGGTCACCAGGAAGACCGGTCCTTCCCGGCCGTCCGGCACTTTCAGCTCGGCGCTGTCGCTCGGGCGGGGGAATGGCTTGCCATTGGCGCGCACCACGCCGATCGACTGCCAGCGGCTGAGAGACATGTTGCCGCCGGGAAACTTGCGTCCGCCGGGGAGGGCAGCCGTCTCGTAGCCCCATGTCTCGCCTGCGCGCCATCCATTGCGGCGCAGAAGATTGGCTGCGGTCGCCAGCGCGTCGGGGATCGAGGTCCAGATGTCGCGGCGGCCATTGCCGTCCATATCGACCGCGTAAGCCTGGTAACTTGTGGGGATGAACTGGGTGTGCCCCATCGCGCCCGCCCAGGAGCCGGTGAGGTGGCCGACGTCGATGTCGCCGGTCTGGAGAATCTTCAATGCGGCGATCAATTGCTGGCGGGCGAACTTCGCGCGCCGCTTGTCGGCATAGGCGAGTGTGGCGAGAGAACGCGGTACGCTGCGCATGATGCGTTCGTTCTTCAGCACTTCGCCATAGTTCGATTCGATCGACCAGATGGCGAGCAGAACGTAGCGGCTTACGCCGAACTGGCGTTCAATTCGATCAAGCCACGGCTTCCACTGGCGGGCGAGCTGGCGACCGCGCTGAATTGCGTCTTCCTGCACACGATTGTCGAAATACTCCCAGGGCTCGGCGCGGAACTCGGGTTGATAGCGTGCTTTCTCAAGCACTTCGGGGTCGGGTGCGGTGATGCCGCGGAAGGCGCGATCATAGGTGGCACCGGATACCCCGTTCTGAATGGCCACGCTGCGGAACTGCTGAACCCAGCGCTGAAAGCCCGCATCGGCGCTGGCCGGTTGAAGGGTTACGGTGTAGGCAACCACGAAAGAAGCGATCAATGTCGCGACGAGGTTTCGTGGGGGCGAGCGGAACAACATCACGATCTCCGTTACAGGTACTCCAACGCATCCATGGCAGGTCCCGGTTAGAAAAACGTTTACCATGCTGTTATTGTCCGTGATCATTCTTCCGGGGAACTTGTCACGATATACGCGCATTCATTCAGGAAACATCAATCCGGCGTTGCTATGGCGTCGCCACATCCCTTTCCAGCAACCTTTTCGGGGGCCTATTTCTAATGACGAAACTTCGCAAAGCGGTATTTCCTGTCGCTGGTCTCGGAACACGTTTTCTTCCGGCCACCAAGGCAATTCCCAAGGAAATGCTGACGGTCGTCGACAAACCGGTGATTCAGTACGTGGTCGACGAGGCACGCGAAGCCGGTATCGAGCACTTCATCTTCGTGACGGGACGCAACAAGGCTGTCATCGAGGATCACTTCGACATTCAGGTGGAACTTTACGATACATTGGAACGCCGCGGCAAGAACGAGGTTCTGGAACGCCTGCACGGTATGCAGCCGCAGCCGGGGCAGACGAGTTTTACCCGCCAGCAGGAACCGCTCGGTCTTGGCCATGCGGTCTGGTGCGCGCGCGAGCTGGTCGGCAACGAGCCCTTCGCGCTTCTTTTGCCGGACATGATCATGCAGGCGCCGAAGGGATGTCTGTCGCAGATGGTGGAGGTGTTCGAGAAGACCGGAGGCAATGTGGTCTCGGTGGAAGAATGCGAACCTTCCCAGACCCACAAATACGGCATCGTCGGACGCGGTGACGATGTCGCCGGAGGTTTTGAGATCAATGCGATGGTTGAGAAACCGAAGCCGGAAGATGCACCGTCGAATTTCTACATTAATGGCCGTTATATCCTTCAGCCGGCGATATTCGATCTTCTCGCCCAGCAGGAGCGCGGGGCGGGCGGTGAAATCCAGCTTACCGATTCGATGCTGACGCTGATGCAGCGCCAGCCATTTCACGGCTATCACTTTACCGGCCGCACGTTCGACTGCGGTTCGCCCGAGGGGTTCGTGGAGGCGAATCTTGCTTTCGCGCTCGAGCGTCCCGAACTGCGCGAACATGTGCTGAGAGTTGTCGAGGCTTCGGGCCGAAGCTGATTCAGAATTTTGGGAAAACGCCGCGTTTCGCCCTGAAATGGCGGCGTTTTCCGACTTTTCCGGAATTTTGGAGCGAATTCCCGAAAACGCGTTTTACCGCTGCATTCGGATGCCCATGAACACGCTCGTGGCATCGTAATCGCGGCCCGGAAGGCTGCTCGTGCGCTTCTCATAGCGGGCGCGGCCGGTCAGGCCCAGCGTGCGATTGAGCCACCAGGTCATGCCGGCTTCGCCGTTCATCGTCAGGTCGTGCCCGCCGCTCATATAGTCGCGCCAAGAAAGGCCGGCAGCCGCCTCGGCGGTGAGGTTTGCGCGAATTTGACGTTCAAGCCGCAGTGTCCCGGCATACAGGATAGAGCCGCTGTCGCCCGCATCCGTCGTGCCTTCGATGGTGGTGGAGCCATCGAACCGCACATTGGTGCCGCGCTGTGGCGACCAGTTGAGGGCTGCGGCGAGCGCCAGCCCCGAAACCGTGTCCAGGCGCTCGTCGTCAAGGTCCTCGGCGATCCAGCCGATGGACGCTTCGCCGGAGAGCTTCTCCTCGATATCGACCATGACACCGGCACGTGCGGCAAGGCGTGTTGCCGAGCGCTCATAACCGGCGCTGTCCTGTGTCTCGTCATAGAACCGGCGGCCGAACTCGCCCTCGATGAACGGGGTGAGGGCCGGCGAAATGGCATAGCCGGTGCGCAGGCGCAGCGTGGCAAGCGTCGCGTTGCGCTCTTTCTGCGAGAGCGTGCTGCCATCGATCAGCGTGGCGTCGCCATATTGCTGACGTGACACCGATCCGGTGGCACTCAGACGCAGTTTTCCAAAATCCTTCGAGAGGCCGAGACTGCCGTCGATGGTGTGACGCAGCGGACGCTCGTCGACGCCGGTAATGATCACGGGGGACGATGCGGATTCGGGGCTTATCGAATAGCCCAGGCTGGCGAGCGCCGTGTAATCGCGGGCCAGATCGAAGCGCAGGGTGCCGTCAATGCCGCCTTCGATGTCCGAGACTTCATCTCCAGAAACCGACTTGCGATAGATGCCGTAGGCGTCCACCGTCGCTGCGTGCCGTGCCCAGTCGGAAACCGCGTTCAGTCTGAGCGTTGATTGGGAAACAATGGCTTCGCTGCCATTGGTGCTGGAATCGGCATTGGACGTCCAGGTCAGCCCCTGTTCCAGCGTGGGGATGACGGTGAAGCTGCCGAACCTCAGCCCCAGAGGAGCATAGGGGTTTTCGTCTGTGGCCTGAAAGTCGCTTTCGATCGCCCCGGTGCGTGGATTGAGCGCTTCTGCGCGCTCAATCCGTTCAAAACCGGCGTTTTCCTCTTCGTTTTCGGGAATGCCCTGCGTGACGACCGTGTCCAGCGGTGGTTCCACCGGCCGCGTCCGGTCGTTCTGAGCCGTGCGGGCGCGTTCGCGCGCGACGGCGGTGGAGGGCGCCCGGGTTGAGCGTTCGTTCTCGGCCTCGGCCGGCTCGGCTGGGCTCGGTGTCGCCGGCTCGTAACGCGGTGAGGGAAGCCCGGTTTCAGCCGTACTCTGGATGGATGACGTGATGTCCGTTTCGGAGACGAGACCGCGCAGGCCTTCGGCCTGCTGCGCTTGCGCGGCAGCCTGTGTCAATGCATTCAGACACGGGGCAATCAGACACAGGCCGAGCGCAGTCGACCTGTACCATCCGCATATGCGGGAACCCACTCTGACACCGGGACGAGACATACAGATCCAGACTATCAAGACGCGCCATGATTATGCTTACCGAAATCTAAAGCTCCGTGGTTAACGGAAGGTTGAGCCCAGCCGCGTTATCCTCCGTCACTCGCCTGTGAACAATCTGAATGGACAGCAGGTCATCAAGGCGGTAAGGGCAGTGCCATGCTGAAAGACTCTTCCATGAACATCGACCGGAAAAGCGTTGTCGCTTCCGCCGTTCGCACGCTTGAAACGGAACGCGCGGGCCTGAAGGAACTGGCCGAAGCTCTCGACAACGGACTTGCCGACCCCTTCGCGGAGGCGGTGCGCATCATCGCCGGGATCAAGGGGCGGCTGATCGTGACCGGCGTCGGCAAGAGCGGTCATATCGGCTCCAAGATCGCCGCCACACTCGCTTCGACGGGAACGCCGGCCTTCTTCGTGCATCCGGCGGAGGCCAATCACGGCGATCTCGGCATGATCGGCGATGACGACGTGATCCTCGCCATGTCATGGTCGGGCGAAACCACAGAATTGCACGGCATCGTCGCCTATGCGCGGCGCTTTGCCATCCCGATCATCGCCATCACGGCAGGCAAATCATCGGCACTTGCAAGGGAGGCCACGGTCGTTCTCGGATTGCCGCGTGCGCCCGAAGCCTGCCCGCACGGGCTCGCGCCTACCACGTCGACGGTTCTGCAACTGGTCATCGGCGATGCGCTGGCGGTGGCGCTGCTTGAAGCGCGGGGCTTCACGGCCGATCATTTTCGCACTTTTCATCCCGGCGGCCAGCTCGGCGCTAAACTGACACAGGTGCGCCAGATCATGCATTCGGGCAGTGAACTGCCGCTTGCCAGCAGCGGTGCGCTGATGCGCGAAGCCATTCTGGAAATGACCCAGAAAGGGTTCGGCTGTGTCGGTATTACCGATGCGGACGGTGTGTTGATCGGGATCATCACCGATGGCGATTTGCGCCGCCACATCGACAGCGAGCTTCTTTCCATGACGGTCGATCAGGTGATGACGCGCAATCCGAAAACCATCGGGCCGGAAACACTGGCGGAAAGCGCGCTGCAGGTTGTCAATTCCTCGGCCATCACCACGCTGATGGTGGTTGAAGACGGCAAGCCATGCGGCGTGGTGCATCTGCACGATCTGCTGCGCATCGGCGCTGCCTGATCAGGCGGGAACATATGCTTTGGCCGGTCTGACCGGCCAATTCGTCAAACCGCCTCCACGCGCAAGGTGCCAGCGTCCACCGAAGCGACCCTGACGCGCGTGCCTGCCGGCAGTTCGGGCCCCGTGACGCGCCACAAGGTGTCGTCAAGCCGGATGCGGCCGAAGCCGTTCTCGATGGCTTCCTCGAGCGTTGCCGTGCGTCCGACGAGCTGCTCCCTGCGACGATTGAGAAGCGGTTGGTCGGTTTCTTCGTTGCGGCGCGAATCCATGAGGCGTTTGCCGGCATAGGCCGAGATCAGCGAGAGCGCCAGGAAAACCAGAACCTGCACCTGCCAGCTCCAGGCCGGCAGGTCCCACAATTGCAGCGAAAGCGCGCCGGTCAGAATGGCGGCGATGCCGATCCAGAGCAGGAAGACACCGGGTGCCAGAATCTCGGCTGCAAGAAGCACGAAGCCAAGCAGCATCCAGTTCCAGGGGCCGAGTTCCGCGATTACATGCTCGATCATGGCGCTACTCCTGCGCCGGTCCCGTGCGGGGCGGACGGGCCGATGAGACACGGTTTGACTGCGCCTGCGGTGTGCCGCCTTCGCCGAACACTTCGCGCGCGATCGAGCCGATGCCTCCCAGCGAGCCGATCAGCGAGGATGCCTCGAAAGGCATGAGAACGATCTTGTTGTTGCTGGAGGAGCCGATGGTGGCCAGCGCTTCGGTGTATTTCTGCGCGACGAAGTAGTTGACGGCCTGTACGTCGCCGGCGGCGATGGCTTCCGAAACGACCTGGGTGGCGCGTGCTTCGGCCTCGGCGGCACGCTCGCGTGCCTCGGCATCACGAAAGGCTGCCTCGCGGCGGCCTTCGGCCTCGAGAATCTCGGCCTGCTTCAGGCCTTCCGCCTCCAGAATCTGCGCGCGCTTGTTGCGCTCGGCCATCATCTGGCGGGCCATCGATTCCACGAGATTGGCCGGCGGATTGATGTCCTTGATCTCGACACGGGTCATCTTGATGCCCCATGGGCTGGCCGCGTCATCGACAATGCGCAGAAGCTTCTCGTTGATCGCATCGCGGTTGGACAGGAGTTCATCGAGGTCCATGGAGCCCATGACGGAGCGAATGTTTGTCATGGTCAGGTTGAGGATCGCGTTTTCGAGACCGGAGACTTGATAGGCTGCCTCGGCGGCGGTGAGCACCTGGTAGAAGGCGACACCGTCGACGGCGACAATCGCGTTGTCACGGGTGATGACTTCCTGAGTGGGGACGTCCAGCACCTGCTCCATCATGTTCATCTTCGCGCCGACGCGATCGATGAAGGGGACAATGAGATTGAGGCCGGGCGTGAGCGTTTTCGTGTAGCGACCAAAGCGCTCGACGGTGAAGTTGAAGCCCTGCGGAACGGTCTTGATGCCGGCAAACAGCAGGAGCAGGACAAGGACAACGAGTACTGGAATGATGAAGTCAAAACCGGAGAAAGGCATATTCGGCTCCTGGGACCGCTTCAGCGGGGCATGAGTGATACGCGAGCGCGCAGTTTAAGGCACTGCGCCACGATGTGAATAGAAAGACCACGGATCGCACCACCACGGAAACAGACTGCATGGAGGCAAAGCCTGTTTCCACAGCAAGTTGCATCGCGGTGCATATGCCTCGCCAAATATGACGTGCCTGTGGCAAGGCGGGGTCCGATCCTACAACCAGCCAGAAAGCTCGCGGCGTACAAGTGTCTCGATCACGGCCATGCCCTCATCCGTGTCGTTGAGGCAGGGGATATGTGTGAAATTCTTGCCGCCGGCTTCGTGAAAAATCTCTCCGGCCTCACCGGCGATTTCTTCAAGCGTCTCCAGACAGTCGGAGACGAAGCCAGGATTGAACACGGCGATGGATTTGACGCCCTCTCTGGCGAGCTTTTCAACGGTCTTGTCGGTATAAGGCTGGAGCCATTCTTCCGGGCCGAAGCGTGACTGAAAGCAGGTCATGAGTTTCTTCTCGTCCCAGCCGAGGCGTTCGCGCAGGAGGCGGGTCGTTTTCTGGCAATGGCAGTGATAGGGGTCGCCGCGCCTGAAATAGCTTTGCGGGATGCCGTGATAGGAAGCGATGACGACTTCCGGCTCGAAATCCAGGCTTTCGAGGTGCTTTTCGATGGAGCGGGCGAGCGCCTCGATATAGACCGGCTCGTCCTGATAGGAGGGCACGGTGCGGACGGCCGGCTGGAAGCGCATCTTCATGAGCGCTTCGAAGAATTTGTCGTTCACCGTTGCCGTGGTGGTGGCGGAGTATTGCGGGTAGAGCGGGAACATGACGATGCGGTCGCAGCCGCGCTCCATCAGACTCTTTGTCACCGTCTCGATGGACGGCTGTCCGTAGCGCATGGCCCAGTCGACAATGACATGATCATGTTCACCAAGCGCCTCGCCGAGCTTCTCTCCCTGAGAGCGGGTGAAGGTGCGCAGCGGCGATTCATTGCGCTCCTGATTCCAGATTTCCGCGTAAGCAGCGCCTGACTTCTTTGGCCGCGTGTTGAGAACGATGCCGTAAAGGATCGGATACCAGATGGCTTTCGGCCATTCGATGACGCGGGGATCTGACAGGAACTCCTTCAGATACCGCCGCATGGGCGCGTAGTCCGTGCCGTCGGGCGTGCCCAGATTGACGAGAAGAACGCCTACCTTGCCGACGCGGACAGGTGGGTGCTCTGCGGGCAGCGGGCCAATGGCCTTCGCTGCTTTGGGGTCGATTTTCGTGGGGAGATTCATGCTTTGGCTCCGATCATGCAGGGGAAGCTAGCGAAGCCGGACAGGTTTTCAATGGAGCGCGTGGCCGCAGGGGCGAAAAAAGAGCCCCGCCGTGCGGCGGGGCTCCGTGAATCTCTGGAAGCGACCGGTCAGTTTGCCGATGGGAGGTTAAGTTCCATGCCGACGTCGATCCGGTTGGGATTGATCTGCGGGTTGGCTTCCGCGATCGCGCGCCATTTGGCCGGATCGCCATAATGTGTGCGGGCGATCTCCCAAAGCGTGTCGCCGCGTGCGACGGTGTGGGTTTTCTTCTCGCCTTCCATGGCCTCACCGGCGGTGCTGGCAGCCTCCTTCATCGTGTCGGAAGCGTCCTTGGCCATGCCCTCCATGGCTTCACCGGCCTCTTTCGCGGCATCGCCGGCGGTTTCGGTCATCTTTTTCATGGCGTCGCCGGCCTCTTCGACAGCCTTGTCCGCCATTTCCTTGGCGCCTTCAGCCATGCTTTCGACGGCTTCGCCCGCCTTTTCAACAGCCTCTTCGACCGCTTTTGGTGCCTCGCTGGCAATCGTTTTCGACATCTCCGGCAGATCGGGGGTCGTGGCCTCGGTCTCCGCTCCTGCAACGCTCGCCGCGACCTTCGTGATACGGCCGTCGATGGCTGGCGTATAGGGGCTGTTTTCGGCCAGATAATCGGCAAGAACCTGTTCAAGCCCCGGGCCGTAATCATAGGCGTTTTCGGCATTCTCCGCGAAGAGCTTGTAGCCATCGCCGCCATTGCGCATGAAATTGTTGGAGGCAATGGTGTAGGTGGTGCCCGGGTCGATCGGAGACCAGCCGTCGCCGTCCTTCACCTCGACGGACTTGATGCGGCCTTCGCCGGGAGCGACGGACGGGTCGAAGCTGTAACGCAGGCCGGAAACCTGCGGGAAACGGCCGGCGCCTTCCTCGATCTGGCTCACGCCGCTTTCCAGCGAGGCGACAACATCGGCGCCCTTCAACTGGAAGGTGGCAAGCGTGTTCTGGAAGGGCAGGACACCCAGCACTTCACCCATGGTGACCTCGCCGCCATCGATGGAGGCGCGCAGGCCGCCGCCATTGGTTATGGCGAACTGCACGCCCTGATCCGCAGTGCGCGCGACCATGGCGTCGGTCACGAGATTGCCCATCTCGCATTCGCCGGCGCGGCAGGTCTCGCGGCTGCCATCGACGGGGGCTGCCGTTTCGGCGACGATCTTGTTCTTCAGTTCCTCGATGGGGCCGGCCAGCTCCTTGACGCGGGCGACAACGGCCTCGTCCTTGGCAACGGAAGCGTCGATCAGCTTGACGTCGCCGGTGGCGGCGGTGACGACACCTTCGTCACTGAAGGTAAGCTTCAGCTCGCCGAGATATTTCGAATAGGATGCGGCCTGCACCACGGGCACCTGATGGCCGTCGGGATTGTCGACCATGGTCGGGTAGGGGCCTTCGGCACCTTCGACCGTGTTGGACAGGAGCGTGTTTGAGTGGCCACCGACGACCACGTCAACGCCGGGGATTTTGGCGATGGCCTCAAGGTCGCGCGGATAGCCGACATGGGTGAGCGCGATGACCTTGTTTGCGCCTTCGGCGGTGGCGGCTTTCACGGCTGCGGTGATGCCGGCCACGTCCTCGATGATTGAGACATTTTCGCCGGGCGAGGAAAGCTCCGCCGTGTCATTGGCGACTGCGCCGACAATGGCGATCTTCTCGCCGCCCACATCGAGGATGAGATACTCCTTCACCCGGTCACCGAGTGCTGAAGCTTCCTTGGCCTTGACGTTGGAGCCCAGAACCGGGAACTCGACCTTGTCGAGGAAGGTGGCGAGACCGTCTTCGCCATCATCGAACTCATGGTTGCCGACGACCATGGCGTCGGTCTTCATGAGGTTCAGGAACTCGGCTTCGGCAGCACCCTTGTAAGTGGTGTAGAAGAGCGAGCCCTGGAAATTGTCACCGGCGTTCAAAAGCAGGACGTTTTCGCCCTCAAGCGCCTTGCGGGACTCGGCCACCGCGGTGACGAGGCGGGCAGCGCCGCCGAAGCACTCGCCGGCTTCATCGTCTTCCGGCGAACAGGTGGAATCGTATTTGTTGATGGGCTCGATGCGGCTGTGCCAGTCGTTCATGTGGAGAATGTTGAGCGTGTAGTCGGCGAAGGCCGCGCCGGCGCTCAGCGTCAGTGCCGATACGGTCAGCGATGCAAGGGCAAGGCGCTTCCTGAAGATCGATCTGTTCATTGTGACTTCTCCCGAATGGCTCTTTTGCGGTCTCTACCGCCGCATTGTGACGCCGTTTTAAAGGTTGTCCGGGCCGCATGTTTCCACCGGCTTGCAAGCGATGCAAGTGAAACTTGGGTGGCGGGCGGGAAGTTCGCGGCGCGTGCTTATGGTGCTATTCTGGGCGGTGCTGAAGAGCCTGAACGGGTCAGGACCAAACCTCAGGGAAGGTGAACGCCATGGACGCTGCAGAACTGCGCGCCATTCAGGCGCCGATCAAGGACCGCTATCGTGGCGAGCCGGGCGCGGCCCTCATCACGCTTCACGCCAGGGGGGCGCTCGACGATCAGAACATTGCCTGCAAGGTGGAGACCGGCCGTGCTATCGCCATTGCCGGACTGCACCCGGCGACGGGCGGAACGGGGCTGGAACTGTGCTCCGGCGACATGCTGCTGGAAGCGCTGGTCGCCTGCGCGGGCGTGACGCTGAAGGCCGTGGCCACCGCGCTGGAGATACCGCTTCGGGCGGGCGTGGTTTCAGCCGAGGGCGATCTCGACTTTCGCGGCACGCTGGGTGTGGTGAGGGATGCGCCGGTGGGCTTTGCGGAAATCCGGCTGTCCTTCGATCTCGACACGGATGCATCGCAGGAGCAGCTCGATCAGCTTCTGAAGCTCACCGAGCGCTACTGCGTGGTTTACCAGACGATTGCGAATGGCCCTTCGCTCAGCGTGGCGATGACGCGGATGTGAGCGCGGGGCGAGGCTTTTCGATACGCGCCATCTCGACGGAAACGGCCTTGAGCAGGGCGTGGACCCGGCTGCCCGGCTGAAGGTCGAGCGCATCTGCCGATTTTGCCGTGATGCGGGCCAGAAGCTGCTGCCCGCCAAAGCCAAGCGCGACCGTGGCGAACGCGCCGTCGCGGCGAATTTCCTCGACAATTGCGGGAAGCTGGTTGCGGATCGACAGTCCGTCATGGGGCGCATTGGCGATGGCGACATCGCCGGCCCGCACGCGCAGCCGCACCGTCATGCCGGGTGCGAAACCGTTTCCGGTCAGCTCGATGCGGCCTTCACCAAGCGCGATGACGGCGGTGTGGTAGGCGGGGTCAACATCCGTGATGCGGCCTTCAAGGATGACGCCGGCCTCGTCGGGATCGCCGCCGGCGGCAAGGCCGAGATGTGCGAGGATGGCGGCGGCGGGGCCGCTGTCGGAAACGCGTCCGTTTTCGATCAGCACGACCGTGTCGGCCAGACGCGCGACCTCCGAGGTTTCGTGGCTCACATAGAGGATGGGAATGCCGGCCTCGGTGCGGATCGCTTCCAGATAGGGCAGGATCTCGTTGCGCCGCGCCTTGTCGAGCGAGGAGAGCGGCTCATCCATGAGAAGCAGCGCAGGGTCGGCAAGCAGCGCCCGGCCGATGGCGACGCGCTGGCGCTCTCCGCCTGAAAGCGTGGCGGGTGCGGCGTCGAGACGGTCTTCAAGGCCGAGCAGGGCCACCACTTCATCGAAGGCGCGGGATGCCGGACGGCGACCGGCCCAGCGGGCATAGGTGAGGTTTCTGCGCACCGAAAGATGCGGGAAGAGGCGCGCATCCTGAAAGACGAAGCCGATGCCGCGTTTTTCCGGCGGGAGGTTCGTGCCCCTGGCCGAATCGAACAGCGTGCGCCCGCCCGCCACGATGCGTCCCGACTGCGGACGGGCCGTGCCCGCGATCATCTTCAGGAGCGTGGATTTGCCCGCGCCGGATGGGCCGAACAGGGCGGTGACGCCTGCGCCGGCCTGAAAGGCGGTTTCGATCTCGAAACTGCCGGCGCGGCCCCTGATGTCGACGTAAAGAGCGGTCATGCGCGTCCTCCGGCGGTGAGCCTGCGGGCCAGATATTCGGACGCGACGATGGCGGCGAGCGCCAGGGCGACGGCGATTGCGATAAGGCGAAGGGCGGCGTCGTCGCCGGATGGCGATTGCAGCAGCGCATAGATGGCGAGCGACAGGGTCTGTGTTTCGCCGGGAATGTTTGAGACGAAGGTGATCGTCGCCCCGAACTCGCCAAGCGCCTTGGCAAAGCCAAGCACTGCGCCGGCAATGACGCCCGGAAGGGCGAGCGGCAGGGTGACGGTGAAGAATACGGTGAGACGCGATGCGCCGAGCGTGCGCGCGGCCTCGCCAAAGCCCTGATCCATGGCTTCGAGCGACAGGCGAATGGGCCGCACGAGGAGCGGAAACGCCATGACGCCGGCGGCGAGCGCGGCACCTGTCCAGCGGAAGGCGAAGCTGATGCCGAACAGGTTTTCAAAGAGCTGGCCAAGCGGGCCTTTGGAGCCGAACAGGATCAACAGGCCATAGCCGGTGACGACCGGCGGCAGCACGAGCGGCAGGGTGACCAGCGCCTGAACGACGCCCTTTCCGGGGAACTCCCTGCGGGCCAGAAGCCAGGCGACCGCAAAGGCCGGAACGAGCGCGCAGAGGATGGCGGTAAACGCCACCCTCGCGGACAGGAGTATGATCGAAAGTTCGGTCTCGCCCATGTCGGCAGTCTATTCCGTAGCTTCGGAAAAACCGAGATCGGTGAAGATCGCGCGGCCGGCCTCGCTTTTCAGGAAGGCGAGGAAGGCTTCTGCGCTTTCGGCTCCATCCTTCGTGGCGGCGGCGGGGTAGAGGATCGGCGCGTGGCTGTCTGCCGGGAAGACATAGGCGCGCACCAGATCGCCGACGGCTTTCTGGTCCGATCCATAGACGATTGCCGCTTTCACCTCGCCACGGCTGGCGAGCTCCAGCGCCACACGGACGTTTTCACCGAACACGGCGTTCTTCTCGACGTCTTTCCAGAGACCGAGGTTTTCGAGCGCCGTGCGGGCATATTTGCCGGCGGGCACATGGCTCGGGTCGCCCATGGCGAAGCGTTCGTCGAGCAGGGCGTCGGGGCTCTCAGCGGGCTTTGTGCCCTCTGCGGTTGCGATGACGAGATTGTTGCCGGCGATGATGATCTCGCTATCGGTGCGGACCAGATCGCGCTCGACCAGATACGCCATCCAGTCGGTGTTTGCGGAGATGTAGACATCCGCCGGCGCACCGGCCTCGATCTGGCGGGCGAGAACGGAGCTGGAGGCAAAGGAGACGACCACTTCGTCGCCACCGGCTGCCTGATATTCGCCTGCGGCGCGCTCGATGGCGTCCTTCATGCTGGCAGCGGCGAAGACGGTGAGTTTTTCGGCGATAGCCGCCGTGGAAAGAGAAACGAGGAGGGCGAGGCTCACAAGAGCACGTTTGAACATGGAACCACCATAGGTCATTGGCGCGGACGGGTGCCGCACGCCGGTCAACGGGAATGCATGGTGGTCAGGTCTGGACATTCGCGCCCCGAATGCCGCCCGAACCTTGGAACAGAGGCAGCCATCACGCGCTGCCCGGGCCGGATATTAGGAGGGGGGTGACGGCGGGGTCAAGGGAGGATGGGGCAAAGCGCTGGGGATGGGGGCGGTGTGGGCGTGTGAGGTGGTGGGCATTTCGGGAATGCCGGTGCTCGCCCCTCATCCTCACCTTCTCCCCGCTCGCGGGGAGAAGGGGGCATTGACGGTGGGGCTGGGTTGTCTGGCGGCGTGGGGCCTTTGGGCTTTAGGCGGGACGGTTGAGCTGCCTCCTTCTCCCCGTTTGCGGGGAGAAGGGGACCTCGACGTTGGGGCCGGGTTGTCCGGCGGTGTGCGGCCCTTGGCTTTTAGGCGGGACGGTTGGGCAGCCTCCTTCTCCCCGCTTGCGGGGAGAAGGTCCCGGCAGGGGGATGAGGGGCGTGCGGCAATGTTTGTGGTTTTGTGCTGACTGGGGCGTGGGGGCTGCGGCGATGCCGGTGCTCGCCCCTCATCCTCACCTTCTCCCCGCTTGCGGGGAGAAGGGGGCATTGACGGTGGGGCTGGGTTGTCTGGCGGCGTGGGGCCTTTGGGCTTTAGGCGGGACGGTTGAGCTGCCTCCTTCTCCCCGTTTGCGGGGAGAAGGAGGCCTCGACGTTGAGAAACGGTCAGGCCGTTGCTTCGGAGACGGTTGCCTCGATGTGGTCGACAAGCGGGTCGGGCAGGCGCAGGCGGCCGGCGAGCATGTCGAGATAGCCGCGCTCGGCGCGGGTCTTCGGCTCTATGGTGAGGCGCGAAGCCGTGTAAAGCTCGATTTTCTGAGCGTCGGTCTGTGCGGCCTCGACCAGCGCATCGAGATCGACCGGGCGTTCCAGCTCGCGCATGAGGAAGGCTTCCTCCTCGCTGTCGATGCCGGAAAGCTTGAGCTTGTCGGCGATCTTGGCGCGCTCGCCTTCATCGATATGGCCATCGGCGCGGGCGGCGGCGATCATGGCGCGCACCAGCGCCAGCGCGAATTCGCCTTCACCCTGCGGGGCCTGGGCCGGGTTGAAGCTGGTGTCTTCCGGCGGCGGCAGAAGCTCGCCTTCCTTGGCCGCTTCGGTCGGCTCCTTGCCTGCCTGATAGTTCTGATAGGCCTTGTAGGCGATGCCGGCCACGGCGGCGAGGCCGCCGAGCTTGAGCGCGCTGCCGGTGACGGAACGTCCAGTGCTGGTGCCTAACAGGACGGCCGCGATGGCGCCGGTTGCAAGCGGATTGTCCTTGGCGAGCTGAACCGCCTGGCCCGCCTTGTCGCGCACGGTTCCCTGCGTTCCGGGCACCTGTGAGCCCAGAAGGTCGTTCAGCAGCTTCTTTGGATCAAACATCCGCATCTCCTCGTTTCGCGCCTGTCGCGCCGTAGCGTTGGCGAAAAGGTAGGGACGCATTTGTGGCATTGCAATGTTGGAGGATGATGCAACCGGCAGGGGAAGACGAAAGTCCAATGTCATTCGAAGGGCTCGGCAGGAGCCTTGCCGCCCGACAGCCCGGTCATGATGGCGGGGCGGGTGCCCTTCCTGTGTTCGGCTGTCTCGAACCGGAGGGCTTCGATGACGCCGTCGCGCGGGAAGTGCTCCAGAACCCGCGCCAGTGTGGCGGGTGCGATGCGGTGGCGGCCTGCGCCGAAGAGATCGCAGACCGCGCCGCGCGAAACCAGATGCGCCTCTGCGCCATGCGCGCGGGCGGACACCCATCCGTTGAGATGGAGCGCGATGGCGTCGCCGACCTTCCGGCCAACCTGTTCGCCATGTCCCTTCGCGCAGAGATGGCCGCGCGCCCGCTCGCCGCCGCTGAGCGCAAAGCAGCGCGTGCAGAGTGGCGGCTCGTGGTGCTCCGTCAGGCCGATATCGTGCAGGATGGCGGCGGCGAAAAACAGGGCGGGATCGTGGTCGAGGCGCTCATGGGCCGCGATCAGTGACCCGAACAGATAGGTGCGCCAGCTATGGAAAAGCAGCGCATCGCGATGGGTTTCGGTGGCGAGCTGAAGCGCATCTTCCACCAGCGCGGTCTGCGGCGGCATCAGCGCGTCGAGCGAGACCGGAGCCGGGGTGAGAAGGCCAAAGCGGTGGCGAACCGTGTCGAGTACTGCATGCATCTGCACAAAGGCGAGATTGCCGATGAGACGGATTTTCTCGCCGCTGTTCAGTGTTCCATCCGTTCCGTGCCCCCAGGCGAGCGTGCCCATGGCTGCGTTTTTGGGATGTTGCGATTGGGTCATCGTGATGTGCCTTGATATTTGTACTGTTTCGCATAAAAATGCACGGAGGTGAATTTTATGCAAGATGGTACAAAATGATTGCACGCCGAGGACGCCCGCCAGCCTATGACCGCGAAGCGGCGCTGATGGCCATTGCGGAGGCCTTTCGCCTGCGCGGCTATGCCGCTGCCTCGCTGGACGAGATCGCGCGGGCGGCGGGGATGAACCGGCCCAGCCTTTTCGCCGCGTTCGGCAACAAGAAGGCCATGTATCTGGCCGCCCTTGAAGACTACCGGCGGCGGATGGAGCAGGCGGTTTCGCCAGCGCTGGAGGGCGAAGGGCCGCTGGGCGATGCGCTGACGGGGTTCTTCGACGCGGCCATCGGCTTTTATGGCGAGGGGGCTGCGCCGGGCTGTCTCGTTCTGTGCACGGCGACGGCGGAAGCGCCGGCCGATGAAGAGATCGCCGCCGCGCTGGCGGACACGATCAGCGGGATTGAGGCGCAGCTTACGGCGCGGATTGCGCGCGAAGCGGCTGACGGTGAAGCAGCGGGGCTGGCGCAGTTGATGGTGTCGGTTCTGATATGCATTGCCGTTCAGGCCCGTGCGGGCGCGGACGAGGCGGCGCTGAAGCGCTTTGCGCGCGCCAGCGTGGCTGCGGCATTGCGTCAAGCCCTGTGATCGCGCTTTGACATTTCGCGCATCCGGTGGCACTGGCTCCAGCCCGATTTTCAAATGCAAGGCATTCACGTGACCGACGTTGTTTCCCACACCCTGACCCTTTCCGATGGACGCCGTCTCGGCTGGCATGAATGGGGCGCGTCTGCGGGCCGTATCGTGATTTTCTGCTCCGGCGCTGGCATGGCGGGGGCGATCCCGTTTGGCGGCGCGGCGGCAGAGCGGCTTGGCCTGCGGATTGTCGCGGTGGACCGGGCGGGGCTCGGCGCGTCTGACGCGAACCCGGAAAAGAGCTTTCGGAGCTGGAGCGCGGATGTGGCGGCACTGCTGGCGCATCTGGGGGAAGACAGTGCGCTTGCCATGGGCTTTTCGCAGGGCGCGCCGTTTGCGCTGGCGCTGGCGGATGCCGGCGTGGCGAAGGCTGTGGCGCTGGTTTCGGGGCAGGATGAATTGTCTGCGCCGGAAGTGCTGTCGCAATTGCCCGAGCCTGTCGCCAACATGGTGCAGTTAGCCAAGGATGACCCGGCGCGTCTGGAGGCGGACATTGCCGCCTCTGCGACCGCCGAATGGTTATGGCAGATGATCGAGACGATGAGCGGGCCGCAGGACCGTGCCTATTATGCCGGCGAGGCGTTCGCGCCGCTCTATCGCGCAGCGCTGGCGGACGGGTTTCGGCAGGGGGCGGCGGGGTATGCCCGCGACACGCGGCTTGCCATGGAGCCCTGGCCGTTCCGAGTCGAGGAGATTGCCTGTCCGGTGGCGTTGTGGTTCGGCCTTGCCGATACGAGCCCGGTGCATTCGCCGGACTTCGGTGCGACGCTGGATGGCCGTTTCGTCAACAGCACGCTGCACCGGCTTGAAGGCGAGGGCAGCGCCATTCTGTGGAGCCAGGCGGGCGCGATCCTTGAGGATCTGGCCGTAGCGGTCTAGGTCTTGTGCTTCTCTGACGGCGTGCCGATGGGGAAGCTTTCGCCGCGCTGTTCGGCCAGTTCCACCTGGCGCTGGCGCTCGGCATAGCGGGCGCGGTCTGCTTCGCTGCGGGTTTCGGCGCAATGCGGGCAGGAAACGCCTTCCTGAAACAGCGGGGAGGCGCGCTCCTGAGGCGTCAGCGGATGCCGGCAGGCGCGGCACAGGGTTGCATCGCCTTCTTCGAGGCCGTGGCGGACCGAGACGCGCTCATCGAACACGAAGCACTCGCCTTCCCACAGGCTTTCTTCGGGCGGAACCTCTTCCAGATATTTCAGGATGCCGCCCTTGAGGTGATAGACGTCATCGACGCCGATCAGCTTCATGTAGGCGGTGGCCTTTTCGCAGCGGATGCCGCCGGTGCAGAACATGGCGACCTTGCGGCCCTTGAGGCGGTTGAGGTTGCGCTCGGCCCATGCGGGAAAGTCGCGGAAGGTTTCCGTTTCCGGATCTTCGGCGCGCGAGAAGGTGCCGATGGCGGTTTCGTAGGCGTTGCGGGTATCAACGACCAGCGTGTCGGGATCGGCGATCAGCGTGTTCCAGTCGGCCGGCTCCACATAGGTTCCCACCTGATTGACGGGATCGACCTCGGGCACGCCCATGGTGACGATCTCCTTCTTCAGCCGCACTTTCATGCGGTGGAAGGGCATTTCGGAGGCTGTGCTGTATTTGACCTCGATGCCTTTGAGGGCGGGGATCGTTTCCAGATGGGTGATCAGCGCGTCGATGGCCTCGGGCGTGCCGGCAACGGTGCCGTTGATGCCTTCGGCGGCCAGAAGAAGCGTGCCGCGAATGCCACGTTCGCAGCAAAAAGCCGCAAGCTCGGGGCGCAGCGCCTCATACCCTGGCAGGTCGGCGAAACGGTAGAGCGCGGCGACGCGAAATCTCTGTTCAGGCGTGGAAGAAATCATGCGCGGTCTCCTACGCTTCTCCCCGTCGGCTTGCAAGAAAAAGCGGGGTTCCGCCATTGCCGGGGCGTCGTGACGGGTCATTTAAAATTGTATCATATTCAATTTATCCCCCTGTGGTTGTGCTGACCGATAATTGCCGAAAGCAATGACGGGCGAGAGCGATGTTTTCAGAAGCAGCAATCAGGGAAATCGGCGAAGCGGCTTTACGGGCAGGAATTGAGCCGGCTCTGCTTCTTGCGGTGGCCCAGGTGGAGAGCGGTGGCAGGTCACATGTCATGGTTCGCGGTCGGGCGGAGCCGGTGATCCGGTTCGAAGGGCATTATTTCGACCGAAGGGTTGCTGGCAGTAAGCGGGCGGAGGCGCGGGCGGCGGGGCTGGCTTCGCCGGAAGCCGGCGGTGTCGCCAATCCGCGCGGTCAGGCCGAACGCTGGGCGCTTTTTGAGAAGGCTGCGCGCATGGACAGAAAGGCCGCGTGCGAATCCGTTTCCTGGGGGCTGGGGCAGGTGATGGGAGCACACTGGAGCTGGCTCGGCTTTGCCGATGTGGAGGCGCTGGTGGCCGAGGCCCGGAGCGGGACCGCCGGGCAGGTTCGTCTGATGCTGCGCTACATCGAGAAGGCGGGGCTGAAAGAGGCTCTGGCTGCGCGGAACTGGGCACGGTTTGCGCGGGGCTATAACGGACCGGGCTACAGGCGCAACCAGTATGACAGGAAGCTCGCCCGAGCCTACCGGGCCTATGCGGCACGGGAAACACCCGATGCGGGCGATCTGCTACGGATCGGTGCATGGGGCGCTGCGGCGGAGCGCCTTCAGGCGATGCTATGCGCACTGGGCTACCCGGTGGCCGTGGACGGGGTGTTTGGCGCACGGACGGAGATGGCTTTGAAGCGCTTTCAGAAAGAGGCCGGCCTTGTTGTGGACGGCGTGGCGGGAGACGCGACATGGCGCGCGCTGCAGAACGCTCTGCCTTTTCGCGATTTGCTGCGGCGCCTTTGGGGCCGGTTGACCGGCTTCTGGACGCGTTTGCAAACAGACAATTGAGGTTTGCGGCTTGCCAGTTTTGGGAGAAAAGTGTTCATGGGCGGCGAAATACGTGTATTGAACCGTTTTAACGGTGCGGTTTCGCCGGAAATGTAGAGGCTTTGAGGAGACGTGTGCACATGAACGCTGCCATGCAGAAGAAGAACGAGGTGCTGCTGGCGATCCTGGAAGGTCAGCCGGTGATCCCGGTCTTGAAGATCGACCGCCTGGCGGATGCCGTGCCGCTGGCGCGGGCACTGGTGAAGGGCGGGTTGCCGGCCATCGAAATCACGCTGCGCACGCCTGACGCCATCGACGCGATCCGTCTCGTCAGCGAAGAAGTGCCGGAGGCGATTGTCGGTGCCGGCACGATCCTGACCTCGAAGGACTTCTCCTACGCGGTGGCGGCCGGTGCGCGGTTCATCGTCAGCCCCGGCATCACGCAGGAGCTGCTCGATGCGGCATCGATGTCCGAGGTGCCGTTCCTGCCTGGTGCGGCAACGCCGAGCGAGGTGATGGCCGCGCGTGAGGAAGGTTACAGCCTTCTGAAGTTCTTTCCGGCCGAGCAGTCGGGCGGCGCGCCCTTCCTGAAAGCTCTTTCCTCGCCCCTGGCTTCCATCCGTTTCTGCCCGACGGGCGGTGTCTCGCCGAAGAATGTGCATGACTATCTGTCCTTGCCGAATGTGATCTGCGTCGGCGGCTCCTGGGTCGCGCCCGACAAGGCGATCGAGGCCGGAGACTGGGCCTCCATCGAGGCGCTGGCTCGTGAGGCAAGCGGCCTCAAGGGCTGAAAAAGCCTGTTCTCAAACGAAAAAAAAGCGGGGCCCCGGAGCCCCGCTTTTTCGTTGTCTTGCAGGCCTGCCTCAGTTGGTGCGGAAGCGGGCCATGGAGATGAAGTTCACGGCCTTGCCGCTGAAGCGGGTGGCGTCCGCCACGGTGATATCCTGCTGGAAACCGGTCGTGTAGACGGTCTCGGGCGAGCGGACGAACTCACTGTCAAACGCCGGCGGATGGGTCGGCCGCGCGGCTTCGGTCAGCATGGAGTTCCGGCTGAGCGCGCGGCTCGGCGCCTCACCCCCGCTGGCGACCACGACGGGCTGCGCATCGCGGATCACGTCAGCCGGGCCGGGCTTGGCCGATTTACGGGTGCTGCGTGCACGGCTTTCGTGGCGCGTTTCCGTTGCCTGATCCGCACGGGCGAGAAGCGCTTTGCGGGGGGTGGCTGAAACCGGCTGTCCACGCTCTTCCTGCAGGGCAGCGGCAGCCGTTTCAGGTTCCTTGTCGGCAGCGAGAGCAAAATCGCTCTGCTGTGCCGCTGGCTCCGCCTGCGGGCGCGGTTCGGGAAGTGCGGCGAGCGTGAACTCGTCGGCCACGGCGCGGGCGGGGCGGCTCGACGGAACCGGCAGATAAGCGGCCGTTGTAATCGGCTGCGCGGTCTCCGCGTCGTCGGCCAGAACGCCGGCAATGGCATCCGGTGCCTCGGTCTGCGCCGAGGCTATCTGCACAAGAGCTTCCTGGGTCGCGGCATCAGGCGCATATTCCGGGCGACGTGTCGGGATCGGTATGTTCGCGGCCACGAGAACCGCGGTTCCGGCCTGCTCAGGCGTGGCCTGCTCGGTGATGGCGGGTGCTTCCTCGACAGGCTTGACCTCGAAGGGCAGGGGCTGGCCCACGGCCACATCCGGTCGCGGTGCTGCGCGCGGTGTCGGCAGGCTACGCTGCGGCAGGGCGGCGAGGATCGTGCTCGGGGTTTCGGGCTCGGGCTGCGGTGCGGGCGCTGCTGCCGGCGCCTGAGGCCGGCGCGCTGCCGGCTGCCGCGCCGCAACCGTCGTGGTCTCGGCGGTATCCTCTTCCTCGTCGGCACCGCCGCCGAAGAGCGCGGCCAGGAGACCGCGGCCATTGCCACCGCCGCCATTGTCACGCGCAACCTGAATGGAGCCGCCGTTGCGCTTGCGCGCTTCGTAGGCGGCAACTGCCTGCTTGTATCCCGGCAGAGGTTTGCCGTCGGTTGGAACATGCATGGTCTTGCCGTCGGGGAATACGGCCAAAAGCTGCTTGCGGCTCATGCGCGGCCAGTGGCGCACACCGCCGACATCAATGTGAATGAAGGGCGAGCCCGAACGCGGGTAGTAACCGACGCCGCCAGCTTCGTACTTCAGTGCAGCGTTGCGCAGGCTGGCAAGCTTGACGCCTGGAATGTAGAAGTCGATTGCCTTGCCAAGCATGTGCTGGCTCTTCTTTGCAACACCGCTTGAACGGCTGCGAAGCATGGCGTTGGTCTTGGGCGAGCGGTAGGCGGAAACGACGTGGATATAATCGCGTGCACCGGTGGTGCGATAGACCTCCCAAAGCAGGTCGAGAACCTTCGGGTCCATATTGGTCGGTTCGTTCTGTCGCCAGTCACGCAGGAAGCGGTTTACCTGTTTGAGGCCGCTCTGGATGTAGCGCCCGTTTCGCTTGTAGGTGATCTCGGCGCGTTCCTTCGTGTGGATGAAGTAAAGCTTCAGGGTGCGTGTTTCGGCGTTAGCGGCGGGCGCAGCTGCGACCAGCGCGCCGACTGCAAGCATCAAACCGGCGAGGAGCCTCACGCGTACAAGCGCAGGCAAGCGCCATCCAAGAACGTGAACGTCGTTTTGTCTCAAGATCCGTGGCCTTACAGGCTGGTGTTTGTCCCCCGAGCCTCAGGCCCGGACTGTGTGGTTCCCACCTTCCGATTATTCCATTTAATGGTTAATTCGATCTTATTAAAGGAGGAATGCGCGAAGAGGATGGCGATATCGTGGCAAAACGTGACAAGCCGCCGCAGGGTAAATGCGGGGTTAATGTCTGGACTGTGTCCCCGGTGCCTCAGTCGTCTTTCGCGCGCGGGCGTTCTGCCGGATCGATGCCCATGTCCTTGAGTTTTCGATAAAGCGTGGAGCGTCCGATGCCCAGGCGCCGCGCGATTTCACTCATCTGGCCGCGGTAGTGATCGAGGGCAAACCGGATCACATCGCTTTCGATCTCCTCCAGTGGGCGTACATTCCCGTCTTCGTCCAGTGTGGCAACGCTTCCCGGCAGGTCTTGAACCGTAGGCGCTTCCCGATGGGGAAGGTCACGACGGTCTGTCGGCAGTGCCGCCGCAGGGCTATCGTCGGCCGATACTGTTCCTGTCTGGGCCTCGTATGGATCGATGCCTTCGACCTGAGCGAGGATCTGCGGGAAGTCAGCCGTGTCGAGCACGCTCGTTTCGCAAAGCACGACTGCCCGGAAGACGGCGTTTTCCAGTTGTCGAATATTGCCGGGCCAGTCGTAGCTTTCCAGAAGCGCGAGCGCTCTGCGCGATATGCCGGTGATCCGGTTTGAAGCGCTGTCGCTGAAGCGGGCAATGAATGCCTGCACCAGAAGAGGAATGTCATCCCTTCTCTCGCGCAGCGGCGGCACCATGATTGGGAAGACATTGAGGCGGTAGAACAGGTCTTCACGAAACCGACCTTCTTTGACGCGCTCAATCAGGTTCTGGTTGGTCGCCGAGATCAGGCGGATGTCGACCTTCTGTGTGCCGCGCCCGCCGACCGTGTCCACTTCGCCCTGCTGTACGGCACGCAGGAGCTTGACCTGTACGTCGAGGGGAAGGTCGCCGATCTCGTCCAGAAAAAGGGTTCCCGTATCGGCTTCGGCGAATTTGCCGATGCGCTTTTCCGTTGCGCCGGTGAAGGCTCCTTTTTCGTGGCCGAAGAGAATGCTCTCCACCAGCGTATCGGGGATCGCGCCGCAGTTGACCGTGATGAAAGGCTTTCGGCGGCGCCGGCTTTCGCTCTGGATCGCACGGGCGATAACCTCCTTGCCGACACCGGATTCCCCTTCGATCAGGATGGGTATGTCGCTGGCGGCGGCCTTCTGGCCCAGCATGATGACCCGCGCCATGGACGGGCTGTTGGTGACCAGATCATCAAGAGAGGATGCCTCGGCCGGTCTGCCGCCACGGCGCTGGCGGGTCTCCATGGCGCTGACCCTGAGGGCGTTTTTTATGGCTGCCCCAAGTCGGGCCGGGGCAACGGGCTTGACGATGAAATCGAAGGCGCCGGCGCGCATGGCTTCGACCGCCGTGTCGATGCTGCCGCGCGATGTCTGCACGATAACCGGAATGTCAGAGCCTTCGCCGCGAAGGCGTTCGAGCATTTCGAGCCCGCTCATCTGCGGCATGACGAGGTCGAGCACAATGGTACGCGGGGCCTGCTCGGCGCGTTCCAGCACACCCAGCGCCTCCTGACCGTTCTCTGCAAGAAGCGGCGTGTGACCGAGTTTCTCCACCGCAGCCTGAAGAAGGCGGCGCTGGACCGGGTCATCGTCGACTATGAGAACGGCTTCGGACATGTCGCAATTATGCAATGGCGTTACGATATCGCGCGCAGTTTTCCGGCGCGGGCTGGATCAAAATGGCATAGGCTTCTAAACAAGGGTTCAAGAATCCCGGTGAACGAAACCTTTCGGCACCGTGGACGGACAGCGATTTCGGCAACGAGGATTACATGGCCAACAACACTGACAGGGCCCGTCGCCCTGCGGCAACGGATGCGGCGCTAGCGGCTGAAAACGCGTTTTCGGAACTCGGCAATCTGCCGGAGTGGAATCTCGCCGATCTGTATCCGGCAATCGAGTCACCCGAACTGAAGCGCGATCTCGATCGTGCCGCCGCGGAAGCGGCCGGTTTCGAAACCGCCTGGAAGGGCAAGCTTGCGGACGAGGCTGCAAGGGGTCCGGAAGGCAGGCTGGGCGAAGCGGTTGAAGCCTATGAAGGCATTGAGGAACTGATGGGCCGCATCGTCTCCTATGCGGGGCTTCTCTATGCGGGCGATACGTCAGACCCGAAGCGTGCGAAGCTTTATGGCGACGTGCAGGAGAAACTCACGGACGCAAGCGCACATCTCATCTTTTTCACGCTGGAGCTGAACAAGATCGAAGACGCAGTGCTCGACGCAGCGCTGGAAGCCGATCCCAGGCTTGCGCACTACAGGCCCTGGGTGCTCGATATCCGTCGCGACAAACCCTACGAACTCGAAGACCGGGTCGAGCAGCTTTTCCACGAAAAGTCGGTGACCGGGCGTGGCGCCTGGAACCGCCTGTTCGACGAGACCATGACCAGTCTGCGCTTCACGGTGGACGGAGAGGAACTGGCGCTGGAGCAGACGCTCAACCTGTTGCAGGATGCGGATGGTGAGAAGCGCCACCGGGCGGCGCAGGCGCTGGCCGATACTTTCTCGAAGAACCTGCGCACATTCACGCTGATTACCAACACACTGGCCAAGGACAAGGAAATCTCCGACCGCTGGCGCGGGTTCGAGGACATTGCCGATTCCCGCCACCTGGCAAACCGCGTGGAACGGCCGGTCGTGGATGCACTGGCGGAAGCCGTGCGCACCGCCTATCCGAGGCTTTCGCATCGCTATTACGCCATGAAGGCCAGGTGGCTGGGCATGGATGTGCTGAACCACTGGGACCGCAACGCGCCGCTGCCGGAGACACCGCAGGCGGTGATCGGCTGGGACGAGGCGAAGAATACGGTGCTCGACGCCTATGCCGCGTTCGATCCGCGAATGGCAGAAATCGCGGGCCGCTTTTTCGATCACAACTGGATCGACGCGCCGGTGCGTCCGGGCAAGTCGCCGGGGGCGTTCGCTCACCCGACCGTTCCCTCCGCGCATCCCTATCTGCTCCTGAACTATCTCGGCAAACCGCGTGACGTGATGACGCTGGCGCATGAGATGGGGCATGGCATTCACCAGGTGCTGGCCGGAAAACAGGGGGCGCTGATGGCGCCGACGCCGCTCACGCTTGCCGAAACGGCCTCGGTTTTCGGCGAGATGCTCACCTTCCGCTCGCTGCTCGACCGAACGACCGAAAAGCGCGAACGCAAGGCCATGCTGGCGCAGAAGGTGGAGGACATGCTCAACACGGTCGTGCGCCAGATCGCCTTTTATGAGTTCGAACGCAAGGTGCATGCCAAGCGCCGCAGCGACGGTGAGCTGACCTCCGATCAGATCGGCGAATTGTGGCTCGACGTGCAGAAGGCGTGTCTCGGTCCGTCGGTGAAGCTGCGCGAGGGATATGAGACGTTCTGGGCCTATATCCCGCACTTCATCCACTCGCCTTTCTATGTTTACGCCTACGCCTTCGGCGACTGTCTGGTGAACTCGCTCTTCGCCGTTTACCAGCAGGCTCCGGAGGGTTTCCAGGAACGGTATTTCGCCATGCTTGAGGCCGGCGGCACGAAGCATCATTCGGAGCTTCTGGCGCCTTTCGGCCTCGATGCGAGCGACCCGGATTTCTGGGGCAGGGGGCTTTCGGTGATCGAGGGGCTGATAGACGAGCTTGAAACGCTCGACGGCTAGGGTCAGGACTCAATAATATGACCACAATGGCGATCGATAGACCAAGAGATGCAAGGAAAAGCCCGCAGAGCGGGGTTCTTCCCCCGGTCAAGGGGTTTGACGCGGCAGGTCGCCAGTCTATCGAACGTCCTTCGGATCGGCCTGATTTGCACGGGCTACTTTGTCGCAAGACCTTGAAAGACATGAAGTCTTCCTGTGGTCTTGCTTCGCGTATCCGCACAAATCAGGCCGACCATTGTGGTCATATTAATGGGTCCTGACCCTAGGACAGGTTTCTCAGACACGATGCCCGCCGATATTCGGGGCCAGGTTCTGATCCGCGACGACGCGGCCGGCCGGGAGCTTTGCTTCTCCCGGCCGCGCGCGCTCCTGACTGCGAGAGATGCCGAGACGTTCGAGATCATGCTCGACCGGGCAGAGAGGGCGCGGCGCGACGGTTTCTGGCTTGCCGGTTACATGGCCTATGAGGCCGGTTATCTGCTGGAGCCGAAGCTCAGACCGCTCCTGCCGGAGGGACGGCGTGGCCCACTCCTTTGCTTCGGCGTCTTCGATCCTCCGGAGGATCGCCCGGTTTCCAGACCGGCGGTGGCGGATGCTGCGCTCGTCGATGCGAAACCGGCATGGAACAGCTCCGACTATGAACGCCGTTTTGAACGTCTGCACGGGCATCTGCGGGCAGGCGACTGCTACCAGGCGAATTTGACCTTCCCCATCCAGGCCAGGTGGCACGGGGAGCCTGCGGGGCTGTTCGATGCGCTCGGCGCACGCCAGCCCGTGCGGTATGGGGCGCTGGTCGAGCTCGGCTGGCCGGTGATCGTTTCCCGTTCGCCGGAACTGTTTTTCCAGGTTTCGCGGGACGGCTGGATCGAGACCCTGCCGATGAAAGGTACGGTGCCGCGCGGTGCGACGCCCGAAGAGGATGCGGCACAGAAGGCGTTTTTGCGCAACGATCCGAAGAACCAGGCGGAAAACCGCATGATCGTCGATCTCCTGCGCAACGACATTTCCCGCATCAGCGAGGTGGGAACGCTGGAGGTGCCCGAGCTTTTCCATGTGGAAACCTATCCGACGGTTCATCAGATGGTGAGCCGGGTCCGCGCGAGGATCAGACCAGCGACGGGTCTGCGTGAAATCTTCGCGGCGCTCTTTCCCTGCGGTTCGGTGACGGGGGCACCGAAAATCCGCGCCATGGAGATCCTGCGGGAACTGGAGACTGGCCCCCGCGAAGCCTATTGCGGTGCGATCGGCTGGGCGGCGCCCGACGGTACGATGCGGTTCAACGTGGCGATCCGTACGGTTTCGCTCTTTGCCGACGGGGAAGCAATCTACAATGTGGGTGGTGGCGTGGTGTTCGATTCCACAGCCGATGGCGAATATGAGGAAGCGCTGCTCAAGGCGCGCTTTGCGATGACCTAAAAGGGGGACCGGTGATGTTTATCGTTTCGTTGCGCTATGTGGTGCCGATCGAGGATGTCGAGCCGCATATGGAAGGGCATATGGCCTGGCTCGAGAAATACTACGCGAGTGGGACATTCATTGCTTCAGGGCGCAAGGTGCCGAGGACGGGCGGTGTCATTCTCGCGCGCGGCGACCGCGAAGCCCTCGAAGCCTGTTTGTCGGAAGACCCTTTTGCAGTGCATGGCATCGCCGAAGTCGAGATCACCGAATGTGCCATTTCACGCACGATGGAAGGGCTTGGCGCGCTTAAGGAATAGCCAGGGACAGGACCGGAACCGCATTTGCGCTTTATTGTGACACGCTTCTGTGTTTTGGAGGCTCAATCGTTCTGTTTTGGAGAGGCGTGTAATGGCTGACAGGAAATGGCCCATCCATGGTGAAATCACCGGCCCGGTCGTGATGATCGGCTTCGGCTCAATCGGGCGCGGAACGCTGCCGTTGATCGAGCGCCATTTCAGGTTCGACAAATCGCGCATGGTCGTGGTGGATCCGAACGATGCGGATCGCAAGCTGCTCGACGAACGGGGCATCCGTTATGTGCAGGCGCATGTCACGAAGGACAATTACAAGGACCTGCTCAAGCCACTCCTGACAGAAGGTGAAGGGCAGGGCTTTTGCGTAAACCTTTCGGTCGACACGTCATCGCTCGACCTGATGAAACTGTGCCGCAAGCTTGGCGTGCTCTATATCGACACGGTGGTGGAGCCCTGGCTCGGCTTCTATTTCGATGACAAGGCCGACAATGCCTCGCGCACCAATTATGCGCTGCGCGAGACGGTGCGTCGGGAAAAGGCCAAGAATCCGGGCGGCACCACAGCCGTTTCCACCTGCGGCGCCAACCCCGGCATGGTGTCCTGGTTCGTCAAGCAGGCGCTGGTGAACCTGGCGACCGACCTGGGGCTCGACTTCGATGAGCCGGGTGTCGAGGACCGCGAAGGCTGGGCAAAGCTGATGAAGAAGTGCGGTGTGAAGGGCATTCACATTGCCGAACGCGATACGCAGCGGACCAAGAAGCCGAAGCCCATGAACGTGTTCTGGAACACCTGGTCGGTGGAAGGTTTTATCGCCGAGGGGTTACAGCCGGCCGAACTCGGCTGGGGCACGCATGAGACATGGAAGCCCCGGAACGCGCGCAAGCAGAAGAAGGGCAACAAGGCGGCGATCTTTCTGGAGCAGCCGGGTGCCAACACGCGGGTGCGAAGCTGGTGCCCGACGCCGGGGCCGCAGTATGGCTTCCTTGTCACCCACAATGAGTCGATCTCCATCGCAGATTTCTTCACTGTGCGTGACGGGAAGGGCAAGGTCGTCTACCGGCCGACCTGTCACTACGCCTATCATCCCTGCAACGATGCAGTGCTTTCGCTGCACGAAATGTTCGGCGCCGAAGGCAAGGCGCAGCCCGAGCAGCACGTTCTTGACGAGAACGAGCTGGTGGACGGGATGGATGAACTCGGCGTGCTGCTCTACGGGCACAGGAAGAATGCTTACTGGTTCGGTTCGCAGCTCACGCTGGAAGAAGCGCGCGAACTGGCGCCTTATCAGAACGCTACGGGTCTTCAGGTGACCTCCGCCGTGCTTGCGGGAATGGTTTGGGCGCTGGAGAATCCCGAAGCGGGTATCGTCGAGGCCGATGAGGTGGACTATCGCCGCTGTCTTGATATCCAGTTGCCTTATCTGGGACCTGTAAAAGGCTACTATACGGACTGGACGCCACTTGAGGGCAGGCCGGGGCTTTTCCCCGAGGACATTGACGAATCCGATCCGTGGCAGTTCCGCAACATTCTCGTGCGTTGAGCGGGGATGCGCGCGCTGCGCTTGCAATGATGTCAAAATCGGGCAATTGAAATGGGTATCGCCCGGCCCTGAAGGGGGCGGGCCGTTTCCAAGGCGGTGCGCTGTCGGTGCAGTACCGTAGGCGCAACAGGAGGCCAGAACCATGAAGACAGGCAAAATTCTGACGCTCGCAACGCTCGTTTCGGCACTCGCAGTGGCCGGCTGCCAGACGGGTATGCCCGAACCAATTGTTGCTTCCGCCCCTGCGGGTGTTGAAGGAAATTGGATTGGTGCGGAGGGATTGGTTTCATCGTTCAACAACGGAGCCTTTCAAACGAAGGCGACCGACACAGGGGAAGTGATAGCTACCGGCAGCTACACGGAAAAAGCCGGTAATTTGGTTGAAATCAATGTGCAGTCGCGCGTGCGCGCCCCACAACTGGTGAACTGCTTGAAAGCCACATATCAGGGCAATGCGGTCGTGCAACTGAACTGCTCGTCCGAAACTGGTTCCCAGTTCGTCCTACGTCGGGGCTGAATACCGCAATTTCTCTAGACATGACCTTGGTCGGTCTTGCTCCCTGGGTGTGATTGTTGCGATAACATGCTCAAAACCCTTTGGGAGGAGCCATGTCACCGCATTTCGACGCGCTGGAAATTCGTGATCCGGCGGAGCGTGAGCGTGACCTGTTTTCGGTCCTGCCGCATTTTTTGAGCGGCGCCGTGGCCAAGGCGGAGGGGCTGGCGGCATGGCTTTCCGGGTACGATCTCTCCAAAATTGTTGATCGTGCGGCGCTTGAGCGGCTGCCGGTCCTGCGCAAACCGGAGCTCCTGGAACTGCAGCAGGCGAAGCCGCCCTTCGGCGGTTTTGTTGATCCAGACGCGCTCGAGGGAGCGCGTGTTTTCATGTCACCGGGACCGATCTGGGAAATTCAGGGGGCGGGCGCCGATCCCTGGCAGGCGGCACGCGCCTTTTTTGCTGCCGGCGTGCGGCCCGGGGCGCGTGTTCACAACGCGTTTGCCTATCATATGACGCCGGGCGGTTTCGTGCTCGACACGGGCGCGCGGGCGCTCGGATGCAGCGTGTTTCCTGCAGGCACCGGCAATACGGACATGCAGGTGGAGGCGGCTGAAGCATTTCGGCCGGATGTCTATGCCGGAACGCCGGATTTTCTGAAGATCATGCTCGAACGGGCGGATCGCGATGGCAGGGATCTGTCATCAATCCGGATCGGTCTGGTTTCGGGAGGGGCGCTGTTTCCCTCACTGCGTGAGGAATACCGCGCACGGGGCATAAACGTGCTGCAGTGTTACGCCACCGCCGAGTTTGGCGTGATCGCTTATGAATCGACCGGGCCTGACGGTGCACCGCTGCCGGGCATGGTGGTCAACGAAAACCTGATCGTCGAGATCGTGCGACCGGGCACCGACGATCCGGTGCCGGAGGGAGAGGTGGGTGAGGTTGTGGTGACCTCGCTTAACCCGGCTTATCCGCTGGTGCGGCTTGGAACCGGAGATTTATCCGCAGTGCTGCCGGAAAAGAGCCCGTGCGGCCGTACCAATATGCGTATCAGGGGCTGGATGGGACGTGCCGACCAGCGAACCAAGGTCAAGGGCATGTTTGTCGATCCCAAACAGATCGCGGAGTTGACGCGCAGACACGGCGAAATCGAACGCGCCCGGCTTGTGGTGACCCGCGATGGCGCAAGCGACGCCATGGCCCTGCATGTCGAGACAATCACCGGTACCGCTCCGGACACGACCGCGATCGAGACAACGCTGCGCGAAGTCACGAGGGTCGGCGGGCGCGTGGTGCTGGCTGAGCCGGGCAGCCTGCCGCGCGACGGCAAGGTGATCGCCGACGAGCGGGAATATTCAGACTAAAGCATAAGGGAGAAAAGCGGGCCGCAATTCGCGTCTCGCTTGATTTCACGTCACCCGTATCACAGGATATGGTTGCAATGTCGCTGGACGCTGGTGATCGTCCGCGCCGTGCCAGAAAAGAAACAGGCGGTGACAGGCCGCGATTGTTCGTCCGCAGCGTGATGCGGGCTGTGCAGAGTGGAGGAGACCCCATGCGACTTTTGATCGGTGCCGTCTCGGCGCTTTCCCTGACCGTGCTTGCAGGTCAGGCCCAAGCCCAATGCGACGATGGCGAAATGGTTATCAAGTTCAGCCACGTGGTTGCCGAAAAAGGCCATCCCAAGGGCGATGCGGCAACGCTTCTGGCGGAACGGGTGAATGACGAGATGAACGGAACCGCCTGTATGGAGGTGTTTCCGAACTCGACGCTTTATGACGACGACAAGGTGATGGAGGCCCTGCTTCTGGGCGACGTGCAGCTTGCCGCACCCTCGCTGGCGAAATTTGAGGCCTATACGCTCAAATATCGCCTGTTCGACCTTCCGTTCCTCTTTCCCACACTTGATGCGGTGAACAAGTTCACCACGTCGGATGATGGTCAGGGCCTGCTGACAGTGATGGAAGACGAAGGCTATACCGGCCTTGGTTTCTGGTCGTCGGGTCTCAAGCAGTTTTCTGCCGGCAAGCCTCTTATGGAGCCGCAGGATGCGGCGGGGCTGAAGTTCCGCGTGCAGACCTCTGACGTCGCCGTGGCCATGATCGAGGCAATGGGCGCATCGGCGCAGAAACTTGCTTTCAAGGAAGTTTACGGTGCACTGCAGACCGGTGTCGTGGATGGCCAGGAAAACAGCTGGTGCAACATCTACACCCAGAAATTCTTTGAGGTGCAGGACGGGATCACGGAGACCAACCACCAGCTTCTCGCCTATCTTCTCGTGACCTCGACAGAATGGCTGGAAGGTCTTGATCCGGCAGTGCGGGACCAGTTCGTCTCCATTGTTCAGGAAGTGACGGAGACAGCCAACGCCAATGTTGCCGACCAGGAAGGAACCTGCCGACAGAACATACTCGACGCCGGTGGCACGATCCGTGAACTGAGCGCCGAGCAGCGCGCGACCTGGGTCGAAACCATGAAGCCCGTCTGGGCGAAGTTCGAAGGTGATATCGGCAAGGAACTGATCGATTCAGCTGCCGCAAGCGGCTCCTGAAGTTTCAGTCTTTCCCGACGCGGCGTCTCCCCTCGTCGCGTCATGCAGGGCCGTCCGCTGCGTGCGGGCGGTCTTGTGGCAGGTGATCTTCGGGAGGGAAATCATGGTTCTGATATGGCCGGCGCTCGGGCTTGTGGCAATCGTGGCCGTCATGTTCCTCCTGGAACGGCGTTTTCCCGATGCGGTCGGGCGGTTTGAAGAAAACGTTCTTGCCATTCTTCTGGCAGCCATCACGTTCGTCTCTTTCACGCAGGTTGTCGCCCGATACGGTTTCAACAGCGGTTGGGGCGGTGCGCTGGAGTTTACGCGCATCCTGTTTGCCTGGATGATCCTGTTCGGGATGAGTTATGGCGTGAAGAACGGGATTCATCTGGGGGTCGATGCCTTTATCAGGCTGCTTCCTTCGCGGCTCTTCAAAGCGGTGGCGATCTTCGGTGCCGTCTGTGTTTTCCTCTACGCTTTCATTCTTCTCTATGCGGGCTGGATGACGCTGGTGGGCGCCGATGTGTCCACCAACTGGCGCCAGACCGGCGCCATCGGCTACTGGACGTTCATGTTTGATCGGGGCACCGGGCTCGACGACCTGCGGTATCCGCTGTGGATGCAGGAGGCGTTCGGTCTGCAGGATCGTGTGCAGCGCTGGGTGGCCTATCTCATGCTGCCCGTCGGCCTGGCACTCCTCGCGTTTCGCGCCCTGCAGGGTGTGGTGGGGATCGCCAGGGGTGAGCGCGACCTGATCATTGCCGGCCACGAGGCGGAGGACCTCGTTGCTGAAAACAAAGATGCCCTGAAGGAGTAGCGGCGATGGAACCAGCCATTCTCTTCGTCCTTGTTCTGCTCCTGCTGTTTCTTGGGGTGCCGGTGGCGGTGGCTCTCGGGCTCTCGTCGCTGATCATCATCGCCTTCTTCTCCAGCGATTCCATCTCTTCCGTCGCGCTGCAGCTCTTCACTGCCTCGCAGAACTACACGCTTCTGGCGATCCCGTTCTTCATTCTGGCTTCGGCCTTCATGTCGACGGGCGGCGTGGCGCGGCGCATCATCCGCTTCGCCATTGCTTCGGTGGGCCATTTTCGCGGCGGTCTGGCAATGGCGTCTGTGCTGGCCTGCATGATGTTTGCGGCCCTTTCCGGCTCATCGCCGGCAACGGTGGTTGCCATCGGCACCATCGCCATCGCGGGTATGCGGCAGGTGGGCTACTCCAAGGAATTCGCGGCCGGCATCATCGCCAATGCGGGCACCCTTGGCATTCTGATACCGCCATCCATCGTGATGGTTGTTTATTCGGCGGCGACGGACGTCTCGGTCGGGCGTATGTTTCTGGCCGGTGTGGTGCCCGGGATCGTCGCCGGACTGATGCTGATGGTTGCCATCTATGTGATGGCACGGGTGCGCAACCTGCCGGCGGAAGAGTGGAAAGGGTTTCACGAGATCGTCGCGGGTGGCAAGGAGGCCGGCTGGGGTCTGTTTCTGATCATCATCATTCTTGGCGGGATCTATGGCGGGGTGTTCACGCCCACGGAGGCGGCGGCCGTTGCCGCTGTCTACTCCTTCGCGGTGGCGCTGTTCGTCTACCGCGACATGGGGCCGATGAAGGATGAGCGGTGGGTGAAGGAGGACGACGGCAGGCGCGCGCGGGTGGGGTTTTCCGCCACAGTCTATGCGCTCGCGCTTTTCTTTGTCTGGATGATCCTCAGCTTCTTTCTGACCGCCGACTGGGAAGGGGTCACCTTTGAAGGGCGCACGCTTACGGGGCTCGCCCTGTCTCTGGTTGCCATGGTGGCTTACGCGCTGTGGCGCGGCGGGGACGGGCTGGCGGCGCTGCCGGGGCTGCTGGCTGCAAGCCTTCCGATCTGGCGGCGCAATCTGAGCCTGATGGGCCGGAATTTCCTGCGCGCCTTCTTCAATGAAGAAACGCGCAAGGTGACCGTGGATGCCGCACGCACCACGGTGATGCTGATGTTCATCATCGTCAACGCGCTGCTTTTCGCGCATGTGCTCACGGCCGAGCGCATTCCACAGGCGATCACCGGTCTGATGGTCGATGCGGGGTTCACCTGGTTTACCTTCCTGATTGCGGTGAACCTGCTTCTGCTCCTGGGCGGGCAGTTCATGGAGCCCTCGGGCCTGCTGCTGATCGTTGCGCCGGTGGTGTTTCCCATCGCCATGGAACTGGGCGTCGACCCGGTCCATCTTGGCATCATCATGGTGGTGAACATGGAAATCGGCATGATCACGCCGCCGATCGGGCTCAATCTGTTCGTGACGAGCGGCATAACCGGCATGAGCCTGATCCAGGTGGTGCGCGCGGCGGCGCCGTTCGTACTGGTTCTGTTTATCTTCCTGATACTGGTTACCTATATGCCGATTATGTCAACATGGCTGCCATACAGCCTTATGGGGCCTGAGATCGTGACGAGATAGATGCCTTTTGAGGCTTTTCGTTAAGTAAACGTTAACGATTTGGTGGTTAGGCTTTCGATTGTCGGATCGGCTTTCCTCCTCCCAAGCACGGTTCGAAACGGGGCGGCCGACCAGTGGCCGCCTCGTCCGTTTCTGGCATCCTTCTCCAATCATTTCTCTGGCGCAGGTCTGCATGCGGTGCTGGGCCTTTTTGGGCATGTGCGGCCGTGCTTTGCAGAGCGGTAGACAAGGCTGGAGAACACCCCTATGCAGACCGACCTCAAAAACTGGACAGCCCGACCGCGCCCGGTGCGCCAGGTTCTGGAGGGGCGCACAGTTCTGCTTGAGCCACTCGATCCTGCGCGCCACGGCGATGGTCTTTATGCCGTTTCCAGCGTTGCCGACGCGGGAGAGCGGTTTCGCTGGCTGGCCGAATATCCGCCGGAAAGCAGGCAGGCGTTCACAGCGTGGCTTGAGAAGGCGGCCACAAGTGCGGACCCGTTCTTCTATGCCGTGATCGACAGGGAGACGGGGCAGGTTGGCGGCCGGCAGGCGCTGATGCGCATCGACCCCGCAAATGGTGTTATCGAGGCGGGAAGCATCTATTGGGGGCCGGGGATTTCGCGCACCGTACGGGCAACCGAGGCGCTTTATCTCTTCGCCTGCCACATTTTCGACGATCTGGGTTATCGGCGCTTCGAGTGGAAGTGCAACAATGCCAACCTGCCATCGCGCAGGGCAGCAGAGCGGTTCGGCTTCACGTATGAAGGTGTTTTTCGCCAGCATATGGTGGTGAAGGGAGAGAGCCGTGACACTGCCTGGTTCTCGATACTCGACAGCGAATGGCCTGCGGTAAAAAGTGCATTTGACGCATGGCTTGATCTAGCCAATTTCGATAAGGAAGGCCATCAAAAGAAACGGCTGGAAGCTTTCAGGGAGTAACCCTGAAGTGCGGCGAACGGACAGGCAGGATCACTTGTCGGAAAATCGCAAGGCGGCGATCGCAGCCGCGCTCATCCTCATCGGCTTTGGTCTTGTGGCCTATCTGATGCCACGCATCATGCTGGCAATCGGCGCGTACTCGCCCTGGGTCGCCGGTGGGTTCGCGGTTTTGTTCGTGCTGGCGTTCTTCATGGTCTTCTGGTTGCGCGCCCGCGCTCAGCGGAAGCGCAACTGATACGGCCTTCCCGGGTCAGGCCGCAAGGCTTGCGGCAAGGAGGGTGAGGCCCAGAACCATGACAAGGGCAGCGCCGCCAATCTCTATCGCGTTGTGAAGCCGGTTGCTCGCGCGGTTGCCGCCTGACAGCGCCACCGCCCAGTTCTTTGCCGTAACCGCAAGGGTTGCCAGAACCGAAACGGTGATCGCCGTTCCGATCGACATGGCGACCACCGACAGAATGCCGCCCAGCCAGAGGCTGTTGAGAAACGCAAAGGTGAGCACGATCAGTGCGCCGGAGCAGGGACGTATGCCCACGGCGGCGATGGCAGAGCCTGCGGTTTTCCAGTCAAAACGCTCACCCGTCAGCAGGGCGGGATCCGGCGCATGTGCGTGACCGCAGCTGGGGCAGACCTCGCCGGGACCGTGATCATGCGAATGCTCGTGCGCGTGCCCGTGATGATGGTCATGTCCACATGCGTGTTCATCCGGGTGGTGATGGTCGTGATCGCAGGTGGAATGGTCGTGATGATCGCCACAATGCGCATGCCTGTGATGATGTGTGTGGTCATGGACATGCGCTGCCGAAAGGCTGTGCATGGGTTGCGGTGCGGGGGCGCTGGTGCGGATAAGGCCCGAGGTTTTGCGCCACAGGAGCCAGGCGCCGAAAGCGGCGATCAGGCCGAAGCTGACGGTTTCCAGAAACCAGGCGGCGTCGGTCATGGAGATCGAGGTGCCACGTAGCGCAAGGAACACGACACTCATAAGGACGATGGCGGTCAGCCCCTGCAGAAGAGCGGAAGCGAAGGAAAGGATGACGCCGCGGCGCAGCGCCACCTCATTGGCCAGCATGTAGGAAGAGATGACGGCCTTGCCGTGTCCCGGCCCGGCTGCGTGGAAAACGCCATAGGCGAAGGAGAGACCGATCAGAACCCAGAGCCTGCTGCCATCTTCGCGCATCGCCTTCAGCGCGCCGGTCAGCGTGCGGTAAAAGGCCTGCTGCTGGGTGTTGATCCATTGCAGGGTGCCGGCAAAAGGGCCGGTCGGGGTGATGGCCGGTTCGGCCGCGCCGATGCCGAGCGAGCTTTGCGCCATTGCCGCGCCCGCGGCCAGAAGAGTGATCGCTGCGGCGGCAATGACGACACGGCGGGATGGGAGCATGGGTCAGCTATCCTTGCTGCAGGTTAACTCCAGGCGAGTCGCAAAAATCTTGCTCATGTCATTGCCGGTCGGATCGTTGAAGAAAGCGTCCGTCAGGGTCTGCTGGTTCTGGGCGATCGCTTCATCGGGGTCCGGACGGACAACGCTGCTGGTACAGCCTGCCGGGAGGTTGTTGACGGTCATGTAGCTGTCTTCGATAAAGTCGATGGCTGTGTAGAATGTGGGGTCGTAGACGCCGAAGGCGATCTCGCCTGTGAGGGGGAGAGTCGTTTCGGGCTTCGATTCGAACAGGATGATGAGCTGATTGTCGACAAAATCGGCAATGAGCCGCTCGGGTGCCTGCATGGGCACATCCTTGCCATCCCGGGTGACAAGCTGGAAGTAGTTAAAGTCGGCAAGCGACCCGTGAACCACGCTCGCCACCTCGTCCAGCTCTGCCTGATCGAGTGCGAGGTCCTGATTCTTGTCGAACTCGACGAGAACCGTGCTGGAGAACAGGTCGTCGAAGCGCCAGACATGGTGCAGGGAGGCAACATTTCCATTGCCATCCGCGTTCACGTCAAGCCTGGCTTCGGCGAAGACGTGGGGGTGGGCGAAGGCAGACGCCGCAAAAGACAGAGCAAAAAGGGCGGTCCCCGCTCTGAGCATGAAATTTGTCCGAATCGCCATGTGCAATCGTCCCGCTCCCATCTGGCTTGTGCTGTCTTCTACACGAACCGGGCGGAAATTGGACGATGTGTTATTTGTTTGGATAATTTTCTTTCAGCCATTGCGCGAGATAGTCCACCAGGGCGCGGACCTTTGCAGGCAGGTATCGGCGGTGTGGGTAGATGGCGTAAATCCCGGCGCCATCGAAACTGTTTTCCTCAAGCAGAGACACGAGACGGCCGGCGCTGATTTCAGGGTCCGCGATGAAGTCGGGCAGGATCGCAAAGCCAAGGCCCGATAGCGCCGCAGCGCGGGCTGCCATGGGGCTGTTCACCTCCAGGCGCCCGGTCACGGGGACATTGACGGTGGTTCCGTCATCCAGCCTGAAGGGCCAGTTCTGGCGGTAACGGCTGTTTGTGTCGACGATGCAGGGCAGGTGGGTGAGATCCTGTGGGCTTCTGGGCTCTCCGTGAAGGGAGATCAGATCGGGTGAGGCGCAAAGCGCCACGCGGAAGGGGGCCAGACGTTTGGCGATGAGCGAAGAGTCGGCCAGCTTGGTGATGCGAATGGCGAGATCGAACCCTTCCTCGACGAGATCCACGAAACGGTCGTCAAGATTGATCTCGAGCGTGACATCGGGGTGCGCCCTGGCAAAATCGATCAGGGATTGGCCGATTGGAGCGTCCGCGAATGTGCGGGGTGCGGAAAGCTTGATCCTGCCGCGCACATCTCCAGAGGAATCGCGCACCGCTTCGGCAAGGTCCTCAACGTCGCGCAAGAGCTCGACGGCCCGGGCGAAATAGGTGTGACCGGCCTCCGTCAGGGACAATTGCCTTGTGGTGCGGTTGAGCAGGAGCGCGCCGAGTTCATCTTCCAGTTCGCGGACATATTTCGACAGAAGCGCCTTCGACTTTCCCACTTTGCGGGCGGCGGCGGAAAAGCCCTCCGCTTCGACAACATCGACGAATGCGCGCATACGGCTGAGTGTATCCAAGGGAGTTTCCTTCAGCTTCCGGAGAGGATATCGGCGGCAAGGCGGATGAGCTGCCGGTCACTGCCGGCGGGTCCGAGAAGCGAGATGCCGAAGGGGGCATCATGCACCTGGCCGAGGGGGATTGTGATCTGCGGCCAGCCAAGCAGGCCGGCGATGGCGGTGAGTTTGAGTGCAAGACCGCGGTAGCGGTCGAGCTCTTCGAGTGTCGCGCTTTTCAGTGGTGCGACGGTCGGCTGGGTCGGCATGACCAGCACCATGTCGCGGTCGAAGAGCGCGGCGAAATCCTGCTGGAAGCGCCGGCGTTCCGCGCGGGCCTCGGCAACGGTTGCAGCACTGATGCGGCTTCCAAACTCAAAACGTTCCCTGACACCGGGGCCAAGTTCCGGTTTTGCACTGCGGATAAAATCGCCATGCACCTCCCAGGCCTCAAAAGCCTGGATGATGCGGAAGCATTCAAAAAGCTCTTCCAGGGAACCAGGCAGCGCAAGGAAGGCGGCCTCCCGGTCGAAATGATGCACGACCGTCGAAAGCATTGTGCCGTAGACGGCGCGCTCCTTCTCTCCGAACAGAAGCGCTTCGAATTCCGAGATCCGAACGGGGCGTGCGAGGTGATCGTCGTACGGGTCGTTGCCGAGCAGCACTTCGCCGACACGGGCATAGGTTGCAGCGTCGCGTGCGAACCAGCCAAACGTGTCGAATGAAGGGGCAAGCGGCATGGCGCCGTCGAGCGGAATGCGCCCATGGGTGCTGCGGAGACCGATCAGGCCGCAGTAGGAGGCTGGCGCGCGGATTGAACCATTGGTGTCGGAGCCTGCGGCGATGTCGGCCAGCCCGCCGGCGACGGCAGCCGCCGAACCGGAAGACGAACCGCCTGTGAAACGCTGGGGCGCGGCGCGATTGACCGGCGCCGGGTAATGGGCGTTCTGTCCGATCATGGAGAAGGTCAGTTCGTCTGTCTGGGTCTTGCCGATGAACCGGGCGCCTGCATCGAGAAGACGCTGGATCGGCGGTGCGGTGCCGGGGGCGCAGGGATGGATTTCGGCCCGACGTGGATTGCCGCCACCGGTCGGATAGCCGGCAACGTCGAAAATGTCCTTCACGCCGAGCGTCAGGCCTGCCAGCGGGCCCTCGCCAGATGATGGAGGAGGGGCGTCCGGATAGTCGAGGAAAGCGTTCAGCGTATCGCGCATCTTCATCATCTTCGTTTTCCTCGTCGGCCCCAGAGCGCCAAAGGTCGGCATTCGCGCTCTTTTTTTCAAGCGCACAAAATTTTTCATTGATTGTGACAGTCGTTGCGACTATATCCGCGCTGCCCAAAGTCGCACGTGCCTGTGGGTGTCCGCCGGACCTCGAATATGGCGAGGAAACCGGTACGGTACCTGGACCTAACCGCTCCAGTCGGTCTGATGGCCAACCATCAAACCGAGGACATCTTGAAGCAACGACGGTGCGGGCCTTTCTGGTGTCTGCCGGCTGTCCAAAAGCCGGGGTTACTGAAGAGGCACACCTTCATTGCCGGCAGTGCGGTTGGGGTCTCCCATCCAAAGCTGAGGCAGACAAAGCGCATCTTCGCCGCGAGGCGGGAATGCATCGTAGCGCGTTGTCGCATGAACTGGTTCCGGTGCTCTCCACCTGCCGGCTCCCGTGTGCGCATGCCGCGCCCTTTGTCCACCGCGGAAGCGAGGTTCGCTTTTGCAGTTTCGAAGCTTCGGTAACGCGGCCCGGAAGCCGCAATTGGAGAGACATATGGCCACCCAGCGCATTCTCGACTTCCTCGCCACCCGACGTCCCGACGGTCCCTGCCTCGTCGTCGACCTCGATGTGGTGCGTGACAATTACTGCGCCTTCGAAAAGGCACTGCCCGATTCCCGGATCTACTATGCTGTGAAAGCCAATCCTGCGCCGGAAATCCTGCGCCTTCTCGCTCAGCTCGGCTCCAGCTTCGACACCGCTTCCGTGGCGGAAATCGAGATGGCGCTGAATGCGGGCGCGACCGCAGATCGCATCTCCTACGGGAATACGATCAAGAAGGAGCGCGACATCGCGCGCGCCTACGAGCTTGGCATTCGCCTGTTTGCCGTCGACTGCGAGGAAGAGGTGGAGAAGATCGCGCGTGTTGCTCCCGGTTCACGCGTGTTCTGCCGCGTCCTGACGGATGGTGCCGGCGCTGAATGGCCGCTCTCGCGCAAATTCGGCTGTGTTCCGGCCATGGCGGTCGATGTTCTGCGCCATGCCCGTACGCTCGGCCTCGATCCTTATGGCGTTTCCTTCCATGTCGGCTCGCAGCAAACCGACCTCGATGCATGGGATCGTGCGCTGGCGGATGCCCGTGGTGTCTTCGGTGCGCTGGCGGATGAGGGCATCGTGCTGCGCATGGTCAACATGGGCGGCGGCTTCCCAACGCGGTATCTTCGTGACGTGCCTGCCGCACAGGCATACGGTCAGGCGATCTTCTCGGCGCTTCGCAAGCATTTTGGCAACCGAATTCCCGAGACCATCATCGAGCCGGGCCGCGGCATGGTGGGCAATGCCGGCGTCATCAAGTCGGAAGTCGTCCTGATCTCCAAGAAGGCCGATAACGACAATGTGCGCTGGGTTTATCTCGACATCGGCAAGTTCGGCGGTCTGGCCGAGACCATGGACGAGGCGATCCGCTACCCGCTCGTGACGCGTCACGATGGCAGCGAAACGGCACCATGCGTGCTGGCCGGTCCGACCTGCGATTCCGCCGACGTGATGTATGAGAAGACCCCGTACCCGCTGCCGCTGTCGCTGACCATTGGCGATGAAGTGCTGATCGAGGGTACGGGCGCCTACACCACGACCTACGCATCGGTGGCCTTCAACGGATTTGAGCCGCTTCGATCCTATGTGATCTGACAGGTGAAACGGGTTGCCCGCGCAAACCTGCGCGGGCCGGATTTCTCGGATTTCGGGATCGAGGCCATGAACCAGGCTGTTGTCGGTGGCGCACCAGCGCACGCCTTTTCTATTCTTTGTGAAACCGCGCGGGACGTGGCTGAGCGCGAGGCTCTGCTCGACCGTGTCATGGGACCCAAGCGCAGGCTGAAATCATCGGAGAAGCTGCGCCGTGGCCGTCTGCCGGCCGAGGGGCTGGCCTTCGTGGCGCGTGACGAGGCAGGATATCTGATCGGCTCTGTCCGGCTTTGGAACGTGCGCCTGGGCGCAGAGGGGGCAAACGCACTCCTTCTCGGGCCGCTTGCGGTGGAAACTGCGCTTGCGGGACGTGGCGTCGGGGCTGCGCTGATGCGCCATGCAATCGCCGAGGCGCGTCGACTGGAGCACACAGCGATCCTTCTGGTTGGCGATGCTGCTTATTACGAGCGGTTTGGCTTCTCATCCGATCTGACGGGTGCGCTTGCCATGCCCGGGCCCTATGAGACGGATCGGTTTCTGGCGCTCGAACTCCGGCCCGGTGTGCTCGCAAACGCATCCGGAACGCTCTGTGCCAGCGGTCGCACCGGGATCACCCGGAATCTGGTTGCGTAAAGTGAAAGGGCGGACCGCTCTCGTATCGCGATCCGCCCGAAAATGCCTGTCCCGGGGTGCATAAACGCCCCGTTTGTCCAGCGCCGGTTACAGAACCTGGCTGAGCTGCATGGCGACCGACATATCGCCGTCGACCTTGAGCTTGCCCTGCATGAAGGCTGCGGTTGGATCGAGATCGCCTGCGATCATCGCTTCAAGATCGTCTTTCGACAGGCTGATAACGCAATCGGCGTCACTGTCTTCGGTGGAAACCGTGTTTCCGTCGATGACGACGACGCCGTCATTGCCGCAGTCGAATTTCACTGACCGGTCGAAACCCGAGTCTGCCACGCGTGCCTTCACTTTCTCGGCGATTGCGTCCATCCCCATGCATATTCTCCCTGTAAACGCATCTACGCTGTGTTGTCGTGCAATTGGCTTCACCCGTGCGAGGCACGCGTTGCCGATGGCCGACACTAGACGCTAGTTGACGTTTACGTCAACGTCTTTGTTGACCTTAGCGACGCGGGATCGGCGTTCTTTTCTTGCCGGCAAGCAGACGGTCGAGAAGTGCGATCAGAGCGTCTCGGTTCTCTTCTCCACCCAGTCTTTCAATGATCCGCTTCTCGTGCTGTGTCCACAGCTTGGATATCTCGGCGATAAAATCCGAACCCTTCGCGGTGAGGTGAAGCGAGTGCGAGCGGCGGTCAATGTCGCCCTTGCGGCGCTCGGCGAGGCCCCGGGTTTCCAGGCAATCCATAAGTGCAACGAAATTCGCGCGTTTGATGCCGAGCTGCTCCGCCACTTCGGTCTGTTTTTGACCGGGGTTGGTGGCGATCAGGGATAGCACCGCAAATTCCGTCGGCCGCAGCTTTACGCAGGCGAACGATTTCTGAAAATCCTGAAAAACGGCAAGCTGCGCGCGGCGCAGCTTGTACCCGATGGCTGTCGCCAGAAGCGGTAAGCAGTGGCTGTTTGCATTTGTATCAAAGACATTAAGGTAATCTTTGTCCGGTGTCCGGGCGGAAATATCGACCGAGGGCTGGGTCATCGTCACTGTAAATCTCCAAACTATACTCTTTCGGCCCGCGCAAATCGCAGCGTCGAAACAGCGCTCCGCGTCTCTACCGAAAAATGGTGAGATAAAAGCAGTAGCGAAAGACTGTTTGCATACGTTGGCCGTATAAGGCAACGCCTTATATCCACATTAAACAAATCGATTTTGGACAGGAATGAGGCGCGGAGATACAAAAGTTCGCAGAAAGCAGGTTTTATTCGCCTTCTATTTCCTAATATAATCTTTATGAGAGATATTTTTTCAAATATCCAAATTTATATTTTTAGACATATGTAAACGATTCTCGCGCCTGACCATTTTGCTCGGTTTATGGTTGGGGCAGGGCGTAAACCCGATGGGCAACGAGGGCCAGGGGGATGAAAGCGGAGGCGTGAGAGCCTGAAACCCGGATCGGTTCCCCACTTCGTGTAAGCGTTGACCGGCCCTAAAACGCCGGACCGAAAGAGTGAACCCTGCGTTCAAGCCGACCCTGCGGCCATATTGATAGGCCGCGACGCTAGAGCATCGGACCGAAAAGTGGAATCCGGTTTTCGGGTTATTCCGATGCTCCATTTATAGTTTAGATCGTCCTTTGTGCGTCCGCATGGACGCACGGCGACCTAGTGAGCGTTCTTCTGCGGTAGGGGTGCCGCGTTGGCTGGCCCAAGGCGGCTGCGCGCGGTCTTGTCACGGATCTCGGCCTTCGAGAGATAGTCGGCCTGTTCGATGAAAACTTCGTGGATGAGCTTTTCGCCCACGCGTTTGTTGATGCTCTCGCGCAGGCCATCGCGGAAGGCGGCGACATCGAACCCATCCTCGCTGGCGTAGTCGATCGTGGGGTTCGCATAGAGATGGGAGTAGATTTCATCCACCAGCATCGTTTCCACCGGGATGCTCAAGGCGGGCAGCTTCTTGGAATCGACCGAGTAGGAGAGGCGGGTCAGAAAGTAGCCGTCCACCGCCCCGGCCTTGATGACCGGCACCGATATGACATCGGTGCTCACATAGTCGAGACCGCCGAAGAATGCAGGCGGCGGCTCGGCACTGATCCTGGCCTGTGAGAACTGGAACGAATAAAGCATCGTTCCAACCGTCACGGCGCAGATCCAGAGGGCGGCGAAGACGAACTTGATCATGCTGGCGAGGCCTGCCCGAATTCCTGCTGAGAGTAGGTGCCGTCCGTCTGGGCGCGCTGGATGGCGTCCTGGAGCAGATCGGCGACCTCATTCACCGCGCCCATATGCGCGCGGATGGTGGCTTCATTGTCGGCGAGCTTGTCGCGCAGGCGGATAAGGGCGTCGCGGTGCGCATTGGCAAGACCGGCCTCGTTGGCTCCTTTGAGCGCGCGGGTGAGCTCGTAGAGGTGGCGGCTCTTGCGCGCGTTGGAAGCCTTGAGGTCGAAGGCAGGATCATTGCGGATCGCAGCCGTCTCGGCATCGATGGTCTCCTCAATGCGGCGCATGATCGCCAGGGCGCTTGCGCCGCCGTGCTGGCTCATAGCCAGAGAGGCATTCTCGGAATGGGCTGCGGAGGTCATATCATACATGGTTTCGTTCCGTTTCTGAACTTCAGCTCTCTTCGTCGCGGCTGGACGACGGTGCAGTGTTTACGCCCAGCGTTTTCGCGGCGTGCCGCTCGATTTCCTCGACCATGGCGGTGGACAGAAGTGTTCGTCTGCCTATCGCTTCCTGTTCGGGCGTCTGAGAGACGGCGCCCACGGGCACTGGCTTTTCGTTTTCAACCGTGTAGTCGCGCAGGACATTGCGGGCGATGCCGATGCCACCCTTTTCAGCCAGCGTCTCGCTTAGCTGCTGCGCCAGCATTGAGCGCCACATTTCGCCGGCAAGGCCCTCACCGTAAACGGCGGAGGTTTCCTCGGGCAGAAGCGATTGCATGAAGTTCTGCAGCACCATCGCCTCGAACTTCTTTTCGACGTCAGAGGGCGCGTTCACGCTGACCTTCGTGGTGCCGACGGGCTGGTTGTCGAACACTGCCGAGAAGCTGGCGGTCGCACCCGACTTTGCCTGGAGCCGCTCTCTGGCGGCTGCGGCTTTGGCGGGGTCGGCGGCGCGCGCCACGTTCAGGACAATGTCGCCGGGAGGCGATATCGCCAAGGCGTCCTCCATCGTTCGTGTCTGTGAGGGACATATTCCCAGAACAAGCTTGTGGGAGGCTTAAGCCCCGTTTGTGCCGCGGCGTTCGATGAACTCCAGACGCTCCTTGTCGGCGGCGCTGCGTTCTTCGAGATCAGCGGCTTCGCGGTAGGCGCGGGCGAGCGCGTTGCTGCGTGCATCCGCCTGCATGATGCTTTGGGCCTCCTGCCGGGCGCGGTCGGCACTAATACGGCTGCGCTCAAGCGCGCTGGCGACACGGCGGTGGTAGAGCTCGGGGAACAATGCGGTCATGGCGGTGCCGCTGTCGAGCGTTTCGGTGATGGTTCTTGCCTCGTCCCGGGCGGCAGCGGCTTCGGCTATGTGCGCGGCGTGCTGTGCCTGATGGAAATCCTTGAGGCGTTGCATCACCAGAACCAGTTTCTGCAGGCGTTTCTGGCGGGGTGTCGGCATCGCTAGCGCCCTTCGAAGATCGGGAAGAAGCCCTCGGCAAAGAGCCCGAGGAGCGAGGGAATGGCGAAGTAGAGAAGAATGATGCCACCGGCGATCACGAAAGGCAGGGAGATGAAGTAGATCGGAATCTGCGGCGTGAGCTTGTTGATGAAGCCGATGGCAAGGTTCACCAGGATGGCATAGGCCAGGAACGGGCTGCCAAGCCGGATCATCACGAAGAATGCGTCGGAAAGCGTGTCTGTTATATCGGTCAGTGCCGCCTGCGGATCGAACAGGCTTTCGATCGGGGCAAGCTCGTAGGAGACCACAAGTGCGCGAATGATCTGATGGTGGAAATCGAGAACGAAAAGCAGCATCAGGGCTGACAGCGAAATGAGTGCGGTCAGGGGCGGCTGTGCTTCCGCCTCCTCGATGGCCGTACCGCCTGCCGCCATGCCGAAGCCGGAAAACATCGCCATGGACGTGCCGATGAACTGAAGCGACAGCACGTAGAGACGCGCAATGAGGCCGATCAGCGCTCCAATAGCCAGTTCGGAGGCAATGAGCAGGAACAATGGACCGGGCTCGCTGGAAACATGCGGCGTGATCAGGTCCCACAGATGTGCGAGCATGGCGAGTGTTGCCGCCACCGCTACGAACAGGCGCACCTGCATCGGCACGCGCACGCTCGACAACCCCGGCATGAACAGGAAGCATCCGCCGATGCGGCAAAAGGCGAGAAATGCTGCCAGAAGCGGGGTTTCGAGCATGGCGTCAGGCCACCGCCGCGGTCACTTTCAGGAGGCGGGCGACGCGCATCAGGAAATGGAACCCAATACGCTGAGTTCGACGCCCTTTGCCATCTCCACATGGCTGAGGACCGGAAGCGTCGGGAAAAGCCGTTCGGTGATCATGCGTACATAGGGGCGCGCCTCCGGCGCGGTGACAAGCACAAAGCGTTCGCCGGCATCGAGATGCTTGCGGATGGCGGTGCTCGCTTCCTGACCAAACTCCTCGAGCTGACGCGGGTCGATGTCGAACTCGCGGATTTCGCCTTTGGCATCGCGCTTGAGTGCCTGGTGAAAGGCGAGGTCCCAGCGGCCGCCGAGCCGCAGCACCTTGAGGGTATTGCCCTCGGTCAGATCGCCGCAGATCTGCTGTGCCATGCGAATGCGCACATGCTCCACGATCTGCTCTGTGCGGCGGATATGCGGCGCGATCTCGGCTATGGCCTCGATGATGAGGTGCAGGTTGCGGATCGACACGCGCTCGGCCAGGAGCAGCTTCAGCACCGCCTGCAGGCCCGGATAGGTGATGTGCGAGGAGCAGATTTCGTCGGCAAGCTTGCGGTATTCGGGGTCGAGCCGCTCAATGAGCGCCTTCATGTCCTTGTAGGAGAGGAGCTGCGGTAGGTTGTTGCGGATCACTTCGCTCAGATGGGTGAGCAGCACAGACATGTTGTCGGCGAAGGCGTAGCGCTCGCGTTTCAGGTCGTCAGCGAACATTTCCGGCACCGAGAAGGCGCGCATGCCAAAGGCGGGTTCCTTGACCTCCTCGCCGGGGATGTCGGGCATGCGGTTGTTGCCGACCAGAACGAGCAGTTCTCCCACGCGCATCTGGTATTCGGTAACCACCGTGCCATGGATCTTGATGCGGTAGCTCTTTGGCGGGATCGAATAATCGTCGGTCAGCCGTACCTCGGGCACCACGAATCCGTATTGCGCGGCGAATTTCTTGCGCATCTTGCCCATGCGGTAGGCGAGTTCCTGATGCGATGCCAGAAGCCGCGTCGAAAGCTGTTTGCCGATGAGAAGCTCGATCTCTGCGGTTTTCAGCGATGATTTGACGGAGTTGCGCTCTTCCTCTTCCTGAGAAAGCTGCTCCTGTCTCTGTGCCTCGTTGTGCTTCTCCTGCCTTTGGCGCGCCCGCCGTGGCAGCGCATAGCCGATCCCGGCCATGGCGCCGGCCAATGCCACAAAGGGCAGGAAGGGGAGGCCGGGTACAAGGCCGAGCACGGTCAGGAGCATCGCGGCAACAAAGAGCGCGCGCGGATAGGCGCTGAGCTGCCCGAACACGGCCTGGTCGGCGGAACCGCGCGTGCCGCCCTTGGAGACAAGCAGGCCGGCCGCCAGTGAGACGATGAGAGCCGGGATCTGCGAGACAAGGCCGTCGCCCACGGAAAGCTTGGTGAAGACATCCGCCGCTTCGCCAATGCTCATGTCGTGGCGTGCGTAACCGATGGCGATGCCGCCGACGATGTTGATGGCGGTGATGATGAGGCCGGCGATGGCGTCGCCGCGCACGAATTTGGATGCACCGTCCATGGCGCCGAAGAAGGAGCTTTCCTCTTCGAGTTCGGCGCGCCGGCGCTGGGCTTCCTTGTCATCGATCGTACCGGCAGAAAGATCGGCATCGATGGACATCTGCTTGCCGGGAATGGCGTCGAGGGTGAAGCGGGCGCCGACCTCGGCGATACGCGTCGATCCCTTGGTGATGACGACGAAATTCACCACCACCAGAATCATGAAGACGATCAGGCCGATGACGAAATCGCCGCTCATCACCATGCGCGAGAAACCGCCGATCACGTAGCCTGCCGCATTCGCTCCCTCATGTCCTTCCGACAGGATCACGCGGGTCGTGGCGATGTTGAGCGAGAGGCGCAGCATCGTCGCAATGAGCAGGATTGTGGGGAAAGACGAGAAATCCAATGGCCTCTGAATCCACAGTGCGACCATCAGGATCAGCACCGAAAGCGCGATGGAGAATGCGAGGCCGACGTCGATCAGAAAGGCCGGGATGGGCAGGAAGAGCACCGCCAGAATGATGACAATTCCAACGGCAAAGCCGATGTCGCGGCCGTGTTTTCTGGTCTCTGCGCCCGTGATTGCTTCGCTCAACGCCATGCCGGTCTTCCCACTCGATTCAGGACGCGTTTGCACGCCCGCGCGCTGACGCTAGCGCGTCAAGCTTGCGCGAAAGAGGAGAGTGGCGCGGGAAGAGGTCAGAAGCCGCCTTCGATGCGCTGAAAGATGACGTTGCTGAAACCGGAAATCTGCGAGGCGACGAAGGGCGCCGAGAGGGCAACCGCAACGAGGATCGCCACGATCTTGGGAACGAAGGTGAGGGTGATTTCCTGCACCTGTGTCAGCGCCTGCACAAGCGCGATGCCGACGCCGACCACCATGGCGACGATGACCGCGGGGCTGGAGGCCACCAGGACGGTCCAGATCGCATACTGGACGATATCGAGGGCGTCGGCTTCGTTCATTGTCTAACGGATTATGACGCCGGGTCCGACGGGGATCTTGTCGCCGCTTTCCAGAATGGCCATGACACCATCGCTGTAAAGACGGACTTCGGCGACCTTGCCGGTCGTTTCGCCATCGGCGGACGTGATTTCGCGGCCAACCAGGCTGCCGGCCTGCGCAAGCGCGGACGCCTGCAGAATCTGGTCAAGCTTGGCATTGGCCTGCACCGACTGCTCCACCTGCGAGAACGTGGCGAGCTGCGCCACATAATCGGTGGATTCCATCGGGCTCGTGGGATCCTGGTTTTTCATCTCGGCCACCAGCAGGCGAAGGAACGCCTGATAGTCCACCGTCTGCGGTGCGGCAACCTGCTGCGTACCGTTGCCGTAGGTCTGTGCGCCCGATGCTGCTTCAACGTTCATGGCTTATTCTCCTGCAACGGCGGCGACCGGCTGGCTCTCCGCCGATCCTGTTTTCTGGATCATGATTTCGTCTTCGACGGGATAGAGCGCACGAATTTCCTTCAGCGCGTCATAAACCTGGCCGTTGGCCACAAGCTCCTCGACATGCTTCAGCCCGGCACGAATGCGCTCACTGGTGAAGCTGTTGAGGAGTCTGGGCAGGAGCTGGCTGAAGAGACGGCGCGCGTCGTCTGCATTGTCCGGCGTGATCAGCATGATCTGTACCGTGAAATACAGCTGCCGCAGCGGCGTCCGTGCGTCTTCCGCCTGAAGAACATGGTTCTCAAGCAGGAACTGGACATTGTTCAGAAATTCCAGCGTGACTTTTCGATCGGTCTTGATGACCGCGCCGTTGACGTAGATCTTCTCGTTCGCCTTGAGTGATATTTTTAACGTGCTCATTGCTGAATGCCGTCGCGGATGATCTGCGACACCTCGATAAGGCCATCAAGGTTCTGCGATCTTCCCTGACGCACTTCTTCTCCTTCCCGCAGCAGCCATAAGCCGATGGAAATAAGATTGGCCCTGAGTTCTTTGGGAAGCTCGTTTTCCGGATTGCCGAGATCGTCGATGAAGGCAGTCCAGACGCGGATCATGAAATGGATTGCCTCGACGGCTTCCTGCGAGTTCACACCCTTTTCGCGCGCAGCCTGGAGAAGATCGATTGAACGGCTTAGAACCTGTTCCTCCCGATCTCGGGCGTCGGCGAGCGAGTCTGTCTGAACTTCGCTGTAGGAAAACTGGTACATGTGCTTCCCGTTCGTTTGATTCCGGCTGTCTGTTATCGCAGATAGTTCAATAGGCTGAGTTGCTGGAGCCGGGCTGTCAGTGCGTATGAGGCATCGAGCTGCGCTCTCAGATCGTTGACCCGTGTCGCTGCCTCGTAAGGATCGATGCCTTCGCTGTCCTTGATGAGGGTCTTGAACAGATCGACCTGGGATGAAATGCGCGCGCTCGCGTCCGAGACGCGGTTTTCGACGATGCCGGCCTCGGCCTGCGCACCGGCGATGTCAGCGATCGCTTCCCCCACCAGCGTGAGCGACCGGTCGTACAGGACGTTGCGGGCCTCCTCGCCGAGCGGTCCGCTGAGCAGATCGGAGATCGTGGCCGCGACCATGGCCAGTTTGCGTATACCGGTTTCATTTGCCGTGAGCGAGGTTTCGGCGGTCTCGTTCAGGGCGATGCGGCTGGTGATTTTCTGGTTGGATGCGCTCGACCAGTTGGTCTCCCATCCCGCTCCGATGAACTGAGACTCCACATAATTTGTCAGGAAGTCATCCATGTCGGCCGCGCTGATGCTCGCGGCCGCAGGATCGTTCTGTGTGAAACCGAACTTTGCCACGAATGCCGCATCGAATGCGGCCTTGGCCGGGGAGGCCGGGTCGTGAAAGTCTGCCACAGGCTTCACGTCCGTGTTGATGCCCGCAAACAGATACTCGCCGTTCAGATTGCTGTTGAGTATGCCGGTCATCGTCTTGAGCACGCGTTCGGCTTCACCCCGCGACACGGAAACCTGGTCGATGTCCGATTTCGCCGCGGTCAGCGAGGCAAGCAGACTTTGCCCCATATCGCCAAGCTGGGTCATCGCGTTCTGCGTTGCCGAAAGACGATTTGCTGCGATTGCGTTGGCGTCGATCAGCCCGTTCAGACGATCGATGTTGCGGTTCATCGACAGGTTGCGGCCAGCGTGTGCGCCAAGGGCGATACCAACGTCCGAGTGGCGTCCGGTCTGCGATTCCTTCAGGCTCTCGGCAAGCTCGGCCTGCATGCGCATGGTCTGGTAGCGCAGCGTCTGCGACATGGCCAGCGACGAGATGAAGGAGGTTTTCATGTTCGGTCTCTCTACCGGGTTGCCTGCAGCAAGGTGGACAGCATTTCGTCGATCACCGAGATCAGCCGCGCCGATGCCTCATAGGCGTTTTCGAGATCGAGCAGCAGTGCCATTTCGTTGTCGACATTCACGCCGGTTGCGTTGGAGAGTGCGGTGGCCGTGCGCACGGCGAGCGCTTCCTTGCCTTCCGCACCGCTTGCAGCCTGTTTGCGGTTTGCTTCCAGCCAGCTGACGGAATCGAACGAAAAGGCCGTTACGCTGCGGTTCGTGTCGAGACCGGCCAGCGGGTCGAACGTCATGGGTTCGTCAAGGCGTTCGGAGTAGCGCAGGAGCAGATCCGAGAATGAAGCCGCGCCGGTTGTGTTGTGCAGATAGGCTGCGCCATTGGCACCGCCATCCCTTAACAGTGACGGGTCGCCGCCTGCGTTTTTGTCGAACGCAGCGTTCACGCGGATCGCACCGGCCAGGCCGTCGATCAGGGTGCCCGCCGGCGGGATGCCGGGCCCGCCGGCCCAGCTGAACAGGCCGGCCATATCCGGGAGTGTGCCGCTCGGATCGGTCTCCGCAAATGCCGTGATCAGGCCGCGTGCAACCTCGTCGAGCTGGCGCTGCATCTGCAGCGCGGTCTCGTCGCGCAACTGAAGGGAGGCTGCGATGGAGCCCTTTGCGCTGGTGTTGCCACCAACACCCGGCACCAGGGGCACGCCGTCGACATAGACCGAATTGCCGGTCGTTCCCGGACCATAGCTCGTGTTCGGGGTGAATGTGACGGGCCGGGGAATTGTCTCGAACAGCGTTGCTCCGTCCGCGGTGACAATCACCATGTCGTTTCCGGAGCGCGTCGTGGTCGAGATGGCCACATATTCCGAAATCTTCTTGAGGAGTGCATCCCGGCGATCCAGCGCATCCGAAACGTCGCGCCCGGAGCGTGTACCGTTCACGACCTCCGTATTGACGGTCTCGAACTCGCCCAGGAGATAGTTGAGGTCATCCACGGCCGTTGCGATGTCACGATCGGCATCGGCTCTGAAGTTTTGCACCGCGCCCGCACCATCATTGAGCGAACGCACCACCTGATGTGCCGCCTGCACCGCGCTTTCGGCGAGTGTTGCGTTGGAGGGGGTGCCTGCATAGAGCTGCAGCGCCTCCTGCAACTTGCTGATGGCGGTAGCCGGCGCGTTCGCGTCCTCCACGCCATTGACTGTCAGGCGCATCGTATCGAGCCCGCCGGACATGGCCTTCTGGCCCTGCCATGCGGAAATTGCGAAGAGATTTTGCCGGAAGAGAACTTCATCGGCGGCGCGTCGGATCTGGACGACGCGCGCGCCGGGAGCCATGCTGGACAGAAGCGCGCTGCGATGCGCGTAGTCCGGGTTGCTGGCTTCCGAAACGTTGCGAGAGACGACCGAGGTCTGGCGCGAGGTGTTGAAAAGCGCCGTCTGCGCGATGTTCAGTGCAGATGTCAGTGACATTTACGTTCTTCCACTCCCCCGTTCCGGAAACCCACGCTTATCGCTTCAGATTGACCAGGAGTTCCATCAGCTCGGAACCGGTCTGGAATGACTTGGAATTGGCCGTGTAGTTGCGCTGGGCCTCGATCATGTCCGTGAGCTCTGTGGCGATGTCCACATTGGATCGCTCCACCGCGCCCGGCGTTACCTTTCCAAGACCGCCGCTTCCCGAGAAGCCCAGTTGCACGCCGCCCGAGTCTGCACTTTCGGAAAAGACGTTGCCGGTGATGACCTTCAACTGGTCCGGGCTCTGCACGGTCGCGAGTGGAATGCGGTAGAGTGCACGCCTGGATCCGTCCGCATATTGTGCGAAGATTGTGCCGTCCTCCGAAATCTCGACGCTGTCGATGGCGTAGGGTGCGCTTCCGTCCACCTTGCCGGTGACCGAGAAGTCCGTGTCGAGCTGCGTCATGTCCGACATATCAATCGTCAGCGTGTCGCCGCCTGGTACGGTCAGGGAGATGTCCGTCGGGCTGCCGCCGGCGAGTTTGCCGTTGGTCGGGTCGAAGGTGAGTGTGGTCGTGGCCAGCGGCGGGTTGGCATAGGGGAACGACGTGTCGGGTGCGGCATCCGCGCGGTCGTAGACGGTGACTTCCCAGGTGTCCGCGCCGGTCTTTGTCATGTAGACGTCGAGCAGCTGTTTGCCGCCGAGATTGTCGTAGGCCACGAGCGAGGTCTTGTGCGTGTACTGTGCCGTGGCGGCGTTGGCGGAAGGCAGATCCGCTGCCGCGACAACGTCCGAGCTCGATGGCAGGTTGGCTGTGAGTGTGCCATTGCGCGATGGCGTCGCCACCAGTTCCGACTGCGCGATCGTCACGGTTTCAAGACCCGCATACCCGTTTGCGGTGACAGCGGGAACGCCATTGGCGTAGCTGTACCCCATGAGCTTGTAGCCAGCGGCATTGACGAGTTCACCGTCGGCGTTCGGCACAAAAGAGCCGGCACGGGTGAGGAATGGCTGGCCGTTGGTGCCCTGGACGACGAAGAAGCCGTTGCCTTCGATGGCAAGGTCCGTTCCCGACGTTGTGTATTGCAGCGGGCCGGACTTGGAAATTTCATAGCGGATCGATGTGGTGACACCGCCCGAATTGTATGAGCCGCCAGAGGACGGCAGGACAAGCGAGGAAAATTCGGCCTTCGCGCGCTTGTAGCCATTGGTGCTGGAATTGGCGATGTTGTCGGCAACGGTGGACAACCGGTTGGATTGTGCCGCCATGCCGGAAACGCCGGTACGCATCATGCCGTAAAGGCCCATCGGAAGTCTCCTCGTAGTCTGCGCCGATCACGGCCAAGGTAGGAGACGTGACTTGCGTGAAACTGGTGGTGGCGTGTTCTGAGGGAAAAAACGCTGGCGGATTATGTATCCGCCAGCCGGTAGCCGAGGTAGCGTTTGGAATCGATCGGGTCGAAACCGAGTTTTTCGCGCAGTTTCTTGCGCAGTTTGCTGATGTGGCTTTCGACCACATTCTCTTCGACGTCCTCGTCGAAGATGCCATAGATGGCATTGAAGATCTGGGTTTTGGTGACCCGGCGCGTCGGATTGCTCGCCAGATATTCCAGGATACGGCGTTCGCGGCGCGGCAGGGGGAGCGGTTGCCCCTCGATTTCCGGATCGCGTCCGTCGAAGTAGATGCGCATGGCACCGATTTCGGTAAATGTCGCGGCTTCCTGCTGGGCCCGGCGACGGATCGCCGTGATGCGGGCCAGAATTTCGCGGATGTGCACCGGTTTGCGCACGACATCGTCGACACCCCACTCGAACAGGCGCAGTGTGTCATCGAGCGAGTTGCGTTCGCTGAGCGCGATCAGCGGTGCTGCCGAACGTTCGCGAATGCGCTGGGCGCGAATGTCGCCCTCTTCGCACTGGCCGAGCAGGAAAGCACTGACGGCCTTCAGTTCTTCGTCGGCGACAGTCTCGACCCATTCGCCGAATTCATCCGGTGCGAAGCCCGCGCTCGCAACCCCCTCACGATTGAAAAGTGAGTGATAACCTTCAGTCACCAGCTCACGCTCGTCTATCACGACAATCAACGGCCCGCCCTCCGAATCAACTTATGTGTCAAGTGGTAACTGGTCGGGCGAATCGCACACAACCATGAATTCTCAGGAGTCAATATTGGGGAGTCGGTCTGTGGGCGTTTTTCAGTTCACAGAAATCAATGAATTCAATTAATGGTTGCAAAAACGACGTGCCTCGGGTGTCCACGCACCGAAGCCCGTTGTCACCATGTTGGTGATTACCCGACAGACATAGCGCTTCTGCGCCGGATCGTTGTCGGGACCGGCATGATAGCGTGCCACGGCCATTGACCAGGAGCCGTGGCGCTGTTTCAACTGAACCAGGAAACGGGCCGCGTAGTCGACATTCTGACGCGGGTCCAGCATGGACCCTAGATTCCGGAATTGATCGCCATGGTAGTGGTGGTTGATCTGCATGCAGCCAAGGTCAATGAGTTTCTTGCCCTCGCCGCGTGCCCGCTCGAAGGTGCGGATCGCTTCACCCGCGCTGCGGGCGAAGACGGCCTTGCCTTCAATGTTGAGGGCGTAAGGCTGCAGACTTCCCTTCACGCCGGTCTCCGTGAGCCCGACGGCGTAGAGGATACCGGGCGGAACCTGATAGCGTTCCGCCGCGCGGAGAATCTCGCCCTCGCAGGCGTTGCCGGCCGCCTGCGCGTCTCCTGCGAGCATGAAGAGGCTAAATATAAAGGCCGTTCTGCGCCGCATCGGCGGTATCCTGCGCCTGTCTTCCGTCGCGGCCGGCCTGCTCACGGGGCGCGCGTTCCCCGCCGGCCCCGCGTGAGGGGTCCCCTTCGCCCCGGCCGTCGCTCATGGACTGGAATGCTCCATCGCGCGCGTTGCCGCCGGTTGCAGTGTTGCTTTGACTGCCGGGTGCGGACTGCTGCACCGTGACCCGGTCAATATCGTAGCCGAGCGAGCGCAGCGCCTTGACGATGGAATCGCTGTCGGTGCTGAGACGATGGCGCGCTTCGGTGTTTTCCACCTGCAGGTCCACGGTCAGTTGCTCTCCAACGATGCGCAGCCGTGCTGTCACCATCCCGAGTTCGGCCGGCTGGAGCTGAATCTTCAACGTCTGTACCATGCGCCCGGCCTCGCCCTGCTGACCGGTTTGCAGATGCGCGGCTTCGCTGGTGCCGGCGCGCGGGGCAAGAGGTGTCTGCTCGCTGCTGGCCACAGGTGCGGGTGCGCGCTGGATGGAAACCACGCGGATTTCAGGTTGCTGCTGCTGCTGGGCGTTGTCACGCAGCAACCCATCGCTACCGTTGCCGCCAGCGACACGCTGCGTCGTCTCGGGTTTTCCAGAATGGCCAGGTTGCTGCTCGACGGCTCCTGCGGCCGGCTTTTCGGCTGCAGGGGCATTTGCTTTCACTGCCGCCTGTGCGGCTTCGGGGAGGGGGCGTTCAGGCCTGCCTGGGGCTACCGTAGCCGTGCGCTCCCGGGCCCGCTCATTTGCCTGGGGTGATGGCTGCCCGGCTGCGGCGTGAGGTGCAGCTGCAGCATGTTCTGAGACTGGAGGGGCAGCGTTTGGCGTTCCGTTTGTCTGCGCTGTCCTGCTTTCATTGTTGCGCGCCTGTTGGCCGTCCTCCTCAACCGCTTCAGGATCTGCAGCCACGGGTGTTGGTCTGTCGCCGGCTTCAGGGGAGGCGGTGCGCATCTGATCGGAGGGCTGGTCTTCCGGAAGCGAAATTTCAATGCTGTCGGCCGGCTGCTCTCCGTCGCGCGGGGCCTCCTCCTGCCCACCCATCCGATGCGGCAGGGTCCAGCGTATCGGATGCCAGCCCGTTTCTTCGTCTCCGGCTTTTCTCTCCGGGACACCTTTTGCTTTCTGGCTTTCCTGAAGGGCTTCCTCGAACGCGAGGGAACCAGCCTCGCCGGTGGCGCGCTTCTGCAAACCTGTGTCCGGTGTTTGCGGGGTAGCCGGCAAACTCCGGCTGATGGCGGCGTTCATTGCGCGGTTTCCTCTTCAAGCAGTGCATCGATATCTTCGAGCTTGCTGCGCATTTCTTTCAGGTAGCCATCGGCTTCCTCGTTCACCGGATCGCCGGGGAATACGAGGTTGTCGGTGCCCGGCGGTGCGGGCGCGGTGGCGTTTTGTTCGTTCTCGACGATGTCGTTGTTCTCCAGCGCCGCCTCTTGGGGAGGACCTGCCTCCGCAGGCGTCGGCTCGGAGGGCGGGGTTACCGCAGACGTGTGGCGGGGTTCATCCAGCACTGCCTTTGCAATGGCGGTCGCTGCGTCGAGCAGTTCCCGGTCGGCACTGGAGAGCCGGTCGCGCTCGATGCCGTTGAGCGCGGCAAGAACATCGTCGACATTATCCGAACTGACGGAAGCCATATTCGCGTAGAGAACGGCCCGTGGGTCGCTGTCACCGTCTGCGCCCTCGCTATGGGCCATGGCCTTTTGTGAGGCGAAGGCAAGGAGCCGCTCATAACCCTCAATGGCACTCTTGCGTGCGAGCCGCAGGTAGACGATTCGTGCCTGCTCGCTGGACATCTGCGCCGTAACGTCATCGACCATACCCGGGTCGACGGTATCGTGCAGTTCCACGACGGCGGCCACGAAGGTGTCGACAAACTGCGTCGCATAGGGCGAGCGCAGGAAACGCCGGACATATTGTTCGGACGCGCGGGCAAGCCGCTCTGTATCCCCGAGGGCGGCAGCCAGGGGGATGCTTCTGCGCAGGGCGGCCTCCTCTATCAGGGTGCCCGGACTGAGAAGCCTGGCTTCGTCAAGCATCCTGACCGCGAAAAGAGGATTGTCCCTTGCCGTCACCGTCGCGCTGACGAGGGCGACAGGTGGCCCCACTTCCGGCGGGAGGCTCTTGGGATCGATGTCCTGGAGAACGGACCGGGCAGCGGCGAAATCGCCGAGCGCATAGCGCACGATCGCATTGCCGAGCCGACTTTCATCTGCATTCAGCGAAAGCTTCGAGAACAGGAGCTCCAGCGTCTTGGGATTGCCGCCGCTGAGACCATAGATGAGCAGCGCCTGCAGGTTCCGCGGGTCGGAAAAATCGTCCGGTGCGGCTTTGCGCATGCGGTTGTCGATGATGCCCAGAAGTTTCTGCTGCATGGGCAGGGCTGCATGATCGCCGTCTGCAATCCGGTCCTGAACCCGCTGGAGCGAGCGGACCATCTGATAGGGCTGCATGGAAGCCGCCTCGGCACCGGCATCGAGAAACAAGCCGGTCACCAGAATGGCGGCAAGTCTCGCAACCGCCTTCATCGCGGCACTTCCAGAAGAATTTCGATGCGGCGGTTTGCGCTGGCATAGGGATCTTCCGGCACCTTCAGCTTGCGGTCGGCGAAGCCAGCCACCTGCTCGATGCGCATTTCATCCAGCCCGCCACGCACGAGCATGTAGTAGGCGGCCTGCGCGCGTGCGCTGGACAGGCGCCAGTTGTCATAAGTCTCGCTGCGGAAGGGGCGTCCGTCGGTGTGACCGCGCACGCTGACCTTTCCGGCCTGCTCGCTCAATGTCTGGCCGATTTTGTCCATGGCGAGAACGAGTTCACGCTGAGGCACTGCCGATCCCACTGGGAACATGCCATTTTCAAGGTCGTCGGTGATGGACACTAGAACGCCCTCATCCGTTGCGACGACCGAAATCGAGCTTTCCAGCGGGGTGCCCGCAAACTGCGCGGCGAGCTGGGCGCGGATCTGCTCGGCCAGCCGCTCGCCGCGATTTACGGCCTCCTCGGAGGCGGGCTGCGGCATTGCCTCCTGAGTGTTCGCCATTTCCGGTTCGGCCGGAGGCGCTTCCTCCTGTGGTGTGGGCTCTTCCCGTTCAGCCGGTTTCACGGGCTCCACTTCAGGAACGGGTTCCAGTGCGATGGCCGTTCCCGCGTCAGTCTCCGGGGCCTCCCGGGACACGGCGGGTGGCGCATTCTCGCCATTGGTCGGGAGATCGGTATCGCTTCCTGCGGGGTTTTCACGCGCATTGTCAGGGTCGCCCTGAACGCCAATCTGTGGCCGTGCGACCTGCTGTGACCAGAAATCCGGGGCGAACGGATCGCGATAGGATTCACCACCGGAGGCGCCTGAGGACGGGCCCGCGGTCTGCGCGCCGCCATCGCCCCTGTTCGACACATTCTGCATCGTGTCGGTGTTGGAAGCGATTTCTGCGAGAACGGCATAGGGATCGGAGAACAGATTCTCGTCTGAAAGCTGTTGCGTATCCGAGCGACCGACGGCGTTTTCGAAGCTCATTGGTCCGGATGTCTGATCCTGGTTCTGCGATGGAGCACCGGGAGCATCGTCCTCGACATCATTTGGCGCGCTGTCGACCGGGTCACCATCAACATCCTCAAGCCCCTTGCTGCTTGTGTTGCGGTCGATGAGCTGCACGGGGTTGAAGTAGCTCGCAAGCGCGGTTTTCGTATCGTCGTCGGTTGCGTTGATCAGCCACATAACCAGAAAGAAGCACATCATGGCGGTCATGAAATCCGCGAATGCGATCTTCCATGCACCGCCGTGATGGCCCTCGTCTTCGCCGCCGCCGCCGCGACGAACGATAATGATCTCGGATGCCCGATCCTCGTTTTCGGCCACGCTCATGAGATCAATCCTGCAAGTGCTTCCGACCACTCGGTGAGCCGGGTTTCAAAAAGCTCTTCATCAACCGAGATGCTGATGTCGAAGCCGGGCGCTTCCGTGAAATCCACATGACGGGCCTCTTCGCCGAGCCCCGCCTTTAGGCTGTCCCACAACACCGGTGAGCCGCTCACGCGGATGCGCAGCGTCTCGCGGTCGTCGATGGCGCTGCGTATCACGCGTTCAAGTTCGGCAATCGATCGCTTCTGCAGGTCATCCGTAAGAACACTGCCCAGGATTCGTGCCGTGGCCTGTGCGGTCAGGGCGACGAGCTGATCCTCCAGAACGGCAAAACGGGTGTTGATCGTCTGCCCTGCAGCCTCACCGAGTTGCCTGTGCAACGCTTCCATTTCTTCGGCGTGTCGCTGGCGCTCCTGTTCGAGCGCCTGGGCATGCTCGTGCGTGAGCCTCTCTGCCAGCGCGGCTTCCGCCGCCGCGATCCGTTCGTCAACCTGTGTCTGCAGGGGCCGAACGGCTTCTTCCGCTGGCGGCTTCCCGACCTCGAGAAGCGCATCGAAATGGCTGGGTGCCGCATCGTGCGGGAGTGCGGGCGGGGAAGGGGTGCCGAAATCCGGCAGAACGTCGATCAGCGACAGAGCGGGGGGCATCAGCCGGCCTCCGCCTCAGCGCGCGCCCATTTGCGCAAGATGTGTGCGGTGCGCTCTTCATTGAGGTCGACCATCCGCGCCAGCCGTTCCTGCGGCGCGGGACGTATCTTGAGACGGTGTGTCCCATAGGTGTCGTCTTCCTCGAACTCGGGGTCGGAATAAGCACCGTCCATGAGGCGGGCCTGTTCTTCCTCGTGATTGGGTAAGGCGCGCTGCGTGTCATCGGAAACTGGTCCCTGAGCGATCGCGGGGCGCATGAGGTTGGTGCCGATCGGCTTCAGACCGAACCAGGTGACAAGGAAAGCCACGAGAATGAAAGCGGCAGCGTTTATCAGCGTGCCCGTGTGCTGCCCAACGGCATCGAGAATGCCGGGCTCTGGCATCGGTGTGCCGTCGAGACCGTCGATGAACTCCACCGAGGAGACGTTGATCACGTCGCCGCGGGTTTCGTTGAAGCCAGTGGCGGAAGCAACGACATTCTGGATCTCGGCAATGCGTTCACCGATCTGCTCGGGTGTTGCATTGGGCCCGAGGATCTCCATGATCCGAGCCTGATTGACGACCACGGCGATCGACATCTTGTCGACGCTATACCCGTTGCTCGTGGTGGCGATGCGCTTGGTGTTCAGCTCGTAATTGGTGGTTTCCTCCCGGCGTTCGCTTTCTTCGGAGGACTTTGGCCCGGCAGTTGCAGCGGTGTCGTCCTCGGGAAGGTTTTGTGCCACGGAGGTCGGCTGAATGGCCGTCTCGCGATTGGCGCTGTCGCTGGAGCGAACCACCTGGACCGACCGCTCGATCCGTGAGTTCGGATCGTAGATGACCTCCTCGATCTGGCGGGCGTCGGTGTTGACGTCGGCCTTGACGCTGGCACGGAAGTTGTCGGGTCCGAGGTAGGGAGCCAATGCGCGGCGGATGTTCTGCTCGATCTGGTTTTCGACCGTGCGTTCCACGCCGATAGAGCGCTGTGCGGTGCTGTTGGACGGATCGTCGCCGGCGGCCAGCAGCGTGCCTGTGGAATCGAGCACGGTCACCTTTTCCGCGTCGAGGCCGGGCACGGCTGCCGAGACGAGATAGCGGATGGAAGAAGCTGCATTGGTGGCGTCTAGACTGGATGCGCGAATGACGACGGACGCCGAAGGCTGGCGTTCCTCGGTGCGGAACGTGCCGCGTTCCTGCATGACGATCTGGACCCGTGCAGCCTTGATGCCGGCGAGCGACTGGATGGTGCGGGCAATCTCGCCTTCCAGCGCCCGAACGCGCGTGACCTGCTGCATGAAGGTGGTCAGGCCCAGAGAGCCGACATTGTCGAAGAGTTCGTAGCCTGCGTTGGTGCTGCTCGGCAGTCCCTTTTCGGCCAGAAGCATGCGCGCCTGGGCTGTCTTGCCGGCAGGAACGAGAACCGCCGTGCCGTCAGAAATCACGTCGAAGCCGATGCCGGCTTCACCCAGCACGAGGCCGATCTGATTGACGTCGGACCGCTCGAGCCCGACATAGAGCGTTTCGTAAGCGGGCCTGTTGAGATAGGCCGCGCCGGCAACGATGACGGCCATGACCAGTGCCAGCATGCCGCCCAGAAGGGCGAGCCGGCGGGGGCCGAGGCTTTTCAGGTTTTCAACGACGGTCTGAATCTGCTCAGGCAACGCCCAATGCTCCCATGCGAATTATGACCAGAAGACTAGACGCCGAAGCTTGTGCGAAAATGAAATGAGGCCGCAATGCGGCCCCATTCGATACATGGCTGTTGTGAACGCTGGCTCTACTGGAACAGGGCCAGAATGCTCTGCGCGTTCTGATTGGCGATGGCCAGGGCCTGAATGCCGAGCTGCTGCTGCACCTGGAGTGCCTGTAGCCGCGTCGATTCCTCGTTCATGTCAGCGTCGACGAGCTGTCCGACACCGCGCTCGATGGAATCCATCAAATTGGAAACGAAGTCCTTCTGCAGATCGAGGCGGGTCTTTGCGGCACCGAGATCGGCAGCGGCGTTTGACATGCTCGACAGGGCCGTCTCCACATCCGTCAGATAGCCGTCGATATCGGCATCCGCGCCGTTGGTGACGATGTCGATCAGCATGATGTCGTCAGCCAGACCGCCCGGCAGACCGCCGGCGGCGAATAGCTTCACGCTGGCAATGTCGATCTGGATCGTGCCGACCGTGACCGTGCCGGCTGAAGAGCGGTTGTAGGCGGAGACGACTTCCATATTGCCTGTATCGTCCGTTGCCAGAATGTTGGTGCCTGCATAGCTTGCGCCGGTGGCCGCGCTCTTGATGTGGTCAAGCAGGATTTCAATTTCGGCCTGGATCTTGCCCTGGTTTTCCGCGCTTGCGCCGCGTGCCGTCACCAGTTTGGATTTGATCGCGTCGACCGCTTCCAGAACATTGTTCATGGCTGTGTAGGAGGTGTCGATCTTGCCGGCGCCAAGGCCGAGCGCGTCCTGCACGGCGGATAATGCCTTGTTGTCGGAACGCATGGTGGTCGCGATGGACCAATAGGCCGCATTGTCGCTCGCTTCAGCGACGCGGTAGCCGGTGGAGATCCGCCCCTGAACGACGTCCATGGACTTGTTGGTCGCTTTCAGGCTCTGCAATGCCACCATTGCAGAAGTGTTGGTCATGATGCTGGCCACGTGATCACCCCTTTGTTCAGCCGCCCCTGATGGCACCGCGTGATGGCGCCGGGTATGGTTAACAATAGGTAGAAGCACATGGTTAACAGCCGATTAACGGACGTTAACTGTTATTGACAGGATCAAAAAAAGACGGGCCGCTCGTGTGAGCGGCCCGTCCATTGTGAAAGGATGCCGGCGCTCGCGCGCCGGGATCAACCTTTTAGCGGAACAGCGACAGGATGTTCTGCGAGTTGGAGTTGGCGATCGACAGCGCCTGAATGCCCAGCTGCTGCTGAACCTGCAGGGCCGACAGACGGGCCGACTCTTCGTTCATGTCCGCATCGACCAGCTGGCCAACGCCACGCTCGATGGCGTCGGAGAGCTTGCCAACGAAGTCTTTCTGCAGGTCGACACGCGACTTGGCAGCACCGAGCTCGGCAGCCTGATCGGCGAGGGCGGCGAGGGCCGTCTCGACGGTGCCAAGTGCGGTGTCGACTGCCGCGTCGGCAACCTGGCCGCCCGAAGCATCGAACAGTGCTGCTGCAACGACGTTCGCCGCGCTACCAGCGGTGCCGGCTGCGTCGAGCACCAGAACGTCGGCGCCCGTCAGCGTGACTTCGTCGATGGAGACGGTCGTGCCGGTACGGTTGTAGGACGCGACGATGTTTACATCGGCGTTGTCCTGGATGATGTTGGAACCGGCATAGTTGGAGTTGCCGACAACCGAGGTGATGTGCTCCTGGAGCGCGTTGATTTCGCCCTGGATCTTCTGCTGGTCTTCCTGCGAAGCACCGCGTGCCGTGACAAGCTTCTGCTTGATCTTGTCGACGGTGTCGATGACTTCATTGATACCCGTGTAGGCCGTGTCGACTTTACCGGCACCGAGACCCAGAGCATCCTGAACGCTGGACAGGGCCTTGTTGTCGGACTTCATCGAAGTCGCGATCGACCAGTAAGCTGCGTTGTCGGCAGCTTCGCCCACGCGCAGGCCCGTCGAAATGCGGGACTGGGTGGTAGCCATGTTCTTGGAGATGTTGTTGAGGGTCTGCAGCGCCGTCATTGCCGACGCGTTGGTCATAAGACTTGCCATGGGATAAACGCCCCTGAAATACAAAACATACGAGGGACATACCGGGCTCACCGGTATGACGGAGCGGCATCATGCCCTTGATCCCGTTGGAAGATCTGTCCGCCATGCTTGAGGGCATTTATCGCGGGAAAGTCCTACCAAAAGGATAATGGGCCGGCTTAATTTTGCAGGGACGGGATTTTCTTCCGGATAGACGCGGTCAACCTTATACGAAGGAGCGAACAAGGCTGCCGACGAGCAGGTTCCAGCCGTCGATCAGGACGAAGAACAATATCTTGAACGGGAGAGACACGACCGTCGGTGGCAGCATCATCATGCCCATCGACATGGTGATGGTCGCGACGATGAGATCAATGACGAGGAAGGGCAGCACGATCAGGAAGCCGATCTCGAAGCCGCGCCTGATTTCCGAAATCATGAACGCGGGCACAAGCACCCGCAGATCCGCTGTTTCCACCGTTACATCGATGTCGATGTTGCCGCGTTCGGCTGCGAGATCGGCAAAGAGAGCGAAATCCTTCTCGCGGACATTGTTGACCATGAAACCGCGGAACGGCTCGGCGATACGCTGCACCGCATCCTCTTCGCTGATTTCATTGTTCATCAGCGGGCGTATTCCTTCCGCCCAGGCACGGTCGAAGGTCGGGGCCATGACATAGAAGGTCATGAACAATGACAGGCTGATCAGGATCAGGTTGGCCGGCGTGGTCGGCAGACCCATGCCCGCGCGCAGGATCGAGAAGGCGATCACGAAGCGGGTAAAGCTCGTGACCATGATCAGGATGCCCGGCGCAACGGAAAGAACCGTCAACAGACCGAATAGCTGGATGATCGTGCCGACGGTCGAGCCATCGGCACCCGTCAGTGCGCCAAGGTCGATGGATTGGGCTGCCGCAGCGGATGGAAACAGCGCGCTGGCGACCAGTAAAGCAAGGCGTCTCATTCGAACAGCAGGGCCCTGAACAGGATTTGTTTGACAGCGCCTTCGCTGCGGATGCTGGCGCGCTCTGCAAGATCAGAACGCAGATGCTGGAGACCGCTGGCCGTTTCCACCTGACGCAGTTTCACCGTGCGCAGATAGGCGAACAGGTCCTGATGGATGGCGGCTGCGACCACGGGATCGGGTTCGCCTTCAAAGACGAGGGAGAGCTCGGCCCGGACCCAGATCTCGCTTGGCTCGGCCAGATTGGTGGTGATCGGCTCCATCATGAAAATACCGGGTTGCGTGTGCGCCGCAACGTCCTCTTCCCCGGCGTGTTCGGCAACGGTTGTTTCGGTCGCGGCGGCGGCAGCTTCCTCGGGGCCGCCCGATCTGCTCTGCAGATAGCCGCCGGCGAACCATGCAGCCCCCGCGGCAAGCGCCGACATGACCAGCAGCATCGCCAGCTGAACGACGAGTGAAGGCCCTTTTTTCTCTGGTGGTTGCTGTTCAAGCAGCGCCATGCGTCTTCAGGCTCCGGCGTCGGGTTAGAATGGAAGCACCTGGTCGAGGAACTGCTGGCCGTAGGGTGGCTGCTGAACCTCGCTGATCCGTCCGCGTCCACCGTAGGAGATGCGCGCCTCGGCAATGCGCTCGTAGGAGATCATGTTCTGCGGGTCGATGTCGCTCGGCCGCACGATACCCTCGATGGTGAGAATGCGCAGCTCCGCGTTGACGCGCACTTCCTGAGTGCCGCGAATGCGCAGGTTTCCGTTGGAAAGGACCTGTGTGACCACGGCCGCCACAAGAAGACGAATGTTTTCCGAGCGTTCAGTCTGTCCGCCCCCTGCGGTCGACGTCCCGGAGCCGATCTTGCCTTCTGCAGCGGCGGAAGAGCCCGCGCCGCCGACCGAATAGGAACCGGAAAGGCCAAGACTGCGCGCCGCATCGCGGGAGCGCTCGGATTCGTTCTTGAAACGCGCCTTGTCGTTGATCGAGATTTCGACCGTCAGAATGTCGCCGACATTGAGCGCGCGCGGATCGGTGAAGAGCCGGCTCTGTTTGTCGTCCCAAAGAGAATAGCGCGTGAGCGCCGGGGCGGGGCGTTTTGGATAGTTGTAGGCAGCCATCACTTCCGGATCGATTGTGGCACCGACCTGAGTCATGGCCGGTTCCTTTCCGATTTCCTTCAGCGACTGCGAACAGCCGGCGACGAAGGCCAGCGGGAGGAGAAATACGGGCCGGAACGTCATGTCGGGTCCTCCGGACGCGCGGCGCTGGCGATGATGGTCGTCAGTGTCGCTGCGGATTTGCTGTTCATTTCATTGAGGATGATGCCGGCCGTGCGCGGTTCGAGCTTCATCAGGATGGCGGCGGCGAGTTCGACACGGACTTCCGCAAGGCGCTCGGCGGCAGCGTCGGGCCGCATGGAGGCGTAGATCTCCACAATGCCGGCCTCTGCCTGCGCCAGGAAGACGTTGCGGCGCTGAAGCCAGCCTTCATAGTCGGCGCGCTTCTGCTCAAGCGCGGCAATGCGTTCGTCCACTTCGCCCCTGAGCTTCTTCAGTTCCATGGCCTGGAGCGCATAGCGGCGGTCCCGCGCGGCGTCGGCAATATTGGCGCAGAAACGTTCCACCTCGTCCGGTTTCATGCTGGCAGGATTGTCTGCCGCCAGCGCATGGAGCGGCGCGATCTGTGTGGCGAAAACGAGACCGGCGAACGCGGCGGAGGCGGTTTTCTTCAATTGGGTCCGGCGTGACATGCGGCGCACCTATTGCAGCACGAGTTCGGCCTGAAGCGCACCGGCGGACTTGATGCCCTGCAGGATGGCAATGATGCCATCGGGCTTCACGCCCAGCCGATTGAGGCCGGAAACGAGGGTTTGCAGATTGGGACCGTCCAGCAGGGCCACATTGGCATCGGGCTGGTCGGCTTCGATTTCGGTAAAGGGTTCGATCGCAGTCTCACCGCGCGAGAATGGCTCTGGCTGGACCACGCGCGGTGTCTCTGTGATGCGAACGGTGAGCGTGCCGTGGCTTATGGCAACGCGGGAGATGCGGACGTCATTGCCGATGACCACGGTGCCGGTGCGTTCGTCGACCACAACGCGGGCCGGGCCGTCGGACTCCACCATCAGGTTTTCGATTTCGGCGTAGAAGCGGGCGTAAGAGATGCCCTTCGGCCGGCGGATGCGGATCGTGCGGGCATCCTCTTCCTGGGCGAGCCGGGCACCGAAACGCGAGCCGGTATAGGTGTTGATCGCATCCGCAACGCGCACGGCTGTTGAGAAATCCGCATTGCGCAACTGCAGGACGAGGCTTGCGCTGTCGGACATGGACGCCTCGACCTTGCGCTCGATGATGGCGCCATTGGGCACGCGGCCCGAGGTCGGCACGCCCTGCGTCAGTGTTTCTGCCTGTCCCTGGGCGCTGAAACCGGAAACGATGACGGACCCCTGCGCCACGGCGTAAATCTCGCCATCGGCGGCGCGAAGGGGCGTCATCACCAGCGTGCCGCCGGCGAGCGATGTCGCGTCACCCAGCGAGGAGACGCTGACGTCGATCCGTGCGCCCGACTGCACGAAGGGCGGGAGGTTTGCGGTGACGATGACGGCGGCAACGTTTTTTGCGCGGGCGCGACCGCCTTCCGACGCGATGCCGAGATTTTCAAGCATCGCGCGCATGGACTGTTCGGTGAAGGGCGAGTTGCGCAGGCTGTCGCCGCTGCCCTGCAGACCGATCACCAGGCCGTAGCCGACAAGCTGGTTGTCGCGTGCGGCCTGCAGCATCGCAATGTCCTTGATGCGCGATGCGGCGCCAGCCGGCAGGGCCAGCGTCAGCGCCATCAGGACTGAAAGGAAAAGGCGAGACATCATATGGCACCGACCTGAACGCTTCCGTCAGCCAGCACCACACCCATGAAAGTGCGGCCGCTCTCGATGTTGCGCAACCGGATCATGTCGCCGGCAGCACCCGCCTGAAGCGGAACCGCGCGCAGGGAAATGACGAGGGGGCCTTCGCTGAAGGTCACGGTGACGGGGCTGCCTGTTTCCACCAGATAGGCATCGCGCACATAGCTGATGGGGATGAGACGGCCCGGGAGCAGCGTGCGCCGGGCGACCTTGCCGTCAATGTCTTCCAGCATCCGGGCAATCGCCGTGTTGCCGCGTGGCGGGCGACGCAGAACCACCTCGTCGAGCGCGTCGACGGAGATGGTTTCTCCGGGATAGATGACGCGGGTGGACACCACCGCCTGCTCCAGCGCCGCAGCCGGAAGGCCGGTCGCAACAAAGCTGGCCAGTGCGAGGATGAGCGCGGAGAGGAGGGTGTGCCGCTTCATGCGAACCTACCGGATCGACTGGGTGACGGTTGCAGCCATTTCATCGGCCGCGCGGATGACCTTCGAGTTCATCTCGTAAGCGCGCTGCGCGGAGATCAGCTCTGTGATTTCTTTTACGGGGTCCACATTGGAGCCCTCGAGATAGCCCTGCTCGATGACGGCGAAGCCCGGATCGCCCGGCACGCCCTGAATGGCGGCACCGGAAGCGGGAGTCTCACGGAACAGATTGTCGCCAATCGGATCGAGGCCGGCTTCATTGGCGAAGTTGGCAAGCGTGAGCTGGCCCAGATCCTGAAGCTCTGCCTGCCCGTCGATCCGCGCAAAAACCTGTCCGGTCTTGTTGATCACAACCTCCACGGCATCTTCGGGTATCACGATTGCCGGGTTCACGTTGTAGCCCTGGGTGGTGACGAGCTGGCCTGTTGCATTGGTGTTGAAGGAGCCGGCGCGCGTATAGAGCGGCTCGCCATCAGTGCCTTCGATCTCGAACCAGCCCTTGCCGACCAGCGCGACATCCAGCTTGTTGCCGGTGTTGTTCATCGGCCCCTGGATATGCAGGTTGCGCACAGCCGCGGCCTTGACGCCGAGGCCCACATTTGCACCCTCCGGCACGATGGCCTGGTTGGCGCGGCTGGGAACGCCCTGCATGCGCTCGGTCTGATAGAGCAGATCCGAGAACTCGGCGCGGGCACGCTTGAAGCCGGTCGTGTTGATGTTGGCGATGTTGTTGGCGATGACTTCAAGATTGAGCTGCTGGGCGCTCATGCCGGTGGCGGCGATCGACAGGGCTTTCATGAATCAGGCTCCTCAGATGGCCATGCGGCTGATGTCGAGATAGGCGGTGACGAGCTTGTCGCGGACGGCGATCGCCGCCTGCAGCGCCTGCTCGGCACTCATGACGGCATCCACCACTTCGCGGGTTTCGGCTTCGCCCTGAAGTGCCTTCAGCGAGACGCCCTCGGCGTGGTTGAGCCTTGCCATGGTGTTGGCGGCTGCTTCGCCCAGCATGGCGCTGAAGGCTTCTCCGGTTTCGGAGGCGGGGGCCTGGCGTGCCGGCTGGACACCGGTGGCTTCCGTCAGTGTCGAAGGGGCAATGCTGCCGACTGGAGGAATCATGACTGGCTCCGCATCAAATCAATGGTCATGGAAATGAGTTCGCGCGCCTGCTTGATGACCTGCAGGTTCGCTTCGTAGCCGCGATTGGCCTCGCGCATGTCGGCCATCTCGATCAGCACGTTCACATTCGGCATCTTGACGTAGCCGCGCTCGTCTGCCGCCTCGTGGCCGGGGTTGAACTCAAGGGTGAACTCGGTGGGATCGCGGGCGACCGATCCGACCTCGACGACGCTGCCGCCGATATTGCGGTCGAGCTCGGCGACGAAGCTGATCGTCTTGCGGCGATAGGGATCTCCGCCCGGAATGTCGCTGGTGGACTTGGCGTTCGCCAGGTTTTCCGAAACCACCTGCATGCGCTCGGACTGTGCCTGCAGGCCGGATGCGGCGACTTTCAGGGATGCGGAAAGCGGGTCCACGGATTATCCTCTCGACGTGTTCATGAGCATGCGGTGAAAGGCCTTGACGATGGCCGTGTTGAGCTCGAACGAGCGACGAACCTCACCTGCATTGGCCAGTTCGTCTTCCATTTTCACCGTGTTCTCCGAGGGCAGGACGGCCGGGTCCTCGGTGCTGCCGACGGCGAAGGAAGCGTTGGTCGCGCCAAATTGCAGATGGTTCGGATTGGTGCTCTTCAAAGCCACCCGCGAGCCGTTCAGAACATTTTCGAACGGCTCGACCTCAAGCGCCTTGTAGCCGGGCGTGTTGATGTTGGCGACATTGCTCGCCACCGTCGTCTGACGGACGGAAAGCCATTTCGCCTGCTGGGTGGCGAGATCGAACAGGTTGACGGGCTGCATCAGGCAGGTCTCTCGGTCTATGCAAACATCCTGAACGGCACTTTAGGCAGCCAGTCTTGTGCGGGCCTTACGTCCCGTCTTCGGCAGACAGCTTGATCACCAGTTCGCGCGTCGTGATCATTTCCCACTGCCCGTTTTTCCAAACGATCTGGGCGACGCGGCTGCCATCCGGCAGGCGTGAACCGCGCTGGACCAGCCAGTAGCCGTCTTCATCTTCGATCATGGCGCGCCCCCCGACCGCGTGTACCAGGCGGAAGCCCGGCTCATCGCCGGGGAAAGGTTGATCCTCAAGCACCCCGGTCGGTGTGCGGTCGACCGTGCCGGTGGAGGTGTAGTCGACCTGTGGCAGCGGGATCATCTGGGAGGGAATGCGTGCGCCGACCAATGCCGGCAGAGCCTCGCGTGAAGGTCCCTGCGGGGAGGGGCGGCCGGCAAATGTCATGGGGCGAACGCCAAACTGTTCCTGATTGAAGAAGATATACCAGGGAAACATGGCGCAGACGGCGGCAAGCCCGATGCCGCCGAGCATGATCATCCAGTCACTCCGGCTGCTGCTCGGCTTGTGCAGGGCGCTCGCTTTTTGAAGGCGACGTGGAAGAAATGCGGATCGTCGGGAAGGCGGAGGAGCCTCGACAATGGGTGCGGCGGTCGGGTTCGGCTCGGTTCGCCGCCCGTCCGGCAGTTCAAGACTGGCCAGTTTCAGCGTCATTGTACCGGTTCTCCGGCTTTCAGTTTCATCGCCAGATCCGTGAAGGGATCAGTCGAACGTGGATCGTTCGGCGACTGGGTGAGGGCATCGTAGATCAGCGGTATCTGACGCACGGCCTGATCCAGCTCGGCATCGTTTCCGGGCTGGTACGCGCCGAGCAGGCGAATGTCGCGTGTGTCCTCAAAACGGGCGATCATGGAGCGTAGCCGGGTTACGAGGCGTTTTTCGTCGGGTTTCCAGGCGCGATCGGCAAGGCGCGAGATAGAGGCCAGCGGATTGACGGGTGGAAAGCGTCCCTGTTCTGCAATGGCGCGGTCGAGCACGACATGACCGTCGAGAATGCCCCGTACGGCGTCGGCGACGGGATCGTTGTGATCGTCGCCATCGACAAGGACGGACAGTATTGCGGTAATGGAGCCGCGGCCGGTTTCGCCAGGCCCGGCGCGTTCGAGCAGGCGCGGCAGTTCCGTGAACACCGAGGCAGGATAGCCGCGCGCCACGGGTGGCTCGCCGGCGCCGATTGAGACCTCGCGCAGGGCATGGGCAAAGCGCGTGATGGAATCGAGAATGAGCAGCACCTTGTCACCGCGATCGCGAAAGTATTCCGCGACGCTCATGGCTGTATCCGGCGCGCGCCGGCGCATCATGGCGCTTTCGTCGCTGGTGGCGACCACAGCCACCGATTTGGCCATGCCCTGCGGTCCGATCGTGTCTTCTAGGAATTCACGGACTTCACGCCCGCGTTCTCCCACCAGCGCGATCACCACCGTATCGAATGCATCCGCGTTGGCCAGCATGGATAGAAGCGTAGACTTGCCGACACCGGAACCGGCGAAAACGCCGAGCCGCTGCCCATGGCAAAGCGGGGTGAAGATGTCGATGACCCGAACGCCCGTCCGGAACGCTTCCGAAACTCGCTGCCGCTGCATGGCCGGCGGCGTGACGGGGGCGAAGCCGGAGGCCGGAGGTCCGCCAGCGGGAGCGGGTTTCCCATCGGCGGGCCGGCCAAGCGCGTCCACGACCCTGCCGCGCCAGGAGGGGGCGGGCGCGAGATCGAGTTGTCCACGGTTGAACACAGCTTCGCCCAGACCGACGGAACCGGCCTCTTCGTATGGCGCGACGAGAACACCGTCCTGCGTGATGCGCACCACTTCGCCCGCGCCGGCAATGCCGCCTTTGCGATTGCGCCGCGATACCAGATCACCGAGCCGTGCCGTTTCAGACAGGCCGCGCACGCCATAATGCGTGGGAGAAACTTCGCTGACGCGCCCGCCATGCCGGACGAGAAAACGCTCATCGCCCGCGATGCGCCGATAGGCTTCTTCCAGTGCCGTGAGCACGGTTTCCCTCGGCGGCGGGGCTGGCACTGCGGGTTCTGTCACGGCTTCACTCATGCGCCCAGCAGTTTGATGGCATCTTTCAGCGCGGTGTCGCTATCGCTCATCAGCGCCGAGACGTGTTCAAAGGTGCGCTGCACCTCAATGAGGTTCATCATTTCGAGAACCGGGTTGACGTTGGCTTCTTCCACGAAACCCTGCGCCACGCCCGCATCCGGCTGGTCGATCACCGGTTGCGGATCATTGGCAACGAAGCCGGAGTTGCCGAACCGCGCATAGTCCTGCGAGGGGGCGAAGGCGTAGAGGCCGATGGCGCCGACCAGCTGGCCATTCTGGCGCAGCGTGCCATCGGCGCTTGCCTCAGGCGGACCGGCAAGGGGATCGAGCAGCAGCGGCGCGCCGCCGGCGTCGAGCACCGGGTGCCCGTCTATGCTGACCAGTTCGCCGGTCTCGCGCATGGTGAAGCGGCCATCCCTCGTGACAACTGTGCCGGCCGGCGTCTCGAGCGCGAACCAGGCATCGCCCTGTACTGCGAAGTCGAAAGGGTTTTTCGTTTCGCGCAGGCCGCCCGCATGGATGGCAATGCTGGGTGTGCCGGGTGCGGCAAACGAGACAGAATCCGGGCCGTCGCCATTGACCATGTCGCGGAAGTTTACCGATGTGGCGCGATAGCCGACCGTACCGGCATTCGCGACGTTGTCGGCCAGTGTTCCAAGGCGCTTTTCAAGCGCCACCTGGGAGGACAGGGCGACGTAGAGTCCGGTCTGCATGGGGTCTCTTACCTCTTCAGCTGCGCAATGGTGAAAAGCATGTCGGTGGAGATGCCGAACTCCGCCGGCTGACTGAACAGCGCGGCGATGGAGGTCTGCTGGGAGCTGGTCGGGTTTTCAAGCTCCCACATGGTGGTGAAGCGCTTCAGAAAGTCCTCCAGCTTCTCCGGATCCCGAAAATCCGCGATGTCGATGCGTTCCCTGATCATCTCGACCTGCTTGTCGATGTCGGCCTGGGCCAGCGCTGCGGGGAAACCCAGCGCAGTGCGCACCACCTGGGCAATGGCCTTGTCAGCGAGCAGTTCGTAGTAGGAGCGGAATTCGGGGGCCTTGCGCTGGAAATAGAGCGCCAGCCGCACGCCCTCGTTTTCCCTGCCTGCGTCTTCTTCGAGCGTCTGGCGCACATAGCGTTCGACGGCGAGGTTGTTTGCGATGTTGTAGGTGGTCGCGTCTTCGCCGTAGCGGGCGAAATTGAAGGCTTCCGCGAGTGCCCTGTAGCGCTTGTCTTCGGTCTGGTTTGCGGGGCTTTCGGGATCATCGATGCCGCCCTCCAGAACCGAACGCAGGAATTTGAGGTCGATCACTTCGTCCACCTCGAACCCATGCGCCATGAGCGCGAAGGTCAGCATGTCCTGGTCGCCCATCAGATCATCGACGGATTTGATGTCGGGAATTTTCGCCAGATAGTTGTTGATGCTGCCGATCAGTGCGGGATCGTTCGGTGCCGTGCCGTTCTTGATGGCGCGTGTGAGATATTTGTCGACCGTTCCCTTCTGCGCCGGATTGTAGTTGGTGGTGTCGGCGCCACCGGCCGCAAAATTATAGGTGCGGGCAAATTCGACATAGCGCTTGTCGGTCAGTTTGTTGGCGAAACTGTCGGGGTCGCTGATGCCCTCCTCCAGAACCTTCACCATGAACGCCTTGGCGTAGGCCATGTCGTCCAGCCCGTGTGCTTTCATGGCATAGCGGAAGAGGCGGTCGTCATTGACGAACTCCTCAATGGAGGTCACCCGGCCGATGTTCTCCTGATAATATTCGGTCTCGCGCTGCACCATGGGCTGCGACTGCACGCGCTCCAGCGACCGGGACAGGTCTCGGTTGATGAGGTTGTAGCTCGTGAACGTGTTGATCAAGGCGCACCCTCCGCCATCTTCGGTTGCGCAACCCTAGTTCGCCTATCTTGCGCGAGGCTTTCGCGCAGACTTTCGGCATTCAAGCCTCACGCAAGCCACGGCGGATACACAGGAGGAGAGGCCTATAAAAGATGGCGGTATAGATGGGTATTCTTGTTGGACTGGTGGTAACGCTCGGCTGCGTGATCGGCGGCTATATGGCAATGGGCGGGCATGTGGACGTGCTTTTCCAGCCGTGGGAATTCGTGATCATCTGCGGCGCGGCATTCGGCACGTTTCTGGTCGCTAACCCCATGTCGACCGTGAAAGACGCCGGCAAGGCCTGTGTCGAGGCATTCAAGGGCGCGGTTCCGAAGGAAACCGAATATCTCGAGACGCTCGGTGTCCTGCACAGCCTGATGCGGGAATTGCGAACCAAGTCGCGCAGCGAGGTTGAAGCCCATATCGACAACCCGGAAGAATCCGCGATCTTTCAGACCTATCCGACGATCCTGAAAAACAAGGATCTTACCAATTTCATCTGCGATTACTGCCGTATCATCATTATCGGCAATGCCCGGCCCTTCGAGATCGAGGCGCTGATGGATGAGGAAATCCAGACCATCCGCCGCGACAAGCTGAAATCATACAATGCACTTGTCGCCGTCTCCGAGGGATTGCCGGCGCTCGGCATCGTGGCTGCCGTGTTAGGCGTCATCAAGGCCATGGGCGCGATCAACGAGTCGCCCGAGATACTGGGTGGCCTGGTCGGCGCCGCGCTTGTGGGTACGTTCCTCGGCATCTTCATGTCGTATGCCGTGGTCGGCCCGATCGCGACCAAGATCAAGATCGTGCGCGAAAAGAAGAACCGGCTCTACGTCATCGTGAAGCAGACGCTGCTTGCCTACATGAACGGCTCGCTGCCGCAGGTGGCGCTTGAGTTCGGCCGCAAGACCATTTCCGCTTATGACCGGCCGACGATCGATGCGGTCGAGCAGAGCACCATGAATGCCGGTGGCGAAAAGCAGGCCGCGTGATGCAGCAGGATCAACGGAGTAACAGCCGATCATGGCGCTGACGGAAGACCCAGAACTGATGCGTGCGCTTGTCGTGGAGCGGCTGGTGGGCGCTACCGGAGATCCGCGAAAGGTGGTCGAGGCGGCGCGCTCCTGTGCGACACGAGCCCTGCCGCGCGTGATGGAAAGCCTGGAAGAAAAGCTGCCGACACCGATTGCGGTGGATCTGGTTGATGTGGAGATCGTGCGGCTTGCGGAGCTGAAGCCCCAGCCCGATTGCTGCGATGCGCTGGTGGTCGTTTCCGGAGAAGTTTCCGGAGACGCGCTGACCATGCGGCTCGACCCCACGGCCATATCCCTGCTCGTCGGTGCGATGTTCGGCGGCAATCCCGAGCTGCCGGCGGTTCCGGTCGAGCGCCCGCCTTCTGCCATCGAGCGCGATGTCGCGGCCCATGCTTTCGAGCTCTTCGCAAAGGCGCTGAACGGAAAAGGCGCTCGTTCTCTTGGCCTGCGGTTGCAAATGCCCACGGTGCTGGCGGGTGCGGATTTTCGCCGCTTCGTCGTGCGTGACGGTCCGGGTGTGCGGATACGGTTTGCCGTCGGCGGGGAAGAGCAGGGCGGCCTTTTGACCGCATGGATGCCGCAACGGCTGCTGCTTGAAACGCGCGACGCCGAGGCGGACGACAAGCGCCAGCAGAATGCGAAGGCGGCCGACTGGCACAACCGGTTCAGCGATGAGGTCATGCGCTCGAATGTGCGCCTCAAAGCGACCATTCCGCTGATGCGCATGGCGCTTGGACAACTCGCATCGCTTCACGAAGGTCAGGTGATCGAGTTTGGCGACGGCGCGCAGCCTGAGGCGCGGCTCGCCGTGCGCGACAAGACGGTGTTCACCTGTGACTTCGGAAAGGCCGGACATCACTACACGGTGCGGATCAAACAGCCCTTCGACGCCCGCAAGGATGTCGTCGAGGGACTTCTGGCGCAATGATGTGCCGGATAGGCGGTGAAGGAGAATGACGATGACGAATGCCGAGCCTGAGCCGCAGGAAAACGGCGAGGAAGAGCTCAACAAGGCGATTGAGGAACTCAAGGACGTTCTTCACGAGGATAGCCCCGGTGCGCGTGAAAGGGTCGATTCCTTTTCGGGAAATCCAGACCTGGTCATGAGCATCCCGGTTGAGGTCCAGATTGTACTGGGCAGTGCCGAGATGCCGGTATCGCAGCTCATGGCCCTGAAAAAGGGTTCGACGGTATCGCTCAACCGGCGTGTCGGCGAACCGGTGGAGATCGTGGTGAACGGCCGGCGCATCGCGCGCGGCGAGATTACGCTGGTCGATGACGATCCGTCACGCTTCGGTGTGAAACTGACTGAAATCGCCGGCAAGGCATCTGCTGAGTAACGCGGATAACGGATTGCAGATAGAAAGGTCGGATCGGTCATGACTGAAGCTCTGGCTCTGACACAGGCACAGAAGGCAGCCACCATTCTCGTGGCCATGGGCAAGCCCTCGGCGGGGCGGCTCTTGAAGTTCTTCAAGCAGGACGAACTCAAGGCGCTCATGGAAGGGGCACGCCTGCTGCGGACAATTCCGCAGGCGGAACTGGAGAAGGTGGTCAGCGAATTTGAGAGCGAGTTCACTGAAGGGGCCGGACTGCTCGATTCTGCGGACAGCATCGACACGATCCTCAATGAAACCCTTTCCGAAGAAGAGATGAACCTTCTCATGGGGCGCAATGCGCCGGTCGCCAGCGAGGCAGAGGAGGTCTGGGCGGAACTTGAGAAGCTGCCGGCTGAAGAATTGATCGAACTGACTTCGGCGGAACACCCGCAGGTTATCGCGGCCATTCTAAGCGGTATCTCTTCGTCCATCGCGGCCAAGGTTCTGGTGAGCCTGGACAAGAACCTGCGGACCTCCGTCGTCAGCCGCATGGCCGCAACGGGTGAAATGCCGGTGCAGGCGAAGAAGCTTATTGAAAACCGGATGAGTGACCTTTTGCGCAACATGCGCGCGGGCAAGGATTCCGCTGTCGGGCTCGCACGTGTCGCATCGCTGCTGAACGAACTCGACAAGGATCAGGCGGACGAGGTCATTCACGATCTGGAGCTGACAGGCACAAGCGACGTGAAGGCGATCCGCTCGCAGCTTTTCAGCTTCGAGGAGATCGTGCTGCTCGACCAGAAGGCGCGTGTTGCGCTGTTCGACGGTCTGTCGAGCGAGCTTGTCACGCTGGCACTTCGAAACGCGCCGGAGAATACCGTGGAGGCTGTCCTCTCGGCACTGGGCCAGCGCACGCGCCGCATGATCGAAGCCGAGCTCAGCACCGGTTCGGAGGACGTGCAGGAGGCCGACATCATGCAGGCCCGCAGACGCATCTCCGCGAGTGCGGTTCAGCTCGCGCAGCAGGGTAGTTTTGTCCTGCCCAGCATGCAGCAGCAGGAAGCCGCCTGACGGTTTCGGAAGGAGAAGCCCGGCGCGCGATCCCGTGGGGCCGGGCGACTACATCTTCAATCGTCTGAGCGAAGGTCCTGATGGCGGAAGGTGCCGACAAGGAAAGCAAGACAGAAGAGGCAACGGAAAAGAAGATCCGTGACTCTATCGACAAGGGCCAATTGCCCTTTTCAAAAGAGGCGCCGGTTTTTGCATCCTTTCTTGCCATTCTGACATTCACAATCTTCTTCGCGCAGGACAGCGCGGTGCGGCTTGGCAGCTTCCTGTCCATCTTTCTTGAGCGGGCGGATGGCTGGTCGCTTGAAACACGCTCCGATGCGATGGCGATTTACCAGCTCGTTTTCATGGAGATCGCAAAGGTTGTCGGCATCGTCATGCTTCTGCTCGTGACGGCTGGCGTTGCCGCATCCGTCCTGCAGAACACGCCGCGCTTTGTGCTCGACCGGATCAAGCCGAAACTTTCGCGTATCTCGCTGAAAGAGGGCTGGAGCCGGATTTTTGGTGCCAAAGGCTTCGTCGAATTCGCAAAATCAGTGGGCAAGATCATCGTGGCAGGTGGTTTTCTGGTTCTGGCGATGCGCGAGGCCGAGACCCGCCTCCTCGCCGGCATGATCACCAATCCGGTGGAATTCACTTCCGTCATTCGCGACATCGCGGTTCAGAGCCTTGTGGTCGTGACCCTGGTGGTGGCGGTCATCGCAGTCGCGGATCTTTTCTGGTCGCGTCATCAGTGGCGGGTGGACCTGCGCATGACGAGGCAGGAGGTGAAGGACGAGCACAAGCAGACTGAAGGTGACCCGATCGTCAAGGCGCGGCTGCGATCGCTTGCGCGCGACCGCGCCCGCCAGCGCATGATGTCGGCCGTGCCGCAGGCGACGCTCGTGATCGCCAACCCGACCCATTTCGCCATTGCGCTCCGCTATCGACGGGATGAAGATGCAGCGCCCGTTGTCGTGGCAAAGGGGCAGGATCTCATTGCGCTCAGGATCAGGGAGATCGCCACGGAGCACAACATTCCTGTCTTCGAGGAACCGGTGCTCGCGCGCTCCATGTACAAACAAGTTTCGGTTGATAATTTGATTCCGTCACAGTTCTACAAGGCCGTGGCGGAGCTGATCCGCCGCATCTACAGAACCGGTGAAAGACCGTAGTCAGCAGGGATACACTATGGACAAGCAGCCGCATTCGCCTGCTCGAGAAATTATCGTTGCCAACGCCATTCGCGCGGTGGCCAACGAGTTGCGTCTTATCGACGTGGCCGACTACATCGCTTTCATTCGGCTGGAGAGCCTGGCGAGCGTCGCGGATATCGTGGAGTCGGCTGCGGAACTGTATTTCATGCCGGGCACATTGCGGCTTGGCCATGGCTGCGACGCGCATGTGACATGGGGGGGAAGCCCTCGCATATCGCTTGACCTTGAGCTTCGCCCGCAGGGGGCGACGGTTTATTTCACGCTGGAGCTGAGTGCCGACAATGCCGGCGTGGAGGTCAATTATGTGGCCTTCGACAACCCCTCGGACGACCCGGAAGCGAACTCGCGCTATCTCGCCGAGACCCTGCAGGCTTCGCGCATCGTGCGCACGGAAAGACCGTTGATCAACGGATAGCAGCGCGGCCCCTGGTCGGTTGCCGCCTCGTGTCCCTTGAAGTGATACTGACAGGTCCCGAACCTAATCGATGAGGCCTTTGCGTAGCGCCTTGGCAACCGCGTGGACGCGATTGACCGCGTTCAGTTTCTGGGTGGTGTTTGCCAGATATTGATTGGCGGTGTGCACCGAAAGCCCCAGCCGCTTTGCAATTTCATCGCTGGTCAGGCCGTTCGCGGTGAGTTTCAGGCACTGGAGTTCACGCCTCGATATGGCCGGGCCGCTGGTTCCGCCGGGAAGCGGATCGTGCTCCAGAAACCGGGTGAAAAGGGCGTGACACCGGCTATGGAGATCGAGCAATGCATCGCGCTCCAGGCAGATTTCTCCGCCGAGAAAGAAGATGGCGCCATGATGTCGCTGGTCCGTCGCAAGCGGCAGTACCAGGCCACTTTCCTCCTCAAGCGGTGGAATCTCCTCCCAATGCACTCCAAAAGTCTCTTCCGGCATGGCGATGCCCCAGAGAAGCGGATGGAACGTTTCGGACAGCTTGTCCACGAAGCGCTTGCTTAATCGGCCGGCGAGTTCGAGGGCTTCAGTGTGGTTCTGCGTGCCCGTCTGCTCGAGACAGGGGGTCAGCCTTGGTTTCCCAAGACCATTGACCAGATAGAGATGAGATCGGGCGGCGCTGACGCTTTCGGTGAGCTCCTGCAGCCCGACTGCCATGTCCGAAAGCGTCATCGATCCACCGTTTTATATAAGGCCGTTGCGAATGGCCGTCGCAATTGCCATCGCGCGATTTTTCGCTGCCAGCTTGTGGATCGCGTGGGCGACGTAACTGTTCACAGTGTTCGATGACACGTTGATGATGAGTGAGACCTCATCGGCGGTTTTTCCTTCGGAAACCCAGTAAAGACATTCGCGTTCGCGCTCGGAAAGCGGCTCGCCGATCGGATTTGTTCTTGCCTTGTAACCGGAAAGCAGGTGGCACAGCCCCATCTGCAGGCGCTGGAGTTCTGTTGTGTCGAGTGCATCGGCCTCATCTGCCGAAATCAGGGCGACGTAGCGCTTCTTTCCCGAGGGGAGCTTGAGGAGGAACACTTCCTGTTGTTGGTGAAGCGAAAGGTGTGCAACCTCGTCACAGGCGACGAGTGCCGCAAGCGCAAGCGGGTGCCAGCCGCGCGGAGCTGCACCGGGAAATGTGGAAATGGGACTTTCGACAAGGCGCGTGATGGCATTGAGGCCCACATCCTCGATGGTGTCGAAACTCCAGTTGGAGACCAGGATGCTTGCCATTCCTGTGGCGCTGTCAGGCGCAGCCTCAGCGATCAGGTAGGAAATGTTTTTGCCGGAACGGCAATAACCGCGCGCGAGGCTGGAGACGTCGCGCCGCGATGCGGCTTTGTACTGCCGGGCACTGCGTTTCTCTTTCGTCTCAGTCGCCATTCGGTCTCACCGCAGATCCGCACCGCCGGATGGCCGGTGCTTTAGGGTTCGCGGATACGCAATACGAGGCCCGCTATTTGCCCGCTCCAAGTGAGATGATGGTGAAAAGGTCGAAACCGGTCACTTCAAAACGGGCAGCACAAGAGAGCAGATCCAGTGTGGATTTTTGGCTGCCCCCCAGTCACCCGCTTATGGTTAGGTAAGCTTTCGATTCGGGTCAAGAAATCCTCAAATCGGTTAAAATGTGTCAGATATGGAGGAGCGAGCGGCCCTCTTCGGTGAAAAGATGCATCTTTTCCGGGGCCGCGGCGATGCGCAGCCGGTCGCCCTTGGCGTATTTCTGGACACCGGCCACCTTCACCACCACCGCGTCATCCACATCTTTCACATTCATGTAAACATTTGTCACTTCTCCAAGGCGTTCGACGAAGTGCACGTCGCCCTCGAAGAGGAAGTCGTCCCCCTCCGCGATCCGCATATCTTCCGGGCGCACACCGAAATGGACCGGCGCCCCGGAGAGCGTTTCAGGCGAGGGGATTGGCACCACGGTTTCGCGCCCGGCAAGGCTGACAACCGTCTCACCGCCCGTCTTCGCGATTCGGGCGGGCTGGATGTTCATGGCGGGCGAGCCGATGAAGCGGGCGACGAACAGGTTGGCCGGCTTTTCGTAGAGCTCGATCGGGCCTCCCACCTGTTCGATGCGGCCTGCCGACAGAACCACGATGCGGTCGGCAAGCGTCATGGCCTCCACCTGGTCATGCGTGACATAGATCATGGTGGTTTCAGGCATGGAGCTTTTCAGCTTGGCGATCTCGATGCGCGTGGCGACACGCAGCGCTGCATCCAGATTGGAGAGTGGCTCGTCGAACAGGAACACTTTCGGATTGCGCACGATGGCGCGTCCGATGGCGACCCGCTGGCGCTGACCGCCTGACAGCGCCTTTGGCAGCCGGTCAAGATAGGGTGTCAACTGGAGAATGTCGGCGGCCGCCTGCACGCGTTTGTCGAATTCCTCCTTCGGCGCTTTGGCAATCTTCATGCCGAAGGCCATGTTGTCGTAGACTGTCATATGCGGATATAGCGCGTAGGACTGAAACACCATGGCGATACCGCGCTGTGAGGGCGGTATGTCGTTGACGCGCTGGCCGCCTATGAACATATCACCGCCGGTGATGTTTTCCAGCCCGGCGATCATCCGCAGCAGGGTGGACTTGCCACAGCCCGACGGACCGACGAAGACGACGAACTCCCCATCCTCGATCTTCAGGTCGATGCCGTGAATGACACGGGTTGCGCCGTAGCTCTTGTGGATGTCTTTCAGGTCGAGCGCCGTCATTGTCCCACTCCCCTGCTGCCGAACCAGTATCCATAGGCCGGCAGCTTCAATATGCCGTTTTCCGCGGCTCCGCTGCTTTCCGCGTCCTGCATGGTCGCGTATGCTCCAGCATCGAACGCGAGCTCAACCGGATGACCGGCCATGTTGATGGCCACCAGTATCGAATGCGCAGCCATCGAGCGTTCGAAGACGATAACGTCCTCGCCGGCATCGCGAAACGCTATATCGCCCTTGGCGAAGACCGGGTGACGGGCGCGGAAGGCAAGCGCCCGGCGATAATGAGCGAGGAGGGAGTTCGGCCCGTCCTGTGCCGAGACTGCCAGGTGGAGGTGCTCCGGCGGGACTGGGAGCCAGGGCTTTGCCGCCGAAAAGCCTGCATTGACCTGTGTTTCCGACCAGACCATCGGCGTACGGCAGCCGTCACGCCCCTTGAAGGTCGGCCAGAACTGGATGCCGTAGGGATCCTGCAGATCCTTGAAGTCGAGCACCGCTTCCGTGAGACCGAGCTCTTCCCCCTGATAGAAGCAGACCGAGCCGCGCAGCGACAAAAGCAGTGTTGTCGTCATCTTCAGGAAAGCCGCGCGGTCGTGCACCTGGTCGGCCCAGCGCGAGGCGTGACGGACCACGTCATGATTGGAAAAACTCCAGCATGACCAGCCATCCGGAGCCTTCTCTTCAAAGGCCTCAAGGACGTCCCGCACGCGCTTCGGTGTGAGCGGTTCCTGCGAGAGGAAATCGAAGGAATAGCACATATGCACCTTGTCGCCGCCACTCGTATATTCGGCGACGATGTCGAGGCCACGCTGCGCGTCACCCACTTCGCCGACGGCCGTGGTGCCGGGGAATTCATCGAGCAGGGCGCGGAAGCGCTTCAGAAACTCCAGGTTTTCCGGCTGGTTCTTGTCGTAGAGATGTTCCTGGTAATTGTATGGATTGACCGCCGGTGCGATGGAGGCGTTGCGCTCGTTCTGTTCAAGCGGCGGATTGTCTTCCAGACCGGCCGAATGAACATAGAAATTGATCGTGTCGAGACGGAAGCCGTCGACGCCGCGCTCGAGCCAGAAGCGCACCGCGTCGAGCAGCGCATCCTGCACGTCCGGATTGTGAAAGTTGAGGTCGGGCTGGCTGGCCAGAAAATTGTGCAGATAGTACTGGCAGCGGCTCGTGTCCCACTGCCAGGCCGAGCCGCCGAAGATCGACAGCCAGTTGTTGGGCGGGCTGCCATCTGGCTTCGGGTCGGCCCAGACATACCAGTCGGCGCGCGGATTGGTGCGGTTCTGTCGACTCTCGATGAACCACGGGTGCTGGTCGGAGGAGTGGGAAATCACCTGGTCAATCATGACCTTGAGGCCGAGCCGGTGCGCTTCGGTGATCATGGCGTCGAAATCGGCCAGCGAGCCGAACATCGGGTCCACTTCCCTGTAGTCCGATACATCGTAGCCGAAGTCGAGCATGGGTGATTTGAAGAAGGGCGAAATCCAGATCGCGTCCACACCGAGCGAGGCGATGTAGGGGAGGCGCTGGGTGATCCCCTTCAGGTCTCCGATCCCGTCTCCGTTGGAATCCTGAAAGGAGCGCGGATAAATCTGGTAGATGACCGCGCCGCGCCACCAGTCGGTGTCTTCCGCATGGCGGCTGATGGCTCCAGGGGCATGTTCGAAGGGAACATCGTGCAGGACATTCATGGGAGCGGTCAGCCTCCTTTGACGGACCCGGCCAGAAGGCCGCGGACCAGGTAACGTTGCATTGCGAAGAAAACGAGAATGGGTACCACGATGGCCACGAAGGCCGAGGCGGTGAGGATTTCCCAGTTGCCACCGCGCGAGCCGAGCAGTTCGCGCAGGCGACCTGTCAGCACAAGCTGTTCCTCATTGTTGCCAAGGAAAACCGTGGCAACGAGCAGGTCGTTCCACACCCAGAGAAACTGGAAGATGGCGAAGGAGGCGAGTGCGGGGAAGGACAGCGGCAGAATGATCTTGCGAAAGATTTCGAAATCCGAGGCGCCATCGACGCGCGCGCTCTCGATGATTTCGCGCGGCAGGCCGGCCATGTAGTTGCGCAGGAGATAGATGGCGAGCGGCAGGCCGAAGCCGGTATGCGCGAGCCAGATGCCGATGAATGACTTGCCGATGCCGACCGTGTTGTAGAGGCGCAGGAGCGGGATGAGCGACATCTGAAGCGGCACGACAAGCAGGCCGACAATCGCGGCAAGCAGAAGCGCGCGGCCGGGGAATTCCATCCAGGCCAGGGCATAAGCCGCATAGGCGGCTATCAGAATCGGGATGACGGTGGCTGGAATGGTCACGGTCATCGTGTTGATGAAGCTCTTGCCGAGCCCTTCGGAGAACAGGACGTTCTCGTAATTCTCCGTGGTGAAGCGCGGCGGCTCGACGGAACTCACGAAAATGCGCTGGCCGCGCCCGGGTTCGGGCTCTTCGGCATAGGCAATCGTGTAGTCGCCATTGGCCTCGACGGTAAGTGTGGCGCCACCGCGCAGCTCGGCTTCCTCGCCGACTGCGAAGGCCGACGGGTCGCGTGAAGAAATGCCAAAGCCAGTGACCTCTCCGCTGCCGCCCTCGAACACGTTACCGGTCAGCACATAGCGGCCACCTTCCAGCGTGGCATTCTCCGGCGGTGCCGCGCGTGCGACCAGGTTGCGCTCGGATGAGGTCAGTGCCGTCCACCAGCCGCTGACGGCGAGTTGATCCTTGTCGCGCAGCGAAGAGACGAGAATGCCGAAGGTCGGCAGTGTCCAAAGGGCCACAAGCAGAATGACGGAAATGTTGACGACCCATGCGAGCGCGGGCCGGGAACCGACGGGCGTGCTCATTTCATGTCCTTCCGTGCTTCGCGGATGTTCCACACCATGATGGGGGTGACCATGGCCATGATGACCAGCGCGATGGTGGATGCGCGGCCGAAGTCCAACCCGCGGAACATCCAGTCGAACATGTAGTTGGCGAGCACCTGGCTGCCCCACTGGCCGTTGGTCATGGCCAGAACGATGTCGAACACCTTGAGAACCAGAATGGTGATCGTGGTCCAGACAACGGCGATGGTGCCCCAGATTTGCGGTACCTTGATCTTGTAGAAGATCTGAAAGGGAGAAGCGCCGTCGATGATGGCGGCTTCGATTGTTTCCTCCGGAATGCCGCGGAGGGCGGCGGAAAGAATGACCATGGCAAAACCGGTCTGGATCCAGATCAGGATGACCATCAGGAAGAAATTGTTCCAGAAGGGGATGGTGATCCACGCCTGCGGCTCTGCCCCGAAGAAAGTAACGATGGCGTTGAGGATGCCGATCTGATCGGAGCCTTCGGCGCGGTAGTCGTAGATAAATTTCCAGATCACGCTCGCGCCGACGAACGAGATCGCCATGGGCATGAAGATGAGACTTTTGGCGACGTTGCCCCAGCCGATGCGGTCGGTCAGGGCGGCTGCGATGAGCCCGAAGAAAGTGGCGGCGGCAGGCACGACGATGAGCCAGAGAATGTTGTTGCGCATGCTCTCGCGGAAGGCCGCGTCCTTGGCGAGCCAGGCGTAATTGGCCCCGCCGACCCAGGTCTCGCCGCTCGGTCCGTGGAAGGACAGGACGATCGAATTGATAACCGGATAGACCAGATAGATGCCGAGAATGACAACCGCGGGTCCAAGGAACAGCCACGGTCGGATGCCGTTGGCCGCGTTGATGTTTTCGGCCACCCGGCTGCCGCGGGGCGGGTAGATTACGTCGAGCAGCCGGTTGGAGCCCCAGAAATAGCCGAAACACGCCGCAACGCCGAGCACCATGACCAGCACCGCCTGGACAAGCTTGATGTCGGGGAGGACCGTGTTGAGCGCGGCAAAGACGGCGACGGCACACAGCACCGCGAAGACGATGCCAGCCACCATGATGACGAGCGCAATCGCCAGATTCAGAAAGAAACCACCGGGGCCGGGAGAGCCGGCGGGCGGGGCTGTTTCGGTCGAGGAAATTGCCATGACTGCCTCCTTGGGCGCATGTGCACGGTTTGGCCGTTTCCCGCCGCCTTCGGGCGGCGGGTTCGTCAGGTGTTCGCGCCTATTTGATGGCGTCCCATTCCTTCTGGATGTCGCCGGCGACATCCCCGGCCGACTTGCCGCCGACATAGTCGATCATCCCGGTCCAGAACGCGCCGGCGCCGATCTTGCCGGGCATCAGGTCCGAGCCGTCGAAACGGAAGGTGGTCGCACTGGTCAGGATTTCACCCTGTTTACGAAGGGCATCATTGGCGTAAGCCTCGGGGTTCACACCCTTGTGCGGGGTCAGGAAACCGGCCTGCGCCATCCATATTTCATGCGCGATGGGCGTTTTCAGGAACTCGATGAAGGCGCGCGCCACTTCCGATTCCTTCGTGATGGCAAACACCGTGCCCGCACCGAGCACCGGTTTGCCGAGGTCCTTGCCTGCATAGGCCGGCAGGTAGAAGAAGTCGGCATCGCGGCCAAGCTGTGTCCCTTCCGGGAAGAAGGACGGGATGAAAGATGCCTGCCGGTGCATGTAGCATTTGGGCGGTACGGCAAAGAGCCCCTTGGGGCTGTCGCGGAAGTCGGTTGAGGCGACAGCGCCCGCGCCGCCATCCACATAATCGTCGTTGCGGGCAAACGCGCCGAATTCCTCGATCGCAGCAACGACGCGCTCGTCGTTGAACGGAATTTCATTGGTCACCCACTGGTCGTAGACCTCGGGTGCCTGTGTGCGCAGCATCATGTCCTCCACCCAGTCGGTGGCAGGCCAGCCGGTCGCGCCACCGGAGCCGAGGCCAATGCACCAGGGTGTCTCGCCGTCGGCGACGATCTGCTCGGAGAGGGCCTTCAGCTCTTCCATGGTCTGCGGCACTTCATAGCCGGCATCCTCGAAATTCTCCGGGACGTACCAGACGAGGGACTTCACATCTGCCTTGTAGGGAAAAGCGAAAAAAGCTTTGGTCCCGTCCTGATTCTCATAGGTGCCAAGATCCACCCAGGATTGACCGGCTGCATAATTGTCCTTCATCCAGTCAGCGGTGTCGCTGCCGAGCGGCACGAGCAGGCCTTTGGAGGCAAGGTCGGCGGCGAGGCCCGGTTGCGGAAAGACGGCGACATTCGGCGCACTGCCGGCCTGTGTGTCGATGACGATCTGCTGCTCGAAGGAATCGGAACCCGAATAATTGACCTTCGCGCCCGTGGCCTCTTCGAAATAGGCGGTAACGGATTCGATCAGATCCTTGTCGGCGCTGAGCCAGGGGCCGAACAGGCTCATCTCCTGACCGGAGAGGTCGTTTGCGGCCTTGAAATCCTCAAAACTCTGCCAGTTGAAGCGGGCATCCTCGCCCGGAGCGAACTTCAGGTCGGCGGCCCGGGCTGTCGTGACGGCGGCGGCGGTGCCGGCCAGCGCCAGGGCAAGCGCGCCGATTAGCATGGACGTCTTCATGGTTCCTCCACTTTGCGGCGCAAGGCCGCTCCTCCTCGGGTCTCTGCAGGTCCGGCGCAATGACAACGATATAAACAAAATTCAAAGCGCTTTGGATATGTTCAGCATCAATCTGTGACGCTCGCGAGTCAAGAGGACAAGGCATCTGTCGACGAAATTTCGGAAAAATACCGATTTAATGGCGGTTGTTCTGGAAATTGTTGCTCCTTGAGAGAGAAGGGCTTGATCTGCCTGAAAGGCTATGACACCAATTTTTTAAAGCGCTTTGAAAAGGAAATGTGTTGCCTGCCCGTAAAGCGATCAATCTGAAGATGCTCTCGGAAGCTCTAGGACTGTCCCAGACGACCGTCTCTCGGGCGCTCAATGGCTTTCCGGAGGTGGCCGAGAAAACGCGCGTCCGGGTGATAGAGGCGGCGGAGCGGCTGAACTATCGCCCGAGCCCCAGCGCGGCGAGCCTGGCCACAGGCAAGTCGCGCATGATCGGCCATGTGGTAAGTCTGTCCGAACATATCATGATCAACCCGCATTTCGCCGACTTCATCGCCGGCGCGGGCGAGGTCTACGGCGAGAACGGTTACGACATTCTGCTGCGGCTTGCCTCACTTGAGGAGCAGGAGGGCGTCTATCGCGATCTGGTGGATGATCAGCGTGTGGACGGCGTGGTGGTCCATGGCCCGCTCACCGGTGACAGCCGCATCGGCCTTCTCAATGCCCTAGGGCTTCCGTTCGTCGTGCATGGGCGCAGCGACGAGGAGGGAGCGGACTATTGCTGGATGGACGTCAACAACCGCCGCGCCTTTCATCGCGCCACGAAGTTCCTGCTCGATCTGGGACATCAGCGCGTTGCGCTTGTCAACGGCCTTGAAACGATGAACTTCGCGGACCGGCGCAGGCAGGGCTATGAGGTGGCGCTCGAGGAGGCGGGTATCGTGCCTGATGAGCAACTGCTGCACAGTGCAGACATGGTTGAACCCTATGGCTATCACGCCACACGCGCACTGATGGACCTTGCAGAACCGCCGACAGCGATCCTCGTGGCGAGCGTTCTGCCCGCCATGGGCGTGACGCGGGCACTGGCCGATCTCGGCCTGCGTGCAGGCGAAGACGTGTCGATCATCGCCTTCGATGACTGCCTCTCCTTCCTGCAGTCCGGTTATAAGGGCAGGACGCCTGACATTCCTTATTTCACGGCGGTTCGATCCTCCATTCGCGACGCGGGCAAGCGCGTGGCCCAGATGCTGCTTGAGCGCATCGAGAATCCTGCGGGACCGTTGCAGAGCGAATTATGGGAAGCCGATTTTGTAATCGGCCAGACCACCGCACCGCCGCGTCGGCGCTGACGGCGAGCAAAACACTACGATAGAAACCGGGAGACCCTCATGTCCGCCACCGACACGGAAACCATGGAGCTTGAGTTCTCCCGCACGGATTTCCCGGACGATTTCGTCTTTGGAACGGCAACCTCGAGCTACCAGATCGAGGGTAGCCGGTTTGGCGGCTGTGGCACATCGCATTGGGATACCTTCGCCGCCACCCCCGGCAATACGGTGCGTGGTGAGGACGGGGCGACGGCCTGCGACCATTACCACCGTTGGGAGAGCGATCTGGACCTGGTGCGCGATGCCGGGTTTGACTGCTATCGTTTCTCGACGTCCTGGTCGCGTGTCCTCCCGGAAGGGCGCGGTGCGCCCAATGCTGAAGGGCTCGATTTCTACGATCGTCTCGTCGACGGCATGCTGGCACGGGGGCTGAAGCCTTTCGCCACGCTCTACCATTGGGATCTGCCGGCGCCGCTTGCCGATCTTGGCGGCTGGCGCAACCGCGACATTGCCGGCTGGTTTGCCGATTATGCAGAAGTGGTGATGAAGCGCATCGGTGACCGGGTGGCGACGGCGGCCACCGTCAACGAACCCTGGTGTGTGGCCTGGCTCAGCCATTTCATGGGCGAGCACGCGCCGGGCCTGCGCGATATTCGCGCCACCGCGCGTGCCATGCATCATGTGCTTCTGGCGCACGGGCGCGCGACGCAGGCCATGCGGGCGCTGGGCATGGGCAGTCTCGGCCTCGTCACCAATTTCGAGTATGCAGCACCTGCCGATGACAGCGAGGCGGCGAAAAAAGCAGCCCGCCTCTACGATGGAATCTACAATCGATGGTTCCTGGGCGGCGTGTTCGACGGGGCCTATCCGGAGGACGTGCTGGAAGGCCTTGGCCCCCACATGCCGGAAGGCTTCGAGAACGATTTCGACATCATCGGTACGCCGGTCGACTGGCTCGGTATCAATTACTATACGCGCAAGCTGATTGCGCCGGACGGCTCAGGCCAGTTCCCGGCGCTCAGGGAAATCGAGGGGCCGCTGCCCAAGACGCAGATGAACTGGGAAATCTATCCCGAAGGTCTGCACCATTTCATCACCTGGGTGCATGATACCTACACCAAGGGTCTGCCGATCTATGTGACGGAAAACGGCATGGCCTCGCCCGATCAGGTGCTGAACGGAAAGGTGGCGGACCCTTCCCGCATCGACTTCCTGAATCGACATCTCGGCGCGGTGCGGCGCGCGATGGCCGGGGGCGCTCCCGTGAAGGGCTATATCGTCTGGTCGCTTCTCGACAATTACGAGTGGGCGCTTGGCTATGAGAAACGCTTCGGTCTCGTGCATGTCGATTTTGAAACGCTGGAGCGCACGCCCAAGGCATCGTGGCATGCGCTCGGGCGTGCGCTGAGACGCTAGGTTCTGACCCAAAGGCCTGCTCAGACCGAACGGGTAGCGCCGCCGTCGATCCGAACCTTTGTTCCGGTGACATAGGAGGCGCGCTCGGAGGCGAGGAAAACGGCCATGTTGGCGAATTCCTCCGGATCGCCGTAGCGCCCTATCGGAATGGTTTCCGCTGCTGCCGCGGAAACTTCCTCCACCGGTTTGCCGGAGCGGCCGGCCGCGGCGGTGTCGAGTTCGACGACGCGCTGCGTGTGGATACGCCCGGGCATCAGGATGTTGACCGTCACGCCATCGCGGGCGACTTCCGTGGCCAGTGTCTTCGACCAGCCGACGATTGCCGAGCGGATGCCGTTCGACAGCGCCAGAACCGGAATCGGCTGCTCCACGCCAGACGAGGTAACCGTCAGAATGCGGCCCCATTTGCGCTCGCGCATGACCGGAAGGAGACGCCCGGTCAGGTGAAAGATATTGGCGGCCATCGTCTCGAAATTCGAGATCCAGTCGCTGCGTTTGGCATCGACGGCGGTGGAGGGGGGCGGGCCGCCGGTGTTGTTCACAAGAATGTCGACGCCTCCATCGGCCAGAAGCCTGTCAGCGAGATCGTCGATCGCTGTCTGATCGGAAAGATCGAGCTCATGAGCCTCGACCGAACCTGCCGGCAGGTCCCTGGCCCAGGCCTCGATCTTGTCCCTGCTGCGTGCGGCTGCGACCACGGTCGCGCCTTCCTTCGCCAGCCCCTGGGCGATGGCGGCGCCGAGGCCGCGGCTTGCGCCGAGCACCAGGGCGCGCTTGTTCTTCAGTCCTAGATCCATCGGCAAATTCCCGGATTAATGCACCGCCGGCCGCATTGTTGTGAACCGGCTCTGGCGCTGGATGGTGGGTTTTCTCACCCTGGGTGAGGTGGCACGATTGGGCACGATTCAGAACAGGATTGCAAGTCTCGAGGGGACGCTGTACAGCGATCCGCCGCTCTGCGCTGTGCCTTCAAATCTTGGTAACGGACAGTCTCCGAATGTTATGTCTACTGCCGAAACTAAACCGCAATTAATGCGTTGAAAGCGCGTGGCTTGTGCCGCGGCTTCACCCTGAGTTTTCTTGCATACGAGTTCCATATATGGACCGACGATCCTTCCTTGTTTCCTGCCTGTCAGCGTCGCTGTTGGGCACGTCCAGCCTGACGGCCCTTGCAACCCATGCGCGCGCTGAAGACGTTGCCGCGCAAGGTGTTGATGTGAAGGGAGAGGCGCAGCCATTTTCCTTCGAGGCGCTTACGGAGGCGATGAAAAACAAGGCTTCCGAACCCTTCGCCAAAGCCGAATTCAAGCTCCCCGAGCAGATTGCCGGGCTGACCTACGACCAGCACCGGGCGATTCGTTTCCGGCCCGACCACGCATTGTGGCAGGGTGAGGCCCCGTTCGAACTGCAGGCCTTTCACATGGGCTGGCTGTTCAAGGAGCCGGTGCGTCTCTACGCGGTGGAGGGAGAGGCTGCCACGCCGATCCTCTTCACCGGTCGCGATTTCGAGTATCGCAAGCCGCTTGACCCCTCCCGGTTTGAAGATCTGGTCATGGAGGGGGAGGCGGGTTTCCGCCTGCATTATCCGCTTAATGCACCCGATGTGATGGATGAACTGGTGTCCTTCCTCGGCGCGAGCTACTTCCGTGCGCTCGGCCGGGACACACTCTACGGATTGTCCGCGCGTGGACTGGCCATCGGCACCGCGACAACCAGCGGGGAAGAGTTTCCGCGCTTCACCGACTTCTATATCGAGAAGCCAAACCGGCGCAGCAAGGAAGTGACCGTCTATGCCGCGCTCGACAGCGAAAGTGTGACGGGTGCCTATCGCTTTGTGATTGCGCCTGGCCGCAACACGGTCATGACCGTGACGGCTCGCCTCTTCGCCAGAAAGGCCATCGGCCGGCTCGGCGTCGCACCGATGACATCCATGTTCCTCTTCGCCGAAAACAATGACAGCGCGTTTGATGACTACCGTGGCCAGGTTCACGACAGCGACGGGCTGAAGATCGTCCGCAAGGATGGTGACGAGCTGTGGCGCAATCTGAACAATCCGTCCGAGCTTGCCACGTCGTTCTTTTCCGAAGACAGCCCACAGGCATTCGGCCTCTACCAGCGCGATCGTGATTTTGCGCACTTCCAGGATGCGGGCGCTCATTATGAACGCCGGCCGTCGCTCCTCGTGGAGCCGCTTGAAGCCTGGGGACGCGGCAACATCACGCTTGTCGAGATACCGACCGATCTCGAGGTCAACGACAACATCGTCGCGTTCTGGGTTCCTGAAAAGGACGTTGAAGCGGGAGATGCGCTTGAGTTCAACTATCGCCTGACCTGGGGTGCCATCGATGAGCCGACCAACCGGTTTGCACGGGTCATGGCGCTTCGCAGCGGCGAGGGCGGTGTCTCCGGTGTCAAGAACGAGGAGGGGCTGCGCAAGTTCGTCGTCGATTTCGATGGCGAGGTTCTGCGGAACCTTCCGGGCGATTCAAACATTGAAGCAGTTGTGAATGTCAGCCGTGGCGAGATTGCGCATTCGGCGGTTTCCCGCATCGACAGCAATGGCATGTGGCGTCTCGTGATCGACCTGAAACCGAGCGGTGCGGGACCTGTTGAAATGAGCGGTCACCTCAAGCTCGACGACAAACGCCTTTCTGAAATCTGGAGTTATCAGTGGAGAGATACAGATGACGCACGTTCGTGAGACGGATAGCCAGCCGATGACGTATGGCCGTCACGCTCTGCCGGTTGCGCCCATGGCGATGCCCGAGCAGGTGCTGGAACGCCGGCGTGCGCGCCCCGCGCTGTTCTCCGTGCTGCTCAAGCGACTGGCCTGGAAGTGAAATTACGGGCCCGATTGAGAGACGGGAATGGTGGTCGGTGAACCCCATGAGAGTGTGATGGTCAGTGTAAGACGCGTATTGTCGATCCTTTTCTGCCTGCTTATGGCAGGGCTCGTCGCCTCGCTTGCCGTCGGCTATTTTTCAGCCGATGGCATTCAATGGATCGACGCCGTTCGCATCGTGCTGCTGGCCGCCAGCACAGCGTGGCTCGCATGGGGTGCGGCCTATGCGTTCAACGGGCTCTTAAGCCTGCCCTTCAGGGAGAAAAAGCAGTCATTCGAACTGACGCCGACCAGCGCACGGACGGCGGTGCTCGTCCCTGTCTACAACGAAGATCCGGTCAAAACGTTTTCGCATGTTGCAGCGATGATCGGCAGCCTTCACACGCTTGGCGTTGCCGGCCGCTTCGATTTTGCGATCCTGTCTGATACGCGTGACGAGCGCGTTGCAGCGGAGGAAGAGCGCTGGTTCGAGCGCCTGCAGGCGGAATGCGGCGCGCACACGGCTATCTATTACCGGCGGCGGGAGCAAAACACGGGCAAGAAAGCCGGCAATGTTGCCGATTTCATCCGGACGTCCGGCGCGATCTACGATTACATGATCGTGCTCGATGCCGACAGTCTGATGGAAGGCGCGACGATGGCCGAGATGGTGCGGCGCATGGAGGCGGAACCCAGGCTCGGTCTCCTGCAGACCCTGCCGAAAATCGTCCATGCGCGTTCGTTCTTTGGCCGGGCGATGCAGTTTTCCACCAGCTATTACTCCCCGGTCTATACGCGTGGCCTGGCCGCGCTGCAGGGAGAGTCCGGGCCGTTCTGGGGGCACAATGCGATTGTCCGTACACGTGCTTTCGCCCAGAGCTGTGGCCTTCCCGAACTCTCCGGCGCGCCGCCATTTGGCGGGCATATACTGAGCCACGACTATGTCGAAGCAGCGCTTTTGTCCCGCAATGGCTGGATCGTGCGGGTCGATCCCGATCTTGCTGGCTCCTATGAAGAGGGACCGGACAATGTTGTCGACTTCGCCAAGCGCGACCGTCGATGGTGCCAGGGCAATCTTCAGCATGGCCGCGTGATGGTGGCACCGGGCCTCAAGCCCTGGAGCCGGTTCGTGTTTGTCCAGAATATAATGGCTTATGTGTCGTCACCACTCTGGGCGCTGTTCATCATTGCCTCGATCGCCGCGCCGCTGCTGAAGGGCGTTCCGGACTATTTCCCCGAGCCGGGGCTTTTTCCCGTGTTTCCACGCGTTGAGCAGGGGCTGGCGCTAACATTGCTCGTCGGCGTTTTTGGCCTGTTGATCGGCCCCAAGCTTCTGATTGTTCTGCGTGGCGCACTGAGTGGCGTCAACGAGGCGTTCGGCGGCACCGGTCGCGCTCTTCTCAATACGTTGACGGAGATTCTTTCCACCAGCCTGCTTGCGCCGATCATGCTGATGTACCAGTGCCGGGCGGTGATGGAAGTGTTTCTCGGCATGGATGGCGGCTGGCCCGCCACCGATCGGGAAGCCGGCTCTGTCAGCCTTTCAGAAGCGTGGTCTGCAAGCTGGTGGATCAGCGCCACCGGTCTGGTGACACTGGGGCTGGCCTTCCAATTTGCTCCGGAATATGTCGGCTGGCTGCTTCTGGTGGCAGGGCCGCAGGTCTTCGCACCTCTCCTGATCCACGTCAGTTCGCGGAGCGCGCTCGACGCTGCGGCGGCCGGGCTTTTCCAGACGGCGGATGACCGCGACCCTTCACCGGTGGTCCTTCGTCAGGAAGTCATACTTTCCCGTTGGCGCGGCGCCGCAGAGACTGCGCCTGCAAGCCAGCCGGTGGCGGAACCGGCACTCGAGCCCGCTGACGCGGAACAGTGAGGCCGCCTCATGAACGCCCCCTTCATTCCTTCAAGCGCTGGCCGTGACCAGCGCCTGGACGTGTTCCGTGGTCTGGCGCTGATCACGATCTTCATCAACCACGTGCCCGGCAATCTCTATGAGAACCTGACGTCGCGCAATTTTGGCTTTTCCGACGCGGCCGAGGCTTTCGTGCTCATGTCTGGCATTGCCGTGGGGCTCGCCTATTCGCGCGGGTTTCGCGGAGGAGCCTTCTTCGCCTCATGCATGAAGGTCTGGAGGCGTGCCGGACTGCTCTATGTGACGCACATCGTTACGTCGTTCATGGCCATTGCCCTTGTCGCCGGCGGGGCGCTCTATCTCGGTGTCTTCGAGATGCTCAGCCGGATCAATTTCGGGCCACTTCTCACGAAACCACTGCAGACCATGGTCGGCGTGCCGCTGCTTGGCCATCAACTTGGCTATTTCAACATTCTGCCGCTTTACGCCATGCTTCTGCTGATCTCGCCGCTCTACATCATGATCGGACTGCGCAGTCCGCGGGCGCTGATCGGCGTGGCCGTTGGTGTCTGGCTTCTTGCGGGTGCTTTCCGCCTGAACCTGCCGAATTATCCGAACCCGGGTGGCTGGTTCTTCAACCCGATAGCCTGGCAGCTCATCTTCGCTGTCGGCATCGCCGGCGGGCTTTGCATGCTGGAGGGGAGAAAGCTCGTTCCCTATCGTGCCTGGCTGTTCTGGCTGTGCACTGCCTTCCTCGCATTCTCCTGTGTCTGGGTTTCGCTCAGGGCAGGGGCGCTGCCGGGACGCAAGATGCTGCCGTTCTTCATTGCCGGGTTCGACAAGACTTTCCTGTCGCTGCCGCGCCTTCTGCATGCGCTGGCTCTCGCCTATGTTCTGACCAATGTCGCCTGGGTGGTGCGCGCATTTCAATGGCCTGTGTTCCGTCCGGTCGAACTGATGGGCAGGAACGGCCTCGCTGTCTTTGCGACCGGTTCGGTTCTGGCGATCGCGCTGCAGATCCTTCGTTTGCGCCATGAGACCAGTTTCGCTTCCGATGCAGTCCTCCTGAGTGCCGGTATCGCCATTCAGTATGCGGTCGCCCGCTTCCTTTCCTGGCAGAAGTCAGGGAAGAAGGACGCGCCTCGCGCGGCGGAACGCAGGTTCATGCCAGGTCCGGCGGAGAAAGAGCGCCTCAGCGAGACCGTTTGACAGTCTGCCGGACGCTGTATTTTGCGCGGCGCATAAACCCACGGGCATGTGTTCCTGATCTGAACGGTGGTCGTTTCTGGTCCGTCGGTTCTGGCTGTATGCCGACTTGTGTCCCTTCTTTGCGCGGGTAGCGAAGCCGCGGAAACCTGGTGGGTCTTTCCCAGGCACCCTTGACAGGGCGCGCAACTCATCCATTATGAAAGCGCTTTCACTTTGAGGAGAGGGGGGACGTTGAATCAGCTCTGGGTTACGCTTCGGCCGCACCTGCCCTTCATGCTCGACGGGTTTCTGCTCACCGTGTTCGCCTGTACGCTGGCGATCATCGGGGCGGTCCTCATCGGGGCATTGATGGCGTCGCTTCGCACGTCCGGAAACCGGATCGTGCGCGGGGTTGCGTTCGCCTATAGCGACGTGTTTCGCAACACGCCGTTCATCGTTCAGCTTTTTTTCTTCTTCTACGGCCTGCCGGAAATCGGCATCTATATCGGCGCGTTCGAGACCGGGGTGATCGCCCTGTCGATCATCGGCGGCGCGTTTGTTTCCGATGTCATTCGCTCGGGCATTCTGGCGGTGGATCAGGGGGTGATCGAGGCGGCGAAGGTGAGTGGCCTCAGCCGCTGGACCATTTTTACCAAAATCGTTCTGCCGATTGCGCTGCGCACCTCCGTGCGCCCGATGGGCTCGGTGCTGATCAACATGGTTCTGACCTCCTCGATCCTGTCGACCATCACGATCAATGAACTGACGGGCACCGCCAAGATCGTGGCTTCGACCACCTTCAAGCCGTTCGAGGTCTATCTCGTGCTGCTCGTTCTCTACGCCTCGCTCACCTATGCGCTGTCGCTTCTGATCAATACGGTTCACAGGCGGCTCAACCGGGCGATGGATACGGGAGGCGCGGCATGAGGTATGCGGACTTCACGCCCTACGATCTGGTGCTGCTTGCGCAGGGGCTGGGCGTCACGGTGGGGCTCTTCACGCTCACCACGCTTGTCGGCCTCCTGATCGCGGCGCTTTTCACCCTGGTGGACTATTACCGCGTGCCGGTGCTGCGGCAGGTGATTGTCACCATCAGCGAAGCGCTCAAGAACTCGCCGGTTCTGGTTCAGCTCTTTCTGGTTTTCTTCGGGCTGCCGGCCTTCTTTCACATCAACATGACGCCATTCGTGGCGGCATCGCTCACCATCAGCCTGAACACGGCGGCGTTCGCATTCGTGATCTTCCGCTCGGGCATCGATGCGGTGGAGGCGGAGCAGGTGGCGGCGGCAAAGGTCTTTGGGCATTCGCGCTGGCAGATCCTGCGCTTCGTGCTTCTGCCGCAGGCTGCCGCGTTCTCCATCGGGCCGCTGGTCGGCCTTCTGGTGAACCAGCTTCAGGTCACATCGCTGATCTCGGTCATCGGCGTGTTCGATCTGACCAAGATCGGCAACATTCTCAATCTGCGTACGCTCGAGCCGTTCATCGTGTGGACCGTGGTGGGGCTCCTCTACTACGCGCTGGCAAAGCTTCTGGCGAGTGTGGGCGCGCGCATTGAAAAGCGGCTGCGCAGGTCGGTCGTCTGGGAAGGAATCTGACATGATTGTCATTGAAAACGTCGAGAAGCGTTTTGGCGAAACGACGGTCCTCAAGCGCATCAACCTGACCATCGAGCCGGGCGAGGTGGTGACCATTCTGGGCTCGAGCGGTTCGGGCAAGTCGACGCTGATCCGCTGCATCAACGGGCTGGAGGCCCTCTCTGGCGGGCGGATCACCGTCGATGGCAATGATGTGTCCACCAAGGCGGGGCTCGCGGCGGCGCGCCGCCGTTCGGCGACGGTGTTCCAGCTGTTCAATCTCTACCCGCACATGACGGCGCTGGAGAACATCACGCTGGCGCCGATCAACGTTTTGAAGAAGCCGCGCGCGGAAGCCGAGGCGCGGGCGCGCGAACTCCTGAAGCTGGTGGGGCTCGCCGATCTCGCGACGGCCTATCCGCAGCGCCTGTCGGGCGGCCAGCGTCAGCGCGTGGGCATCTGCCGGGCGCTTGCGATGGACCCGCGTTACCTGCTGCTGGACGAGGTGACGAGCGCGCTCGATCCGGAGATGACGGGCGAGGTTCTGGACATTCTGGCCGAGCTTGCGCGCGGCGGCACAACGATGCTGTTCGTGACCCACGAGGTCGAGTTTGCGCGGCGCATTTCCAGCCGCATCGTTTTTCTGGAGCATGGCGAGCTCATCGTCGACATGCCCACCGAACGTTTCTTTGCGGAGGATGGCGGCTTTGCCGTGCCGCGCATCCGCCAGTTCCTGACCAAGATGAAGAAAGACTGACGCGTGATACTTCTTGCCAATTGCGAGGCCGAAGCCGGATTTTCCGAATCCATTGCCGACCTGAAGAACGGGAAATCCGCCGTGGATGCGCTGGTGCGCGGCATCGGCTTCGTGGAGGCCGATCCGAAGGTGCGCAGCGTCGGCTATGGCGGCTGGCCCAACATGCTGGGCGTGATGGAATGCGACGCCGGCGTGATGGACGGAACGACCCGCACCGTGGGCGCGGTGGCCGCCGTGCCACGCACGCTGCATGTGGCCGCACTCGCCTGCGAGGTGATGCGCCGACTGCCCCATGTGATGCTGACCGGAGAGGGCGCGCGCAGGTTTGCAGATGAAATCGGTTTCACGCCCGACGATATGCTCTACCCGGACAGCAAGCGCGTCTGGTGGGAAAAGCTCGACGGCCTGATGACCGAGGAACAGAAGGGCGCTTTCCCCGACACCCCGCTGGCGGGGCTTCTGGGCGCGATCACCGACCCCGAGCGGGTGCGCGACACGACCGTGTTTCTGGGGCAGGACCAGACCGGCGGGATCGCGACCGTCACCTCGACTTCGGGCTGGGCGTGGAAATATCCGGGCCGCGTGGGCGACAGCCCGATCCCCGGCGCAGGCTTTTACGCCGACAGCCGCTATGGCGCGGCGGCGTGCACGCATACCGGCGAGATGACCATGCGTTCGGCGACGGCGCACGCAATCGTGCACGGCATGAAATGCGGCCTGTCTCTCGATGACGCGATCCAGAGCGCTGCCGACGATCTGCTCGCGCTCGACACCGGTTTCATCGGCGAGGTGGTGATCCACGCGCTCGACACGCACGGCAATCACCGTGTCGTCAATCTCCATGGCCAGGGCACCGTTGCCTACTGGTTCTGGGAGCCTTCCATGGCCGCTCCGGAAAAGCGGCAATCGCAACCGATTTAATCCAAGAAGGAGGAGTTCAATGAAATCACTTGTGAAGAAAACCATCGTGGCGCTGGCGGCCTGTGCCGCGCTCGCCGGACCGGCGGCAGCCGGCATGCTGGATGACATCATCGAGCGCGGCAAGGTGCGCATTGGCGTGTCGCTGGGCGGCGAGCCCATCGGCTTCCGCGACGACAAGAACAACCCCGTCGGCTACGACGTGGACGTGGCCACCCTGCTTGCCGAGAAGATCGGCGTGCCAGTGGAGTTTACCGACGTTTCGGGCGATGCGCGCGTTTCGATGCTGGTTTCCGGCCAGCTCGACATCGTGGTCGCAAACACGTCTGCAACGCTGCCCCGCGCCAAGGCGGTGAGCTTCTCGATCCCCTACAACCGCGCCGGCCTGCGCGTGATTGCCCAGAAGGATGCAGGGATCAACACCCTTGCCGATCTCGACGGCAAGCGTGTCGTCGTGGGGCGCGGCACCACGGGCGAAGCGTTCCTGAAGCGTGAAGTGCCGGGCGCGGAGCTGGTCTATACCGACACGTTCTCGCCGGATGGCGTTCTGCTTCTGCGCCAGAAGCGCGTTGACGCCGGCATCGAGGATTCCTCCATGCTCGACTATCTGGCGGCAAAGGAAGAAGGCCTGGTCACGGTGCCGGGTCTCTATTCCAACGATCCGATCGGCATTGCCGTCGCCAAGGGCGATCCGGACTTCGTGCGCTGGCTCGACATGTTCGTCTCGGACTACATCCAGTCCGGCGCCTATGAGGCGAACTACAAGAAGTGGTGGGGCGAGGACGCCAACCCGCCGGAGCTGAACCCGCTCTGGTAAACCCGAATGGCCCGCCGGCGAGCAATCTTGCCGGCGGGCATTCTCATTGATCGAATGTCAGTTTGTCAGCCGGTGCTGCGCTCCACGAAACGGGTGTGCAGCTCATGCACTTCCGGGTGGTCGCGATAGCCGGCCGGATCTTTCAGAAACATCGAAATCCCATGGATCAGTTCCGCCTTGTCAAAGCCGATCGAGGAAATGTCGAAGGCATTGAAATTGGCGTTCACCACGGCGTCGAACCCGTAAAGACGATAGTCGCGCGGCGGCAGAAGATCGCGCGCCCTCAGCCCGTCCATCATGCCCATGGCCATGGCGTCCGAGGTGCAGAAAATCGCATCGGGAAGGCTGGCGCCGTCGATGCGGCCGGCAAGGGCAAGCCCCGACGCGTAGGAATAATCGCCCTGCAGTTCCTGAACGAGATCGAGGCCCGCCCCGGCGCAGATGTCGCGATAGGCCTGAATGCGGGCCTGCTCGATGAGCGAGGTCTGACGGCCGGTGACCAGCGCGCCGGTTTTCGCCCCGCGTTCCAGCGCGCGGGTCACGGCCTCGCGAATGCCCGCCGCCTCATCGATGGTGATGTAGGCGGATTTGGCGTCGAAGCGCCCGTTGAGCATCAGCACATTGTCGCTGTGGAACAGTGTGCGCACGCCTTCGGCGTCGGCGAAGTCGGAAAAGACCAGCGCTGCATGAACGTGAAACGCGGCGCTGTTGCGCAGGAAATCCTCGATCTTCTCGGTGTTGCCGACACGAATGATGACCGCCTGCTTACCAAGCGCCTGGATCGCTTCGAGCAGCGGGTCGAACAGGTCGAGATCGGAAAGATCGGTGATGTGGTTGACGATGACCGCCACCATGTCGAGCGAATTGGTGGCCAGGCCGCGCGCCAGCGGGTTCTGGTTGTAGCCAAGCTCCGCGGCCGCCTTCAGAACCCGTTCGCGCTTCTCGCGCGAGACCGGACGGCGCTCCGGCGAGAGCGCACGGGAGACGATGGTCGGCGCCACGCCCGCCCGCTTTGCGACATCGGCAATCGTCGGCCTTTTGCGTCGCGCGGGTTTGTCTTCGGGCATGGATTCTTCCGGTTTTCTTGTAATGTTCTGGCCTTCGCGGCCTTATGCCATCAAACACGAAAGAATTGAAATGATATGTTGTTTTGACATCGGCGGGTCCAAGGCCGTCGTTGCCGACATGGGGTCGGACAACAGGCCGGTCATTCGCGACAGGCAGGCGACGCCCGCGCGCGATTACGACGCTTTCCGCGAAACGGTGAAGGTGATGGCGGGCGAGGGCGATGCGCCGGTCGGCATCTCCATTGCGGCGGTGATCGATCCCGTGACCGGGCTTGCGCGCAGCGCCAACATTCCCTGCATCACCGGCCGCAACGTGGCGGAGGATCTGCGCGAAACACTCTTGCGTCCGGTTTATGTCATCAATGATGCGAATGCCTTTGCGCTCGCTGAAGCGCTGACGGGCGCAGGCGTCGGGCACCGGCAGGTGCTCGCCGCAATCATCGGAACGGGCATTGGCGGCGCGGTGGTGATCGATGGCCGGGTGATGACGGGCGCGACCGGCAATGCCGGCGAATGGGGTCACGGCCCGGCAAGCGCCATGCGCACGGGCACCTTTTTGCCGGCGATTGAATGCGGCTGCGGCCAGGTGGGCTGTGTCGACACGCTGGGGGCTGCGCGCGGCATCGAGCGGCTTCACCGGCACCTGCATGGCATCGAGAGCGACAGCGTGACGATCCTCGCGCAATGGCATGCCGGCGAGGAATGGGCGACACGCACGGTTGATGTCTTTCTCGACATTGTCGGCGGCGCGCTGGCCAACATCGTCAACATGGTCGATCCGTCCATCATCCCGGTCAGCGGCGGGCTGGCGCAGGATGAAACACTCGTCGAAGCGCTCGATGGAGAGGTGCGTCAGCGCTGCCTGATCGAGCGCAGCGAACGGCTGCTTGTTCCGGTTCAGGGCGGGGCGGAAAAGGCGCTGGTGGGCGCTGCAATCTTTGCAAGGGAGGCACACAATGCGGGCAACGCTTGAGGTTTGTGTGGACACGCTTGAAGGCGTGGAAACCTGCGTCGAGGGCGGGGCAGACAGGATCGAGCTGTGCTCGGCGCTGCCACTTGGCGGGCTAACGCCTTCTTACGGGCTGATGCGGGCGGCGGCGGGTTGCGGCGTACCGGCCTATGCGATGATCCGGCCGCGCCAGGGCGATTTCTGCTTCAGCGAGCACGAAATCGCGCTGATGGCGGATGACATCGCGGCGGCGCGGGATGCCGGCCTTGCCGGTGTGGTTCTAGGTGCTGCGACCGCTGATGGCGTTCTCGACGAGCGAACGCTTGCGGCGCTGTGCGAAGCGAGTGCGGGTATGGGCCGCACACTACACCGTGTGATCGACACGGTGGAGGATTGGCTGGCGGCAATCGAGACTGCAGTCGCGCTTGGCTTTGAGAGGATCCTGACCTCCGGCGGCGCCCTGACGGTGCTGGAGGGCAAGGATACCCTTGCTGCCATGAAAACCCATGCGGACGCGCGCATCGAGATCATGGCCGGGTCGGGTGTCTCGACTGAGAATGTCGAAACGATCGCGCGCTCAACCGGCATCCGCTCGTTTCACGCCTCCTGCAGTGAAGCATTGGCCGCCGACGACAGGCTCGCCCGCTTCGGTTTCACGTCGCCCGTAGAGCGGCGAACGTCGGCGCGGCGTATCCGTGAGATGAAGGCTGTTTTGCAGCGCATTTCCAGACCGAAAGAGACCTGAGCCCCGGGCTTCGGACACGCGGGCCTATTTGTTCTCCGTGTCCTGCCAGTCCTTCGGCAGGTTGGGCTCCTGCACGAGCGGTGCAAGGAGAACCTTGCCGTAGATCGGGCCATGGCGCCTGCGCTGTTCAGGGTCTTCCTTGAAGGAAAGCGCGTACTGGCCGATCTGATGGAAATAGGTCAGCCGGGCACGCACAAGGCTTTCCTCCGGGCCATAGCCCATTGCACGGAACGCGCGCTGCAGAAGCGTGATGCGCAGGTCGTCCATGGCCGCCACTTCTCTGCCGAGCGCTTTGGAAGTGCGCGACCAGTCGCGTACGGCAAGATCCAGCAAGGGGCTGAAGGGCTTTTCGTCCACCCAGATATGAACGATCTCTGTGAAGAACTGCAGGCCATCGATGTCAGTGACGTCGCGCTTGGCCTCGAAGGGCGCGCAGTTCGCGCGGCGCCATTCGTTCAACAGTTCGTCGTGGAGATCCTTCAGGCTGGAGAAGTGGAAATAGAAACTGCCGCGCGTGACCTTGAAGTGACGGGCTAGCCGGTCGATCTTGACCTCGGCGATGCCGCGTTTTTCCAGGACCTTGCGCGCGGCCTTGACCCAGGCCTCGCGGTTCAGCGTCTGGCGCGGGGAGGACTTTGGGTCCGAGGCGGGCTTTGCAATCGTCTTTCTTGCCAACGCTTTCTCCACTTCGGATGGGTTGTCGGGCCCAGGGCCTGACAGGAACGCAAATTTGGACCATAGCGACCCGGCTTCCGCTAGCAGAAGTTGCGCGCGCGGTCATCCCATGCCTTATGGGAGGGCGCTGATGCGCTCGAGCATCAGGTCGAAGAACGGCGCCGGTTCGATGCGTCGGAGGACATTGACATTCTTCTCCTTTCCGGTGACGTGCCACCAGTCGACGACGGTCATGCCGATGGTCTCGGATGATGAAATATCGACGGTGACATAGCACTGGCGCTGTTCGTAAATCTCCGGGGAAAGCAAATAGCCCGTCACGCAGGCATCGTGGATCGGCCGCGCTTTGGTGGGAAATTTGTGGTCGCCATACTGGCAATAGAATTCAGCCATGTTGGCGGCTTCCAGGGCCGCGCGGCTGCCCGTGGCGCGCAGGGTTCCAAGCCACTCCGGTGTCATCTGCGCCGTGTAGGTGCAGTCAATCGGCGCCATGGTGACCGGGACGCCCGAATGGAACACTTTGTGAGCTGCGTGTGGATCGACGAAAATGTTGAACTCCGCCGCAGGCGTCGCATTCCCTCCTTCGAAGAAACCGCCCCCCATCAGCACCACTTCGCGGATGCGCGGGATAATACGCGGCTCCATGGTCATGGCCATGGCGAGGTTGGTCATCGGCCCAAGCGTGCATACGGTGATCTCGCCTTCGGACGCGGCCATAATCGTGCGCACCATCCAGTTGACTGCATGTTCGTCCTGTACGGGGGTCGCCGGTTCGGGCAGTTCCGCGCCGTCGAGGCCGGTCTCGCCATGGACGTATTCCGCCGTCATCAGCTTTTTCACCATGGGCGCCGGGCACCCCGCGAAGACGGGGACGTCCGGACGCTCCGCCAGTTCCACGACCTTGAGTGCGTTTTTTGTGGTCAGCGAAAGGGGCACATTGCCGCCGACGGTTGTGATGCCAACCACTTCAAGATCCTGAGGGGAGCCCAGCGCGAACAGGATTGCAAACGCGTCGTCCTGTCCCGGGTCGGTATCGATGATGATTTTCCGTGGCGTCATGCTCGTTATCCAATTCCGTCTGCTGCGGCTATTGCCGACCACAATCTGATATGCATAAATACAGTACTGTATGGTATCTTCAAGCTGGGATGGTGGTCATGTCAACGAGTACACGCGGCGAGTTCTCCGAAATTCCTGTTCTCGACGTTTCCGGTCTCTATGGAGGCGATGAGGACGCGGTGCGCGCGGTTGCTTCAACCCTGCGCGGCTATCTGGAGAATATCGGCTTCCTCTATATCGTGGGCCATGAGATTTCTCAGTCCGACATCGAGGCCGTGCGTGAGGTGAGCAAGCAGTTCTTTGCCCTTCCGGAAGAGGAAAAGCTGAAGCTGCGGATCGACAGGAATTTCCGCGGCTATCTGCCGTTTGCCGGGTCCACGATCGTCACCTCTTCGGTCGCTACCGTCAGCAAGCCGAACCAGAGCGAATCGATTTTCTTCATGCACGAGGTCGATGCAAACGACCCGCGTGTTGCTGCAGAAAAACCGCTGCAGGGGCCCAACCAGTGGCCGGACGCCGCGCTGCTGCCGGAGTTCCGTGAGACCATCGAACGCTATGTCGCGCAGATGACCACGCTGGCCCGCAAGATGGTCGGTGCGATCTCGATCTCGCTCGGTCTGTCGCCGGACGAACTGAACGCCCATTTCGACGATCCGACAACCTTCCTGCGGCTTCTGCACTATCCCACGCAGAAGGCGGAAGAGGGGCTTTTCGGCTCTGCGCCACATACGGATTATGGGTTCATAACGCTGCTCGCGCAGGATGACGTCGGGGGACTTGAAGTGAAAAACAAGGCCGGCGACTGGGTGCCGGCGCCGCCGATCGCCAATTCCTTTGTCATGAATGTGGGCGACATTCTCGCCCGCTGGTCGAACGACGTCTTTGTCTCCACGCCCCACCGCGTGATCAACCGTTCGGGCCGCGAGCGCTATTCGCAGCCCTTCTTCTTCGACCCGTCGATGGAAGCTCTGATTGAAGCCCTGCCGGCCTGTGTCGCGGAAGGTGCCACACCAAAATACGAGCCGGTGCTCTATGGCGACTACCTGATGGAGCGGATCGACAAGAACTACCATTACCGCAAGAAGCAGGCAGCCCAGGAGAGCGCTGCGCGCTGACAGGCGGGGGGATACGGCCCTGACGGTCCCAAGGGACGCCAGGGCCGTTTGCAAAGGGTTATGCAGCCGAGCTTCGGCATATAAGAATGGATTGAGAGGAGAACGGGTATGAACAGGCATCTTAAGCAACTCGCAGGCGCTGGTTTCGCCGCCCTGCTTGGCGGGTGGAGCGTTTCGGCGATGGCTGCCGATGTTTCGAAATCGCCGGAGGTCGAAGAGACGGGCAAGCTAACGGTCGCCAACACGATCGACTTCGCGCCATTCGAATATCTCGATGCCGATGGCAAGCCGACCGGCATCATTATCGAACTGGCTGGCGAAGTGGCCAAGCTTGTGGATGCCGAGCTCGACGTCCAGCGAACCCCGTTCCCGTCGATGATCCCGGGGCTTGCTGCCGGCCGCTTCAAGATTGCCTGGGAAACCTTCTCGGCCAATCCTGATCGTTTGAAGCAGGTCGATTTCGTGATGTTCATCAAGGCCGGCATTGCCGCCTCCACATCACCGGAAAAGAAGGATGAGTTCACAGGGGAACTGCCCCTTTGCGGCAAGCGCGTCGGCGTTTCGGCCGGCAGCGCGTCCGACTTTCTGGTCGACAAGCTGACCGCCGAATGCACGGAGGAGGGGCTGGAGCCGATCGACAAGTCGGTGTTCAATTCCTCGACGGACATCATTCAGGCCGTGCTCGCGGACCGCGTTGATGCGCGCATGGACGATGCCACCGCCTCCAGCTATTTCGAGGTTACGAGCAAGGGCCAGCTTGTCGTTCTGCCGACTCTCTATGACGTTGCGCCGCTCGGCCTCGCCATCGCCAAGGACGACAAGCCGACCGCCGACATGATGGTTTCGGCCCTTTCCGCACTGTTCGAGAACGGCACCTACCAGTCGATCCTCGAGAAATACGGAATGGGCGCCTATGCGATCAAGGAACCCTATTTCGTCGGTGACATGGAAGCGCTGCGGGCCGAGTGATCGGCCCATAGCGTCATTGCAGTGAATTTGGAGAAACGATGAGCAAGGTCGACGCGAGCGAAACTCGCCCCCAGCCATCCTCTCTGGTCGCGGATGTCGACCGTCTCGTCGTGGTGCCGCGCCGCAATTATGGCATATGGATCGGTACGGCACTCACCCTGGTGCTCTCGTTCTTCATTCTGCGCGCTTTCGCCGTGAACCCGGCTTTTGGATGGGAGACAGCCGCAGGCTATCTCTTCCATCCCTCTATCATGCGCGGTCTGCTGAACACGCTGATCCTGACCGTGGTGATCATGGCGCTGGCCATCATTATCGGCACGGTGGTGGCCGTCATGCGGGTTTCTCCGAGCCCGGTCCTGCGCGGTTTCGCGGGGGCTTATGTGTGGTTCTTTCGCGGTGTCCCGGCGCTGATCCAGCTCATCTTCTGGTTCAATCTGGCGCTTCTGGTACGCGAATTTTCGCTGACGCTGCCATTCTTCGGCGAGGTATTCTCGATCCGCACGAATGACTTCATGACGCCGTTTTTCTCCGCCGTTGTCGCCCTGTCGCTCTGTGAAGCGGGGTATATGGCCGAGATCATCCGCGCGGGCATCAAATCGGTGCCTTCGGGGCAGTCGGAAGCGGCAAGCGCGCTCGGCATGCCCTATCGCAACATCCTGAAACGCATTGTCCTGCCGCAGGCCATGCGTTTCGTCGTGCCGCCCACGGGCAATGAGGCGATCAATCTTCTCAAGATGACCTCGCTTGTGACCTTCATCGCGGTCGATGACCTGTTCTATTCGGCGCAGTCGATCTACGCGCGCACCTTCGAGACCATCCCGCTGCTGATCGTGGTCGCGTTCTGGTATCTGGCGGTCGTCTCCATCATGTCGGTGGGGCAGCATTTTCTGGAACGTCATTTCGGCCGCAGCGAGACCCGAACGGATTCATGGGCTCTGCGCGTCATTCGCAATGCATTCGGATCCCGCGCCAAGGAATTTTCAGCATGAGCAACACGCCAAGCGAAAATCGCGCGCGCTTTGGCGTGCCGGAAAACTCCATGGTGTTTGCCCGCGGCGTGCGCAAATCCTATGGTCCGCTTGAGGTGCTGAAGGGCGTGGACATCGATGTGCCAACCGGTTCGGTTGCCTGCATCATCGGCCCGTCCGGCTCCGGTAAGAGCACGTTTCTGCGTTGCATCAACCATCTGGAAAAGCTCACCGGTGGCATTCTTCTCGTCGATGGCGCCTTTGTGGGGTACGACCTGCGTGACGATCGTCTCTATGAGGTGAAGGACGACGAGCTTTGCCAGCGGCGCGCCGAGATCGGCATGCTTTTCCAGTCGTTCAATCTGTTCTCTCACATGACGGTGATGGAGAACCTCGTTGAAGCGCCCATCCATGTGCGTCGTTTGCCTGTCGACCAGGCGAAAGCCGAGGCTCTGGAACTGCTGGCGCGCGTGGGGCTGTCCGACAAGGTCGACCGGTATCCGCGAGAATTGTCGGGCGGTCAGCAGCAGCGGGTGGCCATCGCGCGCGCCATGGCAATGAAGCCCAAGGTGCTTCTGTTTGATGAGCCCACCTCTGCGCTCGATCCCGAGCTCGTGGGCGAGGTGCTTCAGGTCATGCGCGACCTTGCCGAAGCCGGCATGACCATGGTCGTGGTTACCCATGAGATCGGTTTCGCCCGCGAAATCGGCGATCAGCTTATTTTCATGGATGGCGGCGTGATCGTCGAGCAGGGAGACCCGCGCGAGATGATCGCCAACCCGCAGTCGCCGAGGACGCGGGAGTTCCTCTCAAAGGTTCTCTGAGGGGCTGCCTTTCCGAAACACGTTCTGTGCGAGCCCGGTCACCATTCGGCGATTGATCCGTCCTCGTGACGCCACACAGGTGCGCGCCAGCGGTGCCCGATCTCCGCCTGCTTTTGCACAAACTCCTCGTTCACCCGAATGCCGAGGCCGGGTCCCCTGGGGATTTTCAGAAAGCCATCCTCCAGTTCAAAACCATGACCCGGCTCGAGATAGTCGGCCATGTCCTGCGTGGCGTTGTAATGAATTCCGAGACTCTGTTCCTGGATGAAGGCGTTGTGACAGACGGCATCCACCTGCAGGCAGGCGGCCAGCGCGATCGGTCCCAGCGGGCAGTGCGGTGCAAGGGCCACATCATAGGCTTCGGCCCAGTGTGCGATGCGCAGCATTTCGGATATCCCGCCGACATGTGCGGTGTCCGGGTTGATTACGCTTGCTGCCCGCTGTTCGAACACCGGCTTGAAATCGAAGCGCGAATGCAGCCGTTCGCCGATGCATAGCGGGATCGACGTTTGCCGGGAAAGATCGGCCAGCGTGCCGATATGAGCGGAATCGACCGCGTCTTCGATGAAGATCGGCCTTAGATGCTCGATTTCCTTCAGCAACTGCTTCGACATCGGCGCGTGAACCCGGCCGTGGAAATCGAAGGCGAGATCCATCTCGGTGCCGACAGCAGAACGCAGATCCGACAATTGCCGGACGACGCCATCCAGCTTCTTATAGCTGTCGATGATCTGCATTTCGGCGCAGGCATTGAACTTGCAGGCAGTGAAGCCGCGGTCCATCAGGTCTTTCGCGCCGGCGACGAGATCCGAGGGGCGGTCGCCGCCGATCCAGCAATAGCTGCGGATCCTGTCGCGGACAGCACCACCCAGAAGATCATGCACCGGTGCGTTGTAATACTGTCCCTTGATGTCCCATAGCGCCATGTCTATGCCCGACAGGGCGCTCATGAGAACCGGGCCTCCCCGGTAGCAGCCATTGCGGTAGAGCATGTGCCAGATGTCTTCGATCCGCATGGGATCGGCGCCGATCAGGAAATCGGAGAACTCCTCGATTTTGGCAGCAAGCGTTGCCGCATGGCCTTCCAGAACAGGCTCGCCCCAGCCGGAAATGCCCTCGTTCGTCTCTATCTTGAGAAAGAGCCACCGCGGCGGAACGAGGAACGTGGTGAGTTTGGTGATCTTCATGAAAACGTGTCTTTTCCCGTTATGGCTTGACGGACCGGGCCGCGCTCACATCGTGCTTTGCCTTGGCGATCAACGCGAGGGCGAGCTTGCGTGCTCCTTCAGCGTCCCTCAGGCGCAGCGCCTCGACCAGCGCGCCGTGCTGGCCGATTGATTCTTCAAGGTTTTCTGCCGAATGCGCCGAGGTGGAGAGCATGAAATTCAGCGCCGGATCCATGAGCGCGCCGAACTGCTGGAAAATGCGGTTGTGGCTGGCCTTTAGAAGGTGCTCATGAAACACGATGTCTGCGGCGATGAAGGCTTCGACATCGTTGCCGGCAGCCGCCATCGCCTGCCACGCCGCTTCAATGTCTGCGATCTCCTGCATGGTGGCGCGCCGGGCCGCCAGCTCAGCGGCCATCGGTTCGATGGCACCGCGCGCTTCCAGAATGCAGTCCACCAGCCCCATCCTGTCGAGATTGGGGCCTATCCATTCGAGAACCTGAGTGTCCAGAATGTTCCATTCATCCTGTCTGCACACGATGGTGCCAATGCGTGGGCGGCTCACCACCAGCCCTTTCGCTTGAAGGATTTTCAGCGTTTCGCGAATAACCGTGCGGCTGACGCCGTATTCTTCGCAGAGATCGTTTTCACGCGGCAGGTTCGTCCCCTCGGCGAATTTTCCAGAAAAGATGTCCCGGGCGATGGATTGAGCGACAGACAGGCGGACGCGCGGTCGGGTTGACCTGCCTGCTGGGACTTCCATGGTCGAAACGGTCACTGTCCGGTTGCCTCCGCATTGTTGCCCGCCCGCTTTTGACAAAGCCGAGTGTGGATTTTGTCGGCAGTCATGGCCGTCTTTTCTACATTGTCAAACCAGTATCATTATTTATCATACAAATGCAATTGACTAATATGATGATTGGACGTAATTTTCCCACGCTCTCAGGAGGGCGTCGCAGAGCAACAGGGAGGTTCTCATGCGCTTTTTGAAAACTGCAGCGATGGCTGCGATTGCCGGCACGCTTTTGGCCGGGTCGGCGCTGGCCGATGACGTGAAGATCGGCTTTCTGGTCAAGCAGCCGGAAGAGCCGTGGTTTCAGGACGAGTGGAAATTCGCCGATATCGCTGCTTCGGAAAAAGGCTTCACGCTGGTCAAGATCGGTGCCGAGGATGGTGAAAAAGTCATGTCCGCCATCGATAATCTGGGCGTTCAGGGCGTGCAGGGGTTTGTCATTTGCACGCCCGATGTGAAGCTCGGGCCGGGTATCGTCGCCAAGGCGGCGGCCAATGGCCTTAAACTTATGACTGTCGACGACAGGCTGGTCGGTTCCGACGGTGAGCCTCTCGCCGAAGTGCCTCACATGGGTATTTCGGCCGTGAAGATCGGCGAGACGGCCGGTGAAGCCATCGTTGCCGAGATCAAGAATCGCGGTTGGGATATGAGCAAGGTCGGGGCGATCCGCGTTTCCTACGATCAGCTTCCGACTGCAGTCGATCGGGTCGAAGGCGCGATTGCGAAGCTCAAAGAGGCTGGCTTTCCGGAAGCCAACATCTTCGATGCGCCGCAGGCACGTACGGACACCGAGGCCGCTCTCAATGCTGCGACCGTGGTTTTGAACAAGAACGCGGACATCAAGCACTGGGTCGCCTTCGGTCTGAACGACGAAGCCGTTCTCGGCGCGGTGCGGGCTGCGGAAGGCGTGGGCATCGGAGCCGACGCGATGATCGGTGTCGGTATCGGCGGTGCGGATTCGGCGATCAACGAATTCAAGAAGCCCGAGCCGACCGGCTTCTTCGGAACCGTGATCATTTCACCAAAACGCCATGGCTATGAAACTGCGCTCAACATGTATGACTGGATCGTTGACGACAAGGAACCGGAGAAGCTGATCCTGACGTCCGGTGCTCTGGCCCTGCGCGACAATTATCAGGACGTGCGCAAGGACCTTGGCATCGAATAGGCAACCGTTCATGTAGCGCCGGCGCGTGAGCCGCGCCGGCGCCATTCTTCCCGTCCGTGAGGGCGGGTTTCCGACACTGGCTATGCTTTGGAGGAAGCCGGCTTTATGTCTGCCTATCTCGAATTCTCCGGCATTTCGAAGAGTTATCCCGGCGTCAAAGCGCTTTCCGACGTCTCCTTTGGGGTTCGGAAGGGGGCGGTTCACGGGCTGATGGGAGAAAACGGAGCGGGGAAATCCACTCTGATCCGCATTCTCTCCGGTGACGCCGCTGCCGATGAGGGCACGGTGCGTCTCGATGGCGAGACGCAGCACTATCAGTCGACCCGCGATGCTTTCGATGCGGGCGTGGTGGTCATTCACCAGGAACTGCAGCTCGTGCCCGGGCTCACCGTTGCAGAGAATCTCTGCCTTGGGCGGTTTCCGGCAACCGGCGGCGTGATCGGTTTCAGCGCCATGTATGAGGATGTCCGGCGCAAGCTCGAGCTTGCCGGCATCTCGGTCGATCCGACGCGCAAGGTTGCAGAGCTTTCCATCGGCGAACGACAAATGGTCGAGATCGCCAAAGCCGTCATGCTCGATGCCCGCGTGATCGCACTGGATGAACCGACCTCCTCGCTTTCCTCACGCGAGAGCGAGATCCTCTTTTCCCTGATCGACAGGTTGAGGGAGGATGGCCGCGTCATTCTCTATATCTCCCATCGGCTGGACGAAGTCTTCCGCCTTTGCGACAGCCTTACGGTGCTGCGGGATGGCCGGCTGGCGGCGCACCATGAGACGATCAAGGGGGTGACGCGCGATCAGATCGTGTCCGAAATGGTCGGGCGGGAAATCAGCGACATCTGGGGGTGGCGCTCTCGTCCCGTCGGGGCGGTCGAACTGGAAGTGGACAGTGTTCATGGCGAAAAGCTGCCTGTTCCTGCCTCCTTCGAGGCGCGTCGGGGTGAAATCCTCGGCTTTTTCGGTCTGATCGGGGCAGGTCGCTCGGAGCTGTTGCGCATGATCAGCGGTGCCGATCCGCGCGCCGGCGGCCATGTGCGTGTCGGTGGCGTGGAGATCGCCTCCGGCCAGCCGGCGGAGGCGATCCGCAAGGGGGTCGTTCTGTGCTCCGAGGATCGCAAGTTCGACGGCATCATCCAGGGCCGTTCGCTCGAAGAGAACATCCTTATCTCTTCGCGCCGGCATCTGACACGCTTCGGTGTGCTGGATCTGCGCCAGGAAGGGCAGGTGGCCGAAACCTTCCTGAAAAAACTCAGGGTGCGCACGCCCTCGCGCAAGCAAGACATCATCAACCTGTCCGGCGGAAATCAGCAGAAGGTCATCCTGTGCCGCTGGCTCTCGGAAAAGGGTGTCAGGGTTCTGCTCGTCGACGAACCGACGCGCGGTATCGATGTCGGCGCCAAATCCGAAATCTACGACATTCTCTATCAACTCGCGGAGGAGGGGATGGCCATCGTCGTCATCTCCAGCGAACTGCCCGAAGTCATGGGCATTTGCGACCGTATCCTCGTGATGTGCGAAGGGCGGATCAGCGCAGAGATCGAGCGGGCTGACTTCAACGAACAATCCATCCTCGCCGCCGCGCTGCCGGACGAGGTGACCGCCGCGTCGGTCGGTTAAGAGGCTTCACGATGACGACTTCCATCAAAAAGCTCATCCTGGGCGACCAGGGACTGCTTGTAATCTTCATTCTCGCCTTCGCGCTCGTGTCGCTGACGGTCCCCAACTTCCTAACCGAACGCAACATGCTCGGTCTTTTGCAGTCCGTGGTTACCGTCGGCGTGATCGCCTGCACCATGATGTTCTGTCTCGCGGCGCGGGATTTCGACCTGTCCGTCGGCTCCAACGTCGCTTTTTGCGGCATGGTGGCGGTTATGGCGTCGAATGCGACCGGCTCCATCTTTCTGGGCATCCTAACGGCGCTGGCTGCGGGCGCGCTCGTCGGGCTTTTCAATGGCGTGGTCATCGCCAAATTTCGCATCAACGCACTGATCACGACGCTGGCAACCATGCAGATTGTGCGCGGGCTTGCGCTCATCTCGTCGGATGGGCGGGCTGTGGGCATCGACGATCCCGGTTTTTATCAGCTCGCCCTGTCCAGGTTTTTAGGCGTGCCGACACCGATCTGGGTTCTGGCGGCACTGTTCATCGTTTTCGGCTTTGTCCTGAACCGCACGGTTTTCGGCAAGAACACGCTCGCCATGGGCGGCAATCCCGAGGCTTCGCGGCTTGCGGGCGTCAATGTCGACTGGATGCGAATCTGGATTTTCACCCTGCAGGGATTCATCTGCGCGGTGGCTGGCATTCTGCTCGCCTCACGCATCACCTCCGGCCAGCCCAACGCGGCGACGGGGCTTGAGCTTTCAGTGATATCGGCCTGTGTTCTGGGCGGCGTATCGCTGGCCGGCGGCCGCGCCACGATGACCGGCGTGATCGTCGGGGTCATGATCATGGGCATAGCCGAGAACGTCATGAACCTTTTGAACATTCAGGCCTTCTATCAATATGTTGTGCGCGGCTTCATCCTCCTGCTCGCTGTGCTGCTCGACAATATGCGGTCAAGCGCGATCGGGCGGCGTTGATTCAGGGGTGGCTGTTTGAACAAGAGGTCTGGCCGGACGTGCGGGAAACGGGCGGCAGCGCATCGGATATGGGGAGGCATCGCATGACATCCGGACAGGGGCGGCTGAGCGGCAAGCGCATCTTTTTGACAGGTGCTGCCCAGGGCATAGGCCGGGCCATCGCCGAAGCCTGCCTGCGTGAAGGGGCCTCTCTGTTTCTGGTGGACCGGGACGCGTCGCTTCTGGAGCAGACGGTTGGCGAACTCGATGCTCCCGACGGGCGGCTCGCACATGCCGCTGCCGACATCTCGGATGCCGCGGCAATCCGGGCTGCTGCCGGCGAGGCCGGGAAGACCATTGGCGTTCCCAACGCACTCATCAACAATGCCGGTGTCAACGTTTTCCATGAACCGCTTGAGACCGACGATGAAGAATGGGCACGCTGCTTCGATATCAATCTGAAGGGGGCATGGCATTGCTGCCGTTCGCTGCTTCCCGGCATGATTGAGGAGGGGGGTGGCGCCATTCTCAACATTGCCTCGACCCACAGTTTCACGATCATTCCGCATACGTTTCCCTATCCGGTGGCCAAGCACGCGCTTCTGGGCATGACGAAAGCGCTGGCGCTGGAATATGCGGGCAGGGGGGTGCGTGTGAACGCAATCGCGCCGGGCTATGTGGAGACACAGAAAAACGTCGATTACTGGAACAGTTTTCCCGATCCGGCGGCTGCGCGCGCCGAGACGCTGGCCATGCATCCGGGCGGTCGCATAGCAACGCCTGGCGAGATCGCCATGGCGTCGGTTTTCATGATTTCCGACGAATGTCCCTTCATGAATGCCGCCTGCCTCGTTATTGATGGTGGCCTGAGCGTTTTGCAGCATCCGGCCTGAGTTCATTTTCATGACTGACCATTCCCGTTCGTTCTGCGCTGCCGTTGACTGGGGCACGAGCAGTTTTCGCCTCTGGCTTCTGGATGATGAGGGCACTGTCATCGCCTCCAGCAGCAGCAATGAGGGGATGATGCACTGCGCGGGCACAGGCTTTGCGCCGGTTCTCGACGCTCATCTTGCAAAAGTGGGTGCGCCTGCGGGCACGCCTGTGTTGATCTGCGGTATGGCGGGTGCAAGGCAGGGCTGGCTGGAGGCCCCCTATATGGAGGTTCCCGCAAGCCTCATGGCGCTTTCGGCACAGGCAGCGCGGGTTTTGGATGCCGAGGGCGATGTGCGCATCCTGCCTGGCCTTTCGCTCAACGATCCGCAGGCGCCAAATGCGATGCGTGGCGAAGAGACGCAATTGCTGGGCGCGGTGGGCGAGAATGGCAATGCGCTGGTGTGCATGCCCGGCACGCACAGCAAATGGGTGAAGATTGAGAACGGCACGGTAACCCATTTCAGCAGCTTCATGACCGGAGAGCTGTTCTCGCTTCTGACGAAGCACGGAATCCTTCAGCACGCGATTGAAGCAGATCGGGCCGTTTCGGCGGATGATGCGGCGTTCCTGTCCGCGCTCGAGCGCACCACGGCACAGGCGCATGCCGCGCTCTCCGGTCTCTTCGGGGTCCGCGCGGCACAATTGCTGGGGTTCGAGGCACGCGCTGATGGCGCTGCACACCTTTCCGGTCTTCTGATCGGTGGAGAAATATCCGCTGCGCGGGGGCTCTACGGGGAGGGCCTGGAGGTCACACTGATCGCGTCTCACCCGGTCGATGCGCTATACCGGACCGCCCTGGAACGTCAGGGCTTCAGCGTCGCGTTGAAAGACGCTGGCGAAGCCTCACGGGCCGGGCTTTTCAACTCGGCGAAACGAATCTGGAGCCAGTAATCATGACAGAACGAGATATTATCTGGCCCGGAAATAAACGGGCCCTGGTGGCAATCCTGCGTGGCATTCGTCCCTCCGAGGTCGCGGCCATGACCGAGATGCTCATCGACGAAGGCATCACCTCCATCGAGGTGCCGCTGAACTCGCCCGACCCCTTCCAGTCCATCGAAACGGCCATTGCTGTTGCCGGAGACCGGGCGCTCATTGGCGCCGGCACCGTGCTCACCGTCGAGGATGTCGACCGGCTGTCGGACATCGGCGGCCAACTGGTCGTCAGCCCGAACACGGATCCCGATGTGATCCGGCGCAGCGTGACGCTTGGCATGGTCTCCATGCCCGGCGTCTTTACGCCCAGCGAAGCGCTTCTCGCGCATAAAAGCGGTGCCTCGGCGCTAAAATTCTTTCCGGCGTCCGCATTGGGTGTTTCCGGCATTTCAGCCATCAAGGCAATTTTGCCGGAAGAAGCGGTTGTCTGCGCTGTTGGCGGTGTTTCCGATGCTTCGTTCGGCGACTATTTCAAGATCGGCGTGCGCGCCTTCGGTCTTGGGACGGGCCTATACCGGCCTGGTGATGCACTCGACGCTGTTCGCGTCAGGGCTCGCAAGACCGTCGAAGCCTATGATCGCGCCTCCGCAGACTGAGCTTCATTGAGCGGCTGCCGGGTCGATCTCGGCAGATAATATCCGCGCCGACCGGGCCCCTGGTGGGGGCCCTCTCATTCGGCTGGTCATGCGTACCACTGCCCCGGCAGACCCGGTTGCAGCATGCTCGATCTCTGTTCATCAAACACATCATCATTCGCTTTGATCGATTGACAAGGCTGTGAGTTTAGCACTAGCTTTCAAATGTGACCAGGTGTTCACATTTTGGCAAACGGGAGGTATCGCCCTCCTGAAAATCGGCTGAGGTTCGGTCTTGACCATCGGAATTGCGGCATATGGCAAAGGCTCAGTGGCGGCCATTCAGACAGCCGTTTCAGCGGCGGAGCTCTGTGGCCGTGGAGCCATTGGCGGCTTTGCCGTGCTGGCGGTTATCGAGGCCGATGGTTCGGTTGCTTACAGAACCACGCAGAATGGCGGAATCTCCTCGCTCGACATTCCCGAGGAATGGTTTCGGGCCCCCTGTGCGGCTGTGATCTCGAGCGGACCCGACCGCCCTGAGCCTTTGACCCAGTTCCTCGTGGGGCGGGCCGGCTCCGGTCTCGTGACCGGGCATCGTCTTCCCAACAGCGTTTCGGCCGATGGCGTGTCCGTCAACAATGCCGTTCTGGAGAAACTGGCTGGTGGTGAGGCGCCGCAGGGCAGTGTTGACACGGTGCTCGCCCAGGATCCCGAGATCGATGCCGGGTTGATCGCCGTAACCATCGATGGACGGCTAGGAACCGGAAATTCCGGCAGAGTGTTGCGGCGTGGCGATCTCGGACAGGCGCACCGCGAAGAGGGGGGCTGTGGATTTTCGCTGCTTCACAACTCAATTTTCGCAGCCACCGGGACGTGTCAGGCGCTTGCGGAGATTCTCGGTGAGCTTGCGTGGCAGGAACTGACCGGAACACAGGCCGGCCACGCGATCATCCGGCTGGAAGCGCCGGTCACCGTCGAGGCTGCCGCGCGTGACCGCGTCCACATTGATCTGAACGGCCGGATTGTTGCGCTGCAGAGTGCGGACCCGCGCGTGTGTGCGGCTCGCCGCCTGGGGACGGCTGTCTACCTTTCCACCGAGGTCTGGCAAGAAGGGCAGCCAGTCGGCTTCGCGGAGACGGAACTGGTTGCCCGTCTGGCGGGTGGACTGGCTCATCCTCACGGTTTGCCCGTTCAAAGAAGCATGATGATGAGGAGAAGCCATGTCACGGCGTGAGCGGACCGAGCGGTCCATCCTTCAGGCGCTGGAGGAGCAGATCTGCGAGACCGGCATGGCCGGCGTCGGAGTTAACTCCGTGGCCAAGCGCGCCGGTGTCAGCAAGGAGCTGATCTATCGCTATTTCGACGGCATGCCGGGTCTCATGCTGACCTGGATGCAGGAGCAGGATTTCTGGACCAAGAGCTCAAGCGTCGTGAAGGGCAACGAATCGAGCGAACGCCCGCCGGCTGATCTCATCCTGACGATGCTGCGCGAGCAGATCGATGCGCTGGCCAACAATCAGCCGCTTTGCGAGGTCCGCCGCTGGGAGTTGATTGAGCGAAACGATGTCAGCGCCAAGCTGGCGGATCGACGCGAAAGCGCCGCACGCGCCTTCATCGACCGTGTCGACGGTCTGACGGAGGAAGCCGATGTGCCCGCCGTGGTCAGCATCATGCTGGCCGGCATTCTCTATCTGATGCTGCGCGCAAAAACCGAAGAGTACTTCCTCGGTGTCCCCCTTCGCACGCCGGAGGGCTGGGACCGGCTCTGGAAGGCTGTCGAACACCTGACAGCGTCTTTGCCCGAGGATCTGAAAGCAAAATCGCTCCGCACGCTGGAGGGCAAACGCCCATCCGCTGACACCGGGAAGGATAGGTAAATTGATGAAGCGTGCTGCCGACCTTCTGGTGGAATCGCTCAGGGTGCACGGCATAGACCGGGTTTTCTGCGTGCCTGGCGAGAGTTATCTCAGCGTGCTTGACGCTCTTGTCGAACAGCCAGCCGTTTCGGTCGTGACGACAAGGCATGAAAGCGGTGCAGGCTTCATGGCGCTGGCCGATGCGCGGCTTACGGGCCGTGCAGGCGTCGCTTTTGTAAGCCGCGGGCCGGGCGCCATGAACGCGGCGATCGCTGTTCACTCCGCCCAGCAGGATGCCGTTCCTCTGGTGCTGTTCATCGGGCAGGTGGAGCGCGCGCATCGACAGATGAACGCGTTTCAGGAAATGGATTACGGCAGGGTCTTCGGCTCGGTCGCGAAATGGGTTGTCGAAGTCAATGACGCTGCCCGCCTGGTCGATACCGTGGCCACGGCATTCCACGCCGCATCGAGCGGTACGCCCGGGCCGGTGGTCGTCGCCCTCCCTGAAGACATGCTGGAAGATCTGGTTGAAGCGCCCGCCGTTCAGGTCAACCGTGTTGCCCGTGCTGCTGCCTCACAGCAGGACATGGTCGATCTCCGGGATATGATCGCGGATGCCGAACGGCCACTGCTGATCGCTGGAGGGCTGCTCAAATCCGATGCAGCGCAAACGACCCTGAAGGCCGTGGCGGAAGCGTTTGCCATCCCCGTTGCAACGGCTGTGCGGCATGCCGACGTTCTGCCAAACGATCATCCGCAGTTTGCGGGCCATCTCGCCTATGGCGCTCCGGCTGCGCTTGCCGAAGCCGTTGCAAAGGCCGATCTCGTCATCGGCGTCGGCACAAGGCTCGGTGATGTGACGACGCAGGGCTACACTTTTCCGGCCGCGCCTCTGCCGGCGCAGAAGGTGGTGCAGGTCTGGCCCGATGCTATGGCGGTCGGCCATGTGCGGGGTCTCGCAATGGGGCTGGCGGCGGAGCCCCGGATATTTCTCGAACAGCTTCTTGCCATGGCGCCCGATGCGCCGGCATCGCAACACACCGACTGGAGTGCAGCGCTTCACGCGGTTGCCTGCTCCCTGCGCGAATGGCGGGGTGCCGGGGATGTGGAGGACGGCGTTGTTTTCGGTGACTTTGTCGCGGCTGCCGACCGCTTGCTGGCCGACGATGCGATCATCACCATCGATTCGGGAAACTTCGGTGGCTGGGTCCAGCGCCTGATGCGTTTCGGTGGCGGTCGCTTGATGCTGGCACCCGCCTCCGGCGCCATGGGATATGGCGTGCCTGCGGCGGTGGCCGCAAGCCTGCGGCATCCGGAGCGGCAGGTTGTCTGCTTTGTCGGAGACGGCGGCTTTCTGATGACAGGCAATGAACTGGCGACGGCCATGCATTATGGCGCGAAGCCGATTGTGATCGTGTCGGACAATGGCTCCTACGGCACCATTCGCATGCATCAGGAGAAGCATTTCCCCGGCCGGATCGGCATGACCGGCCTGACGAACCCGGATTTTCCGGTCTTTGCATCCTCTTTCGGAACGCTGAGCCTCACGGTGGACAACGCCTCGCAGATCGAGGGTGCCCTCAAGGCCGCGGTCCAGGTCCGGTGCGCAGCCGTCATCACCGTTCGCACGAGCCTGGAGCACATTTCAGCGGCTGCTACGATCGCGGCGTTGCGCGGGAGCGCGGCATGAACGAAGGGCACAGACACGTCCTGGTTATCGGCGCCGGCATTGTTGGCCTGATGACCGCCTACTTCCTGAGGCGCGACGGTCACACAGTGACGGTGGTGGACAGGAACGCTGAACCAGGACTTGAGACGAGCAGGGCCAATGGCGCCCAGTTGAGCTACAGTTTTGTCGCGCCGCTTGCCGATCCGGCAGTCCTGCCTAAATTGCCGTCCTGGTTGATAGACAGGGATGCACCGCTGAATTTCCGGCTGCGTGCCGATCCTGCACAGTGGCGCTGGGGACTGGCATTCCTCAAAGCGTGCCGTCGGGAGACGGTTCACCGCACGACCCGCGACATGCTGGAGCTCGGGCTCGCGAGCAGGGCGCTTCTGCGCGAGATGGTTGCACGCGAAGGTTATGCCTTCGACTTCTCCTCCACCGGAAAGCTGCTCGTCTATCAGGATCACGCAGCTTACGCTCTCGCCTGCCGGCAGTTGCAGATGCGCGATGCCACAACCGGTGGGCAGCGTATTTTGAGCCGGCGCGACTGTCTGGAAATGGAGCCTGCCTTACAGGCAGGCGGTCATGGAATCGTCGGCGGCATTTTCATGCCCGAGGAAGACGCAGGCGATTGCCTCAAGCTGTGTGTTCAGATGCACCGCCAGCTTTCGGCCGCACCGCACAATGTAACCTTTCGCTTCAACACCGAAGTAAGGGGCTTTCGCTTCAGCGGGCAGCAGGTCGTCGGCCTCGAGACCGATGGGCCCTCTCTGTCTGCGGATGCCTATGTCATCGCAAACGGGCTCGGTGCGCAGAAACTTGGCTTGGCGGCGGGCTTCAACCCAATGATCCATCCGCTCAAGGGATACAGCCTGACCTATGAACTGACGGAAAAGAGCCGTGCGCCCGCCCGCAGCGTCAGCGACATTCACAGAAAAGTGGTCTATGCCCGCCTTGGCAATCGGCTGCGTGTTGCCGGCATGGTCGATATCGGGGATCGGGATCCCGGCGTGACCGCGCGGCGTATCGATCTTCTCAAATCCCAGGTGAACGCATTGTTGCCGGAGCTTGCCCCGGCTGCTCAGCCGAAGGTGTGGGCGGGGATGCGTCCCGCCCGGCCAGACAGCACACCGCTTATCGGTGCGACGCCGTGCGGCAATCTCTGGATCAATGCAGGTCATGGGATGCTCGGTTTCACCCTTGCTGCGGGAAGTGCCCGGCTCCTGGCCGATCGCCTGGCCGGCCGGCCCTGTGCCGTTCAACGACATGCTTTCGCGCTCCATTAGCGCGTTTGACGAGATCCGCCCGGCGAAACCGGGCGGCGGAATTGGAATGCAACCACAAAGGGGAATAATGATGATCTTGTCTTGCAAGAGTTTGCTACGCGGAAGCCGTGCCCTGCTTTGCGCCGCTTCCGTGCTTGTTCCAGTCGCGGCCTCGACGGCGGCGCAGGCCGAGACGGTGAAGGCCGTGATGATGTCGGGCCTCCGCGTGATGGATCCGGTGATGAGCACTGCTTTTCTCACGCGTGATCATGGCTACATGATCTACGACACGCTTCTCGGCGTCGACTCGGAGTTCAAGGTGCAGCCGCAGATGGCGAGCTGGACTGTTTCCGACGACAAGAAGACCTACACTTTCACACTGCGTGATGGTCTCAAATGGCATGACGGCGCGCCGGTGACGTCTGAGGACTGCATTGCCTCGATCAAGCGCTGGGGTGGGGTCGACACCACCGGACTGGCGCTGATGACAATGGTTGAGGACATCACCGCGACCGACGACAAAACCTTCGTCATCAAGCTGACGCAGCCGACGACGCTCCTGCTATCGGGCCTCTCCAAGCTTAGCTCCCGCCCCGCTTTCATGATGCCCAAACGCGTGGCAGAAACGCCGGGCTCTCAGCCGATCACAGAATATGTGGGCTCGGGCCCGTTCCGGTTCATCGAAGAGGAGTTCCAGCCGGGCGTGCGTGTGGTCTACGAAAAGAACGGGGATTATGTGCCACGGGATGAGCCGCCGAGCTGGACCGCCGGGGGCAAGGTGGTGAACGTCGACCGGGTCGAATGGGTGACAATGCCCGACCAGATGACGGCCATTAATGCGCTGCAGAATGACGAGATCGATTTCATCCAGCAGATCCCCTTCGACCTTCTGCCTCTGGTAGAGGCCGCCGATGGCATCGATGTGAAGGTCATCGACAAGCTTGGTTCTTGGACCTATTTCCGGATGAATCATCTTCACCCTCCTTTCGACAACGAACTGGTCCGCCAGGCCGCCATGGCGGCGGTGGGGCAGGAAGATGTCCTGCGTATGCTTGTGGGGAACCCGGAATATTTCCAGACCTGCGCGGCGGTCATGGGCTGCGGCAATCCCAATGAAGACACTTATGGCGAAGAGTGGGTCGTCAACGCGGACATTGAGCGCGCCAGGGATCTTCTGAAGGAGGCCAATTACGATGGTACGCCGGTCGTGCTTCTTCAGCCAACCGACATTGCCATGCTGGCGGCACAGCCCATTGTCATGGCCGATGCCTGGCGCAAGGCCGGGTTCAATGTCGACCTCAAGACCATGGACTGGCAGACGGTGGTGACCCAGCAGGGCAACCAGAAATCTCCGGAGGAGGGCGGCTGGAACGCCTTCTCTACCTACAGCATTCTGGCAACCAGCGGTGACCCGTTCGGCAACACCACACTGTCGACGGCGGGTCGCAAATCATGGGCCGGCTGGCCGGACGTGCCGGAGATCGAGGCGCTGCGTCTTGACTACGCACGAGCGGCGGATGCGGAAGAGCAAAAGGCCATTGCCGCCAAAATCCAGAAGCTTGCCATCGACAAGGGCGTGGTGGGGCCGCTTGGCCAGTTCCGCATTCCCGCCGCCTATGACAGCGAATGGACCGGATTTCTGGAGGCGCCGGTGACCCTGTTCTGGAACATTAAGAAAGCGGCGGAGTAGCAGCCTGATGTTTTCCTATGTCATCAAACGGGCAGTGGCGACACTGCCGGTGATGGCCATGGTCGCGGTCGTGGTTTTTGCCATGCTTCGCCTGACGCCTGGCGATCCGGCCGCCATCCTTGCCGGTGACGACGCCTCCGGTGCGCAACTGGAGGCGATCCGCCGCAGCATGGGGCTGGATCAGCCGATCATGGTCCAGCTCTATGTATGGATGAAGCAGCTCGCCCAGGGAGACCTGGGCGTGTCGCTGCTCTCCGGCACGCCGGTTCTCGAGATGATCGGCGGCCGTATCGGGCCGACGCTTTCACTCGCGGTCCTGACCATACTGCTGACAATCGTCGTTGCGATCCCGATGGGGGTGGTCGCCGCGCGCAATCCCGGCGGGTTGCTCGATCGCACGGTGATGACCTTCTCCGTGCTCGGGTTTTCCATTCCGACATTCGTCATCGGATATCTTCTGATCTATCTCATGGCGCTCAAACTCGGATGGTTTCCCGTGCAGGGGTACAGTTCCGTCGATAAGGGTCTGTGGCCGTTCTTCCAGCGCCTTGTCCTGCCAACGCTCGCCCTGAGTGGCATCTATATCGCGCTTGTGGCGCGCATGACCCGCAGCAGCGTGATCGACGTGATGGGCGAGGATTTCATCCGCACCGCCCGTGCCAAGGGCGCGAAGGAGACCAGCGTGCTCCTGCGCCATGCCCTGCGCAATGCGGCAGTGCCCATCGTCACGGTGATCGGCATCGGTGTTGCGTCTCTGATCACGGGCGTGGTGGTCACTGAATCCGTGTTCAATCTTCCCGGGCTCGGGCGTCTCGTCGTGGAGGCGGTTCTGGCCAGGGATTATCCCGTCATTCAGGGACTCATCCTGCTGTTTTCGTTCACCTACGTCCTGATCAACCTGGTGGTGGATATTCTCTACACCGTTTTTGATCCGCGCATCCGCTACTGAGGATCACGATGAGCAACAATACAATTCAGGGCGATCTGCTTGCAGAACCGGCAGCGCGCGCGCCGGCGCGCAGCGACAGGTCATCCTTCGCAGCGCAGATGCTTCTTTCCCTCAGAAGTGTTCCCGTTTTCCTGGCCTTTGTCGTGCTGACGGTGGTGGCGCTTCTGGCCGTCTTCGCGCCGTTCCTGATCAGGGCGGATCCGATTGCGATCGATCCGCTGCAGCGCTTTGCAGGCGTTTCGGCCGAGCACTGGCTGGGCAATGATGCATTCGGGCGCGATGTCTATTCGCGTCTGCTTTTTGGCGCGCGCGTTTCGCTGATCGTCGGTCTGGGCGCGGCGGCAGCCAGCCTTGTGGTCGGCCTGATCATCGGCGTGGTTGCGGGTTACATCCGTTTCGCCGACACCCTCATCATGCGGGTGATGGACGGCATCATGGCGATCCCCAGCATTCTGCTTGCCATTGCGCTTGTTTCCCTGACGGGTGCATCGCTGGTGACCGTGCTCGTGGCCATCACCGTGCCGGAGATCCCGCGTGTGGTTCGGCTGGTGCGCAGCATCATCCTCAATGTGCGCTCCGAAGCCTATGTGGAAGCCGCAATCTCGCTCGGTACGCCGACCTATCGGCTGCTGATCCGCCATATGGTGTCGAACACGGTGGCGCCGCTGATCGTGCAGGGGACCTTCATATTCGCCTCCGCCATTCTGACGGAAGCAACCCTTAGTTTCCTTGGAGCCGGCCTGCCCACGGAAATCCCCTCCTGGGGAAACATGATGGCCGACGGTCGCATGTATTTTCAGCTTTATCCGAGCCTCGTCCTCTATCCCGGCATCATCCTGGCGTTCACGCTGTTGAGCGTGAACATTCTTGGCGATGTGCTGCGTGACGTGCTCGATCCCAAGATGGCGAAGAGAACATGAGCAATCAGAAAAACGATCTGGCGCCGACCGGGAGGCCAGTGCTCGACGTCCGCAATCTTGCCGTCAGCCTTGCTGGAAATCCCTCGGCGAAGGTGGTGAGCGACGTGAGCTTCACGGTGCATCCGGGAGAGACGGTCTGCGTGGTGGGAGAATCCGGATCGGGCAAATCTGTCACAGCCTTCTCCATCATGGGGCTTCTTTCGCGCGAAGCGCTGCACTGTTCAGGCGGGCGCATCGAACTCGATGGCGAAAACGTACTCGAAGCGGATATGGAACGCCTGCGTGCCCTGCGCGCAACCAGAATGGCGATGATCTTCCAGGAGCCGATGACAGCGCTCAACCCAGTCGAGACCGTAGGAGAGCAGATCGATGAGGTGCTGCGCATCCACAAACGCATGGGCAGGAAGGCCCGGCGCGAGAAGGTCATGGAGATGCTCGAAGCCGTGCATTTGCCGGAGCCGGAACGCATCTACAATTCCTACCCGCATCAGCTCTCCGGAGGGCAGCGGCAAAGGGTGGTGATCTGCATTGCGCTGATCCTCGAGCCCAGGCTTCTGATCGCGGATGAGCCGACCACGGCACTCGATGTCACCACCCAGAAGCAGATATTGCTGCTGATCCGCGAACTTCAGGAAAAGCACAACACGGCCGTGCTTTTCATCACCCATGATTTTGGCGTCGTGGCCGACATCGCCGACCGCGTGGTGGTGATGAACCGGGGCGAAGTCGTCGAGGTCGGGACGCGGGAGAAGATATTGTCCGCCCCGGACAAGGACTACACCCGAATGCTGGTATCTTCGGTTCCAAGCCTCGTGCCGGAAGCGCGGGAAGCCAATGACGGCGACATCGTGCTCTCGGTCAAAGGGCTGGGCAAGGTCTACGCGCAGAAGAGGTTCCTCGGTGCCAGGCGTGAAGTGGCGGCGGCGGTGGATGTCGACCTGACCGTGCGCCGGGGTGAGATTCTGGGCGTGGTCGGTGAATCCGGGTCCGGAAAATCCACGGTCGCGCGCTGCATCGTGCGTCTTCAGGACCCGACGCAGGGCGAGGTTGTCGTTTGCGGAGAAAACATTGCCGCCGTTCGAGGCTCGGCGCTGCTTTCCGTACGCAAACGCATCCAGATGGTTTTTCAGGACCCGTTCCGCTCCCTCAATCCTCGCCTGACCGTTGGCGAATCCATTATCGAGGGGTTGACGAATTTCGGTGTGGCCCGGGCGCAGGCGCTGCGCCGGGCGGGCGAACTGATGGGGCTGGTCGGCCTGCCGGCGGATGCCCTGAAACGCTATCCGCACCAATTCTCGGGCGGTCAGCGCCAGCGCATCTGCATTGCACGCGCGCTGGCACTGGAACCGGACGTTCTGGTGGCCGATGAAGCAGTGTCCGCGCTCGATGTGTCCGTTCAGGCGCAGGTGCTCGAGCTTCTCGACGATATTCGCCGCAAGACCGGTGTCGGTGTTCTGTTCATCACCCATGATCTGAGAGTGGCTGCACAGATCTGCGACACGATCATGGTTATGCAGAAGGGGAAGATCGTCGAGTTCGGCCCCGCCGCCGACGTGCTGACGTCCCCAAAACAGCCCTACACCCAATTGCTGCTGGAGGCCGCGCCGGGCCGCCATTGGGATTTCCAGAACTTCCGCCCGCTCCCACTATGAAGGAAAACACCATGCCGCAGGGCTTCGACATTCTGATCCGCAACGCGCTTGTCATCGACGGAACGGGCGCCGAGCGTTACGCGGCCGATGTCGGCGTTTCGGGCGACCGTATCGCTGCCATAGGGAACCTTGCCGGTGCCCGGGCGGAAGCCGAGATTGATGCGACCGGTCTCATCCTTGCTCCCGGCTTCATCGATTCTCACACGCATGACGATCGCATCCTGCTTTCGGCTGGCGATATGACGGCCAAGGTCAGTCAGGGCGTCACCACTGTTGTGGGCGGCAATTGCGGCATTTCGCTTGCGCCCATGCCCGAACCGGTGCGCAAGCCGGTGACCCCGCCGCTCGATCTGCTTGATGAGACCGGTGACTGGTATCGCTACAGGACTTTCGCTGACTATCTCAGCGCGCTCGAAGAGCAGCCGGCGGCGACGAATAGCGCAATGCTCGTCGGCCATACGACCTTGCGCGCCATTGCCATGGATGACCTTAACCGCGAAGCGACGCCCTCGGAGATTGCGGCGATGCAGGCGCTTGTGCAAGAGGCAATGCAGGCGGGTGCCATCGGTGTTTCGACGGGGCTGGCCTATCCACCGGCGCAGGCGGCAACCACCGAGGAGGTGATTGAGGTTTGCAGGCCCATGGCCGCTCATGACGGGCTCTACGCAACACACATGCGCGACGAGGGCGATTACACGATTGAGTCGCTTGAAGAATCCTTCCGGATCGCATCCGAGGTCGGGGTGCAGCTTTTGATTTCGCACCACAAGCTCGCGGGCGTCAACAATCATGGCCGGTCGGTCGAAACCCTGGCCCTGATCGACAAGCAGATGAAGGAGCAGCCCGTTTGTCTTGATTGCTATCCTTATACCGCATCCTCGACCATCCTTACGGCCGATCACGCGCGCAACTCGCCAAAGACGGTCATCACCTGGTCGCGGCCGCTGCCGCAATATGCCGGCCAGACCCTCGATGACGTGATGGAAGTCATGGGCTGCGCTTTTGAAGAGGCCGTTCAGCGCCTGCAGCCGGCCGGTGCCGTCTATTTCCGGATGCACGAGGATGATGTTCAGCGCATCCTCAAATACGTACCGACCATGATCGGGTCGGACGGCCTGCCGCATGACGAGAACCCTCATCCGCGGCTCTGGGGAACTTTCCCGCGTGTGCTCGGACATTATAGCCGCGATATCGGGCTCTTCCCGCTTGAGACGGCCGTGTTCAAAATGACCGGTCTCACCGCGCTTGAATTCGGCTTTGCGGATCGTGGCGTTGTGCGGGAAGGGACGTATGCGGATATCACCCTTTTCAACCCGGACACCGTCATCGACTGCGCCACGTTTGAAAACCCCAAGACGCTTGCCAGAGGCATAGAGGCGGTTCTGGTCAATGGAACGATTGTCTGGCGGGAGGGGCAATCAACTGGCGCGCGCCCTGGCCGTGTGCTGCGACGATCCCGAAAGGCTGAGGCCACCGCCTGAGCGCTTACCGTTCTTGACAATTCCGGGCTCCTCTTTCACGACCATTCGGGTGCGTCGCGGTCGGCGGCGTTCTGCCGACATTGCTGAAAGGGTGAGAGAATGTTCGAAAGCGCTCATATCGACGAGGCTGTTGCGTGGCGGCGCGACCTGCACCGTCATCCCGAATTGGGGTTTCAGGAAGAGCGCACCTCGAAGCTGATCGCCGGCCTGCTGGACGGCTGGGGGTGGCAGGTTCAAACAGGGCTCGCGCAGACCGGCGTTGTGGCCCGACTGGGCGAGGGAAACCGTTCGGTCGGTTTGCGGGCGGATATCGACGCCCTGCCCATCGCGGAAGCAACGGGGCTCGATCATGCTTCGACCCATCCCGGCAAGATGCACGCATGCGGGCATGACGGGCACACCGCGATGCTGCTTCTGGCAGCGCGCCAGATGGCGACCGACGGGGTGAGCGGCGGAAACGTGACGCTGATCTTCCAGCCGGCGGAAGAAAACGATGGCGGCGCACGGGTGATGATCGAGGACGGCCTTTTCCGTCAATTTCCGTGCGATATGGTTTTTGGCATTCACAACTGGCCGGGGCTCGCACCCGGCCGGCTTGTCGCCCGCGACGGTGAGATGATGGCAGCCTTCGCCATTTTCGAGATCACGATCGAAGGGCGTGGCGGGCATGCTGCCATGCCCGAACAGAGTGATGGTGTGGTGGCCGCCGCTGCGCGGATGGCCGCCGCTTTGCAGGAGCTGCCGGCGCGACGGCTTTCGCCACTGGTGCCGGGCGTGGTTTCGGTGACACAGATACACACCGGGTCCGCCTTCAACGTCTGCCCGGACCGCGCCGTGGTGCGCGGCACGGCACGCTGGTTCCAGTCGCAGGCGGGGGATGAAATCGAGGCGCGGCTTTCTGAAGTGGTCCAGGGCATCGCTGCGGCACATGGCTGCCGGGCGAATATCGATTATCAGCGACGTTATCCGGCAACGATCAACAGCGCGGATGAGGCGGCGCTGGCGAGACGCGTTGGCGGGGCCATGGGGCTCGATACAGGCGAGGCAGGGCCGAGCATGGCATCGGAGGATTTTGCCTTCATGCTGAACGAGAAACCGGGGGCCTATATCTGGCTGGGCGCGGCGCGTGAGGGGGAGAATCCCGGGCTCCATTCACCGCATTTCGATTTCAATGACGATGTGCTGCCGACCGGTGCCGAGTTCTGGGTGCGGCTGGTGCGGCAGGCCCTGTCAGGCTGATGGACGCGCTGGACAGCCGCTTTCTGCGGGCGTTTCTGGTCGTTGCCCGCGAGGGCTCGATCCGTCGCGCTGCCGAACGGCTGAACGTGGCGCCTTCGGCGATCAGCCGCAGGCTCGCCGAAGCGGAGGCGCGGCTGGGCGTTGCCCTGGTGGAGCGCAGCGCCCAGGGCATCGTGCTGACGGATGCGGGGCGCCTGGTTCGTGAGCATGCGCTTGTCCGGCAGGACGAGGAAACGTTCCTGCTCGATCAGCTTGGCAAATTCAGGGACACGGGCGGTCAGGTGGTGCGCATCGCCGTGGGCGAAGGGTTCGCCGCCGATTTGATGCAGAATGGCCTTGGACCGCTCGGGAGCAAGCATCCTCATCTGCGCTTTCGCATCGACATTGCCGGAACCGAGGAAATTCAGCGCCGGGTGATCGAAGGGGACGCGGATTTGGGTATCGCCTACAATCCCGTTCCCATGGAGGCAACGCGCTCCGTCGCTCTTGCCAGACAACCGCTCTGCGGTGTTGTTCCCGTGGGCTCCCCGCTCGCCGAACGCCGGTCTGTACGGCTTGCAGAGATGCTTGATCATCCCTTTGCCATTCTCGATACCCGACACGGCATCAGGGCTCTGGTGGCGCGTGCGGCCGGTGACCTCGGACTGGCGCTGCGTCCGCAGGTCGAAACGTCTTCCATCGCCGCTCTGATCCGCTATGTCGGTGCAGGCATGGGCGGCAGTTTCCTTCCGCGCTTCTCCGTTTCCATCCAGGCTGAGCGGGGCGAAGTCGCAATCATTGACCTCGACGAGGAAAGCCTGCGGCACGTCAGTGCGCATCTCATGGTGCGGGCGCGCCGGCGTCTGCCGCAGTCCGCTGCGGTGACGATCGACTATCTGGCCGCAAACATGGTGGCATTTCAAAATTAGATCGTTCGGTGTTGCCAAAATGGCAACGCTACGTACCTGAATCGCTATCTACAAAACAACACGCTGTCACCGCAGTGTCATGAATGCCAAGTGAAACGGGAGGTATCATGACGCAGTCGGTCGGTGTGATCGGTCTTGGAGCGATGGGAATGGGCATGGCCCGCTCCCTTCTGGCCAAAGGGTTTTCGGTGGCAGCTTTTGATCTTGCACCGCAGGCCATGGCAAGAGCCGCAGAAGCCAGCATCGCTACCCATGAGACGCCGGCCGGTGTGATCGAAGCGAGCGATGTGATCGTGCTTTCGCTGCCTCTGGCCAGCCATGTGAAGGCGACGATCGGGGCCGGACTGGCTGCCGGTGCTTTCAAGACCCCGAAAATCATTGTCGACACGTCCACCTCCGAGGCGTCGGTAAGCCGTGAACTGGCGGCGAAACTTGCCGATCTTGGTCATGGCTTCCTCGATGCGCCTGTCAGCGGTGGTCCTCAGGGTGCGGCCAGCGGCTCTCTGTCGGTGATGCTGGGCGGCGATGCGCAGTGGGTCGCGCAGGCGAAACCGGTTCTGGATGCACTTGCCTCCAGGGTGATCCATGTCGGGCCAAGCGGTTCCGGCAATATCGCCAAACTGGTCAACAACATGCTGGTGGCCTGCCACATGCTGACCACGGCCGAAGGCCTGCGCCTTGCCGAGGCATCGGGCCTGCCGGCGGAAGACGCGCTTTCCGTCATCAACAGCGCCACGGGTCGCAGCGCGCTTAGTGAAATCCATTTCCCCAACTGGGTGATGAGCGGCAGTTTCGACAGCGGATTCTCCGCCGGGCTGATGCGCAAGGACGTGCGGCTGGCGCTCGAACTGGCGCAGGAAAGCGGCTGCGCCATGCCGGTTTCGGAACTCGTCGCCAGTCTCTGGACCGAAGAGAGTTCGGGCGTTTCCGACAATCAGGATTTCATGCTGCTCGGCCGTGTTGAGGCCGCGACGAAAGAGAAGACCAATGGCTGACGACATGATTCCCGCAACCGATACGCGCGTCGAAGTCGCACGGTTGCTGACTGAGCTTCTGGGCAGTGCCGACGTGCAGAACCATGTGGCAGGACAGCTGATGCGGGGCGATGGCGAAACCCTTGCGCTGACCGACCCTGCCACGGGCAAGATTTTCGCCGAGTTTCCGGATGCCGGTGCGGCGGTCGTGAATGCCGCGGCCGAAGCAGCCATCGCAGCGCAGCGAGAATGGTGGGGCAAGACGGCCTCCGAGCGCGGGCGCATCATGTTCGAGATTGCACGCCAGATTCGTTCCCATGCGGAGCCACTCTCGCGTCTCGAGGCGATCTCTGCCGGCCGCCCGATCCGAGACGCAGCCGGTGAGCCTGCCCGCATGGCCGAGATGTTCGAATATTATGCCGGCTGGTGCGACAAGATCACCGGCGACGTCATTCCGGTTCCGTCGAGCCATCTGAATTACACCCGTCATGAGCCCATCGGTGTCGTGACGCAGATCACCCCGTGGAATGCACCGCTCTTTACCTGCTGCTGGCAGGTTGCACCGGCGATCTGTGCGGGCAATGCCGTGATGCTGAAACCGTCCGAGCTCACGCCGCTGAGCTCGCTCGTCATTGCCGCCCTGTGCGTCAGGGCAGGTGCGCCGAAGGGGCTCGTCAATGTGATTGCCGGGCAGGGACCGACTGCCGGCCAGAAAATGATCGAGCACCCCGCCACGGGGCTGGTCGTCTTCGTCGGCTCGGCCACGGGTGGCGCAGCGATTGCTGCGGCTGCCGCCCGGCGTCTCATCCCGTCGATCCTGGAACTGGGCGGCAAGTCCGCCAATATCGTTTTCGCCGATGCGGATGTGGACCGTGCGGTGATCGGCGCGCAGGCGGCGATCTTCGCGGCGTGCGGTCAGAGCTGCGTGGCGGGATCGCGCCTCCTCGTACATCGCAGCGTGCATGCCGAGATGGTCGAGAAACTGGCACAGGCCAGCGCGCGCATTCCCGTCGGTATGCCGCTCGATCCGGCCACGCAGATCGGCCCGGTCAACAATGCGCGCCAGTGGGACAAGGTGGACACGATGGTGCGCAACGCCGTTTCAGAAGGTGCGCATCTGGCGACAGGCGGAGGTAAGCCGGATGCCCTGGGCGAAACCGGCGGTTTCTTCTACGCCCCGACAATTCTCGATCGCGTGTCGCGCGAGATGGAGATCGCCCGGGAGGAGGTGTTCGGTCCCGTTCTGTCGGTTCTCTCCTTCGACGACGAGGAAGAGGCTGTCGCGCTCGCCAACGACACACCCTATGGGCTCGCAGGCGCGGTCTGGACGCGGGATGTCGGGCGTGCGCACCGGGTTGCGGCGAAAGTTCGCGCTGGCACATTCTGGATCAACAGCTACAAGACCATCAACGTCATGTCGCCCTTCGGCGGCTTTGGCCAGTCGGGCTACGGGCGCTCTTCCGGCCGGGAAGCGCTTGCCGCCTACACGACAACAAAATCGGTCTGGGTCGAAACCGCAGCCGATCCGACGATCGGCTTCGGTTACGCGCCGGGCTGAACCGCATGGGCGGTCCCTCCAGGGCCGCCCTTTGTTCCATCCCGGCCCGCGTTAAGAATGGGACGGGCTTACGAGAGGGGATCTCTATGGAGAAGACGAAAGACATACTGCTGGACTGGCGCCTTCATCTGAGCGTGCTGGTCATTACCATCATCGCAGAGGCCATTGGCGTGGTCGCCGTGCCGATCGGCATCGGGTCGATCCTGCTTCTGCCTCTGCTCTACGCCTTCGTGATGGGGCTGGTTCTCAATCCCAATGTCATTCGCAAAGTCGAAGGCTGGATGGGAGAGCGCGAGGTTCGTGCCGCATCACCGCTGATCGTGATCGCGATCATGCCGTTCATCGCCAAGTTTGGCACGATTATCGGTCCGTCGATGGAAAAGATCATCGCTGCGGGACCGGCGCTGATCCTGCAGGAACTCGGCAATCTGGGCACCATTCTGCTTGCCTTCCCGGTTGCCGTTCTGCTTCTCGGCATGGGGCGCGAGGCGGTGGGCGCCACGTTCTCCGTCGCACGGGAGCCGAACATTGCGATCATCGCCGACAAATACGGGCTGAAATCCGCCGAAGGCGCAGGAGTCATGGGCGTCTATGTGATCGGCACGCTGTTCGGGACCTTTATCTTTGCCATTCTCGCCTCGCTTCTGGCGACGTCGGGCTGGTTCAGCATCGAGGCGCTGGCCATGGCGTGTGGCATCGGGTCGGGTTCGATGATGGCGGCCTGTTCGGGCGCATTGTCTCACGCTGTCCCGGCCATGGAAGAACAGATCCTCGCACTGGCCGGGGCCAGCAATGTGTTGACCTATGCGACCGGGCTTTACCTGTGCATCTTCGTCGCCCTGCCGGTGACCGAGAAACTCTATGACCTTCTGGGCCGAAAAGAGCCCGTAGCCAGCAACGCCGGAGAGTGATCATGAGCACTGCTGAACTTCCTGTGGACTACGAAGCGGAAACGAAGCCCGATCTGGCGCAGCACGCGGTGCTTCTCATCGCCGTTTCCCTCATCGCGCTGGTGGGCAATACCGTCGCCACGGACGCAACCGTCATGCAGGGGCTGGTCGGTCTGGCTGTCCTCTACGTGATCGCGATGGTCGGTCTCGTCCTGACTCATGTCGTGCCGGTCGGTCTGCCGTCGGTCGCCTGGATCTCGCTGGTTGGCATTCTTGTTACCCTGCCATGGACGCCCGGCAGTGCCTGGGTTCTGGACAAGGTCAGCCACGTCAACTTCCTGACGCTCGCAACGCCTTGCCTTGCATATGCGGGTATCGCCATCACACGCCGCGAGATTTCGATCGCCAGGTCTTCCGGCTGGAAGCTCTTCATCGTGGCCGTGTTCGTGATGACAGGCACGTATCTCGGGTCGGCAATCATAGCAGACCTGTTCCTTTGACGGCGTCTGCGGCTGCTGCCATGGTGTGGCAGCCGCAGAGCGTCAATTCAGTTGCGGGGCAGGGCCCCGAGCTGACTTTGGCCTGAGTTTCCATGCCAGACCGCCTCGGCGTTTCACGGTATCGATGAGGCGGTCTGGTTGGCGGTTCTCATGCTATTCGTGAAAGAAGAGCGGTTTCCGCGTTTCCTGGAACGGCTTTAACTATCCCGGGACTTACCCGCCACGGAAGCGTGCCAGGGGGTTAGCCAGCCACGCAGTTGGGCGATCAGTGTATACAGCGTGAGGCCGATCAGTGTCAGCAGCACGATAACGGCGAAAAGCCCGGGCACCTGCAGCTCCTGCAGCATGGCAACGGCGAGGTAGCCGAGCCCCTCATTGCCGCCGATAAACTCGCCGACAATGGCCCCGATCATTGACATCACCACGGCCACTTCCATGCCAGCCAGGACGACTGGCAGGGCGGTGGGCAGGTCGAGCATGGTGAAACGCTGAACCGGATTTGCCTGCAGCATGGTGAAGACGTCCCGATCACCGGGCTCGACCGAGCGGAACGCAACCAGCGCGTTCGAGAAAACCGGAAAAAAGGCGAGAGCCGCAGCAATGACGATCTTCGATTCGAGACCGAAGCCAAACCACAGTATGAAGAGCGGTGCGAGGGCGATCTTGGGGATCAGTTGCAGGCACACGATGAAGGGCTTGAAAGCCCATTCGAGCATCTGCACGCGGGCCATTGCCATTCCAAGCGAAATCCCCAGAACAACGGCAATGAGAAAGCCGGAAACGGCCTCGGTCACCGTGACGAGGGCGTGGCCCCAGATGTCCGGATCGCTTACGAGGCCGATGAAGGCCGAAACGATCTGCATCGGTGTGGGCAGGATGAATGCGGAGACCTCTGCGGTGTGCACATAAACCGTCCAGGCAATCAGGAAAGCAAAAACGGTTGCGGTCGGTAGCGCTATGCGGATGAACCGGTCGGTGCCCATCAGTGGCCTCCTGTCAGGCTGGCGCGCAGACGCACAAGCATGTCCTGAAACTCGGGTTTGCGTTGAAGATCAAGCGTGCGAGGACGCTCGAAGGGCATTTCGATCACCTCGGTGATGCGGGCCGGTCTGGACGCAAGCACCACAACGCGATCCGAAAGGAATGCCGCCTCGGTGATGGAATGCGTGACGAGAATGGTGGTGACCTGCGCCTTGGCGCAAACGGACATCAGCTCCATGTTCAGTGTGTCGCGCGTCATTGCGTCAAGCGCGCCGAAAGGCTCGTCAAGCAGCAAGACCTGGGGTTCGGTGATCAGTGCCCGTGCCAGCGATGCACGCTGGCGCATGCCGCCGGAGAGCGCGGAGGGGCGGGCCTTCTCGAAACCTTTCAGGCCCACCGTCTCACACAGCGTGTGTGCGCGTTCTTCCCGTTCCGCTTTTTTGACGCCCCGCAGGCGCAGGGGCAGGGCAACGTTCTCTGCCACACTGAACCAGGGGAAAAGACGCGCCTCCTGAAACATCATCGAGACGGGGCGTGTGGCTTCCGACGATCTTTTGCCGCCTTCCCAGACGGACCGGTTGCGCACGATGATTTCCCCTTCGCTCGGCTGTTCCAGGCCGGCGATGATGCGCAGGAGCGTGGTCTTGCCGCAGCCCGACGGGCCGAGCAGGGATATGAAATCGCCCCGCTGCATGTCGAGCGTCGCGTCACCGATGGCACGGACGGCGTTTTCGCCCTGGCCGAAGGTTTTGCCGATACCCACGATGCGGATATCGGCAGTATTCTCGATGTTCATGCTTTCAGAGCCTGGTCCAGAAGGTTGTTGGTGTAGAGCTCGCTCGCCGGTACGGCCTTATCGATGAGCTTGGCGTCGGCGAGCAGACCCACGGCGCGTTCCCACACTTCCGGAACGTTGCGCAGGATGTTTTCCTTGCCCTTGGAGGCCCAGTTCTGCGCATTGGTGTGCAGATCCTTCTGGGCGGTTTCCGTATTGTTGAGGCCGGTCACATCGTGCTTCTCACCGATTTTAGCAAGGATCGGCGTCAGGTCTTCCGCGTCGACGATCTCAGCAGCTGCACGGTGCGTTGCTCGCAGGAAGGAGATGAATTTGTTCGGGTTTTCGGCGATCTCATCGGGTCGCGCGACGTAGACTTGGCCGGGCATGCCGTCGTCGATGGGCATGACTTCGACGTCGTCGCGCGCCGAGCTGGCAATGATCATGGATGAGGTATTGCCGAGAAATGCACCGGCGCGGCCCGCTTCGATCAGCGCGAACGAGGCGGCGGAATCGGCGACCTTCACCTTGTTCACCGTGTCCGGTGAGGCACCGGCTCCTGTCATCATCAAGTCGAGCGTGCCTTCCATCGAGCCGCCAAGTGTCGCCATGCCGACTGTGCGTCCTTCGAGGTCAGCGATCGTCTTCACCGGATTTTCCTTGGAAGACAGAACGAAGAAGGGCGACCGCTGGGCGATCGTTGCGATCGAGATAAGCGGGGCGTCATTGTTCACGCGTGAAACGATATAGTTTGTGCCGCCGGTGCGTCCGGCGTCCATCTGCCTGGCGATCGTCATCTGGGCAGCGAGAGCCGCACCCTTGCCAGCCTGCAGGTTCATGGCCAGGCCTTCTTCGGCGTAGTAGCCGGCCGCATCGGCATAGATGACCGGCGCAAAGGCCAGTGAAAGCGTGAACGGTGTGATGAAGTTGAAGCTGTCCTGCGCATGGCTTCTGCCCGGAAAGGACAGCATGGCTGCACTCCCCATAGCACCCAGCATCAGGTTGCGTCTTGTCAGTTTCATGAGTTGCGCCCCTCTGTTCATATTTGAACGTAATGTTCAATTTAATCTAAGCCCAAATCGCAGGCCGTGGCAAGAGTGGGCTTGATCGGTCGGCACAACCGGGTGGCTCACCGCATTCAGGTGCCCGTGCTCTCCTGGAGGGGGTAGGCGGGCGTGCCACCCAGCAACCGTGTGATGGCGGCTGCGGTGCGCACCACCTCGTCTCGAATGCTGGTGTCAATGCTGTCGACACGGTCGGCGGAGGCTGACTGGGTGGCATTGATGGCGGCCACGACATTCCCCTCAATGTCGCGCACCGGTGCGGCTATGCTGGCAATCCCTGTTTCGAAACTACCGATCTGGACAATTGCCGGCGTGCCGCGATCCCGTTGCCACTGCGCGACGAGTTCGCCCAGACTGCGTGGGGTCTGGCCCGGCGCGTTCTGATAGGTCTCGTCGCGGTAAAGACGCACCAGGTCGCTTTCGCTGAGGTCGGCGAGAAGCACGCGACCCATCGTGGTGCCGGCTGCCGGAAGGCGGCTACCGACATGGACGATGCTTGCAAGGCCCATATGGCTGGGAACACGCAGCATGTAGAGGACGAAGCGTCCATCGCGTACACCCAGATGCGCCGACCAGTCCGTCCTGTCGCGGAGTTTTTCGAGTTCCGGCAGGGCCACTTCGACCAGCTCGCGGGTCGCAAGATAGCCGTAGCCAAGGCGCAGAACTGCAGGGCCGAGCGTGTAGCGCCCTGTCTGCGGGTTGTGCAGAAGGTAACCCTGCTGGGCGAGTGTGTAGACGGTGCGAAACGCTGCGGATCGCGTCGTTTGAAGTCGGCGGGCTATGTCGGAGAGTGTCATTTCACGATCTTCAGGGGTGAAAGACTGCAGCGCCTGTAGCCCGCGGATCAAACCGGGGACGAGATATTTGTCGTCGGAGTGAGACGGTGTGATAGGTGTTTTATCCATAAAACAGTGTCTAGCAGGTAAAATTCGCCTCCACTAGCCTTCTCGCACTTCACGCGAAAGGAAAGCCCATGACGATACATACGACCGCCACTTCGGCCCTGGCGCAGGAACTTGCAGCCCATACAGGCCGCTTTACGGACAAGACGTTTGACTGGAATGCTTTCCCGTCAAATGCCGGGTTCGATGATCTGGCCCGGGCACAGATGCGTTACATCGGTGCCGGAGGCTCTCCAAAGGTTGGCGACACGTCAACCATGAAGCCGGATCATTTCACCTTGAGCCTGATCTACAAGGAACCGGGAAAATACGCTGCCTGCCACAGCCATGAGATTGAGGAGAGTTTCCTCATCATCGACGGTGTGCTTGTGGTTGGCTGGGAAAAGGACGGCGAGGTCGTCGAGGTCAAGCTCGGTGCCAAGGACATGATCCTCAATGCCCGTGAGATCGGCCACGGCTTCCGCAATGATGGCGTCACGCCGGTACTGATGTCCATTTCGGTCGATGTCGGCAAGCCGCTGCCGCCGGTCTATCACTATCATCCGAAGGAGCATCCGGCGGAATTGGCGCGGAGTTTTGGTGCCGAGCCCGGCAAGACGTTGCCTTTCGATCGCAACGGCAGCCACCCGCTGCAGAAGCTGATGGCGCAGTATGTGGTGCGTCACAACGAACTGCCGACAATCTGGGAAAAGGCGGGCTTCACCCGCAAGGTCTATGTGGGTGAGGGCGGCATTGCCCACGACACCTGCCGCAAGGAGATGCTGGGCATCCCTTCGGGCGTCGGCATCAAGCCGATCGTTCGCGATGTGGAAGACGCCTATCTCGTTCTCGAAGGCGCGCTGATTGTCGGCTGGGAGGAGAATGGCGAGACCGTTGAGGTTGAGCTTGGGCCACGCGATCTGGTCAAGACGCCTGCTGGCCGCAAGCACTGGTTCCGCAACAACTCCGCCGCTCCGGCCACAGTGTGGTCGGTTGTCGGATCGGCTCAGGCTGACGGCATAGTCTACGAGGCTGCCTAGGCGCCCGGCCTGCGCAGAAAGACCGCACCCAGCCCATGCAGGCTGGGTGCGCGCCATCACTGGTTTAGAAACAGTCGGAGCGGTTTCCAGGCAAAAATTTGCCATGCGGCCGGGGTCAAGACGTTTGAGCTCAACCACCTCGTACCGGGGCTTCGACCCTGAGGAGAGCGTCAAGGGTGGGATTGCAGCGGCGCAAACCATGAATGCCAGCGCCGTTCCGGTGCCGCCGCGCCGGCACCGGATATGCTACTCCGAATTGAGATCAGGCGCCTTCAGAGAGAGCCGCCTCCCAGGCGTCGTATCCGTAGACCCAGTCCGCGTTCGAGCCCTTTTTCAGCCAGTTGTTGGCGAGTGATCCCTCCTGCACCCTGGCGGTTCTGGGGATGCGTGCAGCTTCATAATGTTTGAAGGCCTCCGAAACCGTGTCCGGCACAGCGCCGCTCAGGGCGCGTGCCAGCACGACCGCATCCTCGATCGCCATGCAGGCACCCTGCGCCATGAATGGCACCATGGGGTGTGCAGCATCGCCCAGAAGCGTGATGCGTCCCTTGGACCAGCGCTGCATCGGTTCGCGTACATGCAATGCGGAACGGGTGACGCTTTCGCAGGCATCCAGCAGGGCGCGTGCTTCAGGGTGAAAATCGGCATAGGCTTCGCGCAACTCGCCGATATCGCCCGGCAGCGTCCATCCTTCTTCCGTCCAGTCGTCCTGCGGTGTGGTGGCGAAGACGAAAATCTCGCTGCCGAGGTTGAGCGGGAAGGTAACGATCTGGCGTTCAGGCGTCGGTCCCCACCATTTCGTGAACGAGTCGAGATTGGGGATGTTGCCGCCCCGCTCGCGCGGGAAAACGGCGCGATAGGAGACCAGGCCGGTGAACCGGGGGTGATCTTCGCCGAACAGTGAATGCCGCACCGCCGAGTGAATGCCGTCGGCGCCGATCAAGGCGTCTGCTTCAAACCGCGTGCCATCGGAGAGAATGGCGACCGCGCCGCTGCCGCCTTCTTCGGCCGCGATGACCTGTGTGGCGAAGCGGATCGTGTTCTCCGTCAGGGCGTTTTCCAGCGCAGCGAGCAGATCTGCACGGTGAATGGTGAGCTGGGGCGCACCGTAGCGCTCTTCCGCTGCGGTGCTCATTGGCAGACGTGAGGTTTCCTCTCCTGTATCCCAGGTTCGGCTGATGCGATATTCGGGGCGTGCCGCAGTCGTTCGCAGCAATTCGCCGATACCCAGCCCGTCGAGTGCGTGCACGGCATTCGGGGTAAGATTGACGTCGGCGCCAATGCGGCCAAAGGCGCGCGCGCGCTCGAAAATCGTGACGTCGAGTCCCTGTTTCTGCAGTGCGATCGCGGCGGCCATTCCGCCGACGCCGCCCCCGGCTATGCCGATCTTCATTCAGCTCACTCCCGAAATGTTCAAATAAGAACTATAAGTTCAAAAAATAACGGTATTGCGCTGGGCTGGCTCTGTCAACGCAGTCCGGCCTGTCACGCAACCTTCCGGAGGTCCGACCGGGTGCGCAATCCCACGATTTCGATCCTGCCAGAGGGGCGCCGGGAGGCCGCTTGACACGGGGTCATCGATCCGTCATTCTTATTTTGAACAATATGTTCTTATTTGAACACATGGGAGGAGAAGATGGACGCCTTCAATGATCGCCTGTCGCAGCGCGCCTTCGATACGGGGCGTCCCGGGCTGGAGCATCAATGTCGCGGGCGTGAGCTGGACGAGCGTGAGAACGCGCTGGCCGATGCTCTGATGACGATCTACGCCACGGGCGAGCACGACTTCTCCATGGTTGCGCGGGAGTTGGCGGAAAAGAACGTCGTTGCCCCTCGCTCCGGCAGGACCGACTGGACCGAAGCGCTTCTGGCTGAAGAGTTGCAGGCGACGAACAGGGAGCTTGATGCAGCTTACGAGGCCAGCGGCTATGGCGCTTGAGTTTCGTTCCGTCACCAAGGAGTTCACAACGGGGACAGGGCAAAGCCTCGTCGCCGTCAACGACATCAGCTTCCGGGTGAACGAGGGTGAGTTTGTCTCGGTTGTCGGGCCTTCAGGCTGCGGCAAGAGCACCATTCTCAGCATGACCGCGGGCCTTTACCAGCCGACGCGCGGGGAGGTTTATGTCAGCGAAGAACCGGTGGCGGGCCCGAACGCGCATGTCGGTTTCATGCTTCAGAAGGATCTGCTTCTGCCCTGGCGTGACATCGTTTCAAACATTGAATTCGGACTTGAAGCGCGCGGCGTTGCCAAATCGGAACGCCGGGATCGGGCCATGATCGAACTGAAGCGCTGTCATCTGGCGGGGTTCGAAAACCATTACCCCTACCAGTTGTCTGGCGGCATGCGTCAGCGCGCGGCGCTGGCTCGCACGCTTGCGATCAAACCGGAAATCGTCCTGCTGGACGAACCGTTTTCTGCACTCGATGCGCAGACCAAGCTTCTGCTCCAGAACAGTTTCGCGGGCACCATCTCGCAGACCGGCAAGACAACGCTGCTGATCACGCATGACCTGTCGGAGGCGGTGCTGATGTCCGACCGCATTCTCGTCCTTTCCGAACGACCGGGCACCATCGTGACGGAGATCAAGGTTGATTTGCCGCATCGCGAAGAACCGCTTCGCCGCAGGGTGATGCCCGAGGTCAGCGATTACGCAGCCCAGATATTCAAACACCTGAAACTCGAAGAAAAAGCCATCTGACTGGCACTAAGCAAAAGGGGAATTTTGATGAGACGCATGCTTCAGTCGGCTCTCGCCGCTGCTCTTCTCACGGCTTCAGCCGCTACGGTCTTTGCCGCTGAAAAGGTGACATATCTTTTCCCAGCACCTGATTTCCTTCCCGCCTTCGCGCCCTTTCAGCTCGCCAAAAGCAAGGGCTATTTCGAGGCTGCAGACCTCGACGTGACCTTCCAGGTTGGCAAGGGCGGTGCGGACGTGGCCACGCAGGTGGCTGTCGGGAATGCCGATCTTGGCGGAGGCATCGGGGACACACCCATCATCGTGCGCGCCAACGGGCTTGATATTCGCGGCGTGGCCCTGCTCGGCGGCCGTGGTCTGACGCAGCTTGCGTGGCGCAAGGACAGTGGCATTACCGGGCCGGCCGATCTGAAAGGCAAGTCGATCGGTGTGCTCTCCTTCCAGGACACCACTTACTACAATCTTCTGGCGGTGCTCGCCTCCGCCGAGATGACCAAGGCCGATGCCGACATTCAGGCGGTTGGAGCAGGTGGCATCATCCAGCTCACCATCGCCGGAAACCTGCATGCCATGTCGGGCGTGCCCGAATGGATTGCAGCGATCGAGGCGGCTGGCGTTGAAATGGAGCAGATGCCGGTTGATGAGGTCTTTCCGGCCATGGCGCAGGCGATTATCGCCTCCGACAAGACGATCCAGGAACGCCCCGAAGTGGTGCGCGGCTTTGTCGGCGCAGTCCTGAAAGCGGTCGGCGACATTGCGGCAGATCCGGCGCAGGCCGCCAGGGACTACGTTGCCGCCGTGCCGCAGCACGCCGGCAAGGAAGCTGAGATCGAGGGCATTCTGCGGTCCTATGCAACGCTGGTCTATCCGGAAGGTGAGAACCAGCCGCTCGGTGCATTCGACCCGGAGCGCATCGCCAGTGTGCAGGCCTTCTATGTCGACAACGGCATTGTCCAGACCGCGGTTCCGGTCGAGGACCTCTACACAAACGAATTCGTCCAATGACACAGGTCAGTTCGATGGAGACCGGGGCAGGGGCCCCGGTCAAGGCGGCGAAACCCATCATGACTTCACGGCGCAGCACGCTCCTGGCAAGCCTAGGCCTTCTGGTTCTGGTCCTGCTCGCATGGCAGTTCCTGCCGCCGGCACTTGGTGTTCCGAAATTCATCATCCCGACGGTCACAGACTGCCTTGCCGAAATGAAGCGCATGCTGCTTCAGGAAGGGCTCGTTGGCCACACGCTCTCGACGGCACTTTATACGGTGCTCGGCTTTGCCATTGGCAGCCTGCTTGGCGCTGTGATCGGCTATCTGCTCGGTATGTCGGAGTTCTGGGAGAAGGTTCTGTCACCCTACATTCTGGCGCTGCAGATCGCACCGAAAGTGGCCTTCGCACCGCTCTTCATCATGTGGTTCGGCTACAACGCCATGCCAAAGCTTCTGGTGACGGTGCTGATCGTCTTCTTCCCCGTTCTGGTCAATGTGCTTCAGGCCATGCGGACGGTCGATCGCGATCTCGTCAATCTGGCGCGCGCCTACAACCTTTCCCGCTGGGGCATCTTTCTGAAGGTCGAAATGCCTTCCACCATGCCCAATCTGATGGCCGGGCTGCGGATCGCATCGACACTGGCCGTGATCGGCGTGACGGTTGGTGAGCTGGTTGGCGGAAACACCGGCCTCGGATTCCTGATCTCCTACGGAGGCGGGCAAGCCAATGCGGCCATGGTCTTCAACGCCATCGTTCTGCTCACCGTGATCGGCTTTCTGCTCTACGCGGTGCTCGTGCGGATTGAGGAACGGGTGCTGCATTACCTGCCCAAGGCCCAGCACTAGCAGGGCCTCACACAATCACTGTCGACGGAAGCGGGAGGCTTTCGGATATCCATGACGGAGACGGACATGACAGCCATGGACAAGAAATCGCTCATTGAGGATCGGGTGAACAGCGGCCTGCGCGGCCAATGGTACCCGGTTGCCAAATCGGTTGAGGTTAAAGCGTCGAAGCCCTATGGAACGAGGCTTCTGGGAGAGAAGATCGTTCTTTGGCGCGATGCGGAGAACAGGCTCCGCTGTGTCGAGGATTTCTGTCCCCATCGCGGCGCTCCGCTTTCCTATGGCGAAATCCATGAGGGCAATATCGGTTGCCGTTATCATGGCGTTGTCGTCAATGGAGAGGGCGTGGTGGTGCGGGTTCCGGCCATGCCCGAATGCGCGCTGGAGGGGCGCAAGGCGCTCAAATCCTTTGAGGTGCGGGAGGCAGGCGATGCCGTGTTCGTCTACGTGCCATCGGCCGAACAGCCCGAAGCGCCGGACCTGGCGCTGCCCAGGGAACTGACGGACGATGCGTGGACGGGTTTCCTTTGCACGGGTGTCTGGGAAACGAACTATCGCTATGCGCTCGACAACCTCGCCGACCCCATGCATGGCTGCTATCTGCATGCCGAGAGCTTTACGCTCGCCTTCGGTTCCAAACAGGACCTGATGAAGCTGGACAAGACCGATGCGGGTTTTCGCGTCAGCCGGGTTGGCCAGGTCGGCGAGAACTTCGACTGGACCGAGTTCGAGGTGCATTCAGGCTCGATGTTCTGCTTTCTTGAAATTCCGTATCCGCCGGCGGCGGGGCCGGGCGGTGTTTTCCGCATCATCGGTTTCGTGACCCCGGTGGATGCGACCACCTGCAAGGTTTTCTTCTGGCGTATGCGCAGGGTTTCTGGCCTCGCGCGTGACAGCTGGCGCTTCCTCTATCGCGCCCGGCTGGAAAAGACGCACTGGGACGTGCTCGAGCAGGATCGGGTCATGCTGGAGGGAATGCCCGACGACGCGCGCAAGCGCGAAATGCTCTACCAGCACGATCTGGGTGTTTCCCGCGTTCGGCAAATCCTGACGCGTGCTGCGAAGAGCCAGATCGAAGCCGAGATGGCTGCCGAGTGATGGTTGAGGGACGAACCATACTGGTTACGGGTGCCGCACACGGACTTGGCGCCGAGATTGCCCGCCACCTTGCCAAGAACGGTGCGCGTCTCGTTCTCGCCGACATCGCCGAGGAGGAGGGCCGCGCGATCGCTGATGAGTGTGGTGCGCGCTTCATTTTTGTTGATCTGGCCGATCCGGCGTCAATCCGGGCTGTTGGGCGGATCCTCGCCGAGCAGGATGGTGTCCTGCATGGCCTCGTCAACAATGGCGCAATCGCCACAGGTATAGGCGGCATCCCGTTCGAGGAAATCGACATCGACAGCTGGGACCGGGTGATGCAGGTCAATGTGAGGGGCACGTGGCTGATGACGCGTGCAGTGACACCGTTGCTGAAGGCGTCGGGCTCGGGCCGCATTGTCAATGTCGCGTCCGATACGGCGCTCTGGGGTGCGCCACGCCTGATGTCCTACGTGGCCAGCAAGGGCGCTCTCATGGCGATGACACGCTCGCTGGCGCGCGAGCTTGGGCCGGACCGTGTCGGAGTGACGGCGATAGCACCCGGCATCCTCACCACGGAATCGACCGGCTACGTGCCGGAAGCCCGCCACCGGCTCTACGCGGAAGGTCGCGCCGTGCCGGGGGCGCAGGGGCCGGGTGAAATTACCGAAATCGTCGCCTTCCTGCTTGGCGAGGGTGCGCTGACGCTGACGGGGCAGACGCTGCCGGTAAACAACGGCTTTGTTTTCAATTGAGGCGGTGATGACGTTTGAAGTCAATGAATCGGGTGGGATCGAGTATCTGGAGCGGCCAGGCGAGGGTGGTCCCGTTCTTGTACTGCTGCACGGGGTTGGCTCGAATGCAGCGTCCTTCATGCCGCTTTTGCCACATCTGTCGAGGGGGTGGCGGGTAATCGCCTGGAATGCGCCGGGTTATTGCGGTTCGGCTCCGCTCGACACCGACTGGCCGTTGGCGGGCGACTATGCGGCGGCGCTCGAAGCGTTCCTCGATCGGCTGGATCTCCAGCGGGTCCTGCTTGCGGGACATTCGCTCGGCTGTCTGATGGCGGCGTCCTTTGCCTCGACGCACAGAAACCGGGTCGAACGCCTGCTGCTCAGCTCTCCGGCGCTTGGCCATGGCGTGCCACGGGGAGCCGCACTGAGTGCCGCTGCCCAGGCGCGCATCGATGATCTACAGACTCTGGGTCCGGAGAAGTTCGCCGATCTTCGGGCGCCGAGGCTTGTCTATGCGCCTGACGACAACAGAGACATCGTCGCGCGCGTGCGCGACGGGATGGCAAAGGTCAGCGTGCCGGGCTACCCGCAGGCCGCTCGCATGCTGGCCTCCGGTCGGCTGCTTGACGATGCCGAACGGCTCCAGGTGCCCACCGATGTCATTGTTGGGGCAGAGGATGTCGTCACCCCGCCGGAATCGGCCCGCCGGGCCCATGCGGCCCTTCGTGATCCCTGGCGTGGATCGCTCACATTCGTGCCGGGCGCAGGACACGCTCTTTATCAGCAGGCCCCCGCCGCCTTTGCGGCGGCGCTGGATGCGCTCGCGGAAATCGTCGGCTGAGGCCGGGAGGAGGAACGATCATGGCAGAGACAATTCGCGTCGGCAGCCTTCGCGGCATCATGATGCGCGGACCCGGCATCACGAGCACGCTGCCCTTTTACGAGGACATGTGGGGCCTGAGCCTTGCCCATAAGGAGGATGGTATCGCGCTTCTGCGCGGCACCGGCGAGGAGCCGTTTCTCTACGGGCTTAAGGATGGGCCGGTCTATGGCATCGAATATGTCCACTTTGCCATGCCTGACCGGGCATCGATGGATGCACTCTATCGGCAGGTCATTGCGCGCGGCGGCATCGCGCTCGCGGAACCGGACCTCTTTGACGACTACGCCGGCGGATACGGTTTCGAGATGCTCGACCCCGACAACCGCCGTCTCCGTTTCCGCACCGAGGCGCTCACGCATGATGAGGAGCCCGAATGGGCCAAGCCGCGCAAGGTGAGCCATGTGGTGCTGAACACCCCGGACATGGACGGCGTGCAGGAATTCTACACGCATGTGCTGGGCTTCCGCGTTTCGGACTATTCAGCCGATCAGATGGTGTTCCTGCGTTGTAACTCGGATCACCATTCGATCGCCCTGGTCCGTGGGAACTATGCCAGCGTCAACCACGTCGCATTCGAGATGCCGTCCATTGACGAGTTCATGCGCGGTATCGGCCGCATGAAGCAGAAGGGGCATGTGCCGACCTGGGGGCCGGGGCGGCATGGGCCCGGCAACAATCCCTTCGCCTATTTCGTTTCCCCATCAGGTTTCGTCATCGAGTTCACCTCCGAATTACAGCAGATCGACGAAACGACCCATGAAGCCCAGGTCTGGCCGCGCGACAAGCCTGAAGCCATGGACCGATGGATGACGGCCGGCCCGCCGACGCCGGCGCAACGCGCGGTGATGCAGGGCCGCCCGGATCCCGGTTTCCCTGAACTCGCGCCCGCCAGGAGCAAGATCTGATGCACTACGGATACGATGGAAAAGTCGCTGTGGTCACGGGCGGTTCGTCCGGCATCGGGCTGGCAACGGTCGAGACCCTGCTCCAGTCCGGTGCGAGCGTGGCGCTGTGCGCGCGCACCGAAAGCCGGCTTAACGATGTGGCGGCCGTCCTCATCCGCGACCACGGGGAGGAGCGTGTCTTTGCGCGTGCGTTGTCCGTTCTGGAACCGGATGCGGTAAAAGATTTCGCCGGTTCGGTGGAAGCGCGCTTTGGCCGCTGCGACCTGCTTGTCAACAATGCCGGGCAGGGCCGTATCTCCACCTTTGAAGACACGAGCGATGACGACTGGCGCGCCGAGTATGAGTTGAAGCTGTTCAGCCAGATTCATCCCACCCGCGCCTTCCTGCCGATGCTGCGTCGGGCAAAGGGCGCCATCGTCGCGGTCAACTCATTGCTGGCCTACCAGCCGGAACCACACATGGTCTGCACCTCCTCGGCGCGGGCCGGTGTGCAAAATCTTCTCAAGTCGCTGAGCGTGGAACTGGCGCCCGATGTGCGGGTCAATTCGGTTCTGCTTGGTCTTGTCGGTTCAGGGCAGTGGTCGCGCCGCTTTGCGGAGCGTGAGGACCAGAGCCAGAGCCGGGCTGAATGGTACGGCGCACTGGCGGCAAAAAAAGGCATTCCGCTCGGTCGCCTGGGCAATCCCGCGGAAGCCGCCGCGGCCATCGCTTTTCTCGGCTCGCCGGCGGCGAGCTACATCACAGGTGCTCAGCTCGAAGTGTCGGGCGGCCTGTCTCGTTACATTTGAGGGATACGGGATGAAACTCGAAACAATCACAGCCTCGGAGACGGTTGGCGAGCTCATCGCCCGCTATCTCGCAGAGATCGGCGTTACGACCGTGTTCGGGGTCATCTCCATTCACAACATGCCGATCCTGGATGCAATTGCACGTCAGGGCCGTATCCGGTTTGTGCCTGCGCGTGGTGAGGCCGGTGCCATGAACATGGCGGATGCCTTTGCACGCGTTTCCGGAGAACTGGGGGTCTGCATGACCTCGACGGGAACGGCCGCCGGCAACGCGGCAGGTGCACAGGCTGAGGCGCTTACGGCGGGTTCTCCGGTTTTGCACATCACGACTCAGGTCGATCTGGAGTTCGCGGATCGCGACCGGGCGGCCATCCATGACGTGCCACGGCAGCCGGAGATGCTGCGCGGCATCTCCAAGGCGGTGTTCCGTATGTGGGACGCCAATGGTGCGGTGGGAACCCTCACTGCGGCCGTATCGGCGGCACTCTCCGCGCCGACAGGCCCGGTCAGTCTGGAGATTCCCGTCGATGTTCAGCGCAGGGCCGCTCATCCGGCGACGCGCATTCACCTTCCGCAGCCAACCACGCCGATTGCCCCCGAGAGTGTGATCGATGAGATCGCCGAGCTGGTGAAGACGGCCAAACGTCCGCTTTTGTGGCTGGGTGGCGGTGCACGCGGGGCGGTCAGGGAGGCCACCGAGCTGATGCGTCGGGGCTTCGGCGTGGTTACCTCCACCAATGGTCGCGCGATCGTGTCTGAGGATGAGCCCGCGAGCCTCGGGGCGTTCAACATGACGCCGGAGGCCGTCGAGCTTTATGAAAGCTGCGATCTGATGATCGTCGTCGGCTCGCGTCTGCGCGGCAATGAGACCCGCAACAACAAGATGCCCTTGCCGCGCCCTCTCGTTCAGGTCGATGCCGACGCCGCGCAGGGCGGCCGCAACTATCCGGTCGAGGTTTTTGCCCATGGTGATGCCGCCGACACGCTGGCCCGCCTGCTCGCACGCCTGCCGGACACGCTCGACACAGATACCAACCTCTCTTTCGACATCGCCCGCACCCGCGCCGCTGCCGAAGGCCGCATGCGGGATGTTCTGGGACCGTATCGCATTCTTGCCGATACACTGGCTGAACGGGTGTTTTCTGACGCGCATCCGTGGGTGCGCGACGTGACCATCTCCAATTCCACGTTCGGCAATCGCTATGTGCGCATCGCCAGCCCCAATCTTGGCGTGCACGCGCTGGGTGGAGGTATCGGACAGGGGGTTGCGATGGGTGTCGGCGCGGCCCTTGCGTCGAAAGGGGCAAAGGCGATCACCCTTCTCGGCGATGGCGGAACCATGCTTGGTCTCGCGGAGATGATCACCGCCGTCGAGGAGCAGGCTCCCCTCGTTTATCTGCTGATGAACGACAAGGCCTACGGTGTCATCCAGAACATTCAGGACGCCCAATACGACAGTCGGCGTCATTATTCGGCGCTTGCCACACCGGATTTCGCGGAGTTCTGCAAAGCCATAGGCATGCCCCACCGGCTTGTCAGCGACATATCGGATTTCTCCGCAGCGCTGGACGAGGCTGTTGCAGCCAGCGGACCGCGTTTGATCGAAATCGACATGTGTGCCATCGGTCCGTTCAAGGAAGCGTTTGCCGGTCCGCCCGCCGGTGCTGCCGGCAAGGAGGCTTAGGGCGATGCGGCTTGGAATGATCGGCTTTGGGAACATTGCCCAGACCCTCTTGAAACAACTGGCGGAAACGCTCGATGGTCCGTTGGAGCTCCTGGCCGTCGTGGCACGGCCGGAAACCGCGGGCGAAACCGAAGCGCGCCTGAGAGCGGAATTCGGTGCACTGGTGGGTGAGCTCGTCGTCGTTACCGGCGCTGAAGCGCTTCTTCAGAAGAAGCCGAACCTCGTGGTCGAATGCGCCGGTCACGCGGCCGTTGTGGAACATGTCCCACCGGTGCTTCGCTCCGGCATTGATGTGGTCATCGTTTCCATTGGCGCATTGTCCGATGCGGCGCTGGAGGCCGAGTTGCGGTCGGCCGCCGGGGCGGGCGGCGCGCGCCTTGTCCTGCCGGCGGGTGCGGTTGGTGGCATCGATCTTCTGGCGGCACTTGGCGTTGCCGGCGGACTTGACGTGCGCTACCGCGGTTCCAAGCCGCCGCGCGCCTGGAGCGGCACACCCGCCGAAGAGACGGTTGATCTGGCGAACCTCACCGAGGCTGCAACATTCTTCACCGGGAATGCGCGCGAGGCCGCACGAGATTTTCCCAAGAATGCCAATGTCGCGGCAACGCTCGCTCTGGCAGGCGCAGGGTTTGAGGCAACCCGTGTGGAACTGGTGGCCGATCCGGCTGCACCGGGCAATATCCATGAATACTCCGTCACCTCGCCATTGGCGAAATACACCATGCGCATTGAGAACCTGCCGTCGGCGGGCAATGCCAGGACATCTGTTTCCACGGTCTACAGCGTGTTGCGGGAGATCCGGAACCGGATCGGTCCTGTGGCAATCTGAGAAGGAGGTGAGCATGATCGAGCTGCCGCAGAACAAACTGTTCATCGCCGGTGAATGGGAAGAGGGCACGGGCGCGGAGATCACCTCCGTCTTTCCCGCTGACGGCAGTGTCAATCGCGTGCTGCACGGTGCCAGCGTGGCGGATGGCGAACGCGCGATCGAGCGGGCCAAGCGTGCGCAGGCCGATCCGGCGTGGCGCAATCTGAAGCCGCACGAACGGGCGCGTTTCCTCTATGCCATCGCCGACGGCATTGAGGCCAATGCCGAGCGTATCGCCCATATCCAGAGCCGCGATACGGGCAAGACCCTGCGTGAGACAGGAGCGCTGGCAGCGTCCGCCGCCGGCACATTCCGCTATTTCGGCGCGGTGCTTGAAACCTCCGATGAAGCGCTGACCGCACAGCGGGGCGACGCGCTCACCATGTCGGTTCATGAACCGCTTGGTCTTATTGGTGCGATCACGCCGTGGAATTCGCCGATCGCCTCGGACGCCCAGAAGGTTGCACCAGCACTTGCGGCAGGAAACGCGGTTCTCCTTAAACCGGCGTCGTGGTCGCCGCTTGTCTCCCTGGAGCTGGCGCGCATCATCGAGGCTTCGGGGTTGCCGAAGGGGCTGTTCTCGGTGCTCCCGGGGTCGGGTCGTGAAATCGGCAATCTGCTTGTCGAACACCCTGACATCGCCAAGATCAGCTTTACGGGCGGAACCGATACCGGGCGGGCGCTGGCGGTAAAGGCTGCGCAGAAACTCATGCCGGTTTCCCTGGAGCTCGGCGGTAAATCGCCCACCATCGTCTTCGCCGATGCCGATATCGAACAGGCGCTTGCCGGTGTGTTGTTCGGCATTTTTTCCTCCACCGGGCAAAGCTGCATTGCTGGCGCGCGCCTGTTTGTCGAGCGGCCGATTTATGATCAATTTGTCGAGCGCCTCGTGGAGGCGACACGGCGTCTCAAGGTCGGTCATCCCTTCGACGCGGCGACACAGGTCGCTCCGATGGTGCATTTCGAGCATCGCAACAGTGTTGCCGACCATGTGGAAAGGGCGCGCAGGGAAGGGGCCGATATTTTGGTCGGGGGGCGCGCTCCTGCGGGTGCCGATTTCGACAAGGGCGCCTACTACCTGCCGACCATCCTCGCCGGTCTGGACAACACCGCGCGCATCTGCCGGGAGGAAGTGTTTGGCCCGGTCCTTGTCGTCCTGCCCTTCGATGATGAAGATGAGCTGATCGCCCAGGCCAACGACAATGAATATGGTCTTGCCTGTGGAATCTGGACCCGCGACTTTCCCAAAAGCTGGCGAGTGGGCCGGGCCATCAGCACCGGCACCGTATGGATCAATACCTACAAGCAGTTCTCCATCTCGACGCCCTTCGGTGGTGAGAAGGAGAGCGGGATGGGGCGCGAGAAGGGGCGCGAGGGCATTCGTGCCTATATGGCACAGAAGTCTTTCTACACCGACCTTTCGGGTGCACCGCATCCGTGGGCCGCAGCGACGGTGGGTGCATCATGAGCCGCGCTGTCGCCATTGTCGGCTCGGGGCCGTCCGGGTGCTATCTGGCGCAGGCGCTGCTGAAGGCGGCGCCCGACCTGAGGGTGGATCTGATTGATCGTCTACCCGTTCCCTACGGGCTGGTGCGTTATGGAGTGGCAGCCGACCATCAGGGCACCAAGGGCGTGATCAGGCAGTTCGAACGCGTGTTCGAGCGCCAGGGCGCAGGCTTTGTGGGCAATGTCACCATCGGCGAGGATGTGAGCCTCGAGGCCCTGCGCGAAGCCTATGATGCGGTCGTGCTCGCAGCCGGACTGTCGGCGGACCGAACGCTTGGCATTGCGGGTGAGGATTTGCAGGGTGTTCATCGCGCCGGCCAGTTGACACGGGCTCTCTATGAACATCCCGATGCCGCGCCGTTGCCTGAACTGGACTCTCGGGTCGTGATTATGGGCAATGGCAATGTCGCCATCGACATTCTTCGCCTGTTGGCCAAGACGCCGGAGGAACTGGCGGGGTCCGATCTGGGTGCAGCGCCGAGCGACTGGCTGGCGCGTTCAGGCATTGAGGAAATCCAGATTGTCGGCCGTTCGCCGGCATCGGCGGCGAAGTTTGATCCAGTCATGATCAAGGAGCTTGCGAAGCTAGAAGGCATCAGCATTCGCGTTCTTGGAGCTGACAGGAGCGATGATCCCGAAGCGGCAAAGAAGCTTGCCGCCCTTGAGGCGATCGATGGACATGGCTCCGGTGCGCGACGCATAACATTTCGCTTTGGTTTGACGCCGGTCGAGCTCTCGGGACCGGACGGACATCTGAAAGAAGCACGCTTTCTGGATGGAGAGGGCAACACAGTCATCCTGCCTTGCAGTGTCTTTATCACCGCAATCGGCTTTGGCGCGGAAGTCGGCCTGCCACGTGATCTTCTGATTGGGGAAGCGGTTGATCGGGAGGCAGGAGTTCTTGCTCCCGGGCTTTATGCGACCGGGTGGTTTCGCCGTGGGCCGCAGGGCACGATTCCTGACAATCGCGCCGATGCACAGCGTCTGGCGACCCGCATTCTGGATGACTTTGAGGGCGCCCCGGCACTGCCTGAAAAACCCGGACGGCAGGCTTTCTCCGACTGGGCCGGGGCGGTCGGCTATCACGGCTGGAAACGCATCGATGCGGCCGAGATTTCCAACGCACCTGAAAACCGCTGCCGTGCCAAGATCGCATCGCGCGATGCCATGCTGGCGCTGGCCCTTCAGAAAGAGGAGGTTTCACAATGAACATCATGCTTCTTTATGGCACCGAGACCGGCAATGCCGAAATGCTCGCCGAGGACATCATGTCAGAGCTTGAGGGCGACCATGAGGTCGAGTGCCGCAACCTGTCGGACTTTTCGCCCGACGAGTTCGATGCAGGCCGGCTGCACATGATCATCTGCTCTTCTTATGGCGATGGCGAACTGCCAGCCTCCGCTCAGCCTTTCGCCGAAGCGTTGAAAACGGCGGCACCGGACCTGAAGGGCATTCATTTCGGCATTTTCGGTCTTGGAGACCGCGAATATGAAGAGACCTTCGGTTTTGGCAGCGGGACTCTTGCGGAGCTGCTCATCGCCCACGGCGCGGTGCAGGTCGGAGAGCGCATCACACATGATGCTTCCGGCAGCGACATGGCTGAAGACGTGGCCTTTCCATGGGCGAGCCAGATCGTGACGCTGGCCGAGGAGAAAATCGGCGAGGTCGCGTGATGAAAGCGGCTGACATACGCGCATTGATCGCCGTTCCGTGGCAACACGGTGCGTGCGTTGACCTGTCGGGCGTCGTTTGTGAGGGGCGGCTTGACCTTGGTGGATTGGACATAACGGGGGTCAATTTCAGCGGCGCCTCATTTCCCGATGGGATCGATGCGACGCGGGCACGCTTTCTTGGGGTGAGCTGGTTCAGCGGGGCAGATTTTGGCAGCGCCGCCGGATTTACAAACGCGCTCTTTGCCAACGATGCCCGCTTCGAGAAGACCGTCTTTGCCGCTGAGGCGCTGTTTTCCGGCGCGGAGTTCCGGGGGATCGCACGTTTCGACCAGGCAGGCTTTCCCATGGGAGCCGATTTTCAGGAGATCGCCTGTTACGGAAATTTCTCACTCCACGGCGCTCGCATGGACCGGAAAGCCTCTTTCCGGCGGGCGGAGTGGCTGGGCGGCTTGTGGTGCGAGACGGTGCGCCTGCCCGAAAGCGCCGACTTTTCCGAGACACAGGTGCATGGCCGCCTGTGGCTGCGCCGTGCTCTTGTCGGAAGCGCGAAGTTGGAGAGCAGTTCCTTCGCGCTTTCTTACGGTTATGCTTACAGTTGATCGGCTGACCAGCCGCGATAGCCCAGAGCCTCGGACATCGCACGCGCGACTGCCTTGAGCTCATGCTCGATCTTCTCGGCGTGCGGCCCGTCCTCCGCGAACACGCTTGCGTGACCCGTCACATTGATGGCGCCGACAGCGCGTGCCTGGTGATCGTGGATCGCGACCGCCGCGGAACCGATCTCACGCTCAAAATTCGCTACGCTCCAGGCGATGCCGCGGGCGCGGTCGTTCTGCAGCTGCTTTTCGAGATCGGCAAGGGTCGTGCGTGTCTTCGTTGTGAAGGATTCCATCGTTTGCCCTGCGTAGAGCGAGCGCAGCGAAGCGGTTGGCAGTTCGGCAAGTAGAATGCGGCCGATCGTGGTCGCATGGGCGGGCAATCGCGTGCCCTCGCGCACGGTGCTGGCCAGGTGGGAATTGGGTGTTTCACGCGCGAGATAGACGATCTCGCGGCCTTCAAGAACGCCGAGATGCGCCGACAGGTTGAGTGCTTCGACGAGCTGCTTCAGAAACGGGCGCGCAACCTGAAGAATGCTGCGTTCGTTCAAAGCTTCCGAGGCAAGGGCGATCAGTCCGGTCCCAAGGCGGTATCCGCCATCGTCAGCAATCGGTTCGATGATGCTCTCGGCCTCGAGCGTCGCGAGCAGACGGATCAGCGTCGTCCGGTTGATGTCCAGCGTCTTTGCTGCATTGCTGATGTTGCGGCACCGATTTCCCGCTGCAATGTAGCGGAGCAGGGCGATTGCCCGGGTGACGGGTGGCACGACGTAAAGAGGTTCTTTGGTTTCGCTTTTCTGTGTTCCGGCCACGAGATGCCCCGTCGAATTGGTCTTATTTGGTCGCGTTTATCATATTTGAACACGCGGCAGTAGAGCGCTTTCCCACGCAATTTTCGGGAATCGTCGATTTGCGCAACGGTTCGATTTACCGGAGAAAGCCAGCCATTTGTACCGGGTGTTCGAGATTCCCGCCGCGCCGGCTTGTATGGGGCGCGTGCTGCGCAGCCGCTTCGATATGTGCGTGCAATGCGATTTCTCGGGTCCTGTTCATCGACCGTATCCTCTGACTATCGACCCCGCCGCTGCCGAACCGTGAAGCCGACCGCTGCGGGGAGGGCGGCTACCGCCTCGTTGCTATGACGGCTGTGAAGATTCCAGTCGGTCACTGAGTGTGCAGGAAATGCTCTCTCGCCAATGATGCCTCCCCCATATGAGGGACGGCAGCCGGTCTGAGGCGCGTTAGTCCCGGGTCACTGATGGATGACACGGATGGAGAAGACACCAGATGATCCGGCAGTTTGTAAGAAGGGCAACCTGCCTGGTTCGCTCGCTGTTGGTGAGCGCGATGCTCGTTGCGATATCGGCAGCGGTGGCAGGTGCACAAAGCAAAGCGGCGGATGAGATTGCCGCCCGAAGCGTGGTCCTCTCTCTTTATACGGTCAATTCCATGCTGGAACAGCAAGGTGCCGGGCTCGAGGCGGGAGGAACTGTGATGACATCGTTTCGCGCATTCCTGGCCCCCCAACTCATCGAAGCGATCGCTGCGGGCAGCGATGGATTTCGTCCTCTGGTCGGCGCGCATGAAGGCACGGTGGGCGATTATGAGTTGCGGATGGCAGCGGACCAGCCGGCAGAAGAGACCGTCATAGAGGCCGCGGTGAAGTCCCGGGGGGCTGTCCGATTGATTTCATTTGCGGTTGCGGGCTCGAACGGCCGTCCGTTGATAACGCGGATATGGGGTGATGGCTGGTCCCTGGGAAAGGGCAGTGCCGCAGCAATGCGCCCGGCTTCCGGGGCGCCCGGGCATTCTCCGAGCCAGGAGGAGCAGAAAGCTCTTGCAGCGGCGGATCGAAGCGGCACGGAGGCGGGCGATGGACGCGCTTCCGACGCTATGCTCCCCCTGCCGTATCAGGACGAATTCGATGGCGATACTCTGGGGCCCGAATGGGGCGTGATCGGGGAAGCCCCCGATGAATTCGTCGTTGAAAATGGCGTTGTCTATCAGATCGCGACGGGCGGGGACGACACGTTCCGCAATGAGGGCAGCGAAAACATCTTCCGGCTCGGCAAGGCGCCGGAAGGCGATTTTGATATGATGCTGACCGGGCTTCTCGAAGCCAAGACCGGGAGGGAAGGCGTCTGGCTGGGCCTCTATGAGGATTCGACGAACTTTCTTGCGGGCACGCTTCACGTCTACACCAGCGGCTGCGGCCCCTATCTGACCCTGAGGATCGTCAATCGGCAACATGTCGCCGGTGTCGAGGAACCCCTGACCAGCGAATTCCACGACAATCTCTTTGACAAGGGCCCCCTTCTGTCCAGCTACTGCAATGCCGGCAACCGGGAGATCGGCGACGCAATCCTGCAACGCCTCAACGAAACCGGCTTTTCACTGACCCTCTCCCGACGGGGGATTCTCCATTTCGCGACGGTCGAACTCGATCTTCCGGCCTTCGGCGACAATCCGGGCGGGCGTGTCAGCGTCACCACACGCAAAGTCGCGCGCACAACTGCCGCAGGCAGGCCCGCATTCATGCTGGGGCAGCTTCAACGGGCGGGGAATGGCGAGTCGGTCGCACAGTTCGACCGTTTTTCGATTTCTGCGCCGGTCAACTGACGGCGGCCATCATGATGGGATTTCCGGCCATGTTTCGTAATTCAGGAATTGCTCTTTGGACGCTGGCCAGTTCACTTCTGGCGGCATGCGGAGGGAGCGCTCAGGCGCAGGACATCAACGCGGCAGTTGCTCTTGTCGAGCAATTCATCGGCGCGCACAGGACCCATCTCGACACCATGCAGGGCCCGCTGCTCAACGATGCGCGTGCCGCTGCACCCTATGTGGTCGATGGACTGGCCGTGGACGGACTGCAGGGGCGCCTCGGCTTCGATCCGATCTACAATGCCCAGGATTTCGAGATCACCAACCTTCGGGTCTTCGCCGACCCGACCACACCAGTTCTGCGCGGCGCTGCACAGGTGCGTGTCAGCCTCGACAATTTCGGACAGCGTCAGGAGTTCGTCTACACGCTCGTACCGGTTGCACCCGACAATGCCTGGCAGATCTCCGACATTTATTCCGAGAACAGTGACTGGTCGCTTGCCGATATGGCAGCCAATCTCGGCATAGACCTCAGACGCCAAAACGGAAGCGAAGTGACCCTGCAAAACGTGGGTTTTCCCATCCCGTGTGCGTCCGCGTGCGGTCAACCTGTCAAAGCCGATGCGCAGGAGGGTCACGATCCGATTGTCGTCCCGGGAATGGAAGAGGGCGATCTGCCCGGCAACGGCATCAATCCCGCGGGGCGCAATCTTTTGCTCATTCTCGATGCGTCGGGTTCGATGTGGGGACAGATTGAAGGTGTCGCCAAGATCACCACAGCCCGTCAGGCGCTCACCGGAATCCTGGGCGATCTCGATCCAGCAACGAATGTAGGGCTGATGGCCTATGGCCACCGGCGTGAGGGAGACTGCTCCGACACTGAAATTCTCTATCCGGTTGCCAACTATGACGCGGGACGGCTCATCCCAGCAATAGAAGGCCTCTCGCCGCGCGGGAAAACCCCGATCGCCGGTGCACTGGAGCGGGCGGCTGCCGCCATGCCCGCTGCCGGCCAGTCTTCGAGCGTTCTTCTGATTTCCGACGGACTGGAAACCTGCGGTGGCGATCCGTGTGCTGCGGCGGCCCGGCTGGCCCAGTCGGGAATCGATACACGTGTTCACGTCGTTGGTTTCGATCTGAACGAGGAGGAGCACGCGGCGCTCCAGTGTATCGCCGAGAAGGGCAATGGCACCTATCATCCGGCAAACGATGCGCGAAGCTTCGTCGCTGCCGTCAAAGATGCGGTGCGGGAAACGGAGACTGTCACACCAGCGCCTGCCCCGGCGCCCGTCGCCCGGCCAACCGCTGAAACCGTGTTCGAGGAGACGTTCGACGGTCCGGCGCTCAATGCGGCGTGGCGGGTGGACAACCCGGCTGAAGAGCTAACCGCGTTCACCCCGCAGGGCGCACTCTTCGTTGCCGCGCTCGGCAGGGCACCCTATTTCACAAATCCAGAGGCAACGAACCGTTTCGTGCTGGATCGTCCCCTTCCCAAGGGAGATTTCGATCTTGTTCTGGATTTCAGGGTCAATGTGCAGACCAGGCGCGAGGGCGTCATGCTGTCGCTGTTTGAGGCCGCACACGAACAGATTGGGGCCCGCATGTGGCTTGAACCGAAGGGGTGCGGCACCCTGCTCAATCTCTCACTGGTCCGGACATCAGGTGCGGAGGACGACCCCGAGACGACCTCTTTCGATACCAACCTGCTAGGCGGTCCCTGGGTTGACGGTGTCTGCAATGCCGCTGGCCGCGAGCGGGGCGATGCCATTCTTGAGACCCTTGGCCGGGACGGTGCGCAACTGCGTCTCAAACGGCGTGGCCGGGAAATCACGGCTTCGCTGGAGATGCAGATGCCGGGCGAGGGCGAGGCGCTCTCCTACACGACCCGGTCGATCACAATGCTTCGGCTGTCGGGTGTCGCCAGCTTGCTGGGTGGCCACGGGCACAAGGCGCTGCCCGGTGAAAGCCATTTCGAGTTCGATCGTTTCGCAATCGAGGTGCCGCAACAATGACGCCCCGTCATTGTCTGATTTCCATCCTGCTGGCGACGGCCCTTGTCGGTGGTTCCATGCCCCGGGTCTGGGCGCAGGGCGAGATGTCGTTCACAGAGGAGGAGGCGGCAGAGGACGGTGAAAGCCTGTTCGACGAACTGGAGTCCGAGCAGAAGAACGAAGCCGTGCCCGACGGGGCGCGCACCGACTGGAGGGATGTTACCGATCGGGACATTCTCGGCTGCGCGGCGGGGTTCGGGTGCGAGGGGCTGGGTGTATCGCGGGACGACGCGGTGGTTCTGACGGGGCACGAAACCGCCGAGGGTGCGCGTAAGGCGTATCAGGAACAGTACGGAAATCGCGACGCAGATTCCACCGAGCAGGTTTCGGACAAGGACCCGTCGGCCGATGAAAATCGCGGCGATATGTCGTTCACCGAGGATGAGGTGTTCGAGGACGGTGAAAGCCTGTTCGATAAACTGGAGTCCGAGCAGGGGAATGAACCGGTTCCCGACGGGGGCCGCACCGACTGGAGGGACATTACCGACCGGGACGCTCTGGGCTGCGCAGCGGGGTTTGGGTGCGAGGGGCTGGGCGTATCGCAGGACGATGCGGTGGTTCTGACGGGGCACGAAAACGCCGAGGATGCGCGTAGGGCGTATCGGGAGCAGTACGGAAATGCGGACGCAGATCCCACCGGGCAGGACCTGTCGGTTGATGGAAATCGCGGCGAGATGTCGTTCACTGAGGACGAGGTGACAGAGGACGGCGCAAAAATGTCGTTCACTGAAGAAGAGGTGCAGGACCCCAAGGGGCAGGCCCCAATTGAAGACAGGTTCACGGATGCCGGGATTGCTTCATTCAGTCAGGAAGAAGACGAGCTATGGGCGTGCGCTGCAGGTTTTGGTTGCAAAGGCGCGGCCGCAGGTCTGACGCCCCATGAGGCCATGCATCGACTGGGTCTGCCCGAATATTCCTACAAATGGCCGCTGGCCGCGTGTGCAACCAGTGCGCCCGGCGCATGTGAGGAAATGGGAATCAGCTTGAAAGATGCGCTCCGGATCATGTCGCATCTGGCCAATCCCAACCGGTGACCGTCGCCCTCTTGCCGCTTGGTGACGCCAATAGCGGACCGTCACAATGAGGGGGCTAGCCAAGCCAGCCGACCGGTCCGGACAGTATGCGCGAGGTGAGTTCGGACTGGGTGTGGACGTTCATTTTCGAGAACGCTTTCTTGAGATGGCCGCGCACGGTGCTGACCAGAATGCCAAGCGATTCCGCTGCGTCTTCGGGGGATTTCCCGCCGGCAATCAGAAGTGCGATTTCGGCCTCTTTACCGGTCAGGCCATAGGCAAGTTCGACCAGCGCCACGCGCGAGTCCGCCGTGAGCTTCCGCTCAAGGCTGGTGCGAAGCACCAGGACGGAGGCGGGTCCCTGTCGCTGCAGGCTCGTCTGTCTCAGCGCCTCGGGGTGAAACCGGAAGCCGACGGGGACGTCTTCATGGACAATGAGTGTCTCGCGATGGCTCGTTCGGCTGGCAGGATCGCTCAGCTCGCCCGTCAACAGCGTGCGGGTGAGCTGGTTCAAGAGGCGTTGATCGGTACTCGACAGGTCCCTCGTGGGAAACAACCGGGCTAGTGCCTCGAAATAGGTTCGGTTCGAATGGAGTAACCCGCCCTCGCTGTCGAGTATTGCAACGCCGATCTGAAGCCGTTCGATGACCGACTGCAGCAGAACACCCAGCGTGGCGTTCATCATCACCTGCCGGTTGAGATTGAACGAACGTTCCCAGTGCGGCATCAGCGACAGGATGCGCTTGTGCAGGGCGGACTCCGCCAGATCGCCGGATCGTTCTGCCTCGTAAATCATCCGGTAGATGATTTCGTTCCAGCGGCTTTCATCGTCGATGGCGTTGTAGCAGAGCTCGACGAGCTCTCCGGGACTCATGTCCTCGGATGCCCCAAGGCTGCTGGTCATCGAAAGCAGTTCCGAAGTGAGTTCGGCAACGCCGATCTCAGCGCTTCCTTCTTCCGGATGCCACTCTTCACCGACCCATCGTACAATGCGCTCGGCGATGCCGAAGCGTTTCTCCTCGAGAAACAGGGCCGATCGTGCGCCTTCGATGCGGGCTGATGCGATATCGTCAAAGCCGACACGTTCGAGAAACCGTTCGACAGGCGGCAAAAAACCACCGTCGCGCAACATTGCGTCTTCGCCGCCGAAAAGGATAAGGCAGCGTGTGCCGGGCACCACCGACGCACCCTTCGGCCATTTCCAGGCCGAAAGCATGCCTGAGAAAATATTGTACCAGTATGCGGGCGTGGGCGTCGGCCAGCCGAGCGGATCGGCGATCACGGAATCGATCAGGGCGCGATCAGCGCTCATGACGTCTGCCGGATGCCGGCGCTCTTTCAGGTGCGAGCCCAAAAACGCGTATAGATGATGCAGAGACTGTTCGTCCGGGGTGTCTGCGGAGCCGAGTTTACAGCGCGTCTGCGAGAACGTTTTGCCGAACATGGCAATGGCGCGCTGATTGGGCGGCGGCGAGATCAAGACTATGTGACGGGCGAGGTCCGGCCAGGTTTTGAGCACTTCCAGTGTCAGCAATGCGGTGATGTTGGGAACAACGACCAGCCGGTGTTCCCAGGGGATGCCTGCGAAGCTCTTTTCGTAGAACAGCCGCATGTCGGCGATGGCGCGCTGCCAGCCACCCTCATAGTCGAGATGTCCCAGCGGACTGTGATTACCGGTGGATTTGCCGTGTCCGCGCACATCACCTGAATAGGCGTTCCATCCCAAATGGCGAAAGGCCGCGCCCAGATCGGAGAGCATGCCTGAATGCGTGGGCTGACTGTGGCCGAGAAACACGGCTCTGGGGCCATGCGCCGGCCTGCGACCCGGGTCGACGACCCACTTGCGCATAAGCAGCGGCTGGTTGTCCTCCCCCAGCAGGAACTCGGCATTCATAATTTCATCCCCCAAGCCAATCAGACGCCCGCGCCACCTGAAACAACTCCGGAGTTGTTTACCGGTGTCCGCGTGAACCCGGTCTGAACGACGCTGGCAGCCCTTTTGCCATTCGGGCGTGAATATAGAAGAGGTCAGGCAGGGAGTGAAGCGAACGACGACAGGGCAGGATCACTCGACGTAGCGCCTGATGGAAAGTTTGGCGGCTTCGAATTCTTCCAGCATGCCGGGCAAGAGGCGGTCGATGCCACCCTCCGAAGCGTTCTCGCCAGCCAACCTGTCCTGCGCCATGAAAAACAGAACATCATCTTCGACGATGAAACCGAGATTGTGAAAGCGGGCCGCGAGGTCGAGCATTGAGGCCTGTGTGGCCGGTGTGAGTATCTGCAAAACCTCCTGGGTGACATCGCGGCTATCCCTTTTCGTCATGGGGCGCCCGGAAACATGAAACCGCTCGTTGAACTGTATCGACTCTGTCTTGATGTCGCGATCCAACGGCCCCCTGTTGACGATGCTCTCAGGTCGGATCACCGCGCGGATGCCGGTCTTTCGGTCGATCCGGTAAGCGCCGAGCAATGAAAAGAACTGGCCGTAGCCGCCCTTGCCACCGCGCGCGTCGCGCCGCATCTCACGCATGCCGAGCCCGGCCTCCATCTGCATGGCGCCTACCGCGACCCACAAAGGCAGACTGTCTTCCCTGCTGTCGCCCCAGAACTCGCCATCCAGCCGCACGCCCATAAACGAACCGGCCCGGACTTTCGTCAGTTCGGGTATGCGGGCCTCGATCTTTTCCAAACGCGGTGGTTTTACACGCTGGGAACGGCGTTCGTAATGGCCTTCGGAGTCACGCACCGGGGTTCGTTCAATCTGCCATTCCAGGAACCTGCCGGTATAGGACCAGTCCCTGTCTCGTGCGATCCTGACCCGGCGGACGAGCCGGCGGCCATCCGCATTTTCGAGCATTTCCACCAGAAAGATCGCGCCAAAGGCCAGGGTGGTGACGGCGACCGGAGCAAAGGGAAAGCTGTTGCCGGCAAAGCCGGCGACCATCGTCCATATGAGGGCGAACAGCGCGACCGGCAGGGGAAGGCGTTTCAGCCAGATGGGAAGCGCAACGCCCTTGCCGGTGCTGGATGTGTCCGGCGTCTCTACCGATATTTCACCTTCGAACGGATCCCAGTGCCGCCGCTTGCTCACGGGCGGTTTCCCGGCAGATCGATTTCGGGCATCGCGCGCACCGCTTCAGCCTCTGCGGTGGCCAGGGAAAAAGGCGAGGCGTGCTCAAGCCCCATCGCACGGGCGATCCAGTTCGAAGGGATGGCGTCTAGCAGGGTATTGTAGCGCTCGACATTGGCGTTATAGAGCCGCCGTGCCGCGCTGATCTGGTCTTCTGTTTCCTCCAGCTGTTTCTGGAGTTCGCGGACACTGCCTGTTGCGCTGATTTCGGGCGTATCTTCGGAGTAGGCAAAAAATGCGTGGAGCGCGGCTGACAGTTCGCTCTCCGCCCTCTGCACGGTCTCGATGTCGCTCATGCGCGCGCTCATTGCGCTCTGGCGCGCCTCCATGAGCGCGTCGAAGATGCGATTTTCCTGCGCCATCGCGCCCCGTACCGCCTCGACAAGGGCGGGGATGAGGTCATGACGGCGCTTTAGCTGCACATCGACCCCCGAATAGCCGGTTGCCACGGCGTTTTTTGCTGCGGCCAGCCGGTTCTGCAGATAAATGAGTACGAGTATGCACGCTGCGATTATGACAATGGTGGTGATCATGTCTGGTGCCGGAAGCCTCGCGAAATGCGGCGCTTTGCGCATGGGAGCCCTGGCCTGGACCGGCTCATCGCCTCACGCAACGCTGCCCCGCTTCATCTTTTCGTTTGCCGCATTCTCGCGGATGTCAGGTGATCTCATCTGACTGTAGAACGCCCTAGCCGGGCGCGTGCATGGTCGCATCCCCCAAATGAGGGGGCACACGATGCGGCCGGAAGGAAAACGGAAAACCGGATTCTGTCCGAGGTAAAGCTGGTGATCTGGCGACCATGAATGATACTCATCCAGAATGTATTCGCCTTTTGACATCCTCGAATTCGGTCCGATTGTCTTTGTCCTGTTCGCGCCACTCGTCTATGCGCTTGCGCGCGCCCGCAACGCGACACGGGACGATTTCATTTTCAATTCGGGCCGAACCGGGTTGCTTGCGACGATTGCCGGCATCGTGTGCGGAAACATCGGGGCCGGCACATTTGTCGCACTCCTGCTATTTTCCGATGCCAGCCCGATCCTTGGTGTGTCGCTGGCCTGCGCATACGCGCTGGGGCTCGTGATTTGCGGCGCAATAGCGCCAGTGGTTCATCGACAGTCCAGTCAATATGGCGTTCACGGACTGGTCGATCTCATTGTGGCGGTACATCGTGTCCGTCATCCGCTGGCGATCTGGATTCCGATCGCTTTCGTTTTCCTGCTACGCACGGCCGTGCAGCTTCTGGCGCTGGCCGCGATCCTGGCCACCATCCTGCCGGTTTCGAACCTGGCTGCGCTTGTTCTTGCGAGTGCGTTTACCGGGATCTACACCGCCATTGGCGGGTATCGCGTGGCTACGGAGACCGACATCTTTCAGGCCATCGTCATTCTTGTCGGCATTGGCGTGCTCACGCTGACGAATGCCGGCGGCATGCCGCACATCGAAAACATGTTCGATCTCGGCCCTTATAAACTGCCGCTGCTTGTCGGTGTCTGGCTATTCATTCCCGTCAGTGCGGTCCTTGCGATCGACAATTGGCAGAGAATGGCAACGGCGCGGGCGCCGGCGGTGGCGCGAAGGGCATTTCTGCTTGCTGCGCCCTTATGCCTGTTTTGCTACCTGAGCATCGTCTGGCTCGGGCTCAAGGGGCATGCGGGCGAAGAGGTTCTTACCGTATTGCGTGCGACCATGCCGGCTCAGTGGGCGTGGCTGGCTGACGTCATGCTGATTGCCGTTCTCATGTCGACCATGGACACATTCGTCATGCCGCTCATCACCAGTCTGGAGCGGACGCGCTACACGCTGCGCCAGCTTCAACTCATGGTGCTGATGCTGTTTTCCGTGCTCGCCATCGCTGCCTACGCAATGGGGCCGCTGCTCAATTCCATTATCGCGGCATTCAGCTCGCTCGTGGTTTTCCTCCCGGCCGTACTCGCCGCACTGCTTACGCGCAATCCCCGTGCCGGGTCGGCAGTTCTCTCGCTGAACCTCGGCGTGGCGGTCAGCCTGGTTCTTGTCGGCATCGATCTGAACTATGCTGCGTTTGCCGGGTTTGGAGTTGCCGCGCTGACCTATGGCCTTGGGTGGGGACTGGCGTCGCGGTCCCGCCGCAGTGGCCAACCGCTAAGGAGCAGCCAGTGAAGCCGCCTGGTCACCCGCTTCCTTCCGTTTGGGGGAGGTCCCGGCTCTGGTCCTCTTCGATCACCAGCCCTGCAAACCCTTCGCCCTCCACGTGGATCCGAGGGCACGCGCGTGGCTCCCGATTTGAATAATCATACCAGCACTCCCTGATCCTGTAGGCGATTTTGAGGTCGGCACAGGGCGTTTCTGTGTTGATCCCGGTGGTGGTGTGGAATTGAGACATGCCCGCACTGTCCCAGCCTGTAAAAACCCACTGCAGCGGCAAACGGGTCGATTTGCCATCACGCGCATCGGTGTAGCGCGCCTCTCCATAGAGTGCGTAGAAGCCCTGCTCGCGCTTGTTCACGGTGACGCGTGTTTCGGGCCTGCAAACGCGGTTGCCGGTTTCTTCCGCATGGACGGTCAGATGCAGATCGCCCGCAGGCACACGATTGGCCGTCTTCTGCTGACTGAGCGCAAAGGCTGCAATGCCTGCGGCGAGCACCAGACCGCCGAAGACCGACGCGACTATAAGATATTTGGGGCCGGGCATCGGCTTCTCCTGTCCTTGATCTCTGATCCCTGCAACGCACGTTGCAGTCCGGCAACTTCATGTTCCTGCGCCCAACCGCGTCTGGTCGTCTGGCCGGGCAGTTTCAGTTTTTTGAGGCGTCTGAGTGTCAGCAATGTACGCCTCCTGCTTCACCTGGGTCAGGACCAGTGCTGCATGGATACCCGACAGAGGCCCATCCTAAATGGGAGTGAAGCGGCACCTTGCAGCGCGAAATCGTGTTCGTGTTCCACCATGCTGCCGGGGTCGCATGCGGGCCGGTGACGTTCTTACGCATGGCCGGTAGCGCTCAGCTTGAGACTGTCGATGACGTCGGTCACAAGTTCGAGCTCGGCCAGGAGGTTGCGGGCACGTTCCTTCCCATCACGAACTTCACGAAAGACATTCCCGATCTCGAAACGCCGCGCAGCCGAACCGATGCGTATGGTTATCAGCAAGCGATCGTCCACGAACGCCAGCGCCACGCCCCGCCTGTTGTTGAGACGCTCGGTGAGTTCCATGATCCGCTCCATGAAGCGTGGCGTAAGCAGGTAACGGGCTTCGATCTGATCGGTGGAGAAGACGTTGAAGCGATCTTCAAACCGGGGGTCTTCGAGCCGGACCCGCTCACCGTTCTGACGGTGCTGTTCGAGCGCATTTCCGATCCAGTCGGTGTCCGCAACAATCATGGTTTCGCCGTTGAAGGGCTTGCCGAAGCTGTAAACCAGCATCAGGGCCCGCCACTTGGCCTTCTTTTTCGAGAACTTGCCCTCGCACAGCTCGAAATCCACGCCGTCAACATGTCCGCCGATTCGATCCTCGAGCTTGACGCTTGTGTAAGATGGCAGGAGCGGTTTGAACCGGGCGAGCGGGAATTCGAATTTTCTGAGAGTGTATTCAAAGCCGAGATATGCGCAGACGCCGCCAGTCAGAACCTGCTTGTAGCGGTCGGTGAGCCCCAGATAGGCAAGGCCTGCTCCCAACATGCCACCGAAGCCCACGGCAAAGGCGGCCAGCGCAATCGGACCGTCGGATTGGCCCGTCTGCGCAAGGATTGCGATCGCACCGAAGCCGATTACGCCGAGGCCCGCCAGTCCGGTCATGAACCGCACCCGCTTTTTCCGGAGTGCTTCGAGAGCGACAAGCGCGGGTTCGATTTCGCCTGCGTAGTAACTGTCGAAGCTATTTTCGGTGGCGTATGTCGCAGCGGGCGTGTTCACGGCTGGTGCACCAGATCAGTTATCGCGGGAATGCGACGGCGACATACCAGGGCGATGGGCATGAAGAGGATGGCGGCAAACGGGAACGCGAGCACGGCTTATCCTTCTTTCGGATACATGGTTGTCGTTTCCATTCAACCATCATGCAGCCAGACGTTGAGCGCCTCTCCCAAATTGGAGAGGCTGCCCGCCAATCCGTCTCCATGGATGATCCCGACATGAATGAACGTCGCGATGCTTCAACGGCTGTATCGGCAACGGTGCAGTTGTGGTGAAGATGACACCTGAGGCCGATTTTCACGGGGCCGGACGGCCTGCTTGTTGAGCAGCCCAACCGGGTTAGAACCTTCGTTGCGACGTGGAGGACCCGAACTTGCGGAATACGCATGGTTGTCGGTTGGAAGAAGACGTCTGCTCGGACGGCGCGGGAAGCGGTCCAGGGGCGCGTCCGCCAACCAGGAGCCTTTCTCCAGCCTTCGTGATCGGGCTCCGGCTGGTTTCCTGAGAGCCGGATTTCGACCGGACAAGCGGGGCATCCCAGCCGGAGCCAACCGCCTCGTCCCGGCGCCATTGGTGTACGCCCCCGTCGCCCAAAGTGCTGCGCGCTGCGATGCAAGAGCCATCACAATGTGCTGAGGTTGATTTTGTAGACCTGAAATAATTGAAGAATTTTGGTAGCGGAGGAGGGATTCGAACCCCCGACACAAGGATTATGATTCCTCTGCTCTAACCGACTGAGCTACTCCGCCGCCTGGAGGCTTCGAGAACCGGTGTCGAAACCAGTCCGGTGCCTCACGAAGACGCGCGGATATAAGGTGGCGTTGTCTGTTGTGTCAAGCGGGGGAGACTGTTTCTTCGGGGAATTTGTCGTGGCTTACGAATTCGCTTAAGAAATGACCGGGTTTTCAAGGGCAGGGTTGAGTCGCGGGGGCGGCGTCTGTATGTGTTTTCAGCGCCAAAATCTCGGGCGAAGGATTTGATGAAACCGCGTATTGCCGTACTCGGATGTGGCTATTGGGGCTCTAACCACATTCGCACGCTTAAGTCTCTCGGAGTGCTGGCTGCCGTGTCCGATGCCAATGAGGCACGGGCTGAAGGCTTTGCCAGCGAGCATGATTGTGTGGCGATATCGCCGGAAGCGCTTTTCGAGCATGCCGGGATCGACGCAATCGTTCTGGCCCTGCCGCCGCAGTTTCATGCCGAGTATGCCATTCGCGCCATGCGCTCCGGCAAGGACGTGCTGGTAGAGAAACCGATCGCTCTCACGGTGGATGATGCGCAGCGAGCCGTTGCCGTCGCGCGCGAAACCGGACGCATCATCATGGTCGGGCATGTGCTGCGCTTTCACCCGGCGTTCGAAAAGCTCAAGGAGCTGATCGACAAGGGTGATCTCGGCGAGATCCGCTACATCCATTCCCACCGGCTGGGGCTCGGCAAATTCCACACCGAGAACGACGCTCTCTGGGACCTCGCTCCGCACGATCTGTCCATGATTCTGGCCATCACCGGCGCGGCGCCGGAAGAGGTGCGGGGAGAAGGCGCGGCGCTGCTCGATCATCTAAGCGATTTCGCGCATCTGCACATGCGCTTTCCCGGCGGTTTGCGCAGCCATCTCTTCACCTCAAGGCTCAACCCCTATCGCGAACGTCGCCTCACGGTCGTTGGCGACAAGGCGATGGCGGTCTTCGACGACGTGGAGCCCTGGGGACGAAAGCTGGCCGTCTATCGCCACGCCGTCTGGCACGACAGCGGGCACTGGGCCTTCACCACCAATGAGCCGACCTATGTGGATGTGGAAGAGGGAATGCCGCTGACGCGCGAGCTGCAGCATTTTCTCGATTGCATCGAAACGCGCGGCGAGCCGCGCACGACCGGGGAAGAAGCCATTGAGGTTCTTCGCATTCTGACAGCCGGCTCGGTGACACATGGCTGAGGCTTCTTCCGGGGCAGGCGAAAGCGTCTGCCCCGCGAAAAGCTGCGTTTCATCGAGGCCGTGAGGCCGCCGGAATGCCAGCCTCCCGGGGTGCGCGGTCTCAGGCGCGCAGTCTCAAGCGCTTTGGGCCGTTGCAACCAGTCGTGTCAACTGGGCTTCGGCTTCCTGGCCGCGCTCCGAACGCTCGATAAACCCGCCGCCGTAGACGCGGGCCTCATTGCCGTCATCCGAGTAGAGCACGCAGGCCTGTCCGGGGGCGACGCCGGCTTCGCCCTCGGTCAGTTCGACCCAGGTCACGCCGTTCTCGTGATGCAGCACAGCCGGGCGCGGCGGGCGCGTGGAACGCACCTTGGCGAACACTTCCATGCCGCCCGCGGGCAACTCGTCAAGCGGGCCGTCGCCCAGCCAGTTGACCTGGCGCAGAAAGACCTTGTGCGTCTCCAGCGCCTCGCGCGGCCCGACGATGACGCGTGCATTCGCTGCATCCAGATGCACCACATAGAGCGGCTCACCTGTCGCCACGCCGATGCCGCGCCGCTGGCCGATCGTGTAATGCATCACGCCGTCATGATGGCCGAGCCTGCGCCCGTCCAGATGCACGATCTCGCCCGGTGTCGCGGCTTCGGGCTTCAGCTTGCTGATGATGTCGGAATATTTGCCGCGCGGCACGAAACAGATGTCCTGGCTGTCCTGCTTGGTGGCGACGCTCAGGCCCATCTCCTCGGCAATGGCACGCACTTCCGGCTTGGAGAGGCCACCCAGGGGGAAACGCAGATAGTCGATTTGCTCCTGCGTGGTGGCGAAGAGGAAATAGCTCTGGTCGCGATCGGCATCCACCGGACGGGTCAGGGCGCGGTGTGCGCCATTGGCGCGGCTGCGGATATAGTGGCCGGTGGCGAGAGCATCGGCGCCGAGTTCGCGCGCGGTCTCCAGAAGATCGGCGAACTTGACGGTCTGGTTGCACGAAACGCAGGGGATCGGCGTTTCGCCCGCCACATAGCTCTGTGCAAAGGGATCGATCACCGCCTCGCGGAAGCGCTGTTCATAGTTCAGCACATAATGCGGTATGCCCAGCGTCTCGGCGACGCGGCGCGCGTCGTCAATGTCCTGGCCGGCGCAGCAGGAGCCGGGGCGGTGTGCCGCTTCGCCGTGATCGTAGAGCTGCAGGGTCACGCCAACGACGTCATAACCCTGTTTCGCCAGGATGCCGGCGACGACGGAGGAGTCCACGCCGCCAGACATCGCCACCACGATTCGGCAGTCCTGCGGGCGTCCGGGCAGGTCGAGGCTGTTCATTTGTTTGATCTTCTTTGTCTCTGGTCGTGGGCGATTACATGCCAATGCGGCGAATATAGGTCAAGGATCGGGTGGCTGCCAGCACGAAGGTTAACGAGCGACCTCAAGAGCCGGAGCCCGGTTTCCCGGGCCTTTGCTGCCCGACTCGGCGCAATTTGAAACAAATCGGCGGCAAATTCCTAACGCGGGATTCATGTCCGTTACCGTATGCTTACCATGTGTTTAGGCAAATTTTAAAGCCGGCGCAGTAGCTTGTGTAACGGGTCTTGAGTTCAGGTAGAGAGTACTATGACCGAAATGGTTCGACCGCGCGTAAAATATGTCATCGGCCCGGATGGCAGTCCGCTGACAATTGCGGACCTGCCTCCGAGCAATACGCGCAGGTGGGTTATCCGTCGCAAGGCGGAAGTGGTGGCCGCAGTGCGCGGTGGGCTTTTGAGCCTTGAGGAGGCCTGTCAGCGTTATCGTCTGACGGTGGAGGAGTTCCTCTCATGGCAGGCTTCCATCGATGATCATGGCCTGGCGGGGCTGCGGACGACACGTATCCAGCAATATCGGCATTGATCCGGTTTCGGCGCGCCCGTCCCAGGAATGGAACAGCGCGGCGACTGCCGTTCAAACCCGAAACAGGCCGGCGCCATGCGCCGGCCTTTTTCTTTTCCGCCAATGCGGCGTCGGCAATGTGGCCCGCGCTTGAAGAACCTTGAAGCCGGGGCGTCGGTGCGCGGCTCCGATTTTATCGGTTTTTGAGTGGGCACAACGAAAAACGACAGGGAGACCCTGCCGTTCAAACCGGTTCATCGATGTGATGTGGCTGCGGGAAAGGCGATCAGCCGGTCATTGCGCGCGACGCTGCGGCATCCGGCCGTCCGCGTCCGTCACGATTCTCCAGTGCTTCGGCCTTGGCAAGTTCGGCTTCGGCCTCGGTAAGTTCCGCTTCGGCGGATTTGCGCTGTTCGATCAGCTCGGCCTGCGATGTGCGCAGGTTGTCACGGCGCAGCCGCGCGGCCTTGGCGAAAGTCGGATAGGCAAAGTGGTTGAGGTCGGTGATGCCGGCCTTCGTTTCCTCGGACGTGATCTGTGCATCGAGTTCCGCGGCCATGCGGTCGAACTCGGCAATCATCGAATCCAGCTGTGCCATGCGGCGGCGCTTCTCATTAACCTGAAACTGCTTCAGTCGAACGAGGTTTTCACGCGGCTTCATACTCGATACTCCCACAATACGCACACACCAGCGCCCCTCGGCGGCTGTCCGTCCCGTTTACGCCGGGGCAGTCATCCCATGGTAAGCGCACTTAGGAAACAAATTCCTAAGATTTGACCCCTTCGGTAACCATTCGTTTACGGGCATTGTTAATCATAAGGACGATGGCTTAAGGCACGGTAAAGATTATGCGTCAGAAAGCCGTAATTTGATTGCTGGGAGAGTCGGTTAGCTGAAATTGCTAATGTGATTCGATCTGTTTAAAGGCGGATATTTGACCATTGGAATCAATGCGGTGCCTTCGAAAGCTGAAAAGGGAATCTGGTGCTTGCCAGACCGAATTAGATTTTGTTAACCATTAACTGGCAGCCTCCGATTCAGGCAATCATTGCTTCGGTGCCGGGTGCCTGCCAGGCCGGGTCGGCGGCGAAAAGGGGATAAAGATGCGCGTTTTGCTGATTGAAGACGACAGTGCCACGGCACAGAGCATCGAACTGATGCTCAAGTCCGAGAGCTTCAATGTCTATACGACGGACCTCGGAGAAGAGGGCGTCGATCTCGGTAAGCTCTACGACTACGATATCATTCTGCTCGATCTCAACCTGCCGGACATGTCGGGTTATGAGGTTCTGCGGACACTGCGCCTTTCGAAGGTGAAGACGCCGATCCTTATTCTCTCCGGCATGGCCGGTATCGAGGACAAGGTGCGCGGCCTGGGCTTCGGTGCAGACGATTACATGACCAAGCCGTTCCACAAGGACGAGCTGGTGGCGCGCATTCACGCCATCGTGCGCCGTTCCAAGGGGCATGCCCAGTCGGTCATCACGACAGGCGATCTCATTGTCAATCTCGACGCCAAGACGGTCGAGGTTGGTGGTCAGCGTGTTCACCTGACCGGCAAGGAATACCAGATGCTGGAGCTTCTTTCGCTCCGCAAGGGAACGACGCTCACCAAGGAAATGTTCCTAAACCACCTTTATGGCGGCATGGATGAGCCGGAGCTGAAGATCATCGACGTGTTTATCTGCAAGCTCCGCAAAAAACTGGATGCGGCGTCCGGCGGTCAGAACTTCATCGAAACGGTGTGGGGGCGCGGCTACGTTCTGCGCGAGCCCGAGGAAATCCGCGAAAGCGCCTGATTCTGCTCCTGCATCCCCTTCAAGAACGCGCAAACCCGGCCGCGAGGCCGGGTTTTTTGCATTTTTAACGTGATGATGCGTTTGGCAAAGGGCCTAGGGGCCTGACTCTAATGCATGTCGCTTTCAAATGAATTCATTTGAAAGACAACGAACATGCATCATTTGAAAGTGTTACAGCGTCCTTTGCGCGTCTTATAAGACGCGCGGCGCTGTAGAGCGGTTCACCGTTTCATGGAACCGCGGCTCCACTCTATCTGTCTGATTTCCTGCATTTGTGCTGACGTCAGGTGATTCCACTTGACTGCAAAATGCTCTAAGCTGCCGTTTGAAACTCGCGGAACTGCTCTAGCAACTGGGCGCGGGTGAAGGGTTTCAGCATATAGCCCTGCGCACCGGCGCGTTTGGCTCGCATGATCGCGCCGAGGTCGAGTTCGGCCAGGCACAGCAGCACATGCGGTTTGAATTCGGCGGGAAGCGCCATCAGTCCGCGCACAAGGTCGCTTGAATCCATGTCCGGCAGCGAACTGTCGACAATGATGATGTCGGCCATGTCGTGGGCAGAGAGATCGAGCGCCTCCTGTCCATTGGCGGCCTCCGTGACCATCATCTCAGCGCTGGTCAGGATCCGTTTGGCGACCTTCCGGATGACGCTCGAATCGTCGACGATCAGGCAGCGAGCCATTTTCCACACCCTTTCACGCAATGCAGTCTGCCGCTGACAGCAGACAGGGGAGACTATGAAACAACGCTGGTAAAGCCGCCGCAAAGACTTATGGTTAAAAGTCTATTTTCTCGCCGACAGGATGATTTCTTCGGCCGTTGCACGAATATTGACGGTCATGCCGGTCTCGCGGGCCAGAAGCAGCGTGTAGTAAAACTGGACACTGTGGGCGTCGATCGGCTCTTCGGGCTTGTTCCCCGAGTGAAGCTCCAGAAACTTCGGTGGCACGCGAAGCATCGGGCCTTCCGCAGCGATCCTGAAAGCCGGAGCGCTATCCAGATCTTCCAGGTAAACACGCAGTTTGCCTCCACGCGGAATGGCGGAATTGGCAACAAGCAGCAGGTTCAGCAGAAGCTTTACCTGGTTTTTGGGCAAAAGCGCGCGGGCGCCGTGCCACTCGAGGTCAGGCTTTTCGTTGGAGATGAAAGCCGTTGCCACCGATTGCGCGTCGCCAGTGTCTATCTGCATGCCGGCCGATCCGGCCGCGCCGAAGGCGATGCGTGCAAACTGCAGCCGTGCCGAGGCGTTTACCGCGCTGGCGCGGATCAGTGCCATCGCGTCTTCGTCGGCGCCGCCCTCATCCAGCAGTTCAAGGCCATTGTTGATGGCGCCCACCGGCGAGATGATGTCGTGACAAACGCGGCTGCACAGAAGAGCGGCAAGATCGGGCGCGCTCAACGAGAAAAGTTCGGACATGGGCATCTGTCCTCCAGACGTTGTTGCATCGGGCCATCGCCGCCTGCTGATGCCGCGGTGCCGGCCGGTCCTTGCTCTAGACCGCCGTGCGTCCGACCGGACGCACAAAGGACGATCCAAACGATTGATGGAGCATCGGAATAATCCGAAAACCGGATCCCACTTTTCGGTCCGATTCTCCAATGGTCCTGACTTCGAACAGGTTCCAGTCTCCAACCGAAACAGATCGGGCCGAATCAGATCGTGGAACGCGCTGCTTCTGGTTACACAGGCGGGCGAAAACCGGCAACAGTTTGGCCGGAAATGGCGTCTTGTGCAGTCGGGCTTTCCGCGCTTCAGGCCATCTGCCGGCCATGTTTCAGCTTGAGGTTAACAGTTGGAAAAGATTCGCGGCCTATTTTGAAGCAATCGTGGCTCAGCGCGGGGTAACGGTGGGCGGTCCAAGACAGCCACTCATGGATGGAGAATGAACAATGCCTGCAAGGCTTTTTGACTGGACGCGGTTCATCCAGGCCGTGCTGGTGGTTTTCGCGGTCGGCCTTGGCGCCATTTCCCTGACCACCAACGCTGCACGGGCCAATAACGGCTATACGGCGCAGGAAATCGTCGATGCCGGGCACGGCTTCTTCGGCGCAACCACAGGCGGTCTGGCGACACTGGTCGAGAAGGTCTTTTCTCAATACGGTTTGCCGAACGGATATGTCCTTGGCGAGGAAGGCTCCGGCGCGTTCATCGGCGGTCTGACCTATGGCGAGGGCATGCTCTACACAAAGAACGCCGGTGATCATAAGGTGTTCTGGCAGGGGCCCTCGATTGGCTGGGACTATGGCGGCCAGGGATCACGGGTCATGATCCTCGTCTACAACCTCAATTCGGTGAACGATCTTTACCGTCGTTTCGGCGGTGTTGCCGGCTCTGCCTATCTGGTGGCCGGCCTTGGCTTCAACGCGCTCACCAATGACAACATGATCCTGGTTCCAATCCGCACCGGGGTCGGTGCGCGGCTCGGCGTCAATCTGGGGTATCTGAAGATGACCCCGCAGCCGACCTGGAACCCTTTCTGACGTGGTTTCGAATGGCGGCGCGTTGAACAATCCCGCGCCGCTGCGAAGGGCGAAAACCGCTTCACGAGCGTATCAGCTTGACCTGCGTGTCGTTTTGCGTGACCCAATGAGGTGACAACTGCAGATGCAGGGCTTCGCTGAAGATATGGGTTTCATGCGGTGATCACGACGATACTGCTCATTCTGCTGGGCTTTTTCATTGCGGGGTTTCTCGCCCTTTTGCTTGCGCCGCTTGTGTGGCGCAGGGCAGTGAGGCTCACCACAAAGCGCATCGAAGCCAGCATGCCGCTTTCTGCCAACGAACTTGAGGCAGAGAAGGACCGGCTGCGTGCCAGCCATGCAATGGCCGCCCGCCGGCTTGAAATGAACATCGAGACCCTCAACCGAAAGACTTCGTCGCAACTGGTCGAGCTTGCGCGTCTGAGCGATGAGGCGCGACAGCTTGCCGAAGAGCGTGACGCGCAGGACAGGGTGATCGCCGATCTGCGGGACGAAACGGAAAAACAGCGCGCCGCGCTGGCGGAAAACGCCGCGATCATTTCCACGCTCGAAACCAGGCTGGACGAAGCGGTTTCCGAGCTGGAAGTGCGCGGCACGGCGCTGATGGAGCTCAATGATCGTTACGAGGAAGAACGCCTGCTCGCGAGCAGCCGGCAGATTGAAATGGTCGCCCGCGAAACGGAACTGCGCAAGGTCGAGGATGATCTGGCCGAGCTTCGCCGCGATCGCAAGGATGCCATTCGTGCGGGCCGCGATGCCGAGGCAGCGCGCAAGGAGGCGGAAGCCGGCCTGAAGGTGGCAGAGAAGCGCAATGCTGATCTTCAGAAAAAAATGGAGAGCCAGATGAGGGCGCTTTACGAAAACGAGGAAAAGCTGGAACGCCGTGAGGCCGAGATTGCCCGTTTGCGCAAGGAAATGAATGCGGCAAGCGAGGCCAGCCTTTCTGATCAGGCCACGCGCCGATTGATGGAGGCCGAGGCGGAAAGCGACCGGCTCTCCCGCGAGCTTGCCGACAAATCCCTGCAGCTGCGTACGCTTCTGGCTGATGTCGGTGGTCGGACCGCCGCGCCTGCAAAGCCCTCGGAGGCCGAACAGGACAAGCTAAAGACACGCATTTCAAGACTGCTTCAGGAAAACAAGAAGCTTCGCGGCGAACTTTCCGAGAAAAAGAGAAACGGCAAGGCCGCTCCCGCAAGGGCTCGGGCCGCGGGGCAGTCGGACGATGCCTTGCGCGAGCAGATCCACAGCCTTGCCGCCGAGGTGGTCAGTCTCACAGCCGCGCTTGAAGGCGGGGATACACCCATTGTCGACCTTCTGAAACAGGAGGAGGCAGCCGGCGAGGGGCGCCCCCTGAGCCTTGCCGAAAGAGTGCGGGCCCTGCGCGATCGTTCCTGAGTATGCGGGCCTGAGCGCGCGGGCCATCAGCCTCTGCGCCAGAGCCTGTGCAGAGCGATGGCGGAGGCCGCTGCCACGTTGAGACTGTCGAAATCGGGAGCCATGGCGATGCGCGCGGTTGGAAGCCGCGTCATGTCTTCGTCGGAGAGGCCGTGCCCCTCACTGCCGAGCAGAAGTGCGTGGCGTGGACTGCGCCTGACGTCGGCGATGTCGATTTCCCCGCGCGGGCTCAGGGCCAGAATGGGATAGTCCCGGTCCTGCAGCGCCGCTGCAAGCGCAGCCGTGTCGCTGAAGCGGGCGAAGGGCACTTTGAGCGTCGCGCCCACCGAGACGCGGATCGCCTTGCGATAGAGAGGATCGCAGCAATCGTCAGTCAGAAGAACGGCGGCGGCTCCGAATGAAGCGGCGTTGCGGAAGATCGATCCAACATTGTCGTGGTTGGAGATGCCGGAGAGCGCGACGACCAGCGCTTCGTCCGGCAGCGTGTCGAGAAGCGCTTCGCCACTGGTTTCCGGCTTGCGACCGATGGCGAGGATGCCGCGGTGGATCTCAAATCCGGCGATTTCGTCCATGACCGCGGCGCTGGCGGTGTAGACGGGAACGTTCCGGGGAATACGTTCGATCAGGTCGCCGAGTCCCGAAACGCGGTTTTCGCGCAAAAACACGCTTTCTGCATCGAACCGGCTCGTGGAGAAAAGCACGTTCAGCACCACGCGGCCTTCGGCCACGAAGCGCCCCTGCCGGCCCACGAGGTCGCGTTCGCGGATGTTCCGATAGGCGGCGATGCGTGGATCGTCGGCGCTCTCGATGGGAAGGAATTCCCGTTTCACGCGGCAAGTCCCGCGCGTGCTTCCTTCGCCATGGCGACAAGGGTGGGACGCATCTGGGTCGCGTCGCTCAGCGGAGCCGCGAAAAAGATGCGCAGCATTTCGTCGCCAAGCGCCAGGTCCAGCCCTTCAGGGTCGATGCCGGTCAGTCGCCATTTGCCGGCGGGTGCGCGGGCAAAATGGCGGGCATAGTTTTCGACCGCGTCCGCGTGATCGCTGTTCATATGCGCGATGGCGCCGGCCTCCGCCTCCGCAAGCCCTTCAACTGCGGCGCTGCCGGTCAGAAGATCGTTGCCAGTGAGCCTGTAGGCACGGGCGAACCCGCCATTCAGAAGTGCGCCCTGCAGCTCCAGCCGTAAGATGATGAAATCGGGAAAATCCACATAGAGTTTTGCCTTGGGGTGGCGGGCGAGATAGCGGCGCCTGACACGCTCATGCACCTCGCTCCCGCGTTCCAGGCGGGAGGCGACGGCCTTGATGGAAAGGCGCGGATGCGCCAGCGGGTCGCCCTTGCCGGGCTCGCCGATCATGAGCGAGCAGCGCGGGTCGGTATCAAGGCCCTTCGTGTGTGCGGAAAGGCCGGAAACGAGAATGAGCGGCGTCCCGTCGAGATCGGTCGCGGTGGCGACGCGGGTGGCAAAGGGCGCGCCGTCCTCCGGGTCAATGGTTGCCAGTGCGCCAAAGCGTGCGGTCCGCAACAGCGTCTTTGCGAGGCGAATGGCATCGGCATCGGTCTCGAGAATGACGTCTTTCTGTTTTTCTGCGCTCATCGCTGCCTCAATCCGTTGAAGCGTCTCCTTCGCCTATGATGCCTTCGGCTGCAAGTCTCTGTTGTTCTTCTCCGCTGATCCCAAACCGGGCAAGTGACGCCGCCGCGCCGGCGGGCGCTGCCGTTTCGCCCGGTGTGCGGGAGAAGCGGGGAGCGGGGGCGGGGCGCGTAAACCCGTGTTTTTCCGCATGGGCGTGGCGGGCGCGGCTGTGCGGATGAGCGGCGGCTTCCCCGGGTGTGAGGACCGGTGCGACACAGGCGTCCGAGTTTTCAAAGCGCTCGATCCAGAATGCACGATCCTGCGCGCCGAAGCGCCGGGCGATTGCCGCGCGCATGTCCGGCCAGCGTGCCTGATCGTATTGCGCTGCGGCCAGCTCGGTCTCGAGCGGCAGAAGACTTGCGAACTCGGCAAAGAACTGCGGCTCGAGGCAGGCGACGGCCATATGCCGGCCGTCTGCCGTTTCATAGGTGTCGTAGAATGGCGCGCCGCCGTCGAGCAGGTTGGTGCCGCGTTCCTGGCACCAGAAACCCGTTACCATAAAACCGAAAAAGGGTGCGGCCAGCATCGAGGCGCCGTCGATCATCGCTGCATCGACGACCTGTCCCTTGCCTGACCGCGTTTTCTCCAGAAGCGCTGCCAGAATGCCGGCGATGAGAAACATTGTTCCCCCGCCATAGTCGCCCACGAGATTGAGTGGCGGAACCGGGCGTTCATCCCTGCGCCCGATCATGGAGAGCACGCCGGAATAAGCGAGATAGGTCAGGTCGTGCCCGGCGCGCTGCGCCAGCGGACCGTTCTGCCCGAATCCCGTCATCCGGGCGTAGACGAGGCCGGGATTGACGCCAAGGGCTGCATCGGGTCCCGCGCCCAGACGTTCCATCACACCTGGGCGAAACCCCTCCATCAACACATCGGTCTGGTGGATCATGCGCATGAGCAGTTCCCGCCCGGCCGGGTGTTTCAGGTCGAGCTTCAGGATTTTCCGGCCATGGCGGTCGAGATCGTATTGTGGCGGGACTTTGAGAAAGTCGCGTCTGGCATCCCTGCGCTCGATGCGCAGAACCGTCGCGCCCATTTCGGCCAGGATGAGCCCGGCAAGCGGAACGGGCCCCAGCCCCGCCATCTCTATGACGGTGAAGCCCGCGAGCGGGCCTTTTCGGTCATCGCCTGTGTCTGGGCCCATGTCTGGCCTATTTCGGGGCCATGCGGATCGCGCCGTCGAGACGGATCGTTTCGCCGTTCAGCATCTGGTTTTCAACAATGTGGCAGGCAAGCGCTGCATATTCGGAAGGCTCGCCGAGACGCGGCGGGAAGGGCACCTGCTGCCCGAGCGAAGCCTGTGCGTCCTCCGGCAGGCCGGCCATCATCGGCGTCTTGAAGATGCCCGGCGCTATGGTGCACACACGAATACCCGAGCGCGAAAGGTCGCGCGCTATGGGCAGTGTCATGCCCACCACGCCGCCTTTGGAGGCGGAGTAGGCGACCTGGCCGATCTGCCCGTCGAAGGCGGCAACCGAGGCCGTGTTGACGATGACGCCACGCTCTCCACCGTCAAGCGGCTCCAGTTCCTGCGTTGCGGCTGCAAACAGCCGGATCATGTTGAACGTGCCGAGGAGATTGATCTCGATCACCCTGCGATAAAGATCGAGCGGATGCGGTCCATCCTTGCCGACGGTCTTCATCGCAATGGCAATGCCGGCGCAGTTGACGAGAATGCGGGGGGCGCCGAGCATTTCCGTGGCTTCCCTGATTGCCGCTTTGGCGTCATCCTCGCTTGTGACGTCACACTTGACGGCAATGCCGTCAATGTCGCTGGCCACCACCCTGGCCCTGTCCATGCCGACATCGGCGATGGCGATTTTCGCCCCTTTGGCAGCCAGTGCCCGCGCGGTTGCCTCACCAAGCCCCGAGCCGCCGCCCGTGACGAGTGCAACGATACCGGATGGATTCATGTGACTGCCTCCCTCATGTCTCTTGAGGACAGTAGCGAGGGAGGCCGGTCTGGAAAAGGTGTCTCCTGTGCAACGCCGCTGTGCGCGGGACAGGTTCAGCGCCGGATGATGGCGCCGAGCACGTCGCGGATGCCGATGGCGCCGACGAAACGTGACGCTTCGTCGAACAGTGCCACAGGTGCCGTCTGGGATTGCTGCATGGCGCGCATCACCGTCCGCAGCGGCGTGCCTGCCGTTGCCCAGAAGACCTTTGGCCGGTCTTCAGGCAGGTCCTCGATGTTGTCGCATGAGACCCAGATGGCCGGCTTGCCGTTGCGTTCGGCGTCGACCACCAGCATGTTTTCGTCGAACCTGAAACGCGTTGTCTGTCGCCGGTCGAGCCAGAGCCAGCCTTCGCCGGCCGCTTCCAGGTCGCGCACGTCACGCATCACGTTCCAGGCCGTCAGCACCGAGAGCGGGTTCACATTGGAAATGAAGTCCCGCACATAGTCGTTCTCCGGCGCCAGAACGATGTCTTCCGGCGTGCCGGTCTGCACGATCCGCCCGCCTTCCATGATGGAGATGCGGTTGCCGATCTTGAGCGCTTCCTCCAGATCGTGGCTGACGAACAGGATGGTTTTCTTCAGGCGCTCCTGAAGTTCGAGCAGCTCATCCTGCAGCTTGGTGCGGATGAGCGGATCGAGCGCGGAGAACGGCTCGTCCATCAGCAGGATCGGAGCTTCCGTGGCAAAGGCACGCGCGAGGCCGACGCGCTGCTGCATCCCGCCGGAAAGCTCATGGGCATATTTGTCGGCCCAGTCGGTCAGATGCACCAGCTCGAGTTGCGCCATCACGCGTTCCTTGCGCTCCCCTGCAGGCACGCCGGCGAGCTCCAGCCCGAAGCCGACATTCTCCGCCACGGTGCGCCAGGGCAGGAGGGCGAACTGCTGAAAGACCATCGCCACGCATTCGCGGCGGATCTTGCGTAACTCGGCCTGGGAGCAGTTCACCACGTCGGCCTGCCAGTCACCGTCATGGACGACGACATTGCCGCGGGCCACGGTGTTGAGCCGATTCACCGCGCGCAACAATGTGGATTTGCCGGAGCCTGACAGGCCCATCAATACGGAAATCTCGCCACGCTCCACGGTCAGGTCGCAGTTTGCACAACCCAGCACCGCGCCGGTTTCGGCAAGGATTTCCTCGCGGTTCTTGCCGGCATCCACAAGCGGCAGCGCATCTGCCTTCTGCCGTTCGTCGCCGAACAGGATGTCGACCTTCTGAAAATCGATGGCCACGCTCATTTGTCGCTCCCCCGCTCGATGCGCGCGATGCGGTCGAGAATGATCGCCAGCACGACGATGGCGAGGCCGGCTTCAAGCCCGAGCGGGATGTTGACCGAGTTGAGCGCACGCACCACCGGCTTGCCGAGCCCGTCGGCGCCGATCAGTGCGGCGATAACGACCATGGAGAGCGACAGCATGATGCACTGCGTCAGTCCGGCCATGATGGAGGGCAGGGCGGCGGGCAGTTCCACCTTCCACAGGAGCTGCCGTTTGGTGGCGCCGAAAGCCTGGCCGGCCTCCAGCATGGGCTGGGGAACGGAGGTGATGCCGAGATAGGTGAGCCGGATCGGCGCCGGCGATGCGAAAATGACTGTCACGATCAGACCGGGGGCGGCACCGAGACCGAACAGGATGAGAACCGGGATCAGATAAACGAAGGTGGGCAGTGTCTGCATCAGGTCGAGTATCGGGCGCAGCACCTTGTAGACACGCGCATTATGCGCCGCCCAGATGCCAACGGGCACGCCGATCGCCATGGAGACAGCCGCTGCCGCCACGACAAGCACCAGCGTCTCCACGGTTTCTTCCCATAAACCCTGATTGATGATGAAGAGAAGGCCGACAGCGACGCCGATTGCGAGCTTCCAGGAACGCTGCAGCGCATAGGCGAGCGCTGCAATGGTCAGCACCAGAATGGTGGGTGGAATGGCGAGGAGAATGTCCACCAGACCGTCCAGCACATCGGCCAGAATGTCTGCCAGCGTGTCGAACAGCCAGGCGAAATTGGTGGTCAGGAAATCAAAAAAATCTCGGCCCCACCGGCCGATGGGAATTTTCCAGTCAGCGATCCATTCTGAAAGAGGGTCCATGAGCCCGAATGGTTCCTTTCTTTGGATTTCTTCTTATGCGTCGTGCTCGCCATTCATTTGGCGGCTGCCCGGCTTGCCAGCCGGAGGGAGCGGTGCGAAACGCCTTGGCTGGCGCGTCGCACCGTCCTCTCGTTTACATGCCTAGATGCGCTTTCACGGCGTCGAGGCCGGCATCGCCGCCGAACGTCGTCACGCCTTCGAGCCACGGGCCGAGTGCGTCCGGATTGGCCTTGAGCCATTCTTCAGCGGCCTTTTGCGGTTCGGCACCGTCGTCAAGAATCTTGCCCATGATCTCATTCTCCATCTGGAGCGAGAAGACCATGTTCTTCAACAGCTTGCCGAGGTTGGGGCATTCTTCGGAAAGGCCTGCGCGGGTGTTGGTGTGAACCGTCGCGCCGCCATAGTTCGGTCCGAACACATCGTCACCGCCTTCCAGATAGGCCATCTCGATATTGGCGTTCATCGGGTGCGGTTCCCAACCGAGGAACACCACGTGCTCCTTCGATCCCACGGCGCGGCGCACCTGCGAGAGCATGCCGGCTTCCGAGCTTTCCACCACTTCGAAATCCTTGAGGCCGAACGTGTCGTTCTCGATCATGTCGAGGATCAGGCGGTTGCCGTCATTGCCGGGCTCGATGCCGTAGATCTTGCCGTCCAGCTCGTCGGCAAACTTGGCGATATCGGCAAAGCTCTTCAGGCCGGCATCATAGGTATATTGCGGAACGGCCAGCGTGTATTTCGCGCCTTCCAGATTGGTGACCACGGTTTCCACCGTGCCATCCTCGCGGTAGGGGGCGATATCGGCCTCCATGGTCGGCATCCAGTTGCCGAGGAAGACGTCCACATCGTCGTTCTTGAGCGAGGCATAGGTGACCGGCACGGAAAGAACCTGCGTCTCGGGCTCGTAACCGAGGCCTTCAAGCACCACCGATGCGGTCGCCGTCGTGGCCGTGATGTCGGTCCAGCCGACGTCGGAGAAGGTGATGGCTTTGCAGGAATCCGGGTCGGCGGCGAAGGCGGTGCCCGATGCCAGGCTTGCAGCAAGCCCGAGGATCAGGGTCGCTTTTCGGCTGGATAACATGACGGCTCTCCTCTGTGGTTGTTGTTCGGCAGAGCGCGGGTCTTAACCGGCTTTGCGCATTATTTCAAAGGCAAGCACCAATTCAGGGTCGCTGCAAGCACAAAGAGGTGTCTGTTTGCGCCATGCAACGTGCCGTATGCGACGGTATTCTGGTGGAAGAAAACAATCGGGCGTTTTCTGGCTGGCAGATGTGGTGTTTAAGAGCGCGAACGATACAGGCAGCGCGATGGCAAAACTCTACTTCCACTACGCGACCATGAATGCCGGCAAGTCGACCATGCTCCTGCAGGCATCCTACAATTACCGCGAGCGCGGGATGAACACGATGCTGTTCGTCGCGGGTCACTACCGCAAGGAAGATGGCGGCTACATTTCCTCGCGCATCGGCCTCGACAGCGATGCGGAGATGTTCCGAGACGGCGACGACCTTTTCGCGCGCATCGCCGAGCACCACGACCACACGACAGTGCACTGCGTTTTTGTCGACGAGGCGCAGTTTCTGGAAGAAGAACAGGTCTGGCAGCTTGCCCGCGTGGCAGACAGGCTGGGCATCCCGGTCATGTGCTACGGGCTGAGGACCGATTTTCAGGGCAATCTCTTCACCGGATCGCAGGCACTCCTGGCGCTGGCGGACGAGCTGCGCGAGGTGCGCACGATCTGCCGCTGTGGCCGCAAGGCCACGATGGTGGTGCGGCTCGGGCCCGACGGCAAAGTTGCCAAGAAGGGCGCACAAGTCGCCATCGGCAAGGATGTCTACGTTTCGCTTTGCCGAAAGCACTGGGAAGAAGAGATGGGCCGCTGGAAGGCGGAAGATCTCGTGGGTTTTGCCGGCAGCGCTGCCGAGTAGCGCCCCTTCAGGCGACACCGAGAAAACGGATCAGCGCATAGCTCGCCACACCCAGAGCGGTCAGCGACAGAAGGGCTGCGACGATCACGCGCCCGCCGCTCTTCATCACGCTTCTTATATCGACCGTCAGGCCGAGTGCCGCCATGGCGACGATCGTCAGAAGCCCCGACGTTTCATGCATGACGGGAAGCGCCGGGGCGGGGATGAGGTCTGCCGAGCGCAGCCCCATCATGGCCAGAAAGCCGATGATGAACCAGGGCACCATCTCAAAGAAACCAAGCTTGACGCCGGTCCTACGCCCGTGGGTCAGCCCCAGAAGAAAGATCACCGGGCCGAGCATCAGCACACGAACCAGTTTGACCAGCGTGCCCACCTGTATGCCGATCGGGCCGGCAGGGGCGGCGGCAGCCAGCACCTGCGGCACCGCATAGACCGTGAGGCCGGCGAGAACGCCCGACTGGACCGGGCTCATGCCGATGGCCGCATAAATGACGGGCAAGAGCAGCACGACAAGAATGCTCAGGAATGCCGTGAAGGAGAGGGAGGCGGCCACTTCCGACGCTTCGGCGCGGATCACGGGTGCTGCGGCTGCAATGGCCGAATTGCCACAGATGGAGTTGCCGCAGGCGACCAGCGTTGCCAGTCCACGCGAAAGGCCGAGCGCGCGGCTGATCGCATAGCCTGCAAGAAGCGACAGTACGACCACGCCGACAATGCCGCCGACCAGCCCGAACCCTGCATCGCCAAGGGCTGCGAGACTGATGGATGCGCCGAGCAAAACGATAGCCACCTCCAGCACGGCTTTGGCGCAAAAATCGATGCCGGGGCGGAGCGTGGGACTTAACCGGGCGACGGAGCTTATCGCGGCGCCGAACAGAATGGCGAGAACCAGTCCTTCGAGCCACGCCTCGCCGAGAAATACCTGTTCTGCCCACGCGGCCGCCAGCGCTGCTGCTGCGACGAGAACAGACAGAACAATGCCGGGAACAAGCTGTAGCGGGTGGCGAAGTGCGGACATGAAGGCGACCTGATGCGATGACCCATTCTTGGTCGCATGGCGCTTTATCGACTTCTATCGAATAGTATGGCATATATTGTTCGTGTAAATCGAATGATACCATGACCTTTGAACAATTGCTGATCTTTGTGGCCGTCGCCGAGCGGGAGCACCTGACCCAGGCTGCCGCCGCTGTCGGGCGTACGCCCTCCGCCGTCAGTGCCTCCATCAAGGCGCTTGAGAGCTATTATGGCGTGGAACTCTTTCACCGCGTTGGCCGTCGCATTGAGCTGACGCGTGTGGGCAAGGTATTTCTTGGCGAGGCGCAGGCGACGCTCGCCCGTGTTCGTTCGGCCGAAACCATGCTTTCAGAGCTTGGCGGGCTGCGGCGCGGCACGCTCAATGTCCATGCGAGCCAGACGGTGGCCAGCTACTGGTTGCCGCCGGTGCTCATGCGGTTTCACAAGCTTTACCCCGGCATCTCGTTGAAACTCACTGTGGGCAACACCCGCATGGTGGCAGACGCAATGCTTGAAGGCGTGGCCGAGGTCGGGCTGGTCGAGGGCCGGGTGGATGAACCGGCGCTCACCGTGCGCCGGGTGGATCGGGACGTCATGGCCGTAGTTGTCGCGCCCGCTCACCCATGGGCCAAAGGTGCACCGCTTGCACCGGAAGATCTCGTTGCCGGCGCGGCGTGGATTATGCGTGAGGAGGGATCCGGCACACGCACCGCCTTTGAGAGCACGCTGACCGAGATGGGCGTCGACCCGGCCGGGCTCAATCTCGTCATGGAGTTTCCCTCCAATGAGGCAGTGCTTTCCGCCGTGCGCGAGAGTGATTGTGCTGCGGCCATCTCCATGTCGGCTGCCGGACCGCTCGTGGAGCGTGGTCTCCTTAAAGTGGCGAATATCGATCTTGGCGCACGCGACTTCAGCCTGCTTCGCCACAGGGAGCGAAGGCAGAGTGGAGCGGCCACTGCGCTTGAGGAATTGTGCGTCGAGGCCGGTAACGTCTTTCAATCGTCAATCGACCCACATATATTTCCGCAACCCTGACCTTTGCGGAGCGTATCATCATGGCCACCTTGCAGAATTTCGACACGGAGATCGCGAAGACCCGTGAGGTGGTCGACGAGATGCGCTCGAAGATCGAGCAGTCGGGCACCGTTCTCGACAAGCTGGCGCGCACCGACGAGAAGATCGGCCAGGCCGATTTCGACATTGAGAATGCCCGCATTCAGGATGTGTTGACGCAGCAGAAGGTGATGGAGACCAACATTGCCGACCTGATCATCGGCCTTGAGGACGCGACCAATGTCTTCGGTTCCGAGTTCGAGAGCATGAAAAGCTACACGGGCTGGGAAAACTTCATTGGCATCTTTTCCAAGCAGAAAAAGCAGCGCATGCGCACCGAGCGTGTCCGCAACATGTCGCTGTCGGGCAATCTGCAGGAACTGCTTTCGAAGTCGGACACGATCACAGGTATTCTGCAGGACCAGAAGCAGGTTCTGGCAGAGCGCTATCAGACGTCCGAGGCAAGTCTCGCCAAGGTCATCGAGCGGCGCAAATCGACGATGGAGATGCTGGAAAAGACGCAGAAGCGCATCGAAGAACTGAACCCGATGCTGCTCGACATCGAGAACCGCATTGCCGCTTCCACGAGCCAGAAGGACCGCACGGAGCTTGAGGGCGAACGCTCGAAGCTTGCCACCGAATACAATGAGGCACAGGCGAAGGAGCAGGAGCTTCTCGCCGAAAGCCAGACGCTTGAGCGCTACACCTCCATGTTCCAGACCTTCGTGGATTCGCTCAACAACCAGATCGCGGCCCAGTCGACGCTGATCAACAAGCTCACCATCGACACCGAGCAGCGCATCGTTCTTTACAAGGCGCTTGAAGATTCATTGAAGACCGCAGCCCAGCAGGATGTCGCCCACCGCATCAACACGCTTGGTTCCAAGGTCGACAACACCGCTGAGGAAACCATGGCCGGCATAGGCGCCGCGGCACAGCGGCACATTGGCGACCTGCTTGAATTGCATGAGAAAAACATGGTCACCACCGCCGACATCCAGCGCCGCAAGAAGCTTGCCGACGATGCCTTCGCCCGCCGCTTCGAGGACGTGATGAAGAAGCACGACGCCGCGAATTACGTTCGGGCGTGACGAGGCACGGTGTGCGCACCTTCAATGCCGATCCTCACCCTTACCCGCTCGCGGGGAGAGGGGGACGTTTACGTTGCGGCCATTCTCCTTCTCCCCGCATGCGGGGAGAAGGTACCGGCAGGCGGATGAGGGGCGGGCGTCAAGGTCCCAGAACAGGTCTTTTGCATGAACACCGCTCCTGACGCCGCAGCGCGCTATTTCGATGCCATCGCCGCCGCGCTCGAGGGGCTCGGCGTCTATTTCGGTGACCGCTCTGCATCGCCTTTCCAGTCGCACGGTCTCGTTGCCGAAGTCGTCTCACCCTATATTGGACGGCTCGAGCGCTCTTTCGAGTGCTGGCAGAACCGTCTCGGCTTCATGGAGAAGTTCCGCATCCAGCGCGCCGAGAGCGGTTATCCGGTTTTCCAGAGCGTGCTTGAACTGGAAAACGACCGGCGTCAGGCCGACAAGCGTCTTGCCGGCATCTCCGGACCGGACGAACTTCGCGCCGAGATGGTCGATTTCATCCTGCGCCATCGCGAATTTCCGGCTGACCTCCAGCGTTCCATGGCCGAGCGCCTGTATCTGGAGCAATTGAAGGCAGGCAATGTGTTTTCGCCCTTCATTCTGCCGGAAACGGTGCGCGTTTCGGTGAATCCCAAGACAAAACGGCCTTATTATCTGGTGCATTGGGGCGCTTTTGACGGAAATTCGAGCCTGCCCATGGTCTATATGGCGGCGGTCGAAGATTCCTCGCCCGGCATGGTCAAGGCGCTTGTTTCCGACGATGGCAGGCTGAACGAGGATGTCGAGATCGGCCTGCCGGTGGGCGGTCTACTCAATCCGGAGCTTGCGCATCAGTTCGACGATTTCGCGGAGAAAAACTCCGCCTATTCCCTGTCGCCGGCCACGATTGCCGGCAATCTCGACAAGGATTTCGACCACCTTCACCCCAAGCAATTGCGCCGGGTGGTGCTGGGGCCGTTCTACACGGCCGGGATCACGGAGAACAATTCGACCGTCTCGGAAGTGCTCGGCAAGGTGCGCCGGCAGGAAAATGCGTGGCTTCTTACCTGGACGGTGCAGGAGGTCTATTCCAAGACCGAGCGCCCGGCGCGCAAGGGGCTGTGGTCCAGCCAGCCGGCGCGCGAGGAGTTCTTCATCGACACCGACGATCTGGACGCCGCCCGCATGGGCGTGAGTGCCTATGAGCAGCACGCGCTTGTGCCGCACGAGGCCTATCAGGCGCTCTATGCCGCCGGCGAGGCGCAGAAGATTTTCGATGGCTACGACGTGCACGTCATTTCGGGCGGGCGGGTGATTACGGATGTGTAGCAGCGTCGCCCCGGCAGAAGACTATGCGCCAGCGTTTGCGCCCCCTTCTCCCCGCCTGCGGGGAGAAGGTGAGGATGAGGGACGGGCGCCAGGGGTGAAAGATTGGCAAGGCATGGGCGCCTTTCCGCCCGAGACGCCGCATGCCCCTCATCCGCCTGCCGGCACCTTCTCCCCGCAGGCGGGGAGAAGGGCGATGGCCGCTGGCGTTGTGCATCATAGGCGGTCCCACTGCCCGACAGATCAGGAGTTTCCATGGACACCGGCCTGACGACCATCGACGAGAAGGACATCGAGAAGCACCGGGCGACGGCGCAGAGCCTTGTGACGCGCTTCGTGGTGCTTCAGGCCGATGGCGGCCGCTCCGGCACCGAGCTTGCCGGCACCGGGCGGCGTTTTGTGTCGACCGTCTCCACCGGCGCGCTGCGTCGCACGCGCGAAGTGGAGCTGGCAAAAACCATCGCCACCATCCGGCAGGGCGATCCGATGCTGTCCATTCCACAGCACACGCTTCTCTTTCGCACGCGTCGCGGGGCGGCGGTGGCGCTGGCCGTCGCCGATGTCTTTGCACGCTCGACCGAGCTTGAAAGCCTTCAGGAGCGCAACGCCCGCAGCCCGCTTGAGGGCGATGCCGCGCAGACCTATCACGCGCTTCTGCAGGCATCGGCCTATGTCGCCGCCTTCACGCTCTCATCCTATCTCCTCCAGATGCTTGATACCGACAGCGAGCCGGTGAACGACACGGACGAGCCAGATTTCCAGTTCGATACGCCGCAGGACGCGCTCAAAAGCGTTCTTGCCGCGCTCGATGGCGCGATCTCGGATGCCGCCGACGACACGGCGATGACGGCGCGCGCCCGCGCACTTGCCCGCGTCGCAATCGAGGGGCTTTTGCAGCGGCGAAGCCGTTTCACCGGTCTCGGTGCGTTTGAAGACACGCATATGCGGCTTGAGGCCGATGATTTTACGCTGGACGGGTTCGACGTCGCACCGGGCAGCCGGCGCAAGCCGCTCGTCATGACCTTCAAGAAGCCCAACGAGATCATCGGCAATCACATCGCAAAATATCAGGCCATGAAGCTCGCCAAGATGCTGATGGCCTATGATTTCGACCGTCAGCTCAACCCTTTCGTGGAACTGGGCGGGTTTCTCTTCACCTTCATCGGCGATGGCGCGCCGGGCACCGGCAAGACCATCCTCATCCAGATGACCGCCGGGCTTTTGAACGATTACTGTCAGATCGCGGGCGTGCCCTTCCACTATGAGAATTTCGGCGTCGACCAGATTTCCTCCTATCAGGGAAAGTCGGGGCAGAACTGCAAGCAGTTCGTCGAAAATGTTCTGAGCCCGCGCGCCATCGGCTTCGGCACCATCGACGACATCGATCAGGTGGCGGCCAAGCGCTCCGACGACCGGGCGTCTGCCGGCCAGCAGGAGGTGACGGGCGTTCTGATGGAGAGCTTTGCGGGTGCGGGCACGGTGGTGCGCGGCAATTGCTCCTTCGGCATGTTTTCCAATTATCCGGAGAATGTGGACGACGCGCTGCGCCAGCGCGCGGGCGCGCGCTGGCTTGTAGACGGGCCGCAGACTTTTGAGGACTATGTCGACATTTTCGTGCTTCTGGCCGGCAAGAACCATTCGATCCCGCTTGGCGAGCACGTGCCGTTTGCAACACAGGAAATCAAGCGCGCGGTCGAAACCGCCTATGAGGCGCATTCCAGACCGCAGGAAGACGGGCTTGCGAAGGTCTATGAGCGCTTCCTGAACGATCGCGGCGAGCCGGAGACGCTGACGGATATCGGCGCTTATCTGCATGAGATCAAGCTGGCGGAGCCGCGCTTTACCGGCCGCGCCATCAAGAACATCACTGACGCCATCAAGATGCGCGCCATGGATATCGAGCTTCCCGACGAATGGTTCGAGACGCCGGACGCGTTCATGCGCCGGGGCTATGACGAGAAGAAAGCGATGATCGCCGAGCTGCGCCGACCATTCACGATGGACATGGTGATGCAGGAGATCAATCGCTACGCGGATTCGGAATTCCGCTACTCGGACCGCTCCGACGATGCGGCCGTCTCCACCATCGTCCGAGACCAGCGCCTGCGCGAACGCGCGCTACGCGAGATTGAAGAGATGAAGGCGAGGGGTGTTTGGGACGGTTGACTGAGCTTCCTTCTCCCCGCTCGCGGGGAGAAGGTGCCGGCAGGCGGATGAGGGGCGAGCGCCATGCGGAATGTGAAACCAGAACAGACCGAAAGAGCGCGCTCCCTGTGCCGCGCAGAAAACGATGCGGAAGAGGTCCTGTGGTCGGAACTGCGAAATCGTCGGTTGAATGGCTTCAAATTTGTGCGGCAGCTGCCTCTCGGGCCGTATTTTGCTGATTTCGCCTGTAGGGAGAAGCACCTTGTGGTCGAAGTCGATGGCAGCCAACATGCTGAAAACACTGCGGATCGGCGTCGTGACAGCTATATGAACGAGAAGGGGTGGTCTGTGCTGCGGTTCTGGAATGTCGATGTTCTGAAAGAGCTGGAACAGGTGCTCGAAATGATATTGGCTGTGCTGGACGGGCGGCTTTCGTCGTCGGTCGTCGCTGCTGACATGCGGTTTTCTCCCGCTGAGGGTCGGAAATGGTAAGGGGGATATTTTTTCAGACTGTTGCCCGCCCCTCATCCCCCTGCCGGGACCTTCTCCCCGCGAGTGCGGGGAGAAGGAGGATGGCCGCAACGCTTACGCCTTTCTCTCCACATGTGCCGGGTGAGGAGTGACGCCATGAATCTCCTCCGTGAGAACGACCTCATCTTCGGCCGCCTCCTGAAGATTGAAGAACCGCATCTGATCGCACGCTACAACAAGGCGCTGGATGCCTTCGGCGTGCCGCAGACGAAACTCGCTTCCTTCGAGATCGACCGCACCGGCTTCTCGCCGCAGATCGCCGAGGAACTGGACGACGAGCAGTATCTCGATCCCAACGGCGTCAATCGCCGCTTCATCATCCTCACCCCGGCGCAGATCGAATTGCCCGTGGTGCACACAGCCTTCTCCAACACCTCGCAACTCGTCTACGAATTCATGATGGCCAATGCGCGCGCCATCAACGCCATCACCATCAAGGATGTGGTCTATGGCGAGATCGAGGAGCAGGTGAACCAGGTGCGCGACATCGAGGACCTGCTGTCCATCGCGCAGGTGGAGTTCAAGGTTCTCTCCGCCGAAGATCTGCTCGGAAAGGCCGCGGAGCTTGGCCGGCTTGCCGACCGGGTGAAGCATGAGCCCGACGCCTGGCGCGACGACGAACTGCTCAACCGCATGGTCGCGCTCGCGCGCGAAACCGGCGACATCCGCGAAAACAGCCTCGTGCCCGAACAGGTCGTGTTCCGGCATGATGCCTATTGGACGAGCCATTTCGGCGGTGTCTACATATTCGCCGATACGGACACGACAACGGTGATCGCCGATCCGGCGACGCCGGGCTTCCGCCGCTCGCGGCCCTGGCAGGTGAGTTATCTGTCGAAGGACGATCCGGCGCGCATCTTCCGATTTCTGGCCGAGACGGGCCGCATCCAGCTGCCGCGCGCCTCGTGGATCGAACGGTCGAACTATCTCGCCCATCGCGGCGAAATGGTGTTGCTCGATCTGATCCGGCGCGAGGAGCCGGATACGGATTTCGCCCGCGCCGATCCGGTGTGGCTGCAGACCTGGACGCACCACAATGCGAAACTGGTCGCCGGTGAGGGGAGTGTTCCGCTTCTCAACGCCGCGGTGCGCGAAATCAGCCAGACGGGGACGCTCAAGATTGAGGAAATCCCGCCGCGGGAACGCTTTCTCGTCACCCGCGCCGACCCCGCGCACAAGGATGCCTGGCTCACCAACCGGCTGATTTCCGATTTCGTGCCGTCCGATTTCATTGCCCGCTACGTCTTCAACAAGCAGGGTTTTTACCGCGATTACGAAAGCTGGCCGGATGCCTGGCGCGAATATGTTGTGGCACGGCTCAAAACCGCCTATCTCATGGACAAACCGGCGCTGCGGAAGCGCCTCTATGGCTTAGAGTCCTGATTCAAGACCAAATTCGCCTGAGGGAGGCGCTTCGTGCTCGATCCGATCGTTGAATTCTTCACCCGCGTGTTTCACTGGATCGGTCGCGGCATCGGGCTGGTGATCGCTTGGATCCTCTGGCCGTTCATGGCCGCCGGCCGCTGGTATACGCGGCGCGGCTGGATCATTCGGGGCTCGATCGGTCTTGTGCTGCTCGCGATCGTTGGCTTCTACGGCTATTTTTTCTGGCAGACGCAGGTGTGGACGGGCTTTAATCCCGATTACGTCGCGGAATACAATCTTGACGCGCGTGGCGTTTCCGCCGGCGAGCAGACAGCGGCCACACAGGGCGGCGAGACACGCACCTGCGGACGGTCCGCCATCGTCGACGTGACCGCGGACCTCACCGACTTCAACGTCAACGAAAATGCATGGATTTCCTCCATGCTGCTCTACAAGCTCGGCTTTTTCTTCGTGCTCGACTGGGACGACACGCCCTTCTTTGACAACAAGGCATCGTTCCAACGCGGCATCAATCAGGCGACACGCCGCAGCGCCATCGAACTCGTCGATGCGCTTGGCCGCGTGCGCGGCACATCGCAGATCGACCGCGATCTGCAGAATGCGCGCGGTGCGCTCACCTTCGATGAGGAAACCTGGTATTTTGGGCTGAGCCCCTTTGGGCCCAAGACGCCCACCCCGAGCTTCTATCGCTCCGCCATCCGCGATCTGCGCAGCTTCAACGACCGGCTTGAGACCTGCGAGGCCGTGTTCGATGCGCGCGCCGACAATCTGATCCAGTATCTCGACCGCATTGCGAGCGATCTGGGCTCGACCTCCGATCTTCTGCGCCAGCGTTCGGAAAATTACAATTCCGGCTGGTTCGACACACGTGCCGATGACCGCTTCTGGTTCGCCTATGGCCAGCTTTACGCTTATTACGGCCTTCTGAAAGCGGCGGGCGCCGACTTTGAAGATGTCATCAAGCAGCGTTCGCTCGGCTCGCTCTGGGACACGACGGAAGAGCAGTTCCGCGCGGCGCTGAATGTGCAGCCCTTCATCATCTCCAATGGGCGTGAGGATGGCTGGATCATGCCGACCCACCTCGCCACGATGGGCTTCTACATTCTGCGTGTGCGCTCCAATCTCGTGGAACTGCGCCTGGTTCTGGACCGGTAGGTTAACCGGTCTGCGGGGCAAGCGTAGATGTCTGCTCCGCCTGCCGCTTCACTGCCACCGTCGCACATGCCCTGTCGCATTTCACGCATTGCGCGCCTCTTTTGCGACGGTGGACGTTTAGAATTCGCGGCTTTATGCCAATCGGCAAACGTTGCGGACCACCGGGAGAGGAAATCATCGTCATGGCCGAAGTGAAATCCGACATCGAGATCGCCCGCGCGGCGAAGAAGAAGCCGATTCAGGAAATCGGGGCGCGGCTCGACATTCCATCCGAGCACCTACTTCCCTATGGCCATGACAAGGCGAAGGTTTCGGCCGAGTTCATCGCAGAGGCCCGCAAGAACGGGAATGGCAGGCTGATCCTCGTCACGGCGATCAATCCGACGCCGGCGGGCGAAGGCAAGACGACCACCACGGTCGGTCTCGGCGATGGTCTGAACCGCATCGGCAAGAAGGCGGCGATCTGCATCCGCGAGGCCTCGCTTGGCCCCTGCTTCGGCGTCAAGGGCGGGGCAGCCGGCGGCGGTTATGCCCAGGTGGTTCCGATGGAGGATATGAACCTCCACTTCACCGGCGATTTCCACGCCATCACCTCTGCCCACAATCTGCTTTCGGCGCTGATCGACAACCATATTTACTGGGGCAACGCGCAGGAGATCGACATTCGCCGCGTGGCCTGGCGGCGCGTGATGGACATGAACGACCGGGCGCTGCGCGAGATCGTCTGTTCGCTGGGCGGCGTGGCCAACGGTTTTCCGCGCGAGGCCGGTTTCGACATCACGGTGGCGTCCGAGGTCATGGCCATTCTGTGCCTTTCGACTGATCTGAAGGACCTCGAAAAGCGTCTCGGCGATATCATCATTGGATATCGCCGGGACAAGAGCCCGGTCTTTGCCCGCGACATCAAGGCCGATGGTGCGATGACCGTGCTCCTCAAGGACGCGCTTCAGCCCAATCTGGTGCAGACGCTGGAAAACAATCCGGCTTTCGTGCATGGCGGCCCCTTCGCCAACATCGCCCATGGCTGCAACTCGGTGATGGCGACCACTACGGCTCTGAAAATCGCTGACTATGTGGTGACGGAGGCCGGTTTCGGTGCCGATCTCGGTGCGGAAAAATTCTTCGACATCAAATGCCGCAAGGCAGGCCTCAAGCCAGCCGCCGCCGTGATTGTGGCGACCGTGCGGGCGCTCAAGATGAATGGCGGCGTCAAGAAGGAAGACCTGGGCACCGAGGATGTCGCATCCGTCAAGGCGGGCTGTGCCAATCTTGGCCGCCACATTGAAAACGTGAAGCAGTTCGGCGTGCCGGCCATCGTCGCCATCAACCATTTTCATACGGACACGGATGCCGAGATTGAGGCGGTCAAGGCTTATGTGGCCGAGCAGGGCGAGGAGGCGGTGCTGTGCCGCCACTGGGCTGAAGGCTCTGCCGGTATCGAAGAACTGGCACACAAGGTGGTGGCGCTGGCCGAAAGCGGGGTCTCCCAGTTCGCACCGCTCTATCCCGACGACATGCCGCTCTTCGACAAGATCGACACGGTGGTGAAGCGCATCTATCGCGGCTCGGAGGCGATTGCAGACAAGTCCGTGCGCAATCAGCTAAAGCAATGGGAAGAGCAGGGATACGGCCACCTGCCGGTCTGCATGGCCAAGACGCAGTATTCCTTCTCCACAGATCCCAATCTGCGGGGCGCACCCACCGGCCATGTGGTGCCGATCCGCGAGGTGCGGCTTTCCGCCGGCGCCGGTTTCGTGGTGGCGATCTGCGGTGAGATCATGACCATGCCGGGCCTGCCGCGCGTGCCTTCGTCAGAACATATTTTTCTCAATGAAAACGGCCTGATCGAGGGGCTTTCCTGATAAGTTGAGTCTGATGGCCGGGCGGGCTGCGGGCCCGCCAACTGCCGGCACGGGGACAGAGCGCAGGCCCGTATGTGGTGCAAACTCAAGTTCACTTGAAGTTTGGCCTCGATCGTGAAATTCTCAGCCTCAACACGGGAGGCTGCCAATGCTCACTATCAACCAGGTTTCGCGGCGCAGCGGCGTTGCCGCCTCCGCCCTGCGCTACTACGAGGAGCGGGGATTGATTACTTCCGAGCGAGCGGGCTCGGGCCATCGCCGCTACGAGCGCGCCGTGCTGCGTCGCGTGGCCTTCATCGTTTTCGCCCAGCGGGTGGGGCTTTCGCTCGATGAGATCAAGGCGGAGCTTGGCAAGCTGCCAACCGACCACGTGCCCAGGGGCGATGACTGGGCGCGCCTTTCGGAAAACTGGACGAAGCGCATAGACGAACGGATCGCGGAAATGGAACGGCTCAAGCGTGGCCTCACCGAATGCATATCCTGCGGTTGCCTGTCGCTCGAAACCTGCGCTCTGACGAACCCGGCCGACCGGGCAGGCCGGATGGGGCCGGGCCCGCGCTACTGGGTGGGTGGCAGGCAGTGATACCGCTTGCTCACCGGCTGTTCAGGCCGCACTCGGTCCGGGATCGTCGTCACCGCCGGAAATGACAGCCGCGCGGTGAGGGACTGTGCCGGTGTCCGCACTGTGGACGAGGCGCAGCGCGGGACGTTTCGTCGCGCGCATTTTTCTGCGTGCGGCTTCGGGCTGGTAAAGCACCGCTTCAAGCACAACACGCTCGGGCGCGGCTGTGCCATCTCGCGGCAGGACGATTGACTCGCCTGCAGCGAGCCCCAGAAGCGCAAGTCCGCGCAATGTCGTCAGCGGCAATGTCAGGCCGACGAAGCCCTGCAGTTCGTCATGGCTGATAATGCGCGTCTGCGGTGGCTCGTCGCCGATGCGAAAACGCACACGGCTGTTCAGCGTGGTGACGTGAGCCGGCATGTCTTCCCGAAAGATGACTGTAGCCGCGTCGAGTTTTGCGCGCAAAAGCGCGGCATAGGTTTCACCGAACCTGTGCCTGCGCTCCTGCAGGAATTCGAGGATGGTGAAGTCCTTGGTGGTAAGAATGCATCCCTGTCCGGTCCACACGGCAATCTCCTGCACGATCTCCAGCGCGGTTTCAGCGTCCTGGGAGGGGAAACCGCGAACAGACAAATCCGCGCAGCCTTGCGTCGGCAGCGCAGCTTGAACATCGGTCGTCCGGCCCCTGCGCCCGGGAATGACGCAGGGGCTAGGCTCCCGTCAGGAGATGTCCCGTGAAAAAGCGGAGATGGGGGCTGGACATGGCGTCAGATTCAGGCGGCGTTTTCTTCCTGGGTTACGCGCACCACAGTCAGTCTGTGGGTCTGGCCCGTGCGTGCGGCCCAGTCGATTGACTGGCCTTCCTTGAGCCCGATCAGGGCCGTCCCCACCGGGGTGGTGATGGAAATGCGTCCCTTTTCAATGTCCGCGTCGCCCGGATAGACGAGCGTGACCGTCTTCTCGGGGCCTTCGTCTGCCGTGTAGACGACGGTCGAGCCCATGCGCACGATGGTTGAGGCAAGCGAACCGTCGCGCACCACGCGAGCCCGGTCGAGTTCGGCCATCATGGTTTCCGAGGCTTCGGGATTGCGGTCTTCCAGTGCCTCCGCCAGGCCGGTCAGGCGTTCATAGTCGGTTTCGGAAATCGTGATGCTCGGCTTGCGCCCTGTCTTCTGCTGCATTGGCTTGTCCATGCGTGTCATGCGGGCATGCGTTCGGTTCATGCCGCGAGGCTTCGATTGTCATAGAAAGTCTTGGTGTTGCGCCCTAGAACCGTTTCCGCCGCTCGATTTGATCGTCTCGATCAATCGGCGGAAGAGCGCCCCTCGGTTCGGAGGCGCACAGCACCGAACCGGGGGTCAATATCCCGCAATGGGACATACCCGGAAGAGAACGGAAATGTGTTTTCGGTTCGTGCTCATCTCATAAACGTGGTGCGCGGATGCGGCGATGTCAAGGCGGTAGCCGTAAATGTGGAACCGTTACAGGATCAGCTCCGATCCTGTCTGCTGCGACCAGTGCGTCGTTTGAAGCGAAACCCTTCGGGCATTGCCGCGCGCACCATGATCATCTCGCCGATCGTTTCATGAGTGATGAGGCCGACAAGCCGGTCATGACTGTCGAGAACGGCCACTGCCGGGGCCTGCGCTTCCTGCATCAGGCGCACCCCTTCGGTCAGGCTCTGCCGCCTGTGAACGGTCGGAAGGCCGGTGCGCATCGCACTGGCTGCCGGTGCATCCGGCCCGGCATCCTTAAGGACGCGCATCATGTCGTTGCGCGTGATCAACCCCTCCAGATGGCCGTTTCCGTCGACCACCGGAAACTCGTTCTGCGTTGTGGCGAGAAGCAGGTCGATTGCCTCGCCGACGGTCGCCGAGCGGTCCAGCGTGGCAAATTTTCTTACCATCACATCCCCCGCCAGAACGCTGTTCGCAACGCTGCGAATCTGCGCGTTCTGCGCTTCTGCCGAAGCTGCCAGATAGACGAAGATGGCGATGAAGATCAGAAGCGGATTGTAAAGCAGTCCCAGAAAGCCGAACAGAAAGGCGAGGCCCTGGCCGATATTGGCGGCGATTTGTGTGGCTCTGGCCCAGCTTAGCCGGATTGCCAGGAGCGCGCGCAGCACGCGTCCGCCATCCATCGGGAAGGCAGGAATGAGATTGAACAGGACGAGGAAAATGTTCACGCCGGCGAGGCGAACCAGAAAGTCGGCGCGTGGATCCTCCACCTGGATCATCTGCTCGATGCCGGCCGAGCCGCCGAGCGCGAAAATGATCAGCGCTGCGATGATGACGTTCACCAGCGGTCCGGCGATGGCGATCACCAGTTCCTGCATCGGTTCTTCGGGCATTCGCTCCAGCCGCGCCAGCCCGCCGATGGGCAACAAGGTGATGTCAGGCGTCCTGATCCCGTAGCGGCGGGCGGCCAGCGCATGGCCAAATTCGTGCAGAACCACGCAGGCGAACACGGCAAGGATAAAGGCGACGCCCTCCCAGGCGGCGGCACTGCCGCCGATCTGGTAGTGCATGAACCAGATCCAGACCAGCAGAAGAAAGAAGGTTACATGAACCCGCAGCACCGTGCCGCCGATTTTGCCGATGTTGAAAGACCAGCCCATGAACATCGCTCCTGTTGGAAAGACACGGCTATACCTTATTTAGGGTCAGGACCCATTAATATGACCACAATGGCGTTCGATAGACCAAGAGATGCGAGGAAAAGCCTGCGGAGTGGGGTCCTTCCCCCGGTCAAGGGGTTTGACGCGGCAGGTCGCCGGTCTATAGAGCGTCCTTCGGATCGGCCTGATTTGCACGGGCTACTTTGTCGCAAGACCTTGAAAGACATGAAGTCTTCCTGCGGTCTTGCTTCGCGTATCCGCACAAATCAGGCCGACAATTGCGGCCATATTAATGGGTCCTGACCCTAGGCAACATTCGCGGTGTTGGCATCCCGCGCATCGCGAATTCGGTTGATTGAGGGAGTTGCATCGGGGATGGCATTTGCAAAATGGGGTTTCATTCGACAGGTTGCGCGCCGACGCAGGGCGCTTGCGCCCGCGCTTCTCCTCCTGGTTCTGACGCTTGGTTCGTTCATATTCCTGGCGATAGCCGATGAAGTCGCGGAGGGAGAGATCAAGGCGCTGGACGAACAGGTGCTTCTCGCCCTGCGCAATCCTCTGGACGCTTCGGATCCGCTCGGGCCGCCATGGCTGGAGGAAGCCGCTCTGGAGATAACCGCCATTGGCGGTTATCCGGTTATCGTTCTGTCCCTTCTGGTGGTGGCCGGCCTGCTCCTCGTGATACGGCGCTATGGCGCGGCCTTCTATGCGGTTCTGTCCGTCGGTTCCGGCGCACTCGTCTCCTACATTCTGAAAAACCACTATGAGCGCCCGCGGCCCGACATCGTCGAGCATCTGGACGTGATCCACACGGCGAGTTTTCCAAGTGGTCACGCCACCGTCACCACAGTCGCCTATCTGACACTGGCGGCTCTTGTCGTGCGTTTCTTTCCGGACTGGCGCATCAGGCTCTATGTGCTCGCCGTGGCGGTTTTCATATCGTTCATCGTGGGTGTCAGCCGCATCTATCTGGGTGTTCACTGGCCGAGCGATGTTGCCGCCGGCTGGGCGCTGGGCGCGGCGTGGGCAAGCTTCACATGGCTGTGCCTCAGCCTCCATGCGCTCTATCGCGGCAGACGGCTGGCCGATGGTGCTGGAAAGCGGTTGCGTGAAAGCTCCGTCGAGGCTATGGAGAAACCATGACGACGATTTCTTGCGCAAAACTCTGGTGGTGGGTCCGTTAACAGCGGCCAACCGTGCAGTGTGCGCGCAGAAAAGACCATGGCCGCAGGTGAAAACCGGGCGGCCATTTTTGTCTGCGCTTCCCGGCGATGCCTGAAAAAGGGAGCATGAAATGAGCCTGGAAGTTCTGGATAACGGCGCCGAGCGATTTAAAACGGCAGGCGGCGTGACCATCACGCGGACCCGTGTGGAAACCGCCTATGAAGGTGCCATCGACACCTATATCGATGCGCTGGACGAGCGCCGCGGCGCGGTCTTTTCGTCCAATTACGAATATCCCGGTCGTTACACCCGCTGGGACACGGCGATCATCGATCCGCCGCTGGTGATCTCGGCGCGCGGCCGAGACATGAAGATCGAGGCGTTGAATGATCGGGGCAGGGCGCTTCTGCGCATCCTTGCCGACCGGGTTGCCGGGCTCGACACTGTCACAGTGACGGAGCGAGACGACGCACTGCTCGCGCTGGCCGTCGCAGAGCCCGAACGGGTCTTTTCCGAGGAAGAGCGTTCCCGCGTGCCGACGGTCTTCACCGTGCTGCGTGCCATAACCGATCTCTTTCATACCGATCACGATGCCAATCTGGGGCTCTACGGTGCGTTCGGCTACGATCTCGCCTTCCAGTTCGACCCGATCAAACAGAGCCTCGAGCGCCCCCAAAGCCAGCGCGACCTGGTGCTTTATCTGCCGGATGAGATTCTCGTGGTCGACCACCACGCTGCAAAAGCGTGGCACGACCGTTACGACTATGCGGCGGAGGACGCTTCGACGGCTGGCCTTCCACGCGATGGCGTAAAGGCGCCTTTCAAGACAGCCGATCATGTGCCGCCGCGCGGCGATCACGAGCCCGGCGAATATGCGCGCCTGGTCGAAAAGGCCAAGGAGAGCTTCCATCGCGGGGACCTGTTCGAAGTGGTGCCCGGGCAGATGTTCATGGAGCGGGCCGAGCGGCGTCCGTCGCAGATTTCGCGGCGCCTGAAAGAGATCAACCCGTCGCCCTATTCCTTCTTCATCAATCTCGGTGAACAGGAATATCTCGTCGGTGCATCGCCGGAGATGTTCGTGCGGGTCAATGGCCGGCGCGTCGAGACCTGTCCGATCTCCGGTACCATCAAGCGGGGCGACGACGCCATTGCCGATGCCGAGCAGATCATCAAGCTCCTGAACTCCAAGAAGGACGAGTCCGAACTGACCATGTGTTCGGATGTCGACCGCAACGACAAGAGCCGTGTGTGCGAGCCGGGTTCCGTGCGGGTGATCGGGCGCCGCCAGATCGAGATGTATTCGCGTCTCATCCACACGGTCGATCACATCGAGGGACGGCTGCGCGAGGGCATGGATGCATTCGATGCGTTTCTGAGCCACGCCTGGGCCGTCACCGTGACCGGTGCGCCGAAACTCTGGGCCATGCGTTTCATCGAGGAAAACGAGAAGAGCCCGCGCGCCTGGTATGGCGGTGCCATCGGCATGGTGCATTTCAATGGCGACATCAACACCGGCCTGACGCTGCGCACCATCCGCATCAAGGATGGTGTGGCGGAGGTTCGGGCAGGGGCGACGCTCCTGTTCGATTCCGATCCGCAGGAGGAAGAGGCCGAAACGGAGCTCAAGGCGTCGGCCATGCTGTCGGCGATCCGCGATACCGGGAAAACAAACATGGAAAACGAAACGCGCGCCGGCGCCCGTGTCGGCGAGGGGGTGAAGATCCTGCTCGTGGATCACGAGGATTCCTTCGTGCACACGCTCGCCAACTATTTCCGCCAGACGGGCGCGGAGGTGGTGACGGTTCGTGCGCCGGTCGCAGACGAGGTGTTCGACCGTGTGGCACCGGACCTGGTTGTTCTGTCACCGGGGCCGGGGCGGCCGGAAGATTTCGACTGCAAGACCACAATCGCCAAAAGCCGGCAGCGCAAACTGCCGATCTTCGGCGTGTGTCTTGGCCTGCAGGCGCTTGTCGAGGCCTATGGCGGTGAGCTGCGTCAGCTTGCCGAGCCCATGCATGGAAAGCCCTCGCGCATCCGTGCCGGCGGCAACAGCCTTGTGTTTTCCGGTCTCCCCTCCGAGGTGACGGTCGGGCGCTACCATTCCATCTTTGCCGATCCGGTGCGCATGCCGTCCGCCTTCATGGTGACGGCGGAGACCGAGGATGGTGTGGTCATGGGCATAGAACATGAGGATGAGCCGGTTGCGGCCGTGCAATTCCATCCCGAATCGATCATGACACTCGGACAGAATGCCGGCATGCGCATGATCGAGAATGTGGTGGCGCATCTGCCACGAAAGGCGCGTGTAAAAGCGGCCTGACACATTGGCCATTTGGGTTCCCGCCGGGGTTGGGCGGGAGCGATGGAAAGGAACCGCCATGCCATCCAATGGCAAGCTTCAGCGCATCGCGATGTGGTCCATCGTTGTTGCGCTGGGCATTTTTGCGCTCAAGCTTGCCGCGTGGTGGCTCACCGATTCCGTGGCGCTCTTTTCAGATGCGATGGAATCGGTGGTCAATGTCGTCGCCTCATGTGTGGCGTGGTATGCGCTGCGTATCGCCCACACGCCGGCCGACGACAATCACCCGTTCGGCCATCACAAGGCGGAATACTTTTCCGCCGTTCTGGAAGGCGTCCTCATTGTCGTTGCCGCGCTGCTGATCATCCATGAGGCATGGACGGTTCTTTTCGAGCCCCGTCCGCTCGCAGCTCCGGTTGTCGGCCTCGCGATCAACGGGCTGGCCGCGGTCGGCAATGGCCTGTGGGCATGGCTTCTCATCTCCACAGGGCGAAAGGCCCGCTCACCGGCCATGGTCGCCGACGGGAAGCATTTGTGGACCGATGTCGTCACCTCTGCCGGTGTCATTTTCGGCCTCGTGCTTGCCGTGGCCACGGGCTGGTACTGGCTCGATCCGACGATGGCGCTTGTGGTTGCGCTGAACATCCTGTGGCACGGCTGGCATCTGGTGGGCGATTCCGTGCAGGGGCTCATGGATGTATCGGTGGAACCCGAGGAGCTGGCCCGGATCGAGCGCGTGATCGCCGACAATGATGAAGGTGCCCTCGAATTCCACGATCTCAAGACGCGTGAAGCGGGCAGGGCCCGCTTCATCGAGTTTCATCTTGTGGTGCCGTCAGACATGACGGTCGAGGCCGCACACCGCATCTGCGACCGCATCGAAGGGGCGCTCGAAAAGGCCCAGCCCGGTGCGGAAGTCACCATTCACGTGGAACCGGAGCACAAGGCGAAATTCTCCTGATCAGGAGCGGTTGATGCCCTTTTCCAGCACGTCGGGATAGGTCTTCACGATCTCCTGCACTTCGTCGCTATAGTCTTCCATCTGCTGGATTTTGCGGATCTCGATGGTCTCATTGGGCGAACCGGGGCAGCGCTTTGCCCATTCGATGGCATCGTCGAGTGTCGGGACGTTGATGATCCAGAAGCCGCCGAGCACTTCCTTGGCCTCAATGAACGGTCCATCGATCACCACTGGCTCGCCGCTGGCGAACGAAACCCGCGCGCCTGCAGACGGCGGATGCAGGCCCTCCAGCGCTTCCAGTACACCGGCGGCACGCAATTCTTCATTGTAGGCCATCATCTTGGCCACCGCGTCGGCCGGCAGGTCGAGCTCGGGACCGGCCGTCTCATATCCTTTGGGGATCATCAGCATCATGTAGCGCATTGCAGGTTCCTTTCTCCTCTTGTCCCGCCCAGGACGAATAAGGAAGTGACAATCCGACAGGCTCATTGATTTTGTTTCGTGAACCCGAACTCCTGCGACGCTACCGCGAGCCTGATTTCCGCGCCAGATAAAGCTTTCCGCCGATCCAGGCGCAGGGCAGGCTGATGAGGATCAGCGCAATCGGATACCAGTGCATGCCCATCTGCCACATGGCGACTGCACCAAGTGTGGAAAGAACCACGCCGATGCCACCGAGCACCAGCGCGTGAGCCATCGGCGCGCGCGGCGCGAAGCGCGCTGCGAGATAACAGCCGAAAATGGCGATGGGAATGCGATAGCCGAGCGCAAGCAACCCATCTTCCACATCCACCATGGGCTGATCCCAAGGCGGGTAGATTTCGAGGCTGTGCATGAGCTGATCCATCCCCAGAGACAGGATAAAGATCACCGCCAGACCCAGAAACACTGCGCCGATGCTGCGAAGCACACTATGATGGCGGTGTGCAGCCCTGGAAGCGTTGTGCGCCATGGCGCATTCCCTCATTATTAGATCTCTAACAGGTCCTGAACCCTAAGCGGCCCTGCGTTCGGCAAGCTGGCGATCGAGACGGGCGTAGCCCTGCTCCATGCCGTCGGACATGGGCGACTTCAGGATGTTGTCGCGCGCTTCCTTCGACGTGCAGCGGATCACCATTTCCATGCGCGTGGTCTCGCCATCGTCTTCGAAGGTGGTGATGATCTCCGTGCCCCCGCCGGTCCAGTCCTCATCGAACATCTCTTCATGGACAATACGGTGGGGTGCATCGATCTCCCGATAGGTCGCTGTCATGCCCATATCGGCGCCATTTTCGGTGTTGTGCCACACATAGCGGCCCTTGCCACCCGCCCGAAGGTCGATCTCGCACACGGGCAGCGTCCAGTTTTCCGGGCCAGTCATCCAGCGCTTGATCAGTTCGGGTCGCGTGTGAGCGTCGAACACCATCTGCCGCGGAGCATTGAAGCGGCGGGTGATCACGAGCTCCCTGTCACCACGCGCGGTGACGGTGATGGTCCTGGAGTGTGACATGCGGGGTTCCTTTCGGTGTCTGGTCAGGAAAGGCGTGGAGCCGGATCAGCCCGTGCCGGCCGGCGGATCATTCACGGTCTTCAGGGTCTCAAGAAGGGCGTCGAGCTTTGCGTAGCGCACCTCCAGGAACCGACGATACTGTTCCAGAAAGTCGATGGCCTCGCCCAGCGGGCGGGCTTCCAGCTTGCACGGGCGCCTCTGCGCATCGCGGCTGCGTGAGACGAGCCCAGCCTTCTCCAGCACCTTGATGTGCTTGGAAATGGCCGGCTGGCTCAGATCGAAAGGTTCCGTCAGCTCCATCACGGTGGCCTCTCCTTCGGCAAGGCGTGCGAGAATCGCCCGTCGCGTCGGGTCTGCCAGAGCCGCGAATGTCGCATCGAGTTGATCGGTTTGCATGACGCTCACTTAAATATCTTTTCGGTTATATATCTTATTGGGAATATAAAATCAATCGACAGCACCAGCGGCCATGGCACGTGGACATTCCCATATGCGGCCCGATCCTGTATGCCGTCATGGCAGACAGTCGGGACGCTTGTTAATGGACACCACGCCGCAGACTTCCTTCAAGGGCCCTCTCACGCGTCTTGATCCTGTTTTCCAGTGGCTGTTTCTCATCGCTCTCACTGTGGCTTTTGCCAGTGTGATGCTTTTTGGCGCGCTGCCGGCAGCACTTCTCATCGGCCCCATGCTGGCAGCCGTTGCCACGGGGGCACTGGGGGCGGGCATTCGCGTTCCGGGTCTTGGGTTTTCCTCGGCGCAGGCGCTGGTGGGGCTTCTGATCGGCGGTTCACTCGAGCCCGCAATCATCGCCTCCTTCGCCGATATCTGGCCCATCCTCCTGCTTTCGGTTCTGGTGACGGTCGCGGCCAGCAGCTTTCTGGGTTTTCTCGTCAGCCGCTGGAGGATACTGCCCGGCACGACAGCCGTCTGGGGCTCTGCGCCGGGGGCGGCCACGGCCATGGTTCTCATGGCGGGTGCTTTCGGTGCCGATGCACGGCTCGTGGCTTTCATGCAGTATCTGCGGGTGATCTTCGTCACCCTTGCCGCTGCGCTCATTGCAAGGCTGTGGGTCGACACGTCCGGTGTCGATGCGCCTGAAACGGTCTGGTTTCCCCCGATCGATCTTGCAGCCTTCGCAATCACGCTGGTCACGGCGCTGGCGGGCGGCCTGTTCGGCAGGCTGGTGCGGCTGCCGGCGCCATTCTTTCTTGGAGGCATGCTTGCAGGAGCGCTGGTGCATCTGGGCGGCGGTGTTGCGCTGGAGCTCCCGCCCTGGCTCATGGGCGCGGCCTATATGGTGGTGGGCTGGACCATCGGCCTGAAGTTCGACCGCGCGCTTTTACGCACCGCTTTCAGGGCATTGCCGCAGGTGGTGATTTCGATTCTCGCCCTGATGGCATTCTGCGGTGTGCTCGCCTGGTTCCTGCACGTGGAGTGGGGCATCGATCCGCTCACCGCCTATCTGGCGACGAGCCCGGGCGGCATGGATTCCGTCGCCATCATCGCGGCCGCTGCCTCGCAGGACGTGAACCTCTCTTTCATCATGGCTGTGCAGATGGCGCGCTTTCTCTTCGTGCTTCTGGCCGGCCCGCCCATCAGCCGCATGGTGGCGCGCTGGGCGGGTGGCTAGGTCCTGGTCCCAGGGTCAGCCAACGGCCGCACGCGCGCCTTTCCAGAAGTCCAGATAGGTTTTCGGCGCGTCGGGGGATGTCATCATCTGCTGGCTGAGAAATATCCCGACAAGGCCATTCTTCGGGTCGGTGTAGGCCGTGGTGCCATAGCCGCCGTTCCAGCCAAAGCTGCCCTGCGCCAGCCATGGCCGAGTGCTCTTGAGCCCCACTGACATGCCGAGCCCCCAGCCGGCGCCGCCATCGTCCATGAACATGGCGGCATGTGGCGCCTGCTTCTGTTCCTGTGTGAGTTGATCCCGCGTCATCTCTGTCACGGTTTCGGCTTTCAGGTAGCGTCTGCCGTCCAGTGCGCCACCGTTGAGCATCATGCGGCAGAAGGCAGCGTAATCGTCCACCGTGGTTACCAGCCCGCCGGCGCCAGAATCCATCTGCGGAGGTCTTGAAAAGTCGATGCCCTGTTCCGGGCCAAACGGGATCACCCGTATACCGCCATTGGCAAAGTCCGGCCCATACTGGACGGGCAGGCGGTGCTGCTTGTCGTCCGGCACGAAGAAATCCGTGTCCTTCATGCCGAGCGGCTCCAGGAGGCGGGCCTTCATCACTGCACCGAGCCGCTCGCCCGTCGCCCGCTCAATCAGGATGCCGGCAACGTCGAGACCGTTGTTGTAGAAAAAGCTTTCGCCCGGATGCGCTGCGAGCGGCAGTTCGCCGAGCTTCTTCATATAGGCATCGGACGACATTTGCGGCAGGACCCAGCTCGGTGCGACGCCGGCCTCGCGCATTGCCGCCTGGATCGGATAGGCTTCCGGAAACACCATGATGGCGCCGAGACCGAAGGTCATGGTCAGCAGGTGGCGCAGGGTCACGGGTCCATTGGCCGGCACGGTTTCATCGAGCGGCCCGGCGATCCGTTTCAGGACCTGGCGGTTTGCAAGTTCCGGCAAAAGATCGTCGACGGGGCCATCCAGCGTCAGCACGCCATCCTCCACAAGCATCATCGCCAGCGCCGCCGTCACCGGCTTGGTGATGGATGCCACACGATAGATCGTATCGCGCGCCATGGGCGCACCCGCACCGTTCATCCCGAAGGTGCCGGTACTGTCCACATGCGTCTCTCCGGCATGGTGGATGAGCCATGTCGCCCCGGCGATCTCACCCGCGTCCACACGGGCGCTGATGGAGCGGCGCAGTGCGTCGAGTGCCGCTTGGTTGAACGATGCAGTCTGCATGGCGCTGGACCTCCGGGGGAAAGCGGAACAGGCAAGAATGGCCGCGGTACCGGTGACGAGCGCCCGGCGAGTGCGATCAGGTGCTGTCGTTTTTCTATGTGGCATTGTTCGGGGCTCCCGGCAGTGTCAGTGTGGGTTTTCTGTCGAGTGGAACCATGTGGAAATAGGGCTCCGCTTCAGACAGTGTCCGCATATAGCTCGGTCGTTCCATCAGGCGTACGAGATAGGCAGCAAGTTTCGGGTGCCCGTCGATGACTGGGATGATGTTGTTTGCGTAGAACAACGCGGGGGCTGCGGAGCAGTCGGCCAGCGAGAACAGATCACCCAGCGCCCAGCGCTTTCCAGTCATCAGGCTTTCGAGAAAGGCATAGGAAGCCTGTAGACCCTTCATCGCCTCCTCGACGCCGAACGGGTCGCGGCATTCGTCGGGCCTTAGCTGGTCACCGACGATCTTCTGCACATGGTAATGGACGTAGTTGTCGAAATAGCGATCGAGCATTCTTGCCTCAATCGCCGCCTCCGGGTCAGTCGGCACGAGGCGTGCCGGGCCAGGATAGAAGTGATCGAGGTATTCGATCACCACGGTCGATTCCACCACGGTGCGCCCGCGCAACTCGTCCACCAGGGCCGGGATTTTGACTGCGGGCGAAATCTTTCGAAATGCTTCGCGCTCGGTCGCGTCCATCAGGTTGGGCGTGATGGGCTCGAATGGTGTGCCATTCTCGTAGAGCGCGATCAATGCCTTGTGGCAGTACGAGGAGAGGGGGTGCATGTAGAGTTTCAGGGACATGGAGGGTTCCTGCGCTGTCGTCCGGTTCAACGGTTTGAGTGCTCTGCGATCGCCGCGATGATTTCCGGCCAGTCGCCGGGGTGGAGTTCATGGCCGCCGCCCTCGATTTTCAGGAGCCGCGCGCCGGCAACGGTGTCGGCCAGAAAGGTGCCGTGGTCCACGGGGAAGATCGGATCCGCTGTGCCGTGGATTACAAGAAGGGGCGCTTCCAGCCCGGGGAGGCGGCCATCGAGCCCCTCGCCACCCTTCAGCATGAAATGATTGGTCACGCTGGCAAAGTTTCTCGCGCGCTTTACGTCGTTCTCCACCAGGTTGCGGGCGCGCGCTTCATCATAGGGGTGTGCGGTGCCGGCAATCATCTTGGTGTCCCTGACGATGAAGTCGATCACCTGTTGTTCGTCGGTCCAGTCTACGTTTTCGCCTGTGGAAGCATGTTCCATATAGGCGGCGCTGGTCTGCGGCAGCCCGGATGTGTCGATCCCGACGGGCGTTGTGGAGATCAGGGTCAAAGCCCGTACGCGCTGCGGGTGTGTGAGCGCTGCGATCTGGGCGATCATCCCGCCAAGCGACATGCCCGCCAGGTGAGCCTTTTCGATGCCGTAGCCGTCGAGGATACGGATCGCGTCCTCGGCCATATCGTCCATGGTATAGGGCGGGCTTCCGGGCTGGTAGCTGGTGGAAAGCCCGGTGTCGCGATTGTCGTAGCGGATCACATAGTGGCCGCGCGCCGCAAGGTCCTGGCAAAACTCCTCCGGCCACCAGAGCATGGATGCCATCGCTCCCATGATGAGCAGAATGGCCGGATCGGCCGGATCGCCAAAGCTCTGGGTGGCGAGTTCCGCGCCGGTGTCGGTCTTGATCATGCGCATTCTTTCGTCTCCGTCTCTTGCCGTGAGTTCGGCGACTTGAAGGGGCACTGCGATGTTGCAGATCGTCAGCGCGGCTGCCGACTGTAGAATGATGCGGCGGGTCGGTTTGAAGGGGGTCATGAGTGTGCGTTAAATTGCTCTGGCGTATCCGCGGGATTTTGGTCGGGCGCATAACGCAGGATCAGCGTGCCATTGCTCAGCGGCCTGCTCTCGATGAGGGTGAACCTGCGCCGCCCGCTGCCCGGCTTGAAGAATGGCGTGCCCTTTTCGAGCTGCACGGGCACCACCCCCAGCATGAGCTCGTCGATCAGCCCCTCTTTCAGCAGGGAGGCGCTGAGGTCGGCGCTGCCGAATATGTAGATGTTCTTGCCGGGCTCGGCATTCGCCTTCAGTTCCCGGATTGCGCCAGAAATGTCGTCGGTTACCCGGGTGTTGTTCCAGTCCGAACTGGTGAGGGTTCGTGAGGCGACCAGTTTGGGAAGAGCGTTCATGAAGGCCGTCACTTCGGGTTCGTCGGCGGCATCGGCGCTGGTCCAGTGCGCCTTCATGCCTTCATAGGTGACACGACCGAAGACGAGCGCGGCGGCGCTCTGGCCAAAACTCATGCTTAGCGCCTGCAATTCCTCCCCCCAGGCCTCGCCGTGATGGTCGAGGTCCCATTTCTTCTCCCCCTCGAAATAGCCGTCCAGCGTTACGAGTACCCAAACAATGACCTTGCTCATTCCGTCCTCCTCAGCAGTGTAGTTGTGCTTCGCTTTTAAAACTGGTTTCATTTTCAAACGGGTTGCACCATATGCAAACTGGTGGCAATGTGCAATCAGAATTTTCTGGAGGTTCTATTGCAGGATCAGCATCGTTCGGGCTGCCCGATCAATCTCACCGTTGAGGTGGTCGGCGACAAATGGAGCCTCGTCGTCGTGCGCGACATGATGTTCGGCAACAGGCGCCATTTCCGCGAACTGTTGAACGGTTCCATGGAGGGCATTGCCTCCAACATTCTCGCCGATCGCCTGCGGCGCCTGACGGCAGAGGGGGTGATCTCGAAGGCGGACGACCCCAGCCACAAGCAGAAGGCGATTTACAGTCTCACGGAAAAAGGCATTGAGCTGGTTCCTGTCTTCGCCATGATCGGAGCCTGGGGCAGCAAATGGCTTCCGGTTACCGAAGAGCTTTCGATCCGGGCGAAGCTTCTTGCAGAGGGCGGGCCGCCGCTTTGGGAAGAGTTCATGGACGACCTGCGGGTAACGCATCTCGGGGCGCCGCCGGACCCGAACAGGAGCGGGCCCGATGTGCGCGAGCGGCTTCAGGCGGCCTATGAGGCGGTGGTGGCCCGCCAGGCGGGAGGCGGTCGAAACTGACCGCCTCAGGCGTATTCGTCATGGAGCCGCCACCAGCGATAGGGCGCGCTCTGCGGTGTGCCTTCGGGTGACGCTTCCCATGTCTCCTGCCGTCCATAGGGCGTCAGGTCGAGCAGGGTCCAACTCGTGCCGAGTGCTTCGACCCCGCGGCCGCTGGTGTGGTAGGTGTGGTAGATCGATCCACCCTCGCGCAAAAAGACGTTCAGGCCGAAGCCGCCTTCCACCCCGTGATCTGCGTTGAAGGTGGAGTTCATCACGGAGTACCAGGGCAGGGTCCAGCCCATCCGCTTTCTGAACGCCTCGATGTCCTCCACCGGTGCGCGTGAAACGAGTGCCAGGCTGGTGTCGCGGGCGTTGAGATGCGCGGGATCCCCCAGATTGTCGACAAACATTGAGCAGCCGGAGCAGGGGGCGGGGTCGGCGGGTTTCAGCATGTGGTGATAGACGATCAGTTGCCTGCGGCCTTCGAAAAGCGCCTCAAGCCCGTGGCTGCCCTCGCCATCCACGAAACGATAGTCCTTTTCGACCCTGACACGGGGCAGCAGTCGCCGCTCGGCGGCCAGTGCATCGCCTGCCCGTGTGTGCGCCTTCTCCTTTGCCAGCAGCGCCTCGCGCGCCTTGAGCCATTCCTCGCGTGATACGGTTTGCGGTTCCATTGCTGCACTCCTCCGTCGTGTTTTGTTGCTACGCCGCCTGCGTCAGCAGTGCGTCCAATCGCCTGAAGCAGGAGGTCCACCCCTCCGCATGGCCGTCGCGCGAGGCATCCGAGGCAAAGAATGCCTGGTGAAAATGCATGCGGGTTTTTCCGTCTGCGGTTTCGCTGAAGGAAATGGTCACGACGGTTTCGTGGCCGCGATCGCCCTTTTCGTCATCCCAGGCGTGGGTGAAGACGATGCGTTCGGGCGGCGAGACTTCACGATAGGCTCCACTCACCCAGTGTTCCGCGCCGTCACTGCCGCGCATGCAGGTGCGAAACCATCCGCCAGTGCGGATGTCGCCTTCGGAGACCGGTATGGTCATGCCTTCCGGGCAGCCCCAGCGATCCAGATGCTCCTTGCGGGTCCACATCTCGAAGACGAGGTCGCGCGGGGCATTGAACACGCGCTGGATGGTGAGTTCGGCATCGGCTTTCTGCGTTGTTTCCACACTCATCGCGGTTGCTCCTTCTGCAATTCTTCCAGGTAGCTGTCGAGACGGTCAAAGCTTTCGTCCCAGTAGCGGCGGTAAGCCTCCACCCAGCCGGCAATGTCCTTCAACGGGCCTGCCTCGAGCCGGCATGGGCGAAACTGTGCGTTTTTTCCGCGCGAGACGAGGCCGGCTTTCTCCAGAACCTTCAGGTGCTTTGAGATGGCCGGCAGCGTCATCTCGAAGGGTTCCGCCAGTTCGTTGACGGTCGCTTCGCCCTCGGCCAGCCGGGCGAGCATCGCCCGCCGGGTCGGGTCGGCGAGGGCGGAGAATGTGGCGCTCAGCGCGTCGCTCTGCATTTATTTCACCAATTAGTTAATTATCTTTTTGGTAAAATACAGATCGCGAACCCGGTGTCAAGAACAGGGCCTGCTGGCCGCGCGACGATCCACTTGCCAGCCGCGCCGGCGTCGTTTAAGGAAGCTTCCATGATGACGCGCCAGACAGTTTCTTTCTCCGCTCGTGCCGCCTTTGCCGGCGCGACCGTGCGCGCGCTTGCTTCAAGCCTTCTTCTTCTCGGCCTTATCGGCGATCGCCGGGTCCGTTGAAGGAGCGCCCGGCGATCGATGTCGCCGCACGGCAGAAGCTCTTTCTCCAAAACCGCACTTTACTGTTGACAGGCCCGCCGTGCGAAGCGCACGCAACCGGTGCCGGGAGAAAATGGAATGGACGCGCAGAATACGATGACTGACATGGCACAAAACCAGGCAAAAGACGGCGCAGCTTCACCGAAGCGCAAGGGAATGTCGGACGCTTCGATCAAGTATCAGCCCTATCCGCAGATCGATATTGCAGATCGGACATGGCCCTCGAAACGTATTGAGAAGGCGCCGATCTGGTGTTCGGTCGACCTGCGTGACGGCAATCAGGCGCTGATCGATCCGATGGGGCATGAGCGCAAGGCGCGCATGTTCAGGCTCCTTCTGGATATGGGTTTCAAGGAGATCGAGATCGGGTTCCCCTCCGCTTCGCAGACGGATTTCGATTTCGCGCGCTGGTGCATCGAAGAAGGCGGCGTACCCGACGATGTTTCACTTCAGGTTCTGGTTCAGTGCCGGCCCGAACTGATCACCCGCACCTTCGAGGCGCTGGAGGGCGCCAACCGGCCAATCGTTCACTTCTACAATTCCACCAGCGAGCTGCAGCGCCGCGTGGTGTTCGGCAAGGATGTCGCCGGCATCAAGCAGATCGCCACCGATGCGGCCAAGATGGTCATGGACATGGCCGCGAAGGCCGGCGGCGGTTACCGTTTCCAGTATTCTCCCGAGAGCTTCACTGGCACCGAGCTCGATGTTGCGCTCGATATCTGCAATGAAGTGATCGAGATCATCAATCCGACGCCGGACAACAAACTGATCATCAATCTGCCGTCCACCGTCGAGATGTCGACACCCAACATCTATGCCGACCAGATCGAATGGATGTGCCGCAATCTCGACCAGCGCGAAAACCTGATCATCTCGCTGCACCCCCACAACGACCGCGGCACAGGCATCGCCGCCACCGAGCTCGGCCTGATGGCGGGCGCCGACCGGGTCGAGGGCACGCTGTTCGGCAATGGCGAGCGCACCGGCAATGTCGATGTCGTGACCCTGGCGCTCAACATGTACACGCAAGGGCTCGATCCGGAGCTGGACTGCACCGACATCAACCGCATGAAGGATGTCTACGAATACTGCAACCAGCTCGTCATCCCCGAGCGGCACCCTTATGTGGGCGAACTGGTCTACACCGCCTTCTCCGGCTCCCACCAGGACGCGATCAACAAGGGCATGAAGGCCATCAAGACGGCCAACAAGCCGCTCTGGGAAGTGCCCTATCTGCCTATCGATCCACAGGATGTGGGCCGCTCCTACGAGGCGATCATCCGCATCAACTCCCAGTCGGGCAAGGGCGGCATCGCCTATGTCATGCAGGCCGATTACGGCCTCAACCTGCCGCGAAACCTGCAGGTGGAGTTCCGCGAGGATATTCAGGAGATCACCGACCGCGAGGGCAGGGAGCTGCCTGCGAAGCAGATCTACGAGCGCTTCATGGAGCTCTATGTCGAGCAGCCTGGAGCGCGCATCAAGTTCGTCGATCACCAGACGTTTCCCGACACCAGCGTGAAGGGGCAGCGCATCGTCGAGGCGACGATCATGGACAGGGGTGAGGAAACCGTCATCAAGGGCGTGGGGACGGGTCCCGTCGACGGTTTTATCGACGCGCTCTCCAAGCATCTGGGCGTGGATATGTCGGTGGTCGATTATTCCGAGCACTCCATGCAGCAGGGCTCCAATGCGGCAGCCATCTGCTACATGGAAGTCCAGCATCCCGGCGGCAAGCTCTTCGGTGCGGGCGTCAACACCAACATTGTCACGGCTTCGCTCGAGGCAGTGGTGTCGGCGGCCAACCGGATCGTCGGTTGACGGGCGCACTTTATGCCGAAGACACGGGCGAGGGCGCACGTGCCCTCGTTCTGCTGCACGGCTTTGCCGGCAGCCACCGCGTCTGGGAGGGTGTGCGCCGGGCGCTTCCCTCCGGTCTTCGCACCATTGCCTATGATCTTCCCGGTCATGCCCGCTCGATCGATCTGCCGGGGGCGGGCAGGGCAAAGGCGACCGCGCAGGCCGTCATTGATGATCTCGAAACCCGCGGTATTGCGCGCTGTCACATGGCCGGCCATTCCTTCGGCGGCGCGGTCGCGGTCCTTGCCGCCCATCTCGCACCGCGCGCCGTAGCTTCCCTGGCGCTGCTCGCACCGGGCGGCTTCGGGCGGGAGATCGCCGGCGACCTGATGATGACACGCGCACAGGCCGGCACCGACAGCGAGATCGCGGCCGCCATGCAGGGCATGTTCGGAACGCATTGCACCGTTTCGCCCGAAAGTGTGGCCGAAGCCATCGCGCTGAATGCCGTGGCCGGGCAACGCGAAAAACTCATCGAGATTTCGGGAGTGATCGTTCGTGACGGTGAGCAGGGCGCATTTCCGGCCCATATGCTTGAGGCCCTCTCCATGCCGGTCCATCTCGCATGGGGCACGCTCGACGCCGTACTGCCACCCCGTCAGGCGGAGAACGCGCCCAGGGCCTTCACCCTTCATCATCTGGAGGGTGCCGGTCACATGCTGCCGGAAGAAAGACCGCAGGCGGTGGCCCATATCATTGCACAGAGCCTGCCCGACGCCTGAAGGCGCCCTCCCGCTTCTGCCATGTCATTCGCGGATTTTGCTTCGCATGCCCTATCGGCAGGCGGAACAAAACGTGATGATTTTCTGTTTTAGCCATGTTAACGATGGGTTAACGCTAAGTTTCGTCAGGAGTCCCGCCCATGAGTGAGGCTGGTCAGTCCGCCGTTTCGGTTACCAATGTGCGCAGTCTTTCAGACGCGATGCGCGAGATGAAGAACGCGGCTGCCGACAGGGCGGATGTGGTCGTCGACATGCGTGAGGCGAGCCGCACGCGGCTCGAGCTGCTGGCTCAGGAACTGCAGCCGGTCTTCGCCGATGTGCCGGCGGACGATCCTTCCTTTGACTTTGCCATTTCTTCGGGAGAGCAGCCGAGACTATGGATCGATGCCGTCGCCCATGTGGCGATGGGACGGGACCGCCGGACCTACCGCTTCCTGCGCGACACGCGGCTTGGCCGGGTGGTCCTGGCCGAAAGCACCGATATCGCGCCGGTCGCGGATCAGGTCACCCGCTATATTGCCGAGCGTATGGTCGAGCGCCACCGCGCCATTGAGGGCGATGTCGAGGTGCTGCCGCGCCACAGCGGGACGGAAGAAGCGGTTGCGCCTGCTGCGCCTTACAGGAGCGCGTGGCGCGGCTTCTTCGGTGGTCTCGGGCTCGTGCTTCTGGGGGGCGTGGTCGGTGTCGTCACCGTTGCCGTCGCCATGTGGGACCGTTTTCCCGAACTGGAGACGCTTCTGTCCCGTTTCTGAAGCCACAAATTTTCGCCTCGTTTATCGGTTTACCCTGGGTTGAAGGGGCCGATTGCGAGTGATTGTTATGAAGTTTCTGTTTTTTTGCGCCCTGTTTCTGGTTTCCGTCGGTATTGCCTGTCTGGCTGCTGTGGTCAGGATCGGCAGCTACGTCGATGCAGAAGGCGTTCTGCATGAACCGTTTGCCCTGATGGAGCTTGGCGCCATGTCTCTGGCGCTTGGCGTGGCTGTCGGAATGGTTTGTTCCGGCACCGCCGTGTGGAGGCGCTTTCGCGCGTCCTGAGCGTGGTCAGCCGACCTGCTTTTCGCCGCTGAGCAAGGCTCCTGAAACCTCTCCGATCGTGCCATTGCCATCGGTGACACCGCGCCGGGAGAAGCGGACTTCCCAGCCGCCCGGCGTTCCGTCGATTTCGAACAGATTGTAATGCGCGGGCGGCTTGGCGCTCCCATGGGCCTGACCGGCAGCGGCAACACCCACCACGGGCACTGTTTCCCCATTCGGTCCGTCGATGCGATGCACGGTCGGCTTGTGGGTGTGCCCGTGCAGCACAAGCTCCGCACCGTGCTTGCGGATGAGCTTCTGGAACCGTTTGATGCCATAGAGCCGTTTCGCTGCGTGGGTCGCGCCGCGCACCGGAGGGTGGTGGATCATGATGACCCGGAAAAGCCCGGCCTCCCCCGTGGCATCGAGCATCTTCGCCAGCCTTTTGGCCTGTGCCCTGGAGAAATGTCCGCTCGCCAGAAAAGGCGCGGTGGCGCGCGCCGAGGAAACGCCGATGATGGCGATCCTGTCGCGCACACGCAGATAGGGGAAGCCACCCTTGCCTTTCGGCTGCCTGCCGTCATCGCCGGTCATATAGGCCGCCCAGGCGCGGCAGCAGCGTGCCAGCGCACCCGGCACATAGGCGTCGTGATTTCCGGGCACCACCGAAACCTTGTCCGCCGGGCCGAGGCTTTCCAGCCAAAGCCGCGCCATCTCGATCTCCTTGTCGAGGGCAAGGTTGACCAGATCGCCGGTAAGCGCAATGTGATCGGGCGCGGCCGCCAGCATGTCGTCGGTAATGCGGTCGATCAGCCCGTGGTCAAGATTGAGCCGCCGGTTGCGCCGCCAGTTGATGTAGCCGGTGATGCGCTTGGAAGCGAGCTCCCGATAGCTTATTGCGGGGAGAGGCCCCAGATGGATGTCGGAAAAATGCGCGAGGCGAAACATGCTTCGTGTGTAGAACACGCAAAACGCCCTGACCACCCCACAGGATGCAGCATATGAACGTAACGACCCCGCAGCGCCCCTGGCCGCCTCTCAGCGCCCGGCTTTTCCATTTCTGGCTGCGCCTGAGCCGCCCCATGACACTGGGCATGCGCGGGGTCGTCTACGATCAGGAAAACCACGCGGTGTTTCTGGTGCGACACACCTATGTGAAGGGCTGGCACTTTCCCGGGGGTGGGGTAGAGCCGGGCGAGAGCACCGAAGCGGCCCTCGCCCGTGAACTGGTTGAAGAAGGCAATATCGAGCTTCTCTCACGGCCCGAACTAAAGTCTTTTCACTTCAACCGCATGGCCAGCAATCGCGATCATGTGGCGGTTTATCTGATCACGCGTTTCCGCCAGACACACCCGCATGTGCCTGACCGTGAGATCGCCGAGGCGCGCTTCTTCCCGGTGGACGCATTGCCCGCTGGCACCAGCGACGGCACCCGTCGCCGCATTGCCGAGATATTTGAGGACGCGCCCGTCTCGGATGAATGGTAGCGCGCGCCCTGGCGTGTGGGAAACCTCAGGCTGCCTTCGCCAGCCGGTCGCGATTGTGCGGGGCCGTCAGGTCAAGTTCCGGCCCAAGAGGCACCACGCCGCTCGGGTTGATCGTCTTGTGGCTGCCATAGTAGTGCGCCTTAATGTGCAGCAGGTCGACCGTCCCGGCCACGCCCGGCACCTGGTAGAGCTCGCGCAGATAGTTCGACAGATTTGGATAGTCGGCGATGCGTCGCAGGTTGCACTTGAAATGGCCGACATAGACCGGATCGAAGCGCACGAGCGTGGTGAAGAGCCGCCAGTCGGCTTCGCTCAGCCTCTCACCGGCAAGGTAGCGCTGGCGTGAGAGCCGCTCTTCCACCTGATCGAGTGCGGCAAAGAGAGCTCCGAACGCCTCTTCATAGGCTTCCTGCGTTGTCGCAAAGCCTGCCTTGTAAACGCCATTGTTGATGTTGTCGTAGACAAGCGCGTTGATGCTGTCGATCTCGCTGCGCAGATTTTCGGGGTAGAAGTCCACACTTGCGTCACCCCATTCATCGAACGCCCCGTTCAGCATGCGGATGATTTCAGCCGACTCGTTGGAGACGATGGTTTCCGTCTTCTTGTCCCACAGCACCGGCACGGTGACGCGACCGGAATAGCCCGGGTCTGCCTTTGTGTAGATCTGGTGCATGAAGTCGAAACCGTAGAGGTCGTCGCCCGTGGCGCCGTCCTCCTTCAGGAAGGTCCAGCCGTTCTCGCCCATGAAATGATGGACGACCGATACGGAAATCACGTCTTCGAGCTTCTTCAGCTTGCGGAAGATCAATGTGCGGTGTGCCCAGGGGCAGGCAAGCGAGACATAGAGATGATAGCGACCGGGTTCGGCCCTGAAGCCGCGCTCGCGGCCTTCTGCCGGCGCGCCGTCCCTTGTGACGAAATCCCTGAACTGCGACCTGGACCGCTCGAAGCGGCCGCCGGTTTTCGACGTGTCATACCACTTGTCGTGCCAGACACCTTCAACGAGCAAACCCATTCAAAAACTCCTTTGTTTGCGCCGGATGTAGGGCATTGCCCCGGCAAACCCAACCGTCTGGACCGTAAACGCTGCGTCAACAAATTCCGTTCAGTGGCAAAGTTGCAGTGGACGAGGCGGAAAAATGCTGGTAGCGGGAATTCCCTTCAGCGAGGAAAATGCACGGCAATGATCCGGTTTCTGGTGGAGCGACGACGAAAGGACTGAAGGCCCCTGGCATGGGGCAGGCGCGCCTGCGGCCGCCTCCACCTTTCGCGACCACCGGAATAACTGCTCATGTCTTCTGCTGACATTCACTACCTGCCGGAAGAGCCGGCCCACGACGCTGAAATCGAACTCATCAACGAAGAAGCCTTCGGCCCCGGTCGTTTCACGCGCGCTGCCTATAAAATTCGTGAGGGCGGTCCGCATGACCGGGCACTCTCCTTCGTGGCCGTTCATCAAAACCACGTCATCGCCTCGGTTCGCATGACATGGATCGCAGCCGGCGAGGGGCGGGCGCTCCTGCTCGGCCCGCTTGCGGTGCGGCCCGCCTTCAAGAGCATAGGCATTGGCCGCAAGCTTGTGGCCATTGCCGTCGAGGCCGCGCGCGAAGCCGGCGCGGGGTCCGTCGTGCTCGTCGGCGATGCCCCTTACTATGGCCCGCTCGGCTTTCAGAAGATTCCCAACGGCCAGCTTTCCATGCCGCGCCCGGTCGATGCAGAGCGCCTTCTGGCCGCCGAACTGCAAAAAGGGGCGGTGGCGACGCTGAAGGGCGACGTTACGCACGCCGCACTTGCAAGATAATCTCGACTCTGGGGACTAATTGTGGAATACAGATTGCCTATTTATAGGTGATTTTTGATTATATTTGTTATTGTAGAAATTTGTACAGAGAAAAATAAATGCGTTATTTCATAATATTTTCGTGCGCCTCTCTCCTTTTGACAGGATGCCTTTCTCCCGAACCCTACAGCGTGGAGCAGCGCGGGCCGGGCGCATTGACCGGGAGCGCCACGCCGCCACCCTATGTGAAGGGCGGCTTTCCGGGAAAAGAGCGCCTCTGCGAAACACGGAACAGCGCCGGTGAGCCGGTGACCTACAATTGCTGAAGCCGGCTTGGGCGCCGGCGTTCAGCGCCCCTCGCGATACCACATTGCCCCGAAGGCCAAGAGCAGCAGCGCGAGCGCCAGGAATCCGGTGAAGACAGGCACCCGGCGCACCGCTTTCAGGATGCTGTCATCGGTGGTTCTGAACCCGATCCAGTCATTGCCCGATGCGCTGCCGGTGCGGCGCACGGGTACGATATTGGGCAGGTCGTTATCGGCAATTCTGCGCACCGAGCCGCCTGTCGCATCGGCGGCCGGCGCAAGCTTTTCCTCCGTGGAGATCATGTCGCCGAATTCCGGCGCGTTCACCGGTCCCACATGGGCGAGCGTTGTCAGATCGCCATTGGCGATGCTGTAGATGCCTATTTCATTTGTCTCCAGGCTTGTGGAGAAGCGGCCGGGCCCGGCGGGGCCAAGCTCGGCCGATAGCGTGTTCCCGGAAGGCGTGGTGATCTCGGCCTGCGGCGCGCTTTCTTCCATTGTCTGGCGTGTGATCTCGAGCCGCATGCCGCGGCCCGCCGCCGAAAGGCGCTCTTCCTCGAGCTCCGGCTCCTTCATCAGCCAGTGGGCGATGCGACGATAGAGCGCCACATGCGGGCCGCCGCCCTCGAAACCGCGGGCCCACAGCCAGCCCTGATCGGAGAGGAACATGCCGACACGACCCTCGCCCTTGCGGTTCAGAATGAGAAGCGGCTGCTCGTTGGCCCCCTGCATCACCACCTGACCGTCTGGCCGGTCGATGCCGATCAGGCGGAACCAGCGACTCCATGCCGGAGGCTCGGACGCCGCCCCTTCAAGGCCGCGCGTCACCGGATGGCGTTCGCCGGTCTCGGTGAGGCGCGGATAAAAACCCTGTTCCACCACATCGCCTGTCGGCAGGCCGGGCAGGGCGGCGATCAGTGGCGTGCGGGCGATGGACTGGTTGCCGGCGAATTCCGGCCCCGCCGCGATCAGCAGCGCACCGCCATTCTCCACATATTCGGCGATATAGTCGTAGTAGAGGATCGGCAGCACGTCGCGGTGCTGGTAGCGGTCGAAGATGATCAGGTCGAAATCGTCGATCTTTTCGACAAAGAGTTCGCGCGTCGGAAAGGCAATCAGCGAAAGCTCGTTGATCGGCGTCCCGTCCTGCTTTTCCGGCGGGCGCAGAATGGTGAAGTGAACGAGATCCACCGAAGCATCGGATTTCAGCAGGTTCCGCCAGGTGCGCTCGCCCGAATGCGGTTCGCCCGAAACCAGCAGCACGCGCAGGTTTTCGCGGATGCCGTCGACCAGCGCGACCGCGCGGTTGTTCACACCCGTCAGTTCCCCGTCGACGGGGTCTATGGCCAGTTCGATGATGTTGCGACCGGCATTCGGCACGTCGATCTCGAGCAGCGTCTCGCGGCCGATCAGCGCCTCCTCGATAAAGAGTTCCTCGCCGTTGATGATGACGCGGACATCCACCGGGCCGCGCTGGTCGCCTGTGGCAATGACCCGATAGGTCATTTCCAGCGGTTTGCCGACAATGCCGAAACGCGGCGCGCGTTCGAAGCGGATGCGGCGGTCCATCTCGTCGGCCTCGCCGGTGATCAGGCCATGGATCGGGGCGCCGAGCGCTGCCGCATTATCGGGAATGTCATGCACCTGCCCGTCGGTGATCAGAACCGCGCCGCCAACGCGGGAGGGGGGCACGTCACGCAGCGCACTGTCGAGTGCCTCGAAAAGGTGCGTCTGTGCGTTTTCTGTTGCCGAGGAGGTGCGCCCGGTGCGCACCACACGGGTTTCGAATTCCCTGAAGCGGGCGAGCCTTGCCTCCAGCTCGGCAGCCGCCTCGTCGGTCATGGCGCTGCGACCGTCGATGGTGGTCTGGCTCTGGCTTTCGTCGACCACCACGGCCACCACGCTTTTGAGCGGTTCGCGCTCTTCATCGAGAAGCACGGGATTGGCCAGCGCAGCGCCAAGTGCTGCCAGTGCTGCAAGTCTGAGCCACGCGCCGCGCTGCCGTGTCCACAGCCCGGCGAATGCAAGGAGCGCCCCGGGTATCAGCAGCGCCGCCAGAACGGGCCAGGGGAAAAATGGTTCGAAACTGAGCGACCAGTTCATGCTATTGCCCCAGCCGTTCCAGCAGGACCGGCACATGCACCTGGTCCGATTTGTAGTTGCCCGTGAGCATGTACATCATGATGTTGACGCCCGCGCGATAGGCATAAAGGCGCTGCAGCGGGTCGTTCGGCACGGTCGGCAGAAGCGGCTCGCCGCTGGCGTCCAGTGCCCACGCCCCGGCCAGATCGTTGCCGGTGATCATGATCGGCGTTACCCCGTCGCCCACCCGCACAGGCCGGTCGGTGCGGGTGGAGGAACCGAGGGATGCTTCCACCCAGAGCGGGCTGCCGCGATAGCGGCCTGGAAACTCCGGCAGGATGAAGAAGGATTTCGTCAGCACATGATCGTCCGGCACCGGTTCTAGCGGCGGCACGTTGAGGCCGGAAAGGATATCGCGCAGGCGCTGCGTGGCAGGCGTCACGGCATCCGAGCCAAACCCGCTCGAATACTGGTCGCGCGTGTCGAAAAGAACCGTTCCGCCAGACTGCATGTAGGCGTCGATCCGGGCGATGGCCTCTTCGCTCGGCATCGGTGCGTCAGGGTCGATGGGCCAGTAGATCAGCGGATAGAAAGAGAGTTCATCCGTGGCGATGTCGACGCCGGCGGGAGCGCCCGGTTCCAGAGCCGTTTTGGCGGCGAGAAAGGTCGACAGTCCCTGAAGACCGGCGCGGCTCGTGGCGTCGAGCGAGGAAAGTCCGGTGATGACATAGGCGATGCGTGTCTGCGAAATCGCCTCGATCGCGTCTGCCTCGCCGGTGCGCTCGTCCTGCGCGCGGGCTGCATCCGGTGACATCGTGGCAAGCGTCAGGGCCATGGCCAATAGGGTGGCCGCACCCTTCGCCAGTTGCGGTTTGCGGCGCAGCCGTCCCCCGAGCCAGAGAACGGCGAGTGTGTCTAGCGCCAGAAGGGCAAGGGCTGTAGCAAAGAGCGGGCCTTTCAAAGGCTGCTGCTCGTCGAGACCGTAGGAAATGGCGCTGATCGGGGCAGAGGCCTCGGGTCGCGTGATCGGGATCAGCTCCGCGTCGGGCGCAAGCAGATTGTGCGCCACCACGCCTTCCTCACTGCCATAGAGGCCGGGCGGATGTTTCAGTGTCACGGCGTTTGTGTCTGCGGTAAGAGGCTCGGCCTCGCCGGAAGGCGGCACGAGGCGCCCTTCCGCCGAAATCAGGCGATACGGTGCAAGCGCTCGCCCGCCTTCTGCTCCCGCATTGTTGAGCGCCCCTTGATTGCGTGAGAGCTGGACGATCCTGCGCAGCATTTCCACGAAACTGCCGGAAATCGGCAGGTTCGACCAGGTGGCTTCGGGGGTTACGTGAAAGAGCACGATCTGGCCTTCGCCGCGCGAAACGCCGGTGACGAGCGGCGTGCCATCGGCCAGGTTTGCCCAGCTCCGCTCCACGATGTCGGGCGAGGGTTCGGCCAGAACCTGCCGGTTCACCGTCACGTCGCGCGGTGGCGCGAGATCGGAGAAGGGACCATTGGGCGGGAATTCCGCAACGGGCTGCGGCTCGGTCCAGGAGAGCGCACCGCCCAGCGAACGTTCACCCAGCCTGAGGCGCACGGGCAGAAGGTCTTCGTCATTGTCGGCAGCAGCCAGACGCGGTCCGGCAAAGCGCACCAGCGTGCCGCCGCCGTTCACCCAGTCGATCAGCGCCTGACGCGGGGCTGCCGGCAGCGTACCCACATCGGCCATGACGATGACCGCCGGGTTCTGCTCCAGAAGCTCCGGTAACGCTTCCGTCAGCTCGGCGCTGGAAGGCTGCATGAGGTCCGCGAAGGGCGCGAGCGCCCGTTCGATATAGTAGAGCGGCGAAAGCAGTGGCTGCGCCTGATCCGCTTCGCTCTGCGAAATCAGGCCAATGCGCCGACGCTTGCTGTTTTCATCGAGCACGCGCAGGCCGGCGGCCTGATTCTGGCCCTCAATCCCCACGGACACGAAGTCGTTTCGCAGCTCGAAAGGAAGGCGCATGGCGCCCGTCGCCCGGGTTTCGCCCGCGCCGAACGTGATTGTCGTTTCGGCGATGCGGCGGCCCCGGTCGTCGCTGGCAAAGGCGACCGCCTGGCGGGGACCGGTGTCGCCCGCTGCGCGCGTCGCCGTCACTTCGAAGGCTTCCGCCATGTTCTGCGCATCGGTTGCGGCGAGCAGCGAAAGCCGTTCCGGTTCAGCCCAGAGCACTTCGGCGGGCCCGCCGGAGAAAAGCTCGGCGAAGGCCGCTTCGTCACCGCTCATTGCCAGCCCGTCGGAAAGCACGGCGATTGCCGCACCCGGAAAATCGGAAAGCACTCCTGCCACGCGTCCAAAAATCGCCGGCCGGTTGGCCGGTACAGGCCGTGGCTGCGCCGCATTCAAACGCTCCAGAGCGGTGTCTGCATCGAAGGGCCCGATCTCCTGGTTCTGTTCTTCCGCGGTCAGTGCCAGCACCACGGGCTGTTCATTGGCGCGGGCGTCTTCGATCAGGCGCGCTGCGGTCGCCACGCGCTCCTCCCAGTCGGGTGCCGAAGCCCAGCCATTGTCGAGCACGATGGCGAGGGCCGAGCCTTCCCCCGCCGCCTTTTCGCGCGGGTTCAGCACCGGATCGGCCAGCGCGAGGATCACCAGTGCAGCAAGCAGCAGCCTGAGCAGCGTGAGCCACCACGGGCTCTTGTGCGGTGTCTCTTCGCGCCTGACCACGCGTGCCAGAATTTTCAGCGGTGGAAAGGTTTCCGTCTGCGGGCGTGGTGGAGTGAGGCGTAAAAGCCACCAGATCACCGGCAGGGCGATCAGGCCCCACAGCAGGAACGGTTGTGCGAAGGTCAGGGAGAACCAGTTCACAGGCCGCCCTCCGCGCCAAAGCCCGCATCCGCGCTCATGGCATTGTGCACGGCGACCAGCGCCTGTGCGGCAGGTCGGTCCGTGTGATGCACGGTATAGCTCCAGCCGAGCCGTTTGCACCAGCCGGCCAGTTCCTCGCGCCGGGCGAGATAAAGCCGGCGGTAATCGTCGGCCAGCATTTCGGCACGTCCCGCCGTCAGCTTCTCGCCGGTTTCAGGGTCGGCAAACTCGGTACGCCCGGCATAGGGAAAGCTTTCTTCCGCCGGATCAGCGATCTCGATTAGATGCGCGCGCGCGCCGCGGCTCGCCAGTTGGTCGAGCCAGGCGATCGTTTCTTCCACCGGGTCGAGAAAGTCGCTCGCCAGCACCACGTCGGAGAAACGACGGATCTGCAAAAGGTCGGGCCGGGCGGGCAGGTCGGGCGTGTGCAGGAGTTGTGCGGCCAGCCGTTCGGCGCCGTTGCGGGCTGAAAACGGGTCGGTCACGCCGGGCCAGGCGATCCGTTCACCGCTGCGTGACAGAAGCTCGGCCAGTGCAAAGGTCAACACCAGCGCCCGCGCTTCCTTGGCTGTCGGCGCCAGCGAAGACTGATAGAGCATGGACGGTGAAGGATCGGCCCAGAGCCAGACCGTGTGGGCCGCCTCCCATTCGCGGTCGCGCACGTAGAGATGGTCGTCACGCGCCGAACGTCGCCAGTCGATGCGTGAGACCGCTTCACCCTCCACATAGGGGCGGAACTGCCAGAAATTCTCGCCGATGCCGCGCTTGCGCCGTCCGTGCCAGCCGGCAATCACATTGTTGGCCACACGCCGTGCATCCACCAGGAGATCGGGCATCAGCGCGGCCCGCGCGCGAGCACGGACCAGCGCATCGCTCGATGCGACCGGTGTGGAAACTTCGCCGATCTTTGCCATCAAGATCCTATCTGGAGCACGAGGCCCATCAGTCGAGCGCTTTTACGAGACGCCGGATCACATCGCGCACCGTCATGCCCTCCGCGCGCGCTGCGAATGTCAGCGCCATGCGATGCTGGAGTACGGGCTCTGCCAGTGCCCGCACATCGTCCACCGAGGGTGCCAGCCGCCCATCATAGAGCGCGCGGGCACGGGCGCACAGCGTTAGTGCCTGGCTGGCGCGCGGGCCGGGGCCCCATGCCACGTGGCGGTCGGTGTCGGGGTTGCCGACGCCGGGTCTCGCCGTGCGTACCAGTTGAAGAATCGCATCGACCACGCTTTCGGGCACTGGCATGCGGCGGATCAGCATCTGGATTTCCTTCAGCCGTTCCGGCGAGAGCGTGTTTTCCGCCTCGGCCTCATCCACGCCCGTTGTCTCCAGAAGGATGCGCCGTTCGGCCTCGATCTCGGGATAGAGTATGTCCACCTGCATCAGGAAACGGTCGAGCTGGGCTTCCGGCAGGGGGTAGGTGCCTTCCTGCTCCAGCGGGTTCTGCGTTGCGAGCACATGGAAGGGCGAGGGCAGGTCATGCCGGTGGCCGGCCACGGTCACGTGATACTCCTGCATCGACTGCAAGAGCGCCGACTGCGTGCGCGGGCTGGCGCGGTTGATCTCGTCGGCCATCAGAAGCTGCGAGAAGATCGGGCCGGGCAGGAAGCGGAAGGAGCGTTTGCCCTTCTCATCCTGCTCCATCACTTCCGAACCCAGAATGTCCGAGGGCATCAGATCCGGCGTGAACTGGATGCGCCGTGCGTCGAGGCCGAGAACCACGCCCAGCGTTTCCACCAGCTTGGTCTTGGCGAGCCCCGGCACCCCGACGAGCAGTGCATGGCCGCCGGCGAGGATGGCCACAAGCGTGCGTTCCACCACTGCTTCCTGACCGAAAATGACCCTGCCGACGCCCTCTCGCACTTTTGCGATGTCGGCCAGCGCGCGCTCCGCCGCAGCGATCATCTCCTTGTCGCTCAGGGGTTTCTCGCCCGGCATCTGGTTTTTGGAAACAATGCTCATGCCGTCTCGATCCTTGTTGAAGCCCCGCAGGGTGGCCCCGATGTGGCCCGGGAGCGTTCGGGGAGCGTTCCGGGGCCGGTAACGGATCACGCGGCACGTGCATGAAGCGATTCGTGCCGTCACGTCCCTTTGGCAAATTTAAAACACTGAACAAGGCTGACAAGCGAAACAACAGTGACTATTTCGTGACCATGGACAATGAAAAGAGCATGAGCACATCAAGTCTCGCATCGGCCGGAGACGCTGTCAGTCTCGAGGCGTTGATCGCCCGCGCTGCCCGCGCCGGCAAGGGCGTGCCCCCCGTGGAGCGCTGGAACCCCGCCTTTTGTGGCGATCTCGACATGGAGATCAGGGCGGATGGCACCTGGTTTTACATGGGGACACCCATAGGCCGCCCGGCACTGGTGCAGCTTTTCTCCTCCGTTCTGCGCAAGGATGAGGACGGCAAAACCTATCTCGTAACTCCGGTGGAAAAAGTCGGCATTCGCGTCGAGGATGCTCCATTTCTTGCCGTCGAGATGGTTGTGACCGGGGAGGGCGACCACCAGGCGCTGACTTTCCGCACCAATGTGGGTGATGTGGTCGAAGCCGGGCCCGAGCATGAACTGCGCTTCGTGGATCAGCCGGAAACCGGCGGACTGAAACCCTATCTGCATGTGCGCGGGCGTCTCGAGGCGCTGGTGGCGCGGTCCGTCATGTATGATCTGGTGGAAGCAGGTGAAGAGATCGAGATCGACGGGCAGGCGATGTTCGCCATTCGCTCGCGCGGCTCCGTTTTCCCCGTGATGCCCGTTGCCGAACTGCACAGGCTGTCGCAATGACTATGACAAGCCCGCCCAAAACCCTGTTTTCGGCCGAGGAGTTTCGCCGTCGCGCCGCGCGTCAGCAGGGGCCTGCGGGGGCGCAGGATTATGGCGATCACAGCCTGAACCCCGACCTGCGCGAGATGATCGTGCGCCCGGGTCTGCGGGATGCGGCGGTGCTCATCCCGGTTGTTGACCACGCTGGCGGTGCGTCGGTTATCCTGACCCAGCGCACGCAGGCGCTGCGCAGTCACTCCGGCCAGATTGCCTTCCCCGGCGGGCGTATCGATCCCGAGGATGCTTCGCCAGAGGCGGCGGCGCTGCGCGAGGCGGACGAGGAGATCGGTCTTCTCCCGGGTGCAGTCGATGTGGTCGGCCGCATGCCTGATTACTCCACCGGCAGCGGATACCGCATCGCGCCGGTGCTGGGCATCGTGCAGCCGGGCTTTGATTTGCACATCAACCCGGATGAGGTGGATGCCGCCTTCGAAGTGCCGCTCGCTTTCCTGATGGATCCCGCCAACCACCGGCGCGAGAGCCGTCTGTGGCAGGAGAAGGAGCGGTTCTATTACACAATGCCATTCGGCGAGCGTTTCATCTGGGGCGTCACGGCGGGCATCATTCGCACTCTTTATGAAAGACTTTATGCTTGATGGACAAGCGGTTGATTTCAGATTCGAAATGGCTGGCCGACGAAAAGCTCCAGACGCTGCTTGCCGCTCTTTCCACCGATGGCGAGGAAGCGCGCATCGTCGGCGGCGCGGTCCGCAACACGCTGCTTGGCCAGACCGTGACCGACATCGACATCGCCACCACCACGGAGCCGGGTGAGACCGTGCGCCGCGCGCGCAGTGCCGGCTTCCGTACCGCGCCCACCGGCATCGATCATGGCACCGTCACGGTGATCGCCGACGGTCGCGCTTGGGAGGTGACGACACTGCGGGCCGATGTGGAAACTGATGGCCGCCACGCCAGCGTCACCTTCGGACGCGACTGGCGCAGCGATGCGGAGCGGCGCGATTTCACGATCAATGCGCTTTACGCCCGCGCCGATGGCGAAATTGTCGATCTGGTTGGCGGTTTGCCGGATCTGGAAAACCGCACACTCCGCTTCATCGGCGATGCCGATACGCGCATCACCGAGGATTATCTGCGCATCCTGCGGTTTTTCCGCTTCTTTGCCTGGTATGGCCAGGGCCGTCCCGATGCCGCGGGATTGAAGGCCTGTGCGCGTCACCGTGACGGGCTGGAGCGCCTGTCTGCCGAGCGCGTCTGGGCCGAACTGAAGAAGCTCCTGTCCGCGCCCGACCCCTCACGCGCGCTCCTGTGGATGCGCCAGACCGGTGTGCTGACGAAAATCCTGCCGGAATCGGAAAAATGGGGTATCGACACGATTGGCCCGCTGATCGAGGCCGAGCAGGCATTCGGCTGGCAGCCGGACCCGCTTCTGCGGCTGGCCGCGATCATTCCGCCCCACGAGCCCCGCATCGCGGAACTCGGCAGACGCCTGCGCCTCTCAAACGCCGAAAGAGCCGCATTCGAGGGCTGGGCGGGCGCGCCGCTTCCGGCGGCGGACGTGAGTGAAAGCGGATTCAGGAAACTTGCCTACAGGGCTGATGCAAAAGGTCTTTCATGGCGTCTGAAGCTGGCTCTTGTCAGCGCCCGCGCGCGTGCATCCGGGGATGACAGGGCGCTGATGGAGGCTGCCGGCTACACCCGTCTCATGAAGCTCGCCGAAGCATGGAAAAAGCCCTCATTCCCGGTCAACGGAAACGATCTCGCAAAGCTCGGTCTGGAAAAGGGAAAGACGGTCGGGGAGGTGCTCGCCCGGCTGGAAGAGGAGTGGATCGCCTCGGATTTCTCGTTGAAACGCGACGCGCTGCTGGAGCGCGCCGCGGCAATAATCTCGTCCGCCGGCTGAGATCGCCGGCGGGATACGCATGGTCAGGCCGCGTTGCGGGATTCAGCGATGCGCGAGCGTATGGCCTCCACCATGCTTTCGCGGATCACGGTTTCACCGTGGGCCTCGCGCATATGCTCGGCTGCCCGACGGATGACTTCCGCCTCCTCCTCGTGGCGTGTGTGCCACTCGCAGCCTGGAACGAGCGAGCCGCAATGAAATTCCTTCATGAGACTGTCCTCCTGTTCTCAGTTTATGCGTGCCATAGACTATAACACGGAATGGGGCGAGAGGTTGCCGGTGACAAAAATCGTGATCCTGTCGTGCAGGCGTTACCGTAAGGACAACCGTTATTCCGGCAGCATTTGCGCGATTTCGTCTCGCAGCCAGACCTTGAAGTCCCGCACTCTGGCAGGCTCCGGCCGGTTCTGCGAGGTGATCAGCCAGTAGCTGAAGCGTGTTGTCGCCCGCTCGCGGAACGGGGCGACAAGCTGTCCGGCGCGGAGCGCATCATGGGCGAGCGTGTGCCAGGCGAGCATCACGCCCTGGCCGGCAATCGCCGCATCGAGGCATAGCGCGGCATCGGTGAACGTATCGCCTTCCGCCAGGTCCCGTTCGTCAAGGCCAAGCGGTTTCAGCCACACATCCCATTCGATGTTGGAATTGGCGTCGCGGATGATCGGTGCGGTGAGAACGTCTTCCGGCGTTTCGAGCGCTTTGGCAATCGAGGGCGCGCAGACGGGAAACACCTCCTGCGGCAGCAGGTGTTCCACCTTCACCCCCGGCCAGTTTCCCTCTCCGACGCGGATTGCGAGGTCGATGTCCGTGCTGTCGGGGTGGGCCAGGTCGATGGCCGCTTCAAGCCGCAGCTTGGTCTCCGGATGCGCCCTGGTGTAGCGCGTGAGCCGCGGCACCAGCCATTTGGAGGCGAAAACCGGCGCCACAGAAATCGTCAGGACCGAATCCGTGTCATGCCGCGTCATCGCGACCGCCGTGTCGAGCGTCTGAAAGCCGATGCCAAGCCGCTCGATGAACTGCCGGCCGAGCGTCGTCGGACGGATGCCGCGGCCCGTCCGTTCAAAGATCGCCGCGCCAAGCTGCGCCTCGGTCTTGATGACCTGCTGGCTTACGGCTCCGACCGAAACGCCCAGCTCCTCAGCCGCGGCACTCAGGGAGCCGCATCGCCCGACCGCTTCCACGGCGCGCAGTCCGTTCAGATGAACCCTCGGTAGATGTTTCATATAGTTTTTCTAAAACATCCCGCAGGCAATCTCCATTGAAAAGGTACGGAAATAGCGTGATTTTGCCTGCCGAAAACTCCATTCCTCGCAAAAGGGAATGCAATGATACAGTTTTTCTGGATAAAATTTCAGGCTTTCAGCGTCCGCTACCGGCAGGCCCGAACAGCGCTGGAGGAAGCTGAATGGCAGGACGATCCGCTGGCCCATCCGGCGCTTCGTGCCATGTCGATGCGGGAACTGGCCGATCTGCCTATGCGCAATCTCGACCGGATGGCGAAAGGAGAGGCGGCCACGCTCTACGCGCCGCCGCCTGCACTTGCCGGAATGGCTACTCCGCCGCCATCCGCCCGCCGAGAAAGCCGCCGGACTGGCGCTTCCAGAGCTGGGCGTAAAGCCCGTCACGTTCCACCAACGCCTCATGGGAGCCTTCCTCCACAATGCGACCCTGGTCCAGCACGATGATCCGGTCGAGCGCGGCGATGGTGGAAAGACGATGCGCTACGGCGATCACCGTCTTGTTCTCCATCAGCCGCTCGAGGTTTTCCTGGATCACCGCTTCGATCTCCGAATCGAGCGCCGAGGTTGCCTCGTCGAGAATGAGGATCGGCGCGTTCTTCAGCATCATGCGGGCGATGGCGATGCGCTGGCGCTGGCCGCCGGAGAGCTTGACGCCCCGTTCGCCCACCACCGCGTCATAGCCGGTGCGGCCCTTCGGGTCCGACACATCGAGGATGAACTCATGGGCCGAGGCGCGCTTTGCCGCGGCGACAATCTCCTCGTCGGTGGCCTTGCCCCGGCCATAGGCGATGTTGTCGCGGATCGAGCGATGCATGAGCATCGGTTCCTGGCTCACCACGCCGAACTGGGCACGCAGCGAGGCCTGTGTCAGCTGCGTGATGTCCTGCCCGTCGAGCAGGATTTTTCCATGTTCGGCCTCGAAGAGCCGCAGCATCAGGTTCACGATCGTGGTCTTGCCGGCGCCCGAGGGGCCGACCAGCGCCACCCGCTCGCCCGGCTTGATGTGCAGGTCAAGCCCCTCGATGATGCCGCTTTCCTTGCCGTAATTGAACGTGACGTTGTCGAAACGGATATCGCCTTTTGCACGCTCCATTTCCAGCGCGTCCTCCGCATCGCGGATTGCCGGCTCGACCGAAACCACCGTGGTGGAATCCTGCACGGTCGCGTAATTGCGGATCAGTCCGTTGATGTTGAACATCATCCAGCCCGACATCTGGTTGAGACGGAAGACAAGGCCCATCGCGGCCGCGATCTCACCGGTGGTGATGGCGCTGTCCAGCCAGCGGGAGACGGCAAGAACGAAGATCGCCGCCATCATGAAGCCGTTGACGATGGCAACCGTCACGCGCACACGGGTGATGGCGCGCGTCAGTGTCTGCACGGCGCTCAGGAAATGCGCCATGCCCTCGCGCACATAGGAGTGCTCGCGCTGCCCGCTGTCGAACAGCTTGACCGCCAGAATGTTTGTAAAAGCGTCCACCATGCGCCCATTGAGGATCGAACGCTGGTCCGCCGTGCGGCGGCCTGCCCGCCGCAGCGGAGGCAGCAGGTAGCGGGCAATCGCCACATAGGCCACCAGCCACAGCAGGACCACCAGCCCCATGAAAGGGTCGAGCACAGTGAGGATGGAAGCGGCCAGCACCACGAAGGTGAGGAAGCTCCACATCGTCTGCAGAACGTTGATGATGAAATCGCCGGTCGCCTCGCCGCCCTGGAGAATCTTGGTGGCGATGCGGCCTGCAAAGTCATTCTGATAGAATTCGTAGGGCTGTTCGATGACGCGGCGAAACGCCTGCCAGCGCACACGCTGATAGAAGGCCGGCGCGATGACCTGCTCTTCGAGGATCGTGTTGCCGATGATCACCACCGCGCGGATCACCAGGAGCAGCACGAGAAAGGCCGCGAGTTTTTCCCAGTGTTCGGCGATCAGCGTCTGCGGCGAGGAAGAATCCAGAAGATCGATCAGCCAGCCGAGCGCCCAGTAGAGCCCCGCATCGACGGCGCCCATCAGGCCGCCGGCAATCAGAAGAAGGATAAAGGGCCATTTGGCCTGTCGGGCGAAGAACAGGATGAACTCATGCGCCTTGACCGGCAGCACGGAGCGCCCGGTGTCGCCGAAGGGGTCGATGACCCCTTCGACACTGCGCCAGAGGCTCTCCGATCTGGGCGGTTCTGTGCTTTTCTCGTCTTCGTTCATTCTGCTGCCTCACTCACTTCCAGATCGAGGAACCCGCCGGACTGGCGCTGCCAGAGGCCCGCATAAAGCCCGCCGGCGGCCACCAGCTCGTCATGCGTGCCTTCCTCGACGATCCGGCCTCTGTCCATCACCACGAGGCGGTCCATGGCGGCGATGGTGGAGAGCCGGTGAGCGATGGCGATCACCGTCTTGCCCTCCATCAGGCGATAGAGGTTCTCCTGGATCGCCGCCTCGACTTCCGAATCGAGCGCCGAGGTCGCCTCGTCGAGAATGAGGATCGGTGCATCCTTCAGCATGACGCGCGCGATGGCAATGCGTTGGCGCTGGCCACCGGAGAGTTTTACGCCCCGCTCGCCCACATGGGCATCGAAGCCCCTGCGGCCCTTCGGGTCGCTCAGCCCGCCGATGAAGCCCATCGCCTCCGCGCGCCTGGCTGCTTCCAGCATCATCTCCTCGGTTGCATCGGGGCGACCATAGAGGATGTTGTCGCGCACCGAGCGGTGAAGCAGGGAGGTGTCCTGCGTGACCATGCCGATCTCGGCACGCAGCGTGTCCTGCGTGACCCCGGCAATGTCCTGCCCGTCAATCACGATGCGGCCACGCTCCAGGTCGTAGAAACGCAAGAGCAAGTTGACCAGTGTTGACTTGCCGGCGCCCGAGCGTCCGACCAGCCCGACCTTTTCGCCGGGTTTGATGGTCAGTGACAGATCCTCGATCACACCGCCTTTCTTGCCGTAGTGAAAGCCGATTGCGTCGAACTCGATCCGGCCTTCGGGTACGGCAAGCGCTTTTGCGCCGGGCCTGTCTTCGACCAGCCTCGGCAGCGAGATCGAACTGATGCCGTCCTGCACGGTGCCGACATTCTCGAACAGTGCCGTCAGCTCCCACATGATCCACTGCGACATGTTCCAGAGACGCAGAACGAGGCCAATGGCGACCGCGACCGCGCCAACGGAAATTTCCCCGGCAATCCAGAGAGTGATCGACAGATAGCCCACGCCCACAAGGCAGGCCGAGTTCAGGAAATAGAGAAGCCCGTAAAGGCTCGTGACATACCGGAACTGGGTGTAGACGGTCTGGAGAAAACCGTTCATGCCGTCGCGCGCATAGCCGGCCTCGCGCTGCGCGTGGGAGAACAGCTTCACCGTCTGGATGTTGGTGTAGCTGTCCACCACGCGCCCGGTCATGACCGAGCGTGCGTCTGCCTGCTTCTCGGCAACCTTGCCAAGGCGCGGGATGAAGTAGACCATCAGGGCGATGTAACCACCGAGCCAGAAGAGGATCGGGAGTGACAGGCGCCAGTCGGCCGAGGCGGTCAGAAACAGGATTCCGACGAAATAGATCACAACATAGTTGAAGACGTCGAAGGTCTTGACCACGCATTCGCGCACCGCCAGCGCCGTCTGCATCAGCTTGGTGGCGATGCGGCCGGCGAACTCGTCCTGATAGAAGTTCATCGACTGCTTGAGCAGGTAGCGATGCACCTGCCAGCGGACGCGCATGGGGTAGTTGCCCATCAGAATCTGGTGGTTGTTGAGGCCGGTAAGCAGGATCAGCCCCGGCAGGATCAGAAGGATGAAGCCTGCCATGCCGATAAGACGCAGCCCTTCCTCGTCCAGGAATGTGGCCGGGTCGCGCCCCGACAGCCAGTCGACAATGTCGCCCAGGAAGGCAAACATCCAGACCTCGGCGAGCGCGATGGCCGCCACGAGAAACGTGCCCAGCAGCACATAGGGCCATGCGCCCTTCGTGAAATGCAGGCAGAAGGCGAAGAACGTGCGGGGCGGTTCCTGCGGCTCCTCCGCGGGGAAAGGCTCAAGTCTTCGTTCGAACCATTGAAACATTGTCTCAGGCGTCTTTCATTCTTGTTCCCGCAAACGTGATGTCTTGATTCACGTTTGCGGGTTAATTGTCTGTTTTGCATTTGCTTTTCCGCGGGCGGCGGCTGGCGGAAAAGCGGTGCCTTTCGGCTATCGATGGCCCTTGCGCGGCACGGATGCCGCGGGGCTGTTCGTTCGCGTCTTCCCCGGTCCCTTCAAGGGGCCGGCGCTCGACAGAGGTGGTTGCCCGGCACCGCCCTTTTTCAGGGCTTGATTATGCGGCGGATCCGCGGGCTTGCCGAGAGCGGCCTTGAAGGCTCCTGAAAGCGATGTGGCAGGAGCGGTGTCATTTCCACGCCGCAGCGTGGAGGCGGCCGGGTCGGCTTTGGCGAAACTTGTCGTGCGGGGCGTGATGCCCCCGTTGGGAAAGCGTGCAGTCATGATGCAAATCCATTGTGTCAACCGGAAGAAACGGTCGGCGGATTCGCTCGTTTGCTGCTTTGCCTGTCGTGAAAAAGCTGAAGAACGAAACCCGCCGTCAGGCCTGGTACGGCGCCGTGGTCCACGGGCGCAGGCCGGCGAAGGAGGTAAGCATCTTGATGTCCATTGCCGCCTCCAGCGGTTTTCGTTGATGGGACGCACCTTATAACGACAGCGGTCGGATTTGACCAGAGCGTCTGTGTGCGCGGCAACCATTGAGGGTTGTAGAAGAACATGCGCATTCTGTCCCGTCCCGCAGTGCTGCGGGACGGGGGGTAACGAATGTTTGTGGGCGGAAAGCTCCATCATTGGAACAGTTTCCGCAACATCGTCCACAGTGCGGGGCGCTCCGGCGTGGCATGTTTCATGTCCACGTCTGGAAGCTGACCGCGATGTGGCCGCCGTTGATGGGACTCCTGATCGGGCATTGTTGTCGCGCCGATCGTCAGCGCCCATGCCTCAAGCCTGCGATCCTGCAGGGTCGGGCGGGTTGGTTCTATTTGCGGAACGACAAAGTCGTTGTTGCGGCCGAAGGGCCGCCGGGGGAAGCGGTTGTGCATCGCGAACGTCCTTGAGAAGCGGGGTGTAATCCCGACGGACCGCGATGCGTAGCTGCCTGAAAGATCAGTGGAAGCGTGCCGAACCGAGTCCGCCGTCAGGCCTTCGGGCCAAAGGCGTGGAGCCAAGTCATGCAATGTCGAAGCGTATCCATGCTTTTCTCCTTCGGTTCGCGTTGACAATGATGGGCTTATACTCACAGTTGCAGCAGCTTGCCACCCTCTTTCGTGCCATTCCGTTTTCCCACCGGGAAGTGTAACCGGAAAGCCACAGCCAGCCATGTCGAGAGACACAGCCAGATGCGTATCGCGCTCTACCAGCCAGACATTCCCGGAAATACCGGGGCCATACTCCGTCTTGCCGCCTGCCTCGGCTTCACCGTCGACCTGATCGAGCCGGCGGGTTTCGACCTGTCCGACCGGAACCTGAAGCGGGCCGGCATGGACTATCTCGAGCGCGCCGCGCTTGTGCGCCACGCTTCGTGGGAGGCCTTCGAGCGCTGGAGCCGGGGAGAAGGGCGCCGTCTCCTTCTCTTCACCACCAGAGCTGAGACGCACTACACCGATTTTTCCTATGCCGATGGCGACATTCTTCTTTTCGGACGGGAATCGGTCGGTGCGCCGGCCTGCGTCCATGACGCCGCCGACGCCCGCCTGCTTATCCCGATGCAGGAAGGCGCGCGCAGTCTCAATCTCGCCATGAGTGCGGCCATGGCCGCCGGTGAGGTGCTGCGGCAGTTGCGCTAGCGCATCGAACAGGAACGTGGAATCCGGTTTTAGGGGGCTCCGATGCTCCACCAGTGGTGTGGATCGTCCCTTATGCACCCGTGTGGACGCACGGTGATCCAGCGTGCGGGTGTCAGTGTCGTGGGGCGGCATCTCGTCTCTTTCCTCTGTCAGGGAAAGGGATGCCTAAAAGTTCAAGTGAACTTTAAGTCAAGCTGTGCCGCGTGGCGTCGAGAAGGGTCCTGGAGGGCGATGTGTCCGAGGGGAGGCTTCTCAGTCGGCGCTCGGTAATCGGCGCATGGTGAATTCGATCACATCGCCGGGGCGTTCGCACCAGCTTTCGATCTCCGTCCAGTAGGCTTGCTTGGGCCAGCGCTCCAGCCATTCGCGGGCCTTTTCGCGGGCCTGTGCGCGGGGCAGGGCAAAACTCTCCCGCAGAAACCCATCGCGCGGCAGGCGGCTTGCCCTTGCGCGATGCTTGTCGAGGCTGCGTTTCAGCCCCTCCAGCGGTGGTTTTGCGGGCACACGCACGAAAGAACTCCTTGACCCGATGGATAAGAAGCTTAGGCAACGCGGTTGAAAATTGCGAGTCATTTGTAGGACTGTCCGCCTGCCGCACCGTCGCGTAGGATCGGGCCAGAGGAAAGACGATGGAACGACCAGAACTCCCCGCCGGTCTGCCGGACAACATCGAAGACAAGAAAGCGGCTGCGCGCAGCTGGTTCGAGGAGCTGCGCGACAGGCTTTGCGCAGCCTTCGAGGACCTTGAAGACGCGCTGACAGGCCCGCTTTCAACGCGTACGCCCGGCCGCTTCGAACGCACCCCCTGGAAGCGCGATGGCGGCGAGGGCGGCGGCGGCGTCATGTCTGTCATGCACGGCCGGGTCTTTGAGAAAGTCGGCATTCACGTGTCCACCGTCCATGGTGAGTTTTCGCAGGAGTTCCGCAAGCAGATACCGGGCGCGGATCGCGATCCGAGCTTCTGGGCATCGGGCATTTCGCTGATCGCCCACCCGCAGAACCCGCATGTGCCGGCCGTCCACATGAACACGCGCATGGTTGTCACCACCAGTCAGTGGTTCGGAGGCGGCGCCGATCTGACTCCGGTCCTCGACCGTCGCCGCACGCAGGAAGACGCGGATACGGAGGCCTTTCACAGGGCCATGCGTTTCGTCTGCGATCGTCACGCGGCCATCGTCGACTACGAAAAGTACAAGGCCTGGTGCGACGAGTATTTTTACCTGCCGCACCGCCAGGAGCCACGCGGCATCGGCGGCATCTTCTACGACTGGCTGCGCTCGCCGGAGGAAAAGGGCGGCTGGCAGGCCGATTTCGATTTCACGCGGGATGTGGGCCGTGCCTTCGCGGTCGTCTATCCGCATCTGGTGCGCAAGAACTTCAACACAAACTGGACCGAGGCCGACCGCGAGGAGCAACTGGTGCGGCGTGGTCGCTATGTGGAGTTCAACCTGCTCTACGACCGGGGCACGATCTTCGGCCTCAAGACCGGCGGCAATGTCAATTCCATCCTCTCCAGCCTGCCGCCCGAGGTGAAATGGCCGTAAGCCGGCACGGCGATCAATTTCGCTGATGGATAAGGGGCGTTCTTTTTGATTTGAAAGTTCCGGACGGGTGGGGTCTTTAGCGAGGTATCCCCTTCTACCCGTCCGAGGACCATCCGCATGAAATTGCCCCATATTCTGCTGGCGCTTCTCGTGACTGCCGTCTGGGGGTTCAATTTCGTGGTGATCAAGGTCGGCATCGACAACTTTCCGCCGATTCTTTTCTCTGCCTTGCGGTTCACGGCGGCGGCCTTGCCGCTTGCCTTTTTCGTGCCCAGGCCGGCGATCGCCTGGCGCTATGTGATCGCCATTGCCGTCGTTCTGGGCATCGTCAAGTTCACGCTCCTGTTCTGGAGCATGCATGTGGGTCTTTCCGCCGGCCTTTCTTCGCTCGTGCTTCAGTCGCAGGCGTTTTTCACCATCATGCTTGCTGCGTTCGTGCTTGCCGAGCGACCGACGCGCATGCAGCTTCTTGGTATTTTCGTCGCCTTTTGCGGGATCGCGCTGATCGCGCTGACCGTGGATGGAAGCATAACCATCACGGGGCTGGCGCTGGCGATCGCTGCCGCCTTCATGTGGGCGATTTCCAACCTTCTGATGAAACAGGCCGGCAAGGTCGACATGTTTCGCCTGATGGTCCATGTGAGCCTCATCCCGCCGATCCCGCTGTTTGCCCTTTCTCTCATGATAGAAGGCTGGGAGGCGGATATGGCCGCGCTGTCCAGCGTCTCCTGGGCAGGCGTCGGTGCGGTTCTCTACATCGCTTATGGCGCGACGATCTTCGGCTTCGCTGTCTGGGGAATGCTGATCGGAACCTACGGTGCCGGAAGGATCGCGCCATTCTCCCTGCTCGTGCCGATTTTCGGTATGAGCTCGTCCGCACTGTTTCTTGGCGAAACCTTCGGCCCGCTGCGCATGGCGGCCGCAGCGCTCGTTCTTGCCGGGCTCATGCTGACGCTGGTCAGGAAACGCGCACCACTTGCCGAGGTGGGTGCGGCCTGAGGGGATATTATGGGCGCATGGTCGCCAGTTTCAGCCCGAAGCCGATGAACACCGTGCCCGTCAGCGCTTTCAGCCAGCGTTGCATGCGGGCGCTGCTGCCGAGCGTTTTGAAGCTTGAGAACAGGAGCACGAGCGACGAGAACCACAAAATGTTCAGGAGCGAGTGGATCACCACCAGCGCGAAGGCCCACAACGTGGCATCGGCATTGGCGGGGATGAACTGCGGAAACGCCGCAAGATAGAACATCGAAACCTTGGGGTTGAGCGCATTGGTGAGAAAACCTTCGAGCGCGGCACGCTCCAGCGTGCGCCGGCGCTTCGCCGGCGAAACGGCAAGCGGTGCCGAAAAGCCGCGCCAGGCCTGCCAAAGCGCCTTCAGGCCGATATAGCAGAGATAGGCCGCACCCAGCATTTTCACGACGAAGAAGAGCTGCGCCGACTGCACGAGAATGATCGAAATGCCGAGGATAGACAGCGCGCCATGGACGTAGAAGGCTGCGAAGAAGCCGGCGATGTTGGCGAAGCCCGCCGCCTTGCCCGAGGTCGGCACGGTCTTGGCGATCAGCACGCCGTTTGGACCCGGCGACATGACAAGCAGCGCGGCAACCAGTGTGAAGGTTCCAAGTTCGATCAGCGTCATCGTTGGTGCCCCGCCGTTGAAGATGGCTTCGATGCGCGCCACAATACAGGGCTAGACTTCTGATTGTCGAGCGACAGAAAACGGGTTCCGCCATGCTGAGACTTCCCGGTTCCGTGACCGGCCTAGTACCGCATCCTCTCAGCGGCGACACGGTGCTGCAGCATGAGATCGTGGCCGAGCAGGCTTCGTCGCTCGGTCATGCCGGTCGCCGCGTCGAGAAGGCGCTTTTGCGTCTTGCGGCGGCGGATCCGGCCGACAGTCAGGAGGTCGAACGCCGCCTCTATGCTGCTGCCGATGCGGTCCACGGCTATTTCATCCAGCGTGAGCTATGCGGCCTGCGCAGGCATGATGACGTCATTGCCGATCTTTCCATACCCGGCAGCGTTCTGGCCCGGCTAGGCGCATGCTGAGCGCTGGCCTGCTGGATGTTCCGGTCTGGCCCGCTTGCTGCCGTCGGGGGTTCGTGGCACTGGCCTGCCAGCAATGGCAGACAGGAAAGACGGCGCCATGGAAAACGCTTACGGCACGCTGGCCTCGTGGGTTTATCATCTCGACAAGCCCATAGGCCGCTCTTTCGGGGATATTGAGTTCTATCGTGACCGCCTGGCGGGCTGCACCGGTCCGGTGCTCGAGCCTGCCGCCGGCAATGGGCGTGTTCTCATCCCGCTTCTTGAGGCCGGGTTCGATATACGCGGTTTCGATGCCTCCGAAGAGATGGTGGCCTACTGTCGCAGCGAGTGTGAGGCGCGCGGCCTGCCGTCACCGGTCGACATCGCACGCTTTGAGAGTTTCAACTATGAAACGCGGTTCGGTGCCATCATCATTCCCGCGGGTTCCTTCCAGCTGATCACCGAACCGGGGCAGGCGCTGGCGGTGCTTGAGCGTTTCCGCGGTGCGCTTGAGCCTGGCGGTCGGCTGATCCTCGATCTCGATGCGCTGGCATGCCTCGCCGAGACCGCGCTCGCGGCACGGCACTGGCAGGCGGGGGACGACCTTCTCACACTGGTCGAAAGCCGGGTGGAGACCTGTTTCCAGCGTCAGACCACGCTTTCGCAACTGCGTTACGAGCATTGGCGCGAGGGCCGTCTCGTGGCCAGCGAGATCCAGCTTTTTCACCTGCGGCTCTGGGGGCTCCTGGAGTTCGAGCTGGCATTGCGCTCCGCCGGCTTCACGGAGGTTGGTGTCTATGCCGACTATCGGACCGACAGCGCTTTGGAGCCGGGCGCTTCCATCTTCACCTTCGAGGCAGTCGCACCGCTTTGATTGATGAAGATCGTGCAGAAACCATCGCTGAAGCAGCATCCTTGAAAAACAAGACTTTTTAAGTCATCTTTATTCACGGTGTTTTCCCCGCGACAATCTGCCCTGTAAGGCCGCCCCCGTCTGGACAAGTTCCTGCGTGGCGCATAGAAACCATCGAAAAATGCCGGGGGTAGAACCGGGCAGTTCCTGTCATGCGCAGGAGTTTGCTTGGGTTCAAAGTGCAATGAGGCGTCCCGACCGGCCGACTCAAGGTGAAAGGATCGCAGTCCCGTGAGCGCTACCGATTCGACCGAACATACAAGGCGTGACTTTCTTTACGTCGCAACAGGCGTTGCCGGTGCCGTCGGTGCGGCTGGTGTTGCATGGCCGTTCATCGACCAGATGCGGCCCGATGCATCCACCCGCGCGCTGGCGTCAATCCAGGTCGATGTGTCCGGCGTCGAGCCCGGCATGTCCCTGACCGTCAAGTGGCGCGGCCGGCCTGTGTTCATCCGCAACCGGACGGATAAGGAAATCGAGGAAGCGCGGGCTGTCGCACTGGAGGATCTGAAGGATCCCGTGGCGCGCAATGCCAACATCGCCGCTGACGCACCTGCCACCGACATCGACCGTTCTGCGGGCGAGGGCAAGGAAAACTGGCTGGTGATGATCGGCGTCTGCACGCATCTGGGCTGTGTGCCGCTTGGCCAGGCCGGCGATTTCGGCGGCTGGTTCTGCCCTTGCCACGGTTCGCACTACGACACTGCCGGCCGTATCCGCAAAGGCCCGGCTCCGGAAAACCTTGCGGTTCCGACATTCGAATTCGTGTCCGACACCGTCATTCAGGTCGGCTAAGGCTCGGCGAGAGGGGATTTTCTATGAGCGCTGGACATTCGACCTATACGCCCAAGAGCGGCATTGGCCGCTGGATGGATGCGCGTTTGCCGCTTCCGCGTCTGGTCTATGATTCTTTCGTGGCCTATCCGGTGCCACGCAACCTCAACTACGCCTACACGTTCGGCGGCATCCTGTCGCTGATGCTGGTGGCGCAGATCGTGACCGGCATCGTGCTGGCCATGCATTACGCAGCCAACACCGAGGTGGCCTTCAACTCGGTCGAGAAGATCATGCGCGACGTCAACTCCGGCTGGCTGTTGCGTTACCTGCACTCCAATGGCGCGTCGATGTTCTTCATCGCCGTCTATGTGCACATCTTCCGCGGTCTCTATTACGGTTCCTACAAGGCACCGCGCGAGATGCTCTGGATCCTCGGCTGCATCATCTATCTCCTGATGATGGCAACGGCCTTCATGGGCTACGTGCTTCCGTGGGGCCAGATGAGCTTCTGGGGTGCGACGGTCATCACCGGCTTCTTCACCGCCATTCCTCTGGTGGGTGACTGGATCCAGCAGCTTCTGCTTGGCGGCTTCGCGGTCGATAACCCGACGCTGAACCGCTTCTTCTCGCTGCACTATCTTCTGCCCTTCATGATCGCCGGCGTTGTCGTGCTCCACGTCTGGGCGCTGCATGTGACCGGTCAGACCAACCCGACCGGCATCGAGGTGAAGCAGAAGACCGATACCGTGGCCTTCACGCCCTATGCGACCGTCAAGGACGCGTTCGCCATGGTCGTGTTCCTGGCCCTGTTCGCCTACTTTGTCTTCTACATCCCGAACTTCCTGGGTCACCCCGACAACTATATCGAGGCTGACGCGCTGAAGACGCCGGCACACATCGTGCCCGAATGGTACTTCCTGCCGTTCTACGCGATCCTGCGTGCGATCACCTTCAACATCGGTCCGATCGACTCGAAGCTCGGTGGTGTTCTGGCCATGTTCGGCGCAATCGCGGTCCTGTTCGTCGTGCCCTGGCTCGATACCTCGAAGGTTCGTTCGGCGGTCTACCGTCCGTGGTTCAAGCTGTTCTTCTGGCTCTTCGTCGTGAACGCTATCTTCCTGGGCTGGCTCGGCTCCCGCCCGGCGGAAGGCACCTATGTGGCGATGGCTCAGGGGGCGACACTTTACTACTTCGCCTTCTTTATCGTGATCATGCCGGTTCTCGGCCTGGTGGAAAAGCCGCGCCGTCTGCCCAATTCCATCACGGAAGCGGTGCTGGAGAAGAAGTCTTCAGCCGGCGCACCGGCCACTGAACAGGCAAAGGGCTGAGCGAGAGAATGCGCAAAGGGATTTTCGCAATGAAGAGCATCCTCAACGGATTGGCCGCGCTCGGTCTTGGTCTGGCGGCTGTTACCGCCTCCAATGCGGCTGAGTACCCGATCAAGAAGCCGGTCGAGCAGGACTGGTCGTTCGCCGGCCCTTTCGGCACCTATGACAAGGGCCAGCTGCAGCGCGGCTTCAAGATCTATCGCGAGGTCTGCGCCGCCTGTCATTCGATGAACCTCGTCGCGTTCCGCAATCTCGAGGATCTGGGCTATTCCGAAGCCCAGGTTCGTGCGATCGCTGCCGAATACGAAGTCGAGGACGGCCCGGACGATTCCGGTGACATGTTCATGCGTGCTGCAAAGCCGTCTGACCGTTTCCCGGCACCGTTCGCCAATCCGCAGCAGGCGGCCGCATCCAACAATGGCGCGGTTCCTCCGGACTTTTCGCTGATCGCCAAGGCACGCGCGGTGGAGCGCGGGTTCCCGACCTTCGTCTTCGACATCTTTACCCAGTACGCCGAAGCCGGTCCGGACTACATTCACGCGCTTCTGACGGGTTACGAGGAAGATTCCCACGGGCATGACGTTCCGGAAGGGACCTACTACAATCCGTATTTCATTTCGTCGGCTTCGCTGGCAATGGCGCCGCCGCTTTCGGAGGGCATGGTCACATATGACGACGGTGCGCCCGAGACCGTGGACCAGTACGCCCGCGACGTTTCGGCGTTCCTCATGTGGGCGGCCGAGCCGCACATGGAAGCCCGCAAGTCGACCGGCTTTGTCGTCATGGTGTTCCTGCTGCTCTTCGGTGGTCTGATGTATCTGACCAAGCGCAAGATCTGGGCGGACGTCCATTAAGGCGCCCGCAAGGCAAGAAAAACAGGAAGGGCGCTTACAGCGCCCTTTTCTTTTGCTTCACAACGCGGCAAGAACTACCTGAACCGGGGCAGGGCAAATGGCAGCTTCTCAGACACTTCAAGACACGCTTCTTTCCGCGATCCGCACCATTCCGGACTATCCCAAGCCCGGTATCCTGTTTCGCGATATCACCACGCTTCTCGGCAATGCGCGCGCGTTTCGCCGGGCGGTGGATGAGCTTGTTCACCCCTATGCGGGCGCCAAGGTCGACAAAGTCGCCGGCATCGAGGCGCGCGGCTTCATTCTCGGCGGAGCGATCGCGCACCAGCTCTCGTCGGGCTTCGTGCCGATCCGCAAGAAAGGCAAGCTCCCGCACGACACGGTGCGTGTGGCCTACAGCCTCGAATACGGCATCGACGAGATGGAGATGCACAAGGACGCGGTGATGCCGGGCGAGAAGGTTATCCTTGTCGATGACTTGATTGCCACCGGCGGGACCGCTGAAGGTGCGGTCAAGCTTCTGAACCAGATGGGGGCCGAGATCGTTGCGGCCTGTTTCGTGATAGACCTGCCCGATCTCGGCGGCCGGGCCAAGCTCGAAGCGCTGGGTGTCGATGTTCACACGCTGATTGCCTTTGAAGGCGACTGAGCGCGTCTCAGCCGGTCTTCATCAGCACGCCATTCTCGAAGCTCATGACCGGCTCGCCGTCGGCCCTGTGCGCTGCGGCAGCGAGCGTTACAAGGTGCCAGCCGGGGCGCGAGGCGAGGGGGCGGTGTCCCGTCACGGCCCGCGTGAAGGTGATCGTGTCGCCCTCGTAGACGGGCTTTAGCCATTTCAGATTGGAGAAGCCGGGCGAGGGACCGAATTCCGGCTTCTCGTCCGGGCCCTCCCATGGGCCGAACGCGTCACGTTCGATGCCTATCAGGTTGTACCGCATCCACATGGCGCATGTATGCCAGCCGGAGGCGCACAGGCGGCCGAAAACGCTGTCACGCGCCGCTTCCGCATCCGTGTGGAAGGGCTGCGGATCGAATGCGCGCCCGAAGGCGATGATCTCTTCAGCGGTGAAGGTATGGGTGCCCAGCACGATCGTTTCGCCAAGGCGCAGGAAGCGGTCGAGATTCATGCGGCGTCTTCCGCCTCGCGCATTCTGAACATGATCGGGTTCTCCATTTCCATCACCGTTTCGCCGCGCTGGTTGGTCACAAGGTGACGAAAGGTCACCAGGCCGATGCCGGGGCGCGATTTCAGGGCCCGGCGTTCCAGCACGGTCGTCTGGCCGGTCAGTGTGTCGCCGGCGATCACAGGACGCCTCCAGCGGGCCTCGGTGATGCCTGGAGAGCCCTGCGAGGTAGAGTCCACCAAAAACGCGTCATAGAGCATGCGCATGAAGATGGCGCAGCTATGCCAGCCGGAGGCCGATAGGCCGCCAAGAATGCTTGCCTTGCCGGCTTCTTCATCCAGATGCATGGGTTGCGCGTCGAACTGGCGTGCGAAATCCTTGATCTCTTCGGCGCCAACGGTTTTTTCGCCGAAGGGAATGGTCACTCCGGGCTCAAGGTCTTCAAACGCCCACTTTTTGTCAGTCATGGTTCAATCCTGTTCAGGCTTGAACCTTATGGCTGCAAGCAGTGCATTCTTCAAGCACCGGATGGAGAAGATTGCTGGACCTGGACGTTACAGCGCCGCGCGTCTTGTAAGACGCGCAAAGGACGATCTAAACTATTGATGGAGCATCGGAATAATCCGAAAACCGGATTCCACTTTTCGGTCCGATGCTCTAGAGCCAGCCGCGCCGTTTGAAATACCAGAAGGGCAGGAGCGCGGAGAGCACCATGAGACCAATGGCGAAGGGATAGCCGAGCGGCCATTGCAGTTCCGGCATGATGCTGAAATTCATGCCATAGACCGAGGCGACAAGCGTCGGCGGAAGGAAGATCACGGCGACCACGGAAAATATCTTGATGATGGCGCTCTGCTCGATGCTGATCATGCCGAGCGTCGCATCGAGCAGGAAGCCGATTTTCTGGGAAAGCCCCGTCGCATGGTCGGCGAGCGAGGCTATGTCGCGCGAAAGCGTTTTGATCCGCGCCCGTCCATCCCTGCTGCTGCGGGTCGAAACTGCACTCAGGAAGCCGGAAAGACGCTGCATGGTCAGAAGACTGTCCTGCAGTTTGGAGATCAGGTCTTCCTTGCGGCCGATCCGGCGCAGGATGATTTGAAAATCACGGTCGCGTTTGGAAGCCTTTTTCTCGGAGGGATGGAATATGCCCCTCGAGAGCTCCAGAATCTCGCGCCCGGCTCTTTCCAGAATGTCGGCCAGCCGGTCGGTGATGACTTCCAGAAGGTTGATGAGCACCGCCTCGCCACTGCCGCAGCCAAGTGCGGCCTTCGCGGCGCGCTGCGGAAAGATCTGGAAGGCGCTGGGTTCGTGAAAGCGAAGCGTGACGAGCGTGCCGCCCGGGCTGAGAATGAAGGTTACCGGCCCCATCTGCGGCTGGTCGCCATCGGCCCGTGCGGTCAGGGTCGCCGTCATGTAGTGCGCCCCGTCCTCGCTGTAGAGGCGGCTCGAGATTTCGATCTCTTCCATGTCGGCACGTGTCGGCACTGCTATGCCGAGCCATGCTTCGATGGCCCTTTCCTCGTCCTCCGTGGGCGAGAGCATGTCGACCCAGACGGCTGCGTCTCGCCCGGCTGACGACAACTCGACGGGTTTTAGGCGCCCGTTCTCGGCAATGTAAACCTTGATCATGATGTCGTTCCCTGAAACCGGGAACGAAGATTTCCGGCTATCGCCACGCCGTCAAGACCATGTTTTTCCTGTCGGCTGTCCCGGCGATCAGGTGTTGAACTTGAACAGCATCACGTCGCCGTCCGTCACCACATATTCCTTGCCCTCGTCGCGGGCCTTTCCGGCGTCGCGTGCGGCCACTTCACCGCCGAGCGTCACGAAATCATTGTAGCCGATGGTCTGCGCGCGGATGAAGCCGCGTTCGAAATCGGTGTGGATCACGCCTGCCGCCTGCGGCGCCTTGGCGCCCTTCTGCACGGTCCATGCCCGGGTTTCCTTAGGGCCGGAGGTGAAGAAGGTGATCAGGTCGAGCAGTTCGTAGCCGGCACGGATCAGCCGGTCGAGGCCAGGCTCTTCCAGCCCCATCGCCTCCAGATATTCGGCTGCCTCCTCGTCGGAAAGCTGCGCCACCTCGGCCTCGATGGCAGCCGAGATCACCACCGTCATCGCGCCCTGGGCCTTCGCCATTTCTTCCACACGCCTGCTCTCGGCATTGCCTTTGGCAGCGTCGCCTTCAGCCACATTGCAAACATAGAGCACGGGCTTGGAGGTCAGCAGGTTCAGGCCGCGCAGGATCTTCAGGTCTTCGGCTGCGATGCCGTCGAGAAGCACGCGCACCGGCTTGCCGTCCTGCAGCAGCGCCAGCGCCTGCTCCATCATGGGCAGAAGCGTCTGGGCTTCCTTGTCTTTGCCGGTTGCACGCTTCTGCATCTGCAGGGTGCGCCGTTCCAGGCTTTCGAGGTCGGCGAGCATCAGCTCCGTCTCGACGGTCTCGGCATCCGCCACCGGGTCGATGCGGCCTTCCACATGGGTGATGTCGTCATCCTCGAAGCAGCGCAGCACATGCACAATGGCATCCACTTCGCGGATATTGGCCAGGAACTGGTTGCCCAGCCCTTCGCCCTTGGAGGCGCCGCGCACGAGGCCGGCAATGTCCACGAAGGAAATACGGGTCGGGATGACCTCCTTGGAACCGGTCACGCCGGCAATCTTCTTCAGGCGCGGGTCGGGCACGGCCACTTCGCCCGTGTTGGGCTCGATCGTGCAGAACGGGTAGTTGGCGGCCTGCGCGGCGGCCGTCTTGGTGAGCGCGTTGAAGAGCGTCGACTTGCCCACATTGGGCAGACCGACGATGCCGCATTTGAAACCCATTTCCTATTCCTTCTGGCCGAGGAGTTTTTTGAGCATGGCCGCCATCGGGCCGCTTTCGGGGAGGGGGGCTGCAGGCCCCTTCTGCCGCGCCTGGCGGATGTGGCTCTGTTTTTTGGCGGGCTTGCTGTCCCGTTTTTCGCCCGGCTCTGCGCCGGTACCCTTCACCGCAAGGCTGACACGGTTCATGAAGCCCGATTCGTCGCCTTCGGCAAGCATTGCGATGTTGTCTGCAACGGCGTCCAGCATCGGTTCAAGCCATGTCTGGTCCGCCTTGGCGAAATCGCCCAGCACATGCGTGTTCACACGCGCCTTGTCGCCGGGGTGCCCAATGCCGATGCGCACGCGGCGGTAATCCTTGCCGCAATGGGCGTCGATCGACTTGATGCCGTTGTGGCCGCCTGAGCCACCGCCCGTCTTGATGCGCAGTTTGCCGGGCGCGAGGTCGAGTTCGTCATAAAACACGATCAGATCGTCGAGATCGATCTTGTAGAAGCGCATGGCTTCGCCGATCGCCTGGCCGGAAAGGTTCATGAAGGTCTGCGGCTTGATGAGCAGCACCTTCTCGCCGCCAAGGCGGCCTTCGGCCACCAGCGCGTTGAACTTTTTTGACCATGACGAAAAACTATGGCGGCGCGCAATCGCGTCCGCCGCCATAAAACCGACATTGTGCCGGTGCCGTTCGTATTGCTGGCCGGGATTGCCGAGCCCTGCAATAAGCAGCATGAGGTTTTGCAGGAAAGGGGAGGATTACTCCTCGCCCTCGCCCTCCTTTTCTTCGACCTCTGCTTCCTCTTCCGCACCTTCTTCAGCCTCGGACTCTTCCGACTTCAGGCCGGCCGGGGCTGCGATGGTTGCGATGGTGAAGTCGCGGTCTGTGATGGTCGGCTCAACGCCTGCTGGCAGCTTGACGGCGGAGATATGAGCGGAATCGCCGATATCCATGCCGTCCAGATCGACCTCGATGTAATCGGGGATCGCCGTTGCCGGGCAAGTGAACTCGACCTCGTGGCGCACAACGTTGAGAACACCGCCGCGCTTGATGCCCGGAGCGGTCTCTTCGTTGATGAAGTGAACCGGCACGTTCACGGTAACGACCGTGCCCTTGCCGATGCGCAGGAAGTCCACATGCATGACGAAATCGCGGACGGGATCAAGCTGATAGTCCTTCGGAAGGACCTGGATCTTCTTGCCGTCGACGTCGATGGTGGCAATCGTGGTGAGGAAGCCGCCGCCGAAAATCTTCATGGACACTTCCTTGTAGGGAAGCGTGATGGAAATGGGGGCATCCTTCTCGCCGTAGATCACGGCGGGAACTTTACCGTTGCGCCGAATAGCCCGGGCGGACCCCTTACCGACCCGTTCGCGCGCCTCGGCCTTCAGCTCGTAGCTCTGATGGCTCATGGCCTATCCTTTCATGTTTTGGAGCGCTCTCGGGAAAACCCGAGAACGTGAAAGCCTTCCGAATGAGAAACAGGCGGTGCATGAAGCACTGCCTGAATACCGAAATCGATCGGACGGACTTCCGTCCGCGTTGCCTCCAAGGGTGTCTACGCGGACGGCGGGTCTATAGCCGATGCAGGGGGCGTGCGCAAGGGCGCAAGCCCTTTCAGACCATGGTCGCCGGCTGTATCGGCTGCGGTTGCCTGCTCCCGCTTTCGCCGGAGCCGCTACGCGCGTCATAGGCAGCCCGCGCGGCTTCCATCCTGTTGGCGTTTTTCAGAGCGAATTGCTTCAGTTTCGAGAGCGGTTCTGCAAGCTCGTGGCCAAAGGCGGTCAGCCGGTATTCGACGCTCGGGGGAACGGTGGGATGTTCGATCCGCTCGAGAAAGCCATCGCGCTCGAGTGCCCTCAGCGAACTTGTCAGCACTTTCTGCGAAATGCCGTTCACGCGCCGCTTCAATTCGTTGAAGCGCAACGGCTCCTCATTGAGCCGCTCTATGATCAGCGAGGTCCACTTGTCGCCGATCAGCGACAGGATTTCGCTGATGGGGCGGCAGTTCTCCGAGATGTGGCCGTGACGTGGTTTCATAAAGGTGCCTTCTTGCAACCCGTTTTCCTCTGCCAGATATAGGGGCGGTTACCAAAGGATACCACCGGGAATTTGACCCCGGGCGGACAGAGGAATGAAAAATGAAGAAAATCTTGGTTCTCGTTGGCTCCAACCGGAAGGAGTCGATCAATCGCAAATTCGCCGAGGCGCTGGAAAAGCTGGCCGATGGACGCCTGGAGTTCGAATATTTCGATCTCACCGCTTTGCCGATGTACAACGACGATGACGTTGCGGAATACCCGGCATCCGCGCAAAAGCTCAAGGACAGCGTTGCAGCTGCTGACGGCATTCTCTTTGTTACACCGGAGCACAACCGCTCCATTCCCGCCATTCTCAAGAACGCGATTGACTGGGCGTCAAGGCCCTGGGGACAGAATAGCTGGACCGGCAAAGCGACCGCGATCGTCGGTTCCAGCCCGGGCGCGATGGGGGCGATCGCGGCGCAGATTCACCTGCGCTCGATCATGGTCAGCCTCGGTGCCACGCTGATGACGAGCCCGGAGGTCTATCTCCAGATGAAGCCGGGCCTGGTCGATGAAAACAATGACATCGCCAATGAAGACACAAGGGCTTTCCTGTCCGGCTTTGTCGACAGGCTCTCTGCCTGGGTCGGTGTTGCGCAGGAGCGCGCCGCTGCCTGAGTGGACGGCTTCGCCAACAAAAAAAGCCGGCACGCGTGGCCGGCTTTTTCATGCTTGCGGGAAGGCGATCAGTCGAAAAGGCTCGAGACCGATTCTTCTGTCGCCGTGCGCGAAATTGCTTCGCCGATAAGGTCGGAAATGGTGATGGTGCGGATGTTTTCCGCCGCTTCCACTGCCGAGCTCGGCTGGATGGAATCGGTGATCACCAGTTCCTTCAGCCGCGATCCGGAGATGCGTGCTGCCGCGCCGCCCGAAAGAACGCCATGCGTGATATAGGCGGTCACACTGGTTGCGCCGTTGTTCAGTAGCGCGTCTGCCGCATTGCAAAGCGTGCCGCCGGAATCGACGATGTCGTCGATCAGCAGGCAATCCTTGCCGCTCACGTCGCCGATCACGTTCATCACTTCGGATTCGCCCGGCCGGTCGCGGCGCTTGTCGACAATGGCAAGCGGCGCATCAATGCGCTTTGCCAGCGAGCGGGCACGCACCACGCCGCCGACATCCGGCGAAACCACCATCACATTGGAGAGCGTATAGTTCGCCTTCACGTCGCGTGCCATCACGGGCACGGCGAAAAGGTTATCGGTCGGGATGTCGAAGAAGCCCTGGATCTGGCCTGCATGAAGGTCCAGCGTCAGAACGCGGTCGGCGCCTGCCTGGGTGATCAGGTTGGCCACCAGCTTGGCCGAGATCGGCGTGCGGCCCGAGGTGCGCCGGTCCTGCCGCGCATAGCCGAAATAGGGCAGCACCGCAGTGATGCGTCGGGCCGAAGAGCGCCGGAAGGCATCGATCATGATGAGAAGTTCCATCAGGTGATCGTTGGCCGGATAGGCGGTCGACTGAAGGACGAAAACGTCCTCGCCGCGCACATTTTCCTGGATTTCGACGAATATCTCCTGATCGGCGAACCGTCGCACGGTGGCTTTGCCAAGAGAAATGTTGAGATAGCGGGAAACGGCCTCTGCCAAAACCCGGTTGGAATTGCCCGCAAAGAGCTTCATGGAATGTCCTCGGAGAACGCCTTGACGCTTGACCGCGCTTTTAACGGGGTGAGGCTTTATTGCAAGCGCCTGAGGAAAGAATCACGATGAAATCCCGAAAAAATCAGCCCTGCCGCTGCGCCAGCCATGCGGACAGTTGACTGATGGTCGAGTCTGCCACGGCTTCCATCGTGGCGCTGGTGACGGAAGACCAGCCGTCGCCCTGACCGCCGGGCGCAGCCTGCTGGCCCTGGATGCGGTGCAGCCGGTTGCCCGACGGGTCGAGCACGTCCCATACATAAATCACGGTCGTTTTGCCGCCATCGGCGATGGCCGAGAAGTAGCCTTTCATCACCATGGAGGCGCTTCCGCCCTGGGGCACAATCGCGATGCCGCTCTGCCGCGCGCGCGCCTCGAGACGCCGCGACAGGGCCGGCACGGATTCAGCCGTCGCGCCGATCACCGGGGCAAACTGGATGCGCTCGCTAGTGGTCACGGCCTGCAGGGGGGCTGCCGCAGTCTCGTTCGCCGCGTCCGTCTGTAAGGCGAGGGCGGTTTCGGTCGGCTGCTGCTGAAGCCCGGTCTGCCCACCGGGCACGGTGCCCGACGGTGTCGGCCCAGAGCTCAAGTCGAGCATGGAGCCCGTGTTGCAGCCGGCAAGGCCGGCAAGGCTCAACATGGCGATGCCCGTTATGGCGCGCTTCGTAAAAATACCGCAGCCCCCCTCAATGGCTTCGATCCTGCGCGGCATATTGCCTTCACCTCGTTATAAGGTCCAGCCCGTAGCGCGAAAGCGGCTCGGGGTCGTCTTCGGTGGTCAGATAGGTGCGGCCGAGGCACATGGCGCTGCCCGTGTCGGAATCCATGATGATCATGTGCGCGAACAGCGTCATGCCCGGCGCGATGGGCTCTTCATTGCCGGCATAAAACATCTGTGGATCCATCCAGGACGGCGAGAACCGCGCGCCCAGCGAATAGCCGCAGGCGTTCAGCCGGTGCTTGGTCAGGCCATGCGTCTCCATCACCCGCGCATGCGCGTCGAACACGTCGCCGAACGTGTTGCCCGGTGTCATCGTCTTCTGCACCGCGGTCAGCGCATCGCGTGCCGCGTCGAAAAGCTCCTGATGCCGCTTGGAGACCTTGCCCGTCAGCACGGTCTGCATCATCGCAGCGTGGTAGTGGTGATAGACGCCGGCCCATTCGAGCGTGATCTGGTCGTTCTTGTTGAGCTTGCGCCGGCCCGCCTTGTAGCGGCACAGAAGCGCGTCCTCGCCCGAACCGATGATGAATTCATTGGCCGGATAGTCGCCGCCGCCGGCAAACACCGCACCCTGCATGGCGGCCAGAATCGCGGCCTCGTCGCCGCCCTGTTTGATCAGCGGCAGAGCTGCATCCAGCGCTTCGTCACCGAGCTTTGCGGCGCGTTTCACTTTCTTGATCTCCGCCTCGCTCTTGAACAGCCGCAGCCGGCTGACGAGGTCTGACGCGTCCTCGATCTTGCCAAATGTCTGCAACTGTTCATCAAGCAGGCGGGTGCTGCGGCCCGTCAGGCCATGTGTGTCGTATTCGACACCGATCCTGGCACCCAGCAGGTCGAGATCGTTAAGCAGATTGCGCAGGTCGACGGCCGGGTTGGCGTCGTGCCTGTCTGTCCACAGGACGATGTTTTCGATGGTGGAGGTGTGCCGCGCCTGACGCAGATCGGCCGAGCGTGTCAAAAGCACCATCGAGCCATCGGCTTTCACGACAAGGCACTGGAAGAAGCAGAAGCCGAACGTGTCGTAACCCGTCAGCCAGTACATGCTCTCCTGCGCGAAAAGCAGCATGGCGTCGAGCTTGCGCTCGGCCATTTCGATGACGAGGCGATCGCGCCGGGAATCGAATTCTGCCTGGTCAAAATGAAGCGCCATCAAATGTCCTCCAGGATGATCGCTGAAATCTGGCGTCCGTAGTCCCGTTCACCGCGATGCGTGGCGCGGCGATAGGAGTAGAAATGCTCTTCTTCTTCATAGGTGCAGCGCCCGATCTGCACGGCATGGACGCCGGCTGCCGTCAGCCGCGCCACCGTGTATCCATTGAGATCGAAAAGCGCATGCCCGGCCTTGGGCGACGGGCGGAACCAGTCCCGGTTTGCCGGATTGTGGTTGACGAAACGCTCCACGAATTCCGGCCCGACCTCATAGTTTTCCTGGCTTATGGAGGGACCCAGCACGGCGGTGATGTTTTCCCGCTCGGCGCCCAGCAGTTCCATCGCCGCGATGGTGTTTTCCAGAATGCCGGTCAGCGCGCCTTTCCAGCCGGCATGGGCGGCTGCGATCACCCGCGCCTTGCCATCGGCGAGCAGAATGGGCCCGCAATCGGCAGCAAGCGCGCCAATCGCCAGCCCCGGCCGGTTGGTCACCAGCGCGTCGGCCTCGGGTCGCTCTCCTGCAAAAGGTTCATCGACAATGACGGCATGGGGCGAGTGCACCTGGTGAACCGTCAGAAGATGGTTTGCGTCGACGCCCAGCCATTCGGCCACGCGCCTTCTGTTCTCGGTCACCGTCTCGCGGTCGTCGCCCGAGCCATAGCCCACATTAAGCCCTTCATAGAGCCCCGTCGAAACGCCGCCCGCTCGGGTGAAGAAGCCATGCTTCACACCATTCTCCCGCTCACGGTCCAGTAGCGGGGACCGCAGGGGTTCCGGCCTCGTCGTGTCAAGCATGCGCCGCCTTTTCAGATGTTCTCAAGCGGCGGGATGGTGGGGCAGGGGCGAAATCAAGTCAATGCGCTGAGACGAATGGCGGAACCGCCACTGTGGATGGCGTCACGGCCAATACCTTGAACAATGTTCCCATCTGGTCGGGGCCGGCGAGGCGCTCCACATCGTTGCGAATGGCCTGCTGCTCGGTGGCGTTCCTGCCGGCGCCCAGTCGTCCGGCACGCTCCAGAAGGCCGAGCCCGATGAGGAAGTCACCCTGGCTCATCAGTTCGGCGGCCAGACCCTGCTCCTTTGCCGCACCCGCCAAAGCGGAGAAATCCACATGCGCCGTCAGGTCGGCCTTGCCGGGCTCCTTCAGCACGTCCTGATAGGCGTGGCCGCGCATCGCCTGCAGCGTGTCGCCGGTGGCCGGTGTCGCATAGCCATAATCGATGAAAAGCCCGGCGCCGCCCTCTCTGCCGATGCGTTCGGCGAAGCGGGCCATCAGGGCATTGCGAGCGGGCGCGAGTTCCACGATCGCCCCCTCGGGCGCGTTATTTGCAGCCGGCGGTAAAAGAGCGGGGTCCGCAGAGCCGGCGCCTGCCATGAACGCAAGCCGTTCTTCCGCATCGAGGCCAACCACGCGTTCGCGCCAGGCATTTCCGATCTTCACATATTGCCGGATGGGGATGGCGTCGAACAGCTCATTGCCAATGATGAAGAGTGGCCCTTCCGGCAAAGCGTCCAGATCGGCGATCCATGCCACTTCACCTTCCGGAAGCCCAAGCGTCTTACGCTGCACGTCGCTCAGCCGCGGGCTCGCTTCGATCATGAAAAGCCGCATCTGCTTTCCGAACGCCGGGTCGATTTTGGCCCATGTCCGGAGCATGTCCTTCATCAGCGTTCCGCGTCCGGGGCCAATCTCGGCCACAACAGGCGTTTTCGGTGCGCCGCTCGCCTGCCACGCCGTGTAGAGCCAGATGGCGCACAATTCGCCGAACATCTGGCTGATCTCCGGCGCGGTGGTGAAATCGCCTTCGGCACCGAAGGGCTCGCGCGTCGTGTAATAGCCCTCTTCGGGATCGAAAAGGCAAAGCGCCATATAGTCGGCGATGCTCATCGGCCCCGCCGTTTCGATCTGCGCCCTGATGCGATCCTTCAGTGTTTTCATCGGGCTGCGGCCCGCGCCCTCAGCATCGCCCACACACCCACAAGCACCATGGGCAGCGAAAGCACCATCCCCATGGTCAGCCACCCGCCGGCCAGATAGCCGATATGCGCATCAGGCTCGCGGAAGAACTCGACCACGATGCGCGACAGGCCGTAGCCGCACACGAACGCGCCGGCCACGAAGCCAGGCATTTTTAGCTTCAGCCCCTTATGGGTGAGAAGGCGCAGCACCACGAAAAGCACCAGCCCCTCGAGCGCTGCTTCATAAAGCTGACTGGGATGGCGCGGCTCCGGCCCGCCATTGGGAAAGACAAAGGCCCAGGGCACGTCCGTCACCCGGCCCCAGAGTTCCGAGTTCACGAAGTTGGCCACACGCACCAGACCGAGACCGATCGGCACCACCGCCGAGACCGTATCGAACAGGCTCCAGGCATTGATGCCGCGCTTTCGGGCGAAGAGCAGCATGGCGAGCGTGACGCCGAGCAGCCCGCCATGGAACGACATGCCACCCTCCCACACGGCGAGAATGTCGAGCGGGTTAGCGATGTAGCGGGGGAGGTCGTAGAAGAGAATATAGCCGATGCGTCCGCCGGCGACGATGCCGATCGCGGCCCAGAGAACGAAATCGTCGAGATCCGTGACCGTCATCGCCGGCTTGCCGCCTGCCCACAGGCGCTCGTTCGAAACCAGCCGGCGCGCATACCACCAGCCAAGGAGTATGCCGACCACATAGCCAAGCCCGTACCAGTGGATGGCAAGCGGTCCGACCTGCAGCGCCACCGGGTCTATGTTGGGAAAGGGCAGGGCGGCCAGGGGCGTCATCAGATAGTCGGTCAATCGGGCCTCCGGGCGCGTGGAACTCAGACGCGGCAGGTATTGCGGAGCATCGGGGCGAGGTCAAGGCGCGCTGTGCCGCGGTTTCCCATCTTCAATCTGGAGAAGGCGCTAGGGTCAGGACCCATTAATATGGCCGCAATGGTCGGCTTGATTTGTGCGGATACGCGAAGCAAGGCCGCAGGAAGACTTCATGTCTTTCAAGGTCTTGCGACAAAGTAGGCCGTGCAAATCAGGCCGATCCGAAGGACGTTCGATAGACCGGCGACCTGCTGCGTCAAACCCCTTGACCGGGGGAAGGACCCCGCTCTGCAGGCTTTTCCTTGCATCTCTTGGTCTATCGATCGCCATTGTGGTCATATTAATGGGTCCTGACCCTACGGCTTTCAGTCTAGTCGCTACTTCGCCAGCGGAAGCGTAGAATTGTGGTCTTCAGTCTCGGCAACATGATTTCTCGAAAAGGAGCAGTATCAACCCGGGAGGTAATGATGACCGATACCAAGTGGATGATCAGGGGACGTGAATTTATTCACTGCAACTGCGCGTATGGATGTCCATGCCAGTTCAATGCCCGGCCCACGCATGGAGGCTGTCACGCTGTCGGGGTGGTGCATATCGATGAAGGCCAGCATGGCGGCGTCAAACTCGACGGCCTGAGCATGGCCATGATTGTGTCATGGCCGGGCGCCATTCACGAAGGCCATGGCAGCGTCGTTCCCATCATCGATGAACGTGCCGATGAAAAGCAGCGCGCAGCAATGCTGCGGATCATGAGCGGTGAGGACACGGAACCCGGCGCGACCTTCTTCCAGGTTTTTTCTACCACCTATGAGAAAGTGCATGACCCGGTTTTCGCAAAGATCGATTCTGAGGTCGATGTGACCGGCCGATCGGCGACGTTGAATGTGCCCGGCTGGATCAAGGCACGTGGCGAGCCGATCATCAATCCTGTCAGCGGCCAGCCGCATCATGCGCGCATCAATCTGCCGAGTGGGTTTGAATATGATATCTGCGAGGTGGGACGTGGCTGGGCGGATACGCAGGGGCCGATTGCCCTGTCGATACCGGACTCGCACGCTCATTTCTCGAAGGTTCACATGACCGGCGAGGGCGTCGTGCACTGAGCCGATCGTTCCAGGAGGGCAAGGCATGGCTGCCACCGCACTGGAAAGCACTCTGCGGCGCGACCGCCTGATTGTCGGCGCGGCCCTTGCCGCGCTGACGGTTGTTTCCTGGCTCTATATCCTGTGGCTGGTCGATTCCATGGACATGGCAATGCCCGCTGGCGACGGGATGAAGACGTCCATGCAGGCTGCTGCGCCGGTGGGCGAGGGGATGGTGATGGGGCTGCATCCGTGGAACCTCACCTATTTCGCCTTTATGTTCGTCATGTGGGCGGTGATGATGGTCGGGATGATGACGCCATCCACAGCGCCCATGATCCTCATCTATGCGCGTGTTGGTCGTGCCGCCGAAGAAAAGGGCAGGCCGCTTGCGGCGACCGGCTTCTTTGCCAGTGGCTATCTTCTTGCCTGGACCGCATTCTCCTTCATTGCCACGCTGGGCCAGTGGGCGCTGGAGCGAGCGCTTCTGCTCACACCCATGATGGCGAGCGCGAGCGTACTTTTTAGCGGGCTGGTGCTCATTGCGGCCGGTCTGTTCCAGTGGACCCCGCAGAAGGATGCCTGTCTCAGCCATTGCCAGGCGCCGCTTGCCTTTGTCCATGCCCATGGCGGCTTCCGGCGCGAGCCGGCAGGCGCGCTGGCGCTTGGCTTCCGCCACGGGCTTTATTGCATCGGCTGTTGCTGGGCACTGATGGCGCTTCTCTTCGTTGGCGGTGTGATGAACGTTCTCTGGATCGCCGCCATCGCGATCTTCGTGCTAGCCGAAAAGCTGCTGCCGCCGCGCTGGCCGGTGTCGCGCGTGGCCGGGGGCGTTCTGATTGCGCTCGGCATCTGGGTGCTTGCCGGTGGCACGCTGTAGGCGTGATTCCTGATGGCGCTGCGACAGCAAATGACCTTGCATTCGGCGCGCGAGCCCACTACCTCAAATGGATCAACCTGAAAGGCGCGCCATGACCAACGGAAGCAACCGAATCCTCGACGAGTTCGCCAAGCTGATGACCGATGCCGCAGGCGCGGCCCAGGGCGTGCGCCGTGAGGTGGAGACGGCCTTTCAGGCACAGGCCGAACGCATCCTCAACTCGATGGACGTCGTCCAGCGCGAAGAGTTCGAGATGGTGCGCGAGATGGCGCTCAAGGCACGCGAGGAAAATGCGGCGCTCACCGCCCGCATCGAAGCGCTGGAAGCAAAACTTTCAGAAGGCGGTGCCGCAAAAGCTGCGAAATCTGATTCGAAACCGGCGTCATCCACCCGGACGAAAAAATAATTTTTTATTACCGGCGCCTGTGTATGGCGTCGAAAAATCCTTGTTCGAGAGTCGCTTACGCCGCGCCGCCCGATGCCGCGCGGTGTTTCTATCCACACACCCCTTGGCCTTTCGGCAAAAAAGGTCTGGTCACGCGACTCTGCATCAATACACTGAATTTACAGCGTGATTCGTAACTGGTCATGCAGTCGGGCAGGGGCGGGCCCGCGTTAGTTCCATGCGTTGTCGTTGTCGCTCCACACTGTGTTTCAGGTTTGAAACGTCTTGCGGAAGAGCATTTCCGCTGTGGATTCTTGCGGGGTGTTGCGGCGCCTCCAGATACGGGAAAGCAGATTAATGAGCCTTCTTGAACTCGACATGACCCGTGATGCGCATCCCGTCGATGTCATCGAGCATGTCGCGCACACCAATGACTGGAGCTTCGAGCGCAATGGCGACGACGAGATCGCCATCGCCGTGGCCGGCACATGGACCGACTACAACGTGTCCTTCTCCTGGATGGAGGAATTCGAGGCGCTGCATGTTGCCTGCGCCTTTGACCTGAAGGTGCCCGCGAAGCGTACTCTGGAAGTCATGCGGCTCCTTTCGCTCATCAACGAACAGATGCTGTTCGGCCATTTCGATCTCTGGGAGCGCGAGAATGTGGTGATGTTCCGCCAGGCGCTCGTTCTTGCCGGTGGCGTCGAGCCAACGGGCCAGCAGGTCGAGACCATGCTGAACAGCGCTCTGGAAGCCTGCGAATGCTATTATCAGGCTTTCCAGTATGTCATCTGGTCGGGCAGCACGGCGCAGGAAGCGCTGAACAGCGTGCTGTTTGAGACCTACGGCAACGCTTAGGTCGCAAGCAGGGGAGCGGGCATGTCATCGGAAATGGCCCCGGAAATCACCTTTGACGATTTCCTGAAGGTGGATATCCGTATCGGCACCGTCATCGAGGCAGAGCCTTATCCGGAAGCCCGCAAGCCTGCCATCAAGCTTAAGGTCGATTTCGGTCCGGAGATCGGAATCAAGAAATCGTCAGCGCAGATCACCGTCCATTACACGCCGGAGACTCTCGTCGGACGGCAGGTGGTGGCGGTGGTGAATTTCCCGCCACGCCAGATCGGCAAGTTCATGTCCGAGATTCTCGTTATGGGGTTTTCAGACGAAAATGGCGCCATCGTTCTGGCCGGATGCGACGGGAAAGTGCCAAACGGCAGCCGCCTTCACTAATGCATGTCGCTTTCAAATGAAGACATTTGAAAGACAACGAACATGCATCATTTGAAAGTGTTACAGCGTCCTTTGCGCGTCTTTTAAGACGCACGGCGCTGTAAACAAACTCAGCAGACCTGATCCGGGTTGTATAAATTCGGTCGTCCGTGTCTCAATCCAGATAATCAAATTTGTCCGCACCATCGAAACGGCGAATGCGCAGGCCGGCGATCGCACCCGGCTCCATCAGCCGTGCATTGATGGCCATGCGGTTGCCTTCACCGGTCGGGCGCCAGTGCGTCGTGCACCCGCAGGTGGGGCAATGGTGGATTGCAAGCGTCCTGTCGCCCTGCACATAGGCGACGGTGTCGTCTTCGCCGCACAGGAAGGTCACTTCGGCAGGATCGCAGTGAAGCCAGAGCGCACCGAGCCTGCGGCAGAGCGAGCAGTTGCAGTCGGTCAACCACAAGGGCCGCGCGGATGTCTCCATCCGCACGGCCCCGCAATGGCATGTTGCCGTGAGCATCGCTGTCCGTCAGGCGACTTCGTCGTCGCGCTGGTTGACGAAGATCAGGACGCCGATGATTGCCATGTAGAACTTGAAGGCCGCGTCCTGGCCGTTCCATGTGTCGGACTGCCACATCAGGAACCATTCGCCGCCGACGACCATGAAGCCGAAGAACCAGACAAGAAAACCGATTGTCGCCCCGGCGACCATCAGCTTCTTGGATGCATGGAACTCTGCAGCCGAAGCGCTGCGCGCACCGAGCATTCTGAGGCCGCCGAGCAGCAGGAGCACGAAAGTGAGGCCTTCGCCGGCGATGATCAGCCAGTATCCGGCATGCCACAGCGCTGGCGTGGTGATGGCGCGATACATGGCTGAATTGCCGGGGAATGTCGTGTCCATGCTGAACACGTGCTGCACGAAGGCGAAGTTCGAGCCGTAGTCGGTGATGTTGTTGAACGTCACCATGAACGCGAAGGCAGCGAGTGCCAGTGTCATGGCGATTTTTGCGTAGCGTGAGGTCATGAGCCCCCTCCTTGCGATGAGCGGCCGGGGAAATCATGCGTCTGTAGCCCGGTCGCGACTCAGTGTGTTAGACGAAAGGATAACGTGCATTCTGTCGCGGGCGAAAGATCAAGGGCATGGCCTTCCTTCCGCAGGGTTATCGACAGCAGGAGACGTGCGCTTGAAGACGATTATCGAATTGACCAGTGCCGCGCGCCGCAAGGCCGGGCTTGCCGGACTCGAGGCGCAGCTCGACCGTCTCAGCCTTGGTGAATGGGCCCGCAAGGGCGATTTCGTCGAACTGGCGGGGCGCGGCGAGACCATTGTGTTCATGATCCGCGCCCGACGCATCCGTGTTGATGCCAATGATGTGCAGACGCTGGTCTTTGAACTCGATCATCCACCACGCCCGGCCGTGCGCTGACGCATCTGGTCCGAATTAAGACGGCACCCGGATCACCGCCCGAAGTCCGCCAAGCGGGCTGTCGTCCAGCGTCACGTCGCCGCCATGGCTGCGGGCGATGTCGCGGGCGATGGAAAGGCCGAGCCCCGTGCCGCTTTCGTCCTGGTTGCGCGCTTCATCGAGCCGCACGAAGGGCTTGAACACGTCCTCACGCATGTCGGCGGGAATGCCGGGCCCGTCATCGTCCACGGTGATGGTCAGCGTTCCATTGGTGTTGCGCGCGGTGATTTCCACATTGGAGGCGTAGCGGAATGCATTGCCGATCACATTGTTCAGAAGCCGGCTGAAGGCATTGGGCCGTGCGTGCAGGTGCGTGCTGCCCACGGTCTCGACCTTCAGCGTGCAGTCGCGCAGGCCCGCTTCCTCCACGGCGCGGTCGAAGAAGGCGGCCAGATCGAACGCGCCGGGGTCTTCCGCCGCCTCGCCGCGGGCGAAAGCCAGATACCCTTCCAGCATCGAGCGCATGTCCTCGATATCCTGGTTGAGCGCTTCGATGTCTTCCTTGCTGCCGGCCACGGCAAGCTGCAGCTTGAAGCGCGTCAGGATGGTCCGCAGATCGTGGCTCACGCCGGTCAGCATGGCCGTTCTCTGCTCGATCTGGCGCTCGATCCTTTCGCGCATCAAGAGGAAGGCGCTGCCGGCGCGGCGGATTTCCTCCGCGCCGCGCGGCCGGAAATCGCTCGGTGTCGGTCGCCCCTTGCCGAAACTGTCGGCGGCGGCGGCCAGTTGCAGGATGGGGCGGATCTGGTTGCGCAGAAACGCGACCGCGATGGCGATGAGCACGAGCGATGTACCGACCATCCACAGAAGGAAAATATGCGTGTTGGAAGCATAGGCCTGGCTGCGTCTGGCAAAGACACGCAGCACCTGATTTTCGAGCTGAATGCGGATCTCGATGATGTTCGAATTGCCCACCGTGTCGAGCCAGAAGGGCCGGTTGATCTGTCGGGTGATCTCCTCGCCGAGCGTCTGGTCGAGGATGGAGAAAAACGGTTTCGGGCCGGGCGCGGGCAGGGGGTCGGGCGGCAGAAGGTCGATCTTCAGCGCCAGCCGCTCCTGGGCGATGCGGATCACCTGCGCATAGCCGTCATTGCCCGGATAGGTCTCGATCATGTCGATGATGGCGGAGATGTCGCGCGTGACCGCCTGGCTCAGCCGCTGCGTGACCGTCTGCCAGTGGCGTTCCATGAAAACGAAGGCAATGACCGACTGCAAAAGCAGCATCGGCGCGATCACGATGATGAGGGAACGCGCATAGAGCTGTTTGGGCATGTAGCGCGAGACGATGCGCCAGAACCGTCGCCACGGTCTGCGCATCGCGCCGAATGCCTGTCTGAAGCGCGTCAATGGCGTGATCTTCCCGGCCGGCGTCTTCTGATCTGAGCTGATGTTCAATTCCGCCATTCGCCCTTGCGGGCATCCATTCCCGAACTGCAATCCGGTCTGATCCTATGCATTGGAGGCGCAAGAGGAAACAGCTTTTCCGTGCGCTGCAAACATGCGGTCAACGCGACGCCGCGTGCAGGCCGGAAAAAGCACCGACCGCAGCGAAAGACCTCTTGACTTAAAGTCAACTTGAACTTCGACAGTGCGCCGCATCACCGTTCCATCCGTCCTTCAAGGAGACACCATGTCCGCACGCCCGCAAACCGCGCCTTCCGCCAATGCTATCTACCGGGTCGATAAATTTGCCGTACCGGCGCCGGCCCGCGAAGAGTTTCTCGAGCGCGTTTCCGCCACGCACGCCCTCCTGCGCCAGCAGGCGGGTTTCCTGGGCGACGTCATTCTCGAACAGGCATCGGGGCCGGGCGAGTTCAATTTCGTCACCATGGTCGAGTGGGAAGGGCCCGAAGCGATCGCGCGCGCGGGCGAGGCCGTCGCGCGCATGCACTCGGAAACCGGTTTTGACCGCCACGAGATGATGGACCGCCTCGGCATCCGGGCCGACATTGCGAACTACCAGTCTCTTGCCGTCTGACGCCGCGGGTTACTCGACGCTCAGCCGGTAGCCGATGCCGCGCACGGTCTGCAGGTAGACCGGGTTGGACGGGTCGCGCTCGATCTTGCGGCGCAGGCGATTGATCTGCACGTCGATGGTGCGCTCGCCCACTTCCGAGTCCTCGCCCACCAGTTCGTGCCGCGGCACGGTCTCGCCGGCCCGTTCGGCGAAGATAACCATGATCTCGCGTTCCCGGTCGGTCAGCTTCACCAGCTTGCCGCTGTGCTTCAGTTCGCGCTTGGCGATCTGGAAGGCGTAGGGGCCGAACACCACCTGCTCCACCTTTGGCGTGGACTGTGGCGTGCTGCGGCGCAGAATGCTGTTGATGCGCAGCACCAGTTCGCGTGGATCGAACGGTTTTGGGAGATAATCGTCAGCGCCGGCTTCCAGCCCGGTGACGCGGCTGTCGGTTTCCGAGAGCGCCGTCAGCATCAGGATCGGCGTGTCCTTTTCCTCGCGCAGAGATCTGGTCAGCGATACGCCGTCTTCTCCCGGCATCATCACATCGAGCACGACGAGGTCGAAATCGAGGCCCACCAGCTTGCGGCGCGCCTCGGCAGCGTTGCCGGCAATGGTCACGCGGAAGCCGTTTTCACGCAGGAAGCGGTTGAGCAGGCTGCGAATGCGCGTGTCGTCGTCCACCACCAGCAAATGCGGCGCATCATCGCTCAGGACAGCGCGGTCCGTCTCGAGATTGCCGGTTTCGCTCATTGTGACGATCTCCTCAACCGATGTGCCCGATGTGCCATGCATCTTCTACTTAGAGCGTCCGTTGGGCAGTTTGTCCATCTGGGCGCGCAGTTCCGGGTTCACCATGGCGCGCAAAAAACGCTCCACCGCGGCACTGTCGCCCGGTTCCGCCTCTTCAAGTGCCGCACGGATGCGGCGGGACTGTGGCAGCGCCAGCGCCAGCGCCAGGTCGCGGCCTTTCTGTGTCGGGTAGAGTTCGCGCTGGCGGCGGTCGCGTGGCCCTGGAACCTGCACGATATACCCATCGTCGATGAGCTGTTTCAAGACGCGCGCCAGGCTCTGCTTGGTGATCCTCAGGACCTCCAGCAGTTCCGCCACGGTCAGCCCCGGCAGTCGGTTGACGAAATGCAGAACCCGATGATGCGCCCGTCCAAAACCATATTCGTCAAGGATGGCGTCCGGATCGGCAGTGAAATCCCTGTAGGCGAAGAACAGGTGCTCGATGATGGCGAAATCTACACCATCGTCGAGTGTCAGCGGGGTTTTGATCGGGTCGGCGTCGGTCATGCTCTTGGGCTGCTTCCGGTCGTTTCGGTCGATTGACAAAGAAATTATGTCAGCCTTATTGACATAATTTCAAGGCGTGGTAATTTTTGACAATGTTTTCGTCCCGGCACGAACGAAAAGGTACTCTGAAGGTCATTTTTCGGAACATCCTTCAAATTCCTTTTGGTAACGCATAGGCTGTGACGATTGAAGGCGTCGCCCACGGGCGGTATTTTCGGTTTGCCCGGTCCCACGGAAACGGACCGGCGGGAGAGGTTACATGGCAGCGGTTCCTTTTGATCAGCTCGAGGGCTTTATCTGGCTCAATGGTGAATTCGTCAAATGGGCAGATGCGAAGATTCACGTATTGTCCCATGGCCTGCACTATGCCAGCGCCGTGTTCGAGGGCGAGCGTGCTTATGGCGGCGAGATCTTCAAGCTCACCGAACATACCGAACGCCTGCATGAATCCGCCCGCATTCTGGGCTTCACCATCCCGTGGTCGGTGCAGGAAATCGACGATGCATGCCGTGAGCTTCTGGCGCGCCAGGGCTTTGCCGATGCCTATGTGCGGCCGATCGCCTGGCGCGGCAGCGAGATGATGGGTGTTTCGGCGCAGAACAACCGCATCAACCTCGCCATCGCCATCTGGCAGTGGCCGAGCTATTTCGACCCGGAACAGCGCCTGAAGGGCATCCGCCTCGACATGGCCGAATATCGCCGGCCCGACCCGCGCACCGCGCCGTCCCGGTCCAAGGCTGCCGGTCTATACATGATCTGCACGCTCTCCAAGCATGCGGCCGAGGCAAAGGGCTATGCCGACGCCATGATGCTCGACTGGCGCGGTCAGGTCGCTGAGGCGACGGGCGCCAACATCTTCTTCGTCAGGGATGGTGTTCTGCACACGCCGACACCTGACTGCTTCCTCGATGGAATCACCCGCCGCACGGTGATCGATCTTGCCCGCCACCGCGGCATCGAAGTGGTCGAGCGCGCGATCATGCCGGAAGAGCTGGAAGGTTTTGAACAGTGTTTCCTGTGCGGTACCGCTGCCGAGGTCACACCTGTCTCCGAGATCGGCCCTTACCGCTTCGAAGTGGGCGAAATCACGCGTTTGCTGATGAATGACTACGCCAACGAAGTGCGCCCGAAACTGTCTGTGGCGGCCCAGTAAACCGTCGCAACCGCAGGTTACTTCATCAAATATTCACAGCCTCTTATTTGACATGGGCCGGAATCGCGCTTTCATGGGCGGGCCGGCCCCTGGAGGTCGGCTCTTTGAGAGGGACCGGACATGGAAGCTCTACTTCCCATTATCGTGCAGGCTGTGACTGGCATTCTTGGCGGTGAGGCAATCGGCTCAGTCGTCAAGAAGGCTGCGATGGGTCACGGCGCCAAGATACTGAGTGGCATCATCGGCGGCGTTGGCGGTGGTGCTCTGCTTTCCGGCATGGGCGGCGATGCCGGTGCGCTGAGCGGCCTGTTGGGCGATGCTATCGGCGGTGCTGTCGGTGGCGGTGTTCTGACTGGTATTGTCGGCGCCGTCATGGGCGCGATGAACAAGAGCTGATTTTCATCAATTCTCTGAAACGGGCAGCCGGGGGCGGTTGCCCGTTTCCTGTTTCCGCCCCGCATCTCCGGACCACCAGCAAGAGGGCTTCATGGGCAATCTCCGTGCCGGTGTCATTCCCGTGACGCCATTCCAGCAGAACTGCACCATTCTCTTTGACGAAGATATCAAGAATGGCGTGGTGGTTGACCCGGGCGGCGAGGTGGATCGCATTCGCGCAGCCATTGATGACAACGGCATTACCATTGAATCGATCTGGCTGACCCACGGCCATATCGATCATGCCGGTGGTGCGATGGACCTCAGGGAGGCGCTGGGCGTGCCGCTGATCGGACCGCATGAGGACGACCGGGAGCTTCTGGCCAACCTGGAAAACCAGGCGCGCATGTTCGGCCTCGATCAGTCCGTGCGCAACGTCACGCCCGACCGCTATCTGAGCGAAGGCGAGACGGTGTCGTTCGGTGAGCATGAGTTCGAGGTTCTGCATTGCCCGGGGCATGCGCCGGGCCATGTTGTCTTCTTCAATCGCAAAGCCCGCTTCGCGCATGTGGGCGACGTGCTTTTCAACGGTTCGGTCGGCCGTACCGACCTGCCGGGCGGCGATCATGATGCGTTGATCCGCTCGATCAGGGAGAAGCTTCTGCCGCTCGGTGACGATATCGGCTTCCTGTGCGGCCATGGCCCCGGCGGGCGCTTCGGCGACGAGCGGCGCTCGAACCCGTTTCTCGTATAGTTGCGCGTTCAGTCTGTGCGGAGCCGGGCAATCCCGTAGCCGGCAAGCGCCAGCGCAATGCCGGATGCGATCGTCCGCGTCTGGTTCCAGAACTGCCAGCGTGAAGAATAGTCGGACCAGATCGTTTCTGCCGCTTCAATCTCTTCCGGCACCGCAATGAGCGCCAGCGCCTCGTTCATCGGTACGTTGACCGTCATCGTCAGAAAGAGACCGAAGACCAGGTAGGTCGCGGCGCCCGCAGCGATCCAGAAGGCGGGGCCCCTTTGCCCGTCGCGCCAGATCACCAGCGCTGCCAGCGCAAGGACCGCGGGCGTCAGAAAAAAGGCGGGAAAGAAAACCGCATTGCGCACCGAGGCGTTCATCGCCTGCATGGCCGCGATCGCCACACGCGGGTCCGCCTGGTCGAGGCCCCACATGGTCGAGCACACCCAGGCATAGAAGAACCCGAAAATCGCCCCGGAGAAAAGAACAGCGGTTACCGAAAGTCCCGTAATCAGGCTGCGCATCGCCACGTCTCCCAAAAATCGTACATATGTGTACACTTTCTAATCTCGTACATTTGTGTACGGTAGCTGTCAAGACAGCGGGAGATGCGCATGCGCGAGGAAGCGAGAACAGAACGCCAGGCTCAGATAGAACGTGCCGCCTATCGGCTCTTGCGCGAAAGGGGCTATGGTGGAACGTCGATGCTGGCCATTGCCCGGGAGGCTAGGGCGTCGAACGAAACGCTCTATCGCTGGTATGGCGACAAGAATGGCCTCTTCAAAACGATGGTCGAGGCGAATGCGCGTGAAACCCGCGAAGCCTTGCTGCGGGCAATCGAGGCGGGGGACGATCCGCTGGAATGTCTGGAGAACGTTGCCCCGGTTCTCCTCTCCATGCTTCTTGGCGAGAGGGCGATTGCTCTCAACCGTGCCGCTGCCGCCGATGAAAGTGGAGAACTGGGCGCGGCGATTGCCGCTGGCGGGCGCAATGCCGTGGCGCCGCTCGTCGAAGAACTGCTTCGCCGGGCATGTGAGGCAGGCAGTCTCACAGCATTGTCACCGTCTACCGCTGCAGAACAGTTTCTCGGCCTTCTGATTGGCGATCTTCAGATCAGGCGCGTTATCGGTGTTTTGCCGGAACCGGAGGCCGATTTCGTGGAAGCGAGGGTTTTCACCGCCATGACTGCATTCAAAAGCCTGTGCGGTTCTTCTCGTATTGATTGACAGTTTGTAAAAAAATCAACTATGGATTGTTTCCCGTGCGGAATGATCGTGAACATCTGCGGATGGCCTCGATCCAGGTCCAGTATACGTTGCTAATGCATGTCGCTTTCAAATGAATTCATTTGAAAGACAACGAACATGCATCATTTGAAAGTGTTACAGCGTCCTTTGCGCGTCTTATAAGACGCGCGGCGCTGTAGTGTCCGAGTGCCGGTTCTTCGTTTTTCCCTGAGTGTCCATTGGATGCGTTCGCAATCTCCACATCCAGCTTTTCATGAAGAAAGGCCGGGCTGAGCCCGGCCTCATTTCTTCTCGGGGCAGGGAACTCCGAGATTAGCGCGGCTGGCAGAAATGCCGCTGGCCATCATAACCCATGAAGGTGCCGGTGCGGCCGTCAAAGCTGCGATAGCGGTTGGCGCAGTACCGGAACCATTCGCGCGACCATGGCTCCATCGCGGGGCGATAGCGAACCGGATGTTCGCGATATACCGGGCGTTCCCGGTAGCGGTATGCTGGGCGTTCTCGGTATTGGTAGACAGGCTGGTAGTCGGGACGATAGGGCGGGTCGATGTAGACACGATCGTCGCCGCGGCGCGACTCGGAGATGAGCCCGCCGACGATGGCGCCTGCGGCCAGGCCGATGACGCCGGCAGCAATCGCGTCACTGTTGTTGTTGCGGTGACGATGGCGGTGACCGGCATCGGCGGTGGAGATCGCTCCGAGCGTCGTGGCCGCGACGGCCAGCGAGAGAATGCCCGTCTTCAGGAAGCGTTTCATGACTTTACCTCTTCAAACACGAGCTGCGTTTTTTCAGGGGGAGCCGCAGCTTTCGCACTGGGTTTATCCATTCGCACCTGAATGGCACCTGAATGAGGCAGGCAGCCTGCGTTCAACCATTATGAACGCTCCTTATCCTGCGTGTTGCGGGTGTGACCGATGTCTGGACGGCGATCCATCGTTTCGCCCGAACGCGGGTTGCGCTAATCTCTGATTCCGGTGCTGCCCGCGCCGCCTCCCTCCATCGGGAAAGCAAACGTCATGCAGGGCTGTCTGCCTTTTGAAACCGACTGTTCGGGCGGCTGCATAAGGAGGGGTTGCGAAACCAGCTCGCAATGGGAGGTTTCCGATGAAACTGACTGCCCCTCTCTATGCCCTGAAGCGCAGGGCGAAATTCCTGTCCCGCCGTGATGGCGTCCCGCTCCACGCAGCGCTCGATCGCGTTGCCTGCGAACAGGGATACGGTGGATGGAGCCTGCTGGCGGCAAAGGCCGCATCGCGTCCGCCGGCAGCCATGCTGTTGTCCAGGCTCACGTCCGGCGATTGCCTTCTGCTTGGCGCGCGTCCCGGTCAGGGTAAAACGCTTCTGGCGCTGGAACTGGTCGTCGAAGCCATGAACAACGCACATTGCGGCGCATTCTTCACTCTTGAATATACCGAACGCGACATTGTGGAGCGGTTTGGCGCTCTGGGGGCGGAAGCGGTTCGCCATGCCGGCCGCTTCATCTTCGACAGTTCTGACGAGATCTGCGCCGACCATATCGTGCGCGCGCTTTCGGCAGTGCCGCGCGGCACACTTGCCGTTGTCGACTATCTCCAGCTTCTCGATCAGAAGCGGGTCAATCCCGATCTTATGGAACAGATGCGGTCTTTGCGGGGGTTCGGCGGCAGGAGAGGGGTGATCTTTGTTTTCATCTCCCAGATAGACCGCTCCTTCGATCTGTCGGGCAGGTCGCTGCCCGATATTGGCGATGTCCGTCTGCCCAATCCGCTGGATCTGTCATTGTTCAACAAACACTGTTTCTTGCACAATGGCGATGTTCGCTTCCATGGGTAGTGCCATTGCGGGCGCTTTCCTGCGCGATTGCATCGGGCCGGCGGGAACGGAAACGCAGGTCGCAGGCCGCCATTTTTGCCTGCGGTCTGCTGCGCCGGTGCCTGAAATTTGGTGAAAAAGGAGAAAGAGCGCGCGGCGGCTCGACTGACGCGCGTTCCCTGTTCTGCCTGCAGCAGAAGGGCCTGCCCGGAGGGCAGGCCGAAGCCCGGCGCTTTCGAAGCGGTCCCCGGAAAAGCGGAAGCCGGTTTTCCGGTCGGAACTGTCCGAAAACCAGGACCTGAGCCGCTTCGCCAGTTTACGAAAACGATGAAGCGGTCTGGCCGGCACCCGTCACCCGGTCAGGGCGCAACCTCCAGGTTGACGGCTTTCGGGCCTTTGCCACGCTTGTCCGGCTCGGTCTCGAACGTGACTTTCTGCCCGTCCTCGAGGCCCTGCAGGCCGGATGCCTGAACGGCTGAAATATGAACAAACACGTCCTTCTCGCCATTATCCGGGGTGATGAACCCGTATCCCTTGGCCTGATTGAAGAACTTGACGGTACCACTCTGCGACATAGGAAGGAGTCCTTTCTCCCTTTATGCTGGTTTCGGCGGGCAAACCTCTTGGTGGGTTCTCGCCCATGGCGTCATCGGTCGTTTACTGGGGGAGAAGAAACAGTCAGCTTCACGCCTCTCATCGGGACCTGTGGTGCGGGCTACTTGCCCGGACAAGTTGTTTGTCCTCGTTGCTTCGACGCGACTTCCTGAGGGCGTGATTATATCCGCCGCCAGGGCATGCCATTCCAGTCTCCGGGCCGGCAAATGCCCGAATGGCAGGGAGCTTGTTCGATTTTTTTAAAGGGAGCAAGCGAAAGTTTTGTGAATAATACGAATTGCGAAGAACAATGCGCCTGCAATCTCTGCGGGCAAATAAAAAGCGCGGCGAGTGAACGCCGCGCTCGATATGTGCATTCGGGGAGCCTGGAAATCAGACTGCCGCCAGATTGACAGCCTTCGGGCCCTTGCCCATGCGGTCGGGCTCAACCTCGAAGGAAACCTTCTGGCCGTCGGTGAGCGTGGTCATGCCGGAGCGCTCGACTGCCGAGATGTGTACGAACACGTCTTTCGCGCCATCATCGGGGGTGATGAAGCCGAAGCCTTTGCTCGCATTGAAGAATTTAACGGTGCCTGTCTGGGCCATTGGGAAACTCCTTTTCCCTTTGAGAAGTCGCGTCTGCGCAACGTGCACAGCTTAGCGGTGGTTCGAGAGTTTGAAGAAAATCGGGGAAAGGGGCCGTCCAAATCATAAAGCTTCCAGTCTCCGGGTCTGCAATCACCCGAGCGCGGGGAATCTATGGCACGAAAGGGAAATGGCTACAAGACTGCCTGAAAAGCCGGCTCTCATCCTCTTTTGGTCATGCCGCCGGCCTGTTCTGCGGAAACGCCCGGGTAGCGGGAGGCCGGCAAAATGCCATTTCCCGCCGGCTCCCGAGGCAGATTCCGGCCGATCTTCGACCAAGGTATAATGTCAGTCAGCCCCTTGCGGCGGCTTCAAGTCCGGCAATGTCGAGCTTCACCATTTGCAGCATTGCCCCCATCACACGCTGCGCCCTTGCGGTATCCGGATCGTTTATCAGTTCGCCAAGCCGCCGCGGCAGGATCTGCCAGCTCAGGCCCCAGCGGTCCCTGAGCCACCCGCACTGTTCCGTCGTTCCGCCCTCGCCAAGCGCGCTCCATAGCCGGTCGATCTCGGCCTGGGTTTCGCATTCGAGCATGATCGAAAAACTGTGGTTGAACGCGTCGAGCGGTCCTGCCTCAAGCCCCTGATAGCGCTGATCACCAAGTGTGAAGCTTGCTACTTTCACACTTCCTGCCGGCCCGCCCGGTGTTTCGGTGGGCAGCGCCTTCATGCTCTCTATTCTGGAGCCGGGGATCAGCGAGGTGTAGAGCCGGAGCGCGCTTTCCATGTCTTTTTCGAACCAGAGATGCTGTGCGACCTTCATGGCATTGCCCTTTCATTCTGATGGATCTTGCCACATAGGACGCACGGCGCACCCCGCTTCCGACACGGGTCTCAGACTTCTGGCGCAATGCGCATCCAGTGGGGCAGGATTTCCATGTCCGGCAGTGTTGCGGGCCAGAAATGGCCTGAAACGGCTGGTTATGCGCACGGTCGATGGGAATGAAAATGCGTTTTGCCATTGCTCTTTTTCTGCCACGGCGCGCATGGCGCGTCCATCCTGCGGGAGCGCTCAGTCTTGTGGCGCGGTGCCAAGCCGCGCGCCTTCATAGCCCTGTCTGGCAATCGTAGAGCACAGGCCAAGCCATTCGCAGCCAAGGCAGGCCTGCCGGGTCTTGCCCCCGGCAAAGGCGGTGCGCATCCGCCCGATCAGTTCCCGGTCGGGGTGAAGAATTTGCCCTGCGGCAATCTCATCGCCGAGCCAGCGCGAGAGGGCGCCTGCCGCCCGGGCATCCCGCTCCCGCACGCGCGCGTTCAGGCAATGCGGCTGCGGCTCTTCATCGAGCAGTGGCCGGCAGATGTCGTCCGGTCCTTCGATGACAAGCACATCCTCGCCCGCGTTGAGGCGCGCAACGATGTCGTCGTAATTCTTGGTGAAGGCGGGGCTGTAGCCCCGCCCGACATAAGTCAGCATGCACAGAAGGTGATGTGCACGCAGCCGCACCGTCATTGCGCATCACCGCGCTTTGCCGTGCGTGCGAGCGCCACCAGAGACGCAGCGCCGAGCGCCGACTTCAGGATGCCGCCGATCACGAATGGCGCAACGCCAAGCACGAAGGCCTTCTCCATGCCGATCAGGCCGGCGAGCCAGACACCGCCCATGGCGAGGCAGAGTGCATTGGCTGCCAGCATGGAGGTGAAGGCGAGGAGCGGGCGCTCGGCGTTCCAGCCGCGCTCTGCCAGAAGGCCGACAAGCAATGCCATGACCGGGAAGGACGCCAGGTAGCCGCCCGTCGGTCCGGCGAAGTGTGCGAGGCCGCCGGCGCCGCCGGCCAGAACCGGCAGGCCAACCATCGCCTCGCCGAGCCAGGCGAGAACGGTCAGCGTGCCGAGACGCGCACCATAAAGCGCTCCTATCATGGCAATCGCAAATGTCTGCATGGTGACCGGCACCGGCACCATCGGCACCTCAATGCGTGAGGCCAGGGCCAGGAACAGCGTGCCAAGCACGACCGCACCGGCCCTGAAGGCGAACGATCTCTGGTCGAGCTGCAGCGCACCGGCGCTGCCGATCAGCCTTGTGGTTTGCGATGTGGCGAAACTCTCAGACATGGGGCACCTTTCGAATTATAGATAATTTTAAGTCTTGATCTATTATTGAGTCCACATTCGCGCGCTCTTGGCAAGAGGGGTGTGGACAATCCCTCCTCTTTCGTCCGCTTGCGGGTGATTGCGCTTAGTTCTGGCGCTTCCGGTTCCGGAGCCTGGGCGCCGGCAGGAGACGCCGGGGAGGGCGTGCCCCGGTCAGCCCTCGATCACGAAGGCCTTGCGCTGCTTCCCAGACGCGGTCTCGACGGGTTTGTGCCCGATCCATTGCACATGCCGCGCGAGCACCGTGCAGGCCGCATCCAGTTCACCGCGGCGCAGATGCTCAAGGATCGCGCGATGGTCGCGGTCGGTGCGCGTTTCCCAGTTCGAGCGCCAGGCCGAGAAGAGAAAGCGGGCGCTCGCCGCATGCAGGTCGTCGATGGCCGCCAGCAGGCGCGGCATGCCGCATGGGGTGACCAGAAGCCGGTGAAACCGCCGGTTTGCGGCTTCCCAGGCCATCACGTCCCGCGCCCGGTCGCCTTCCAGCGTCGCCTCTTCGGCAGAGGCGAGGATCGCCGGCGTCAGGTGCTGCGCGGCGTTGCGCAGGGCCAGCACTTCCAGAGCCGCCCGCATCTCCGCCACTTCGCGCACCTGGTTCAGGTCGAATGCCGCCACCCGCACCCCGCGGCGTGGTTCGTTCTTTGCCAGTCCCTGTGCTTCGAGCAGCCGAAACGCCTCGCGCACCGGCACATGGCTGGCACCGAACTCCTCGGCGACATGGTCCTGCCGCAGCCGGGCGCCAGGCTCCAGCGTGCCGGAGATGATGCGGTCGGCCAGCGCGCGTGCGATCTGGGCGGCTTTGGTCTCTCTGTGCTCGGTCATAATTATAGATAATTTGGTCGGCGCGGCTTTGTCGAGTGGGCATGTGTCCTGATCGTGAGAAAGATGAGGCGGTAACGATGTCGCTTGACGATTTCCATATTTGGGATAATTTCTCAAACATGGATTCTTCTTCGTACGATGATCACACCATAGACCAGCGTATTGCCGAGCGCCTGCGCGCGCTTCGTCAGGAGCGCGGCTGGTCGCTTGATGATCTCGCCACGCGCTGCGGGGTCAGCCGCGCAACGCTTTCGCGGCTTGAAAACGCCGAGGTCAGCGCAACCGCCAGTGCGCTGGGCAGGCTTTGCCAGGCCTACGGCATGACGCTCTCGCGCCTGATCCATCTGGTCGAGGACGATTTTCCGCCTTTGGTGCAGCGCGCCGGGCAGACGGTCTGGGAGGATGCCCGCTCGGGCTTTGCGCGCCGCATCGTCTCGCCGCCCGCCCGTGCGCTTGCCGGCGAGGCGATGGAGGGTGTGCTGCGCCCCGGCGCCCGCATCACCTATGAGGGGCCGCCGCGCGCGGGGCTGGAGCATCATCTTGTCCTGCTGGAAGGTGCGCTTCGCGTCACGGTGGATGGTGTGGCCCACGCGCTTCATCCGGGCGATTGTCTTCGGTATCAGCTTCGCGGGCCGAGCCGGTTTGAGGCTGGTGAGGCGGGCGCCCGCTATCTCCTTTTCACGGTCTGAATCATGCAGGTTTCTTCTACCCTCTCCATAGAACGCATGGATGCCGGTGCGGCGGAGCACATCCTGCCCGAACTGGCGGCGCTGCTTCATGCCTGTGTCCATGACGGAGCGAGCATCGGGTTCATACTGCCCTTTGGCATCGAGGACGCAGCGGGCTTCTGGCGCGGAACCATCCTTCCCGCGCTTGTGTCAGGCGGGCGCATTCTCTTCATCGCCCGGCAGGGCGGCGCGCTCGCAGGCTCCGTTCAACTCGTTGTCGACACCCCGCCCAATCAGCCGCATCGCGTCGAAGCGTCCAAGCTTCTGGTCGATCCCGCCTTTCGCCGGCGGGGCATCGGCCGTGCGCTGATGGGGGCGCTGGAAGGCGAGGCGCGCAGCCTTGGCCGCAGCCTCATCACGCTCGACACGCGTACGGGCGACAGGGCCGAACCGCTTTATGCAGCTCTTGGCTTTTCCGTCGCAGGTATCATTCCCGGTTACTGCCGCGATCCCTTTCACGACCATCTCGACGCCACCACGGTCATGTACAAGCGGCTGTGACTCCGGATGCTGTCTCACGCGTCCGATACCGTTGCGAACAGATCGTGATGCAGCCTGCGGAACGCGCGCGTGGTAACGGCACTTGTCTGTCGGGGTGGCTTCAGTTCGGCGAATGGAATCATGCGGCATCTCAGAAAACTGCATCGCGCGCGGATGCCTGCGCATCGCGGTGGTCATGGGCTGCTGCGGCGCACAGGTTCGTTCCGCAGGCGTGAGGTCCCGCGTTCCCGTTCAGGCCGGCATTTCATGAATGAGCAAGGGACACTGTACATCCATGATCGATTTCAACCGACGGGATTTTCTTTCTCTCGCGGCGGCGTTTTCTGTCGTCGCGCCGTTGCCGGGCAGGGCGCTTGCCGCCGCCGGCGCGCCCGGCCTGACCTTCGGGCCGGCAAAACCCTTCAGTTTCGACTGGTTGAAAGAAGAGGCGAAGGCGCTCTCGGAAAGGCCATGGCAGAATGCGCGCTCGCCCCATGGCGAAACACTGGAGAAGATCGACTACGATGCTTTCCAGAAGATCCGGTTTCGCAGCGATCATGCGCTCTGGGCTGATGGAAAGGGCGGTGCGCCGGTGCAGTTTTTCCATCTCGGTCGGTATTTTCAGGAACCCGTCCTTATACACGTGGTGGAAAATGGCGAGGCCCGCGAGGTGCTCTACAGGCAGGCGTATTTCGACCTTCCTGCAGATCATCCCGCCCGAGGCCTGCCCGACAATATCGGGTTTTCCGGCTTTCGCCTGCATGAACCCTCGCAGAAGACCGACTGGCTCGCCTTTCTCGGTGCGTCCTATTTCCGCTCTTCCGGTGCGCTCAACCAGTATGGCCTCTCGGCGCGCGGTCTTGCCATCGACACAGCTCTGCCGAAGCCGGAGGAGTTTCCCCGCTTCAGCCGCATCTGGCTTGAGCGTGTGGAGGGCGAGCCCGACCGGGTGCTGGTTTATGCACTGCTCGACAGCCCCAGCATCACAGGCGCCTATCGCTTCGACTGCGCAAGGGCCGACGGTCCGGTGATGGACGTTTCCTCCACGCTCTACCCGCGCAAAGCCATTGAGCGACTGGGCGTCGCGCCGCTCACCTCCATGTACTGGTACTCCGAAACCAATCGCGGACAGGCGGTCGACTGGCGGCCGGAAATCCATGATTCAGACGGACTCGCCATCTGGATGGGCAATGGCGAGCGCCTCTGGCGTCCTCTCAACAATCCACCCGCAACCGTCACCAACGCCTTTGTGGATGCGCGCCCGCGTGGCTTCGGCCTGCTACAGCGCGATCGGGAATTCACCCATTACCAGGATGATGGCGTCTTCTATGACCGCCGCCCCTCTGCCTGGGTCGAGCCGGTCAATGAGTGGGCGTCGGGGCAGGTGCAACTCGTTGAGATTCCGACCGACGACGAGATTCACGACAACATCGTCATGTACTGGGTTCCCGATGAGCCGGTGGAGCCGGGCAGGGCGCTTCAGTTCGACTATCGCCTTCACTGGACCGCGAGCGAGCCCTTTCCTGCAGAACTACTCGGACGCGTCATGGCCACCCGGACCGGTACGGGCGGTATTCCCGGTCAGCCGAGGCCGAAAAACACGACACGTTTCGTCGTCGATTATCGTGGCGGCGAGGTCGGCGCGCTCGAGCGCGGTGATGCCGCGCCGGTCGTCGATCTTTCGCGCGGTGAGGTGACGCTCGCCGATTCGCATCCGGTTGTTGGCCAGTCCGGCCTGTACCGCGCTTTCTTCGATGCGCGGATCGAGGGCACCGACCCTGTCGATATGCGTATGTATGTGAAGGGAAAGGGCGACCGCGCCCTCACGGAAACCTGGCTCTATCAGTATTTCCCCAACCGGAGTGCGCAGGGCCGCGGTTCGTGAAGCGGCCTATCCACCAATCAGCCAGGTGCTTGCCAGCGCGGCCAGATAGAGCCCGACCCCGAAGGAGGTGTGCGCGATCAGGCTGCGCAGCCGGGCCGTGTTCGGAGCCGGTGTTCTGGATGCTGCAATCCCGGCACCCATTCCGGGCTGAAGTGTAAGGAAGGGGGCGAGCACCGTTACGAGGCCCGTTGCGAGTGCGGGCAGGAAGCTGGGCTGGCGTGCCCAGTCCAGTCCTGCAATGGCGATCAGCGCTCCGGCAAAGACCACGCCGATGGCATAGTGCGCAACCCAGCCGATCCCGCGTTCACCGGCAATCGGCTGGGCGGCGCCGATGGCCGCATGGCGGAATGCTCCCCTGCCCAGATGGCCGATCCAGCGCCCGACCATCGCGTAGTTGAGGCCGACCACGCCAAAGGCCCGTTTCTGAAACAGCGCCCAAAGGTCCATCACCGCCGTTGCGCCCACTCCGATCAGAAAGGCGCGTACGCAGAATTCGATTGTTTCGGCCGTCATGACTCACCCTGTTTCCTGCCTGCCCGGATGCCGGGGCTTCGTTTTGCATCGGCTGCTCGGGACCAATGCACCGAGCGCCATTGGAACGGCTCACCGCTTCACGGAAACCCGCTCCGTTCTATCTATCTGTTTTTCCGCATTTATGCGGACGTCAGGTGATTCCGCCTGACTGCAAAATGCTCCAGATCGCCGTCCGTCCATCCGGGCGCACAAGGCACGATCTAAGTTATTGATGGAGCATCGGAATGATCCGAAAACCGGATTCCACTTTTCGGTCCGATGCTCCAACGCATCGTCGGACATCCAAATAAATATTCAATTGTTTTATTGATTGATTGCTTGAAAGCTGGGCTTTTGTCAATGCGTATCGGACGGGGGACCGGGCATCAATCTGCTGCCCGGCCGCCGGTCATTTGCGGGACACGCGATCTGTCTCGAGAGTTCAGCTTTCGAAAGCCGCCGCTGCCAGCCGCTCGACATGCGCTTTCAGGTCAGCCGGCCATCCGCCGATCCGGCTTTGAAAGCGCTTCGCATCGCCGGCATAGAGCGCGCGGGCGGCCTCTTCATAGCCCGGCTGGTCGCCCAGCATGGCCATCATGAAGCGATCTGTGGCTGCCTGCGCCCTGCGCAGGCGCTCACGCGGCGCGTCGGCGGTTCTTGCGGCATCGACCAGCTTGCGGAGTGTGGCCGAAGCCCCGCCGGGCTGCTCGTTGAGCCAGTCCCAATGACGCGGAAGCAGCGTGACCTCGCGCGCCACGACGCCGAGTTTCGGTCGGCCAGGCGCGCGCTTCGCGGATGCTTTGGCTGGCTCCCCGCCGGACAGCCTAGCGGCCACTTCGGCATCGCTGCCGCTCAGATTGAAATCGACCTGCCGTCCGGTTTCATCGTCGAAGACCAACACGTCGGCGCCGGGATGTTCCGTCAGCAGCGCCTTCACGGCCAGCGCGACATCGATGCTCGCACCGCTGGCGAGGCGTTTCCTGCCGTGAAAGGCCGTGTAACCGGGCATGAGAACTCTCCATTCAATTTTTGCGCCTTTTACCCGGGTATAATATTTCTGTCAATATACCCGGATAAAACATGGAGTATCGTCTCGTGCCGGCTTTGCCGGGCAGGGGCGACAAAATAAGAGGGGGATGATGAAAGAGCTTCTGCTTTTGCGCCACGCGAAATCGAGCTGGGATGATCCGTCTCTGGCCGATGTCGAGCGTCCGCTCGCGCCGCGCGGTCGTCGGGCCGCTCCGCGCATGGGGCGCGAGCTTGCGCGCCGTGGCTGGCTGCCCGATCGGGTTCTGGTTTCTCCGGCCCGGCGCGCGCAGCAGACCTGGCGGCTTGTCGCCGCCGAAATCGGTCGGATGGAGCTTGCGCCGGGCAGCGGGGAGGGGCTCTACATGGCCGCGCCTGAGCAATTGCTCGCCGCCTTGCAAAAGATCCCAGAGAAGGCCGCGCGTGTCCTCCTTGTCGGCCACAATCCGGGCATGGAGGACTTCGCCAGCCGTCTGGCCGGCGATGGGTCCGAGGAGGACGCGCTGGAGCGCATGCGCGAAAAATTCCCCACCGCCGCCGTCGCCCGCTTCGCGTTTGACGGACGCTGGGATGCGCTCTCCTTCGGCCAGGCGCGGCTGCTCGACTTTCTGAAGCCGAGGGATTTTAGCTGAAACCGTCCCGTGCAGCCTTGCGTCTGCGCTTTTCCCGCGCTAGCACCCGGTCAACTGTCTGGAGGTTTTATGTCCCGGTGAAGCGGGGGCGGCTGCGCCCCTGAAATGGATGATGGCTGGTGCTCATCCGGCCCGCGCATCCGTTTCGCATCCTGAACCGATTTTTTCGCAGCAGCGTGCCTTTGCCGGCGCGCGTGATGCTGCGCAACCGGACATGACCAATGATCAAGACCTATGAACCGGGCGTCGATGATGACGCCATCGTTGCCATCTGGCTCGCCGCCAGCCGGCTCGCCCACGCCTTTCTCGGCGAAGATTTCATCGCCGGCGAGGCCGAGAATATCCGCAATGTCTATCTGCCCATGGCCGATACCCGCACCGTCTGGGCGGATGGCCGGCTTGTCGGCTTCCTGTCCCTGCTCGGCAATCAGGTCGGCGGCCTGTTTCTCGATCCGCAATTTCATGGCCGCGGTCTGGGGCGGGCGCTGATGGACGATGCCGTGGCCCGCATGGGCACGCTCGAACTCGATGTGTTCGTCAAGAACGATATTGGCCGTCGCTTCTATGAGCGCTACGGCTTCACCGTGGTGGACGAGCGCATCGACGAGCCCACGGGCGAGCCGCTTCTGCATCTTCGCTACCGGGCCTGACACAATCGCGCATGATGGTTCCTGACAGCCTTCTGTCAGGAGCCGAGCGGGGTGGTGCATTCCCTGTGCGCCACCCCTTTCCATTTTGTTCCTGCGGTTCCATATTCGCCCCATGGCCAGATCACCCGACAAGAAGAATGGCGGCTTCGCCGAAGCCCCCCAGCCCGCGCTTTCGGGCACACCGCTCTCCGGTTCTATCGCGGACTGGGCGGATGAAATCGCGCAGGAAGCCGAAAAGCCTGCAAAATCGAAGAGGCCCAAAAAGCCTGCCGAACGCTCTGCCTCCGCGTCGAAGACTGCGCGCGGCACCTCCATGGGCGGCGCGGCCTCGGCCAAGGAGCGCGCCGCTGCCGGTCTCATGCCCGTCGCGGGTCTCGACGTCACGCTGGAAGAGGCCGAGGGGCTTTCCTCCTCGGGTGTCACCGCCACGGTTGCAGCGCTCTCCAAGCTCATTGAAGGGGGCGATCCGAACCTCCAGTCCACATGGACACCGCACCGTCCCGCGCGACCCGAAAAGTCCGAGGGCGGCATTCCGCTCAGAATGGCGACGGAGTTCAAGCCTTCCGGCGATCAGCCCACGGCCATTGCCGATCTCGTCGCCGGCCTCAAGGGCTCCCCCTCCGTGGCAGGGCAAGCGAGCGTAGCGAGCGCCAGCCCGCGAACGGACGCAGCGCCGGATGGCGGTGCGGAACCGGCAATACAACCCGAAAGGACGCAAGTCCTTTTGGGCGTCACGGGTTCCGGCAAGACCTTCACCATGGCCAAGGTGATCGAGGAAACGCAGCGCCCGGCCATCGTCCTCGCGCCCAACAAGACGCTGGCCGCCCAGCTCTATGGCGAGTTCAAATCCTTCTTCCCGGACAATGCGGTCGAGTATTTCGTTTCCTATTACGACTACTACCAGCCGGAAGCCTACGTCCCGCGCTCCGACACCTATATCGAGAAGGAATCCTCCATCAACGAGCAGATCGACCGCATGCGCCACTCGGCCACGCGCGCCCTGCTCGAACGCGATGACGTGATCATCGTCGCGTCGGTCTCCTGCATCTACGGTATCGGCTCGGTCGAGACCTACACGGCCATGACCTTCCAGATGCAGATTGGCGACCGGCTCGACCAGCGCCAGCTTCTGGCCGATCTCGTCGCCCAGCAATACAAGCGCCAGGACATCAATTTCGTGCGCGGGTCCTTCCGCGTGCGCGGCGACACGATCGAAATCTTCCCCGCCCATTTGGAAGACCGCGCCTGGCGCATCTCGCTCTTCGGCGACGAGATCGAGACCATCACCGAGTTCGACCCGCTCACCGGCAAGAAGACCGGCGATCTGCAATCGGTCAAGATCTACGCCAATTCGCACTATGTCACGCCGCGCCCCACGCTCAACCAGGCCATCAAGGGCATCAATGCCGAGCTGAAACAGCGCCTTGCCGAACTTGAGCGCGCCGGTCGCCTGCTGGAGGCCCAGCGCCTCGAACAGCGCACCCGCTTCGATCTCGAAATGCTGGAAGCCACCGGCTCCTGCGCCGGCATCGAGAACTATTCGCGCTATTTGACCGGCCGCGCGCCCGGCGAGCCACCGCCCACTCTGTTCGAGTACATCCCCGACAATGCGCTGGTCTTTGTCGATGAGAGCCACGTCACCATTCCGCAGATCGGCGGCATGTATCGCGGCGACTTCCGCCGCAAGGCGACGCTCGCCGAATACGGATTCCGCCTGCCTTCCTGCATGGACAACCGCCCGCTCCGCTTCGAGGAGTGGGACGCCATGCGCCCGTCCACGATCGCCGTCTCCGCCACGCCCGGCAACTGGGAGATGGAGGCTGCCGGCGGCGTCTTTGCCGAGCAGGTCATTCGCCCCACCGGCCTGATCGACCCACCTGTCGAGGTGCGCCCGGCAAAGACCCAGGTCGACGATGTGCTGGGAGAAATCCGCGAGACCGCCGCCAAGGGCTATCGCACGCTCGTCACCGTGCTCACCAAGCGCATGGCTGAGGACCTCACCGAGTACCTGCATGAGCAGGGCGTGCGCGTGCGCTACATGCACTCAGACATCGACACGCTGGAGCGCATCGAGATCATCCGCGACCTGCGCCTCGGCGCCTTTGACGTGCTCGTCGGCATCAACCTTCTGCGCGAGGGCCTCGACATTCCCGAATGTGGCCTTGTCGCCATTCTCGATGCCGACAAGGAAGGCTTTCTGCGTTCGGAAACCTCGCTCATCCAGACCATCGGTCGCGCCGCGCGCAATGTCGATGGCCGCGTCATGCTCTATGCCGACCGCATCACCGGCTCCATGGAACGCGCCATGGAAGAGACCAACCGCCGCCGCGAAAAGCAGCTTGCCTATAATGAGGAGCACGGCATCACGCCGGCTTCCATCAAGAAGAACATCGCCGACATTCTCGATTCCGTTTATGAGCGCGATCATGTTCGCGCCGACATTGGCGGTGCTGGCGGCAGGGGCGACGACCTCAACAATCTCGTCGGCAACAATCTCGCCGCCCATCTCGAACATCTCGAAAAGGCGATGCGCGACGCCGCCGCCGATCTCGACTTCGAGGAAGCCGCGCGCCTGCGCGACGAGATCAAGCGCCTCAAGGAAACCGAGCTCGCCATCATGGACGACCCGCTCGCCCGCGACGCCGGCGTGGAAAACACCCAGAAATCCCGCCGCGACAAGGCGCGCGGCAAAAAAGGGCAGGGCGGGCAGGCTAAGGGCGCGGGCGCACAGTCAGCCCCTCATGGTGAGCCTGTCGAACCACGGGGGGCGGGCAGCAAAGCTCCGGCCTCATCACTCTTCCACAAGCCCGATCTGGACGAAATGGGTGGCGCAGGCGCCCACGCACGGCCTGCGGGAAAGAGCCTCTTCCGCAAGAACGATCTGGACGAGATGACGGTCGGCCGCACCGAAAAGCCGGTGCGCAAGCCGGTTCCGCAGAAGCCGGAAGACGACACCAGACCGGTCAAACGCCACCGGCCCGGCATCGGCTCCTATGAGGATCCGGCAGATGAACGCCGCAACAAGCGCCGGCCCGGGAAGACCGGGCGGCCGGGGCGGTAGCGCCAGGCACCCTCGCCCTTCGACAAGCTCAGGATGAGGGTTACTGAGAGGGCTTGCCTGATCGGCAAGGGATTAATCGCTATCGATGACAGCAGGATGATCCTCCGTCACCTCAGGCGAGGCGCCGCAGTAGCCCTCATCCTGAGCTTGTCGAAGGGCGAGGGCGCTTGGTAGCAAGTTTGCTGCAGGGTTGCATGCCAAATGCTTGTGAGGGAAGGAAGGGGAGGTTCAGTTACTTTTACCGCCCAGTGGGGCCTTAATTTCATCTGAGATGGAGCTCCACCCCCCACGCGTTCGCTTGTCTGTGACGCCAATAGTGTTCTTCAATCTGAGCTCGACAGCTTGTTTGGAGACATTGAAATGAGTCGAAAGTCGGTTGAGCAACTCCCAATAGGCTTGCTGGTTTCCCGGCTGGTCATCGACATATACGTCTCCATACCCTCTATTGCGCAGGTCCAGCGTCCTCCGTATCTCTCTCACTTTCATCCTGAACGCTGTGTCGGGCATCAGAAGGTGTGAAGCAAACTTGTTTGCCTGGATTTCAAGTCTGTCGTAATCGAATTTGGACTCGTTCTCGTCTTCCTTGAAGAAGTCGCTTCTGATAACAGGCTCGGAGCGTAGATAACGGTCATGTTCCAAGCAGAAGTGTCCTATCTCATGCGCAATGGTGAAGCGTTCCCGATGCTTGTTTTCATGCCGATTGACTGAAATGATCCTGCGTTCGAAATCTGCGTGTCCCAGAATTTCATTTCCGTGAGAGTCCCATTGGTCTTCGTCTTGAAAAGATAGCTCGACAGATATCTGATCGCAGATTTTTGTAAGGTCGACTTCTCCTGCTTGATAGTTTCCTTTTAGAAGAAGATCATTGACCGCGCTCGCGATATCTGTGTCTGAGACAAAGGGGGCGGTGGCGGGATTCTGGTCTCTCAGGGGAGGTTTCGACTGGAGTGATGGAACAAGGCCGGTCAAAAGATCACTTAATGATCCATAGAAACGATCATTATAAATCGCTGAGAATTTTAACGGTTTTGATTTTTCGTCTGTATCAATTAATTGATTTCTCAAAGAAAAATTCTCGATCCCAATACCACCTTTCCTCTCTAGGATTACGTCAAGTCCGTTCTCATCAAATTTGGCAATCCCCATTCCGCTGTTCTTCGCAGTTTTCTCGGCGCCAGATTGCAATCTTGATGATACGACGAATATTCCTCTCGCGGAATGCTTGAAAATACGGGACAATTTACTCGAGAGATCATTTACATAAATTTCCGGTATGTTGTTTTTGTAGTTTTTACACTCGAAAACGACGTGCGTATGCGGTAATTCTGCGCCGTTTCGATAAACTTCAACTACGATGTCGAACTCAACTTCTCCTTCACGATATTTGCAGTAATACCTCGGTTTCCAGCGGATATTGCACTGATTGTGAATATACGTCCCATAAATTGCTTCCTCACGTTTCTGTTGAGCGAGAAGGTAGTTGTAGAAGCTCAGCTCGAGTTGGTCGCCCCTTTCTATAGTATGCATTTTTTTCTCCGATAGATGAGGTGAGTGGATGAAAATTTATGATAACTACAATATAAGTGTTTGAGATCGTGATCTACAGGACAGCCTTTTCACTCCCGATCCCGCTCAAACCGCGCTTTCATTGGAAACGCCGGCAGCCACTTCTCGCGGCGTGACACCCACAGCTCATAATCCGGCACAAGCTGGTCCGGCGCGTCCAGCGTGCCGAGATGCACTTCTATCTCGTCACCGGTGCGGGCAAACACGGAGGAGCCGCAGCGTGGGCAGAAGTGGCGACCCTCAAAGGCGTGAGTCTCGCCGGTGATACGCACCGCCTCCGCCGCAAAGACGGCTGCCGCATAAAACAGCGCGCCATGGTGCTTGCGGCAGTCGAGGCAATGACAGATGCCCACGCGGTCGGGCTCTCCCGCAGCTTCAATCCGCACCGCACTGCACAGGCATCCTCCACTCAACCGCTTCATTGCCTGTTCCCTTTCCTGCTTTTGGTTAGGCGGACTCTGCCGCCTGAGAGATACGGCGGCAAGGGACAGGGCAAGGGGAGGCGGCTTGAAAATGCCTATCCATCATCCTTATCCTACCAAAGCACCGGGGATAAACTTCGGCCTCCAGGAAACCGCCCAACTTTTTCTCACCCGCACCCCGTCATCCCCGCAACGTCATGGCTCCTATGGTCAAACGACGGGACGACGAGGCGAATGAAGCGCGTTCCCTGCTCGCTATTCGCTACTCCCTATTCGCTCTTTTCTCCCCACCCCCAAAACCTCCACTACACTTCCCCCCATCGCCCCTGTCGGGAACCGGGTCCGGAGCCGGGGATCAGGAGGGGCGACGGCAGCCTCCCCCTCGGGTTCGGTGACCCGGGGCCTGTGAGGGCCCGCGAAAGGCCGGCGGCCGGCATCATGTCGGTTGCGGAAAAGCCGCTAGGGCACAGATCGCCCGAGTGACCGGCCGGCAGTCGGGACAGCGGCCGGCGGGGCGCGCTTTTCGCGCCACTTCAATTCCAACAGAGAGGCACGAAAAACGCGCCCCGTTTCCCGAACTGATGGCAAACCCCGGCGGAACCCCGCGCGGCAACGAAGGAGCCTGTCTTGAAATGCCCGCGCCACACCCCCCTCTGTCCTGTCGGACATCTCCCCCTCAAGGGGGGAGAATGGCTGGCGGGCAGGCTGCACACTCCTCAATCCGGTGGCGATTGGCAGAAACCCATCCACCGACTGATCTCCCCCCTTGAGGGGGAGATGTCCGGCAGGACAGAGGGGGGTAGCTGCGCCAACGGTCGAAACCAGCCCCACCCCCTCTGCAGAATGCGCACCAACGTCAAACGCCCCCTTCTCCCCGCGAGCGGGGAGAAGGTGAGGATGAGGGGCGAGCGCCGTCAGTGGCCGGGATACCGACAGAGGTGGAAAAGCTGGCAAGGCATCGCCCGCTCCTCATCCCCCTGCCGGGACCTTCTCCGCGCCTGCGGGGAGAAGGGGCCGTCATCCCGGAAGCCGCGATCCATTGGAAAACGTGCAGGGGCACGGCCCGGTCGGCAGGAACCCGCAGTGCCCGCTCGCTGAAGTCATCAACGCAGAAAATCAGGGAGACCCCCACATGCCACGCAAAACCAGAAAACCGCAGGCGCAGACCGAGGCCAATGCGAAACTTTTCGAGATCGTTGGTGGCCTTGCGAGGATTCGCGACACGCTATTGGATGAGAAGGGCATCAAGCCACCTTTTCCCATTAGCCCGCCCGAATGGCCGTGTGAGGAAATGCAGGTGGCGTTTCGGTATCTCGCCGGACAGGCCGACAGGCCGCAGCATTGTTCAAACCAGCGGTGCCGGCGCGCGGGCATGTGTCAGGCAGGGGCGGATGCGCCGCTGGATGCGGACTGTTTTTCGAACTGGAACGATAGCGATGTCTCGCGGCTCCATGCTGCCTGGCTGGGTGTCGTTCTGTGCTGGATGTACGATGCGGAGCGGTACGAGCATTTCATGGCGGTGGCGCTGTGTGAAACGCAGGAATGCACCTTGCCGAAACGGAAGCGAGCCATTGAGGAGACCAGGAAAAAACTTACACGGACACCCGTCTGACGGCGATGTGCCAGCAGGTTTTTCGCCCGTGGAGGCTCTCGGATACGTGCGATCGTGTCCTCAGGCTTCGAGCCGCGCCACGCTGTCCAGCCCGGCCTGAACCAGGTTCAGTGGCAGGCGGCGTCCGCTTGCCCAGGAACGCATCACATGTCCGGCAACCCGTTCGCGGGATTTGCTGTCGCTCTGTCCTATGCCAAGCTCGGCGCAGACGGCTTCGATGGCGTTTTCCATCGCTGCCATTTCCTCTGCATCGTAGATGCCGGCGCTCTTGTGCGGTACTCCAGACTTGGCCATGGTCCGGCCCTCCTCAGCCGTGCGAAGTTGCAGTCGGCGCGCGTTACCTCCAGTGCCGCCGTCCACTGTCACTCCACCATAAACGGTAACAGGTTTATTTCCCGTGTCTATTATGGCGAATCTATGTTGCGTGTATGCGACGGGCCCGGCGAAAAAAAACGCGGGGGCCGTGAACCTTTCTTTTTCCTCCTGCGACAGACGGGCATCGGACGGCTGCACCAGCCGGCCATCGATCGCAAAGGAGGATGATGAAATGTCCCTGAAACGCACCATCGCAACCGGCCTGATGGCCGTCACCCTTGCCGCCACGGCGCTTTCGGCCGCCAGTGTCGAAAGCCGCGCGGGGAGCCTGTCTCCGGGTGAGGCTGCGGCCATCGCCGGGCTCGGTGGTTTTATTGCAGGCGGCCTGATCGCGGATTCCCGCGCCCGGTATTATGGCCCCGCGCCGGTTTATGGCGGCGCGTCCGCCTGGGATCGGCATGTGGCTCGCTGCTACGCGCGCTACCGCTCCTATGACGAGTACAGCGATACCTTTCTCGGCTATGACGGCTATCGCCATCGCTGCCGGCTCTAGAGCATCGGACCGAAAAGTGGAATCCGGTTTTCGGATTATTCCGATGCTCCATCAATGGTTTGGATCGTCCTTTGTGCGTCCGGATGGACGCACGGCGATCCAGAGCATCGGACCGAAAAGTGGAATCCGGTTTTCGGATTATTCCGATGCTCGATCTAGCTCTTCACGCAAAGGCGATGCGCGGTTACCCGATTTGACCGCGCCGCCACGGCGTGTCGGGAAAATCCGGGCGGGTCGTGAACGCGGGCCGTTCGGATTTTGTCCGCTTTGCAGCAGGGGCGGCGTGAACCAAAGCCGGTATCGCGCGTTGTTCAGCACGCAACCGCCGGCAAAGCGGGGGATTGCGGCAAAGCTTTGGCGGGAGGCGTGTTTGCGGCGGTCATCCTGTTTGATTTGAGATTGCCGGTGTCCGGCGCCACCTTTTCCCCGTCGGCCTGGTTCCCGGCTCCCCCAAAAACTGTCGACGGGGGCTGGGCCGACATGAAAACACAAAAGGGAGTTCTCTCCATGAAGAAAATCCTCGCAGCCCTTGCCGCCACCGGCTTCCTCACGCTCTCGGCCTATGCCGCGGATGTGCAGGGAACCGTGCAGTCCGTCGACCCTGCCACCAGAACCATCGCACTCGACGACGGCACGGTCTACACAGCCGGCGAGGGCGTCGATCTCGCCAGCATATCGGCTGGCGCTTCGGTCACGTTGACCATAGACGACACAACCAACGAGGTGACTTCCGTCGAAGCGCAAATGTAACCCTGCCCGTCCTGTCCTTCCCCTGGGACGGGAAGCCGGCCTCCAAAGGAGGCCGGCTTCTTCGCGTATGTTTGTCCTTTCGGAACAAACTGTCATAAAACAATGTTAAGGGGGCTTTCGAGAAGGGAATCAATCTGTTTTCCCTTGCCTGATGCATTGATGACCGGAGGCGGAATTTCATGAAGATTGCAGTTCTTGGCGGCGATGGATTCGTCGGCTGGCCGACCTCGCTTCACCTGTCGGCCCGTGGGCACGAGGTCCACATCGTTGACAATCTGTCCCGGCGGTGGATCGACACCGAGCTCGGCGTTCAGTCGCTGACGCCCATGGACTCCATTCAGGAGCGCACCCGCATCTGGCACCAGGAAACGGGCCGGCGCATCCATTTCCACCTGATCGACCTGGCGCGCGATTATGATGTGCTGAAGGCGTGGCTTGCCGAGCACAGGCCCGACGCCATCGTGCATTTTGCCGAGCAGCGCGCTGCGCCCTATTCGATGAAGACGGACCGTCACAAGAACTACACCGTCAACAACAACGTCAACGCGACCCACAATCTGCTCAACGCGATGACGGAGATCGGTCTCGACGCGCATCTGGTCCATCTGGGCACGATGGGCGTTTATGGATATTCCTCCGTCGGTGCGGCAATCCCGGAAGGCTATCTCCCGGTCGGGGTCGAGACGCTCTCGGGCGAGACGGCGTCGCAGGAAATCCTCTACCCGACCAATCCGGGCTCCATCTACCACATGACGAAGTCGCTGGATCAGCTTCTGTTCCAGTTCTATGCCAAAAATGACAGCGTGCGCATCACCGACCTTCATCAGGGCATTGTGTGGGGCACGCACACGGAAGAGACGAAGCTCCATGCGCAGCTCATCAATCGGTTCGACTATGATGGTGACTACGGAACAGTGCTGAACCGCTTCCTGATTCAAGCGGCGATTGGCTACCCGCTGACCGTGCATGGCACGGGCGGCCAGACGCGGGCATTCATCCACATTCAGGATTCGGTGCGCTGCGTCGAGATCGCATTGAACAATCCGCCGAAGCGGGGCGACCGCGTGGAAATCTTCAACCAGATGACCGAAACGCACCGCGTGCGGGACCTGGCCGAGCTCATCGCGCGCATGACGGGCGCGAAGGTCGCGTACCTGCCGAACCCGCGCAAGGAAGCGGCGGAAAACGATCTGGTCGTGAGAAACGACAAGTTCCTGTCGCTCGGCCTCAATCCGATCACGCTCGAAGAAGGGCTTCTGGCCGAGGTCGTCGATGTGGCGAAGAAGTTCGATTATCGTGTCGACCGCTCGCGCATCCCGGCCGTGTCCGCCTGGACCAAGGACATTGCGCCGACCATCGAGCGCGATCCGGAAGGCAAGCGGCTCAAGAGCGTGGGCTAAGCGACGGCTTTCATGTCGAAACACGCCTATGTGACGCTTGTCACCAATGAAGATTATGCGATGGGCGCGCTGGCTCTGGTGCGCTCGCTACGGCTGACGCAAACGGATGCCGATCTTGTGGTGATGCACACCGGTGGAGCTCCCGCCCACGCGCTGAAGCCGCTGGCTGCGCTCGGCGCACGGCTTGTGCCAGCGGAGCTTCTGCCCACCTCAGATGCCTTCAACGAGCGGCATCAGCGGGCGCGGCTTCACGCGAATGCACCCTTCTCCAAGGGCAACAAGCCGAGTTTTCACACCCCGCTCGACAACTTCGCCAAGCTCCGGCTGTGGCAGTTGACCGAGTATGAACGGGTCGTGTTCATCGATGCCGACGCGGTGGTGGTGCGCAATATCGACCGGTTGTTCGGCTATCCGGAATTCTCCGCCGCGCCCAATGTCTATGAGAGCCTTGCGGATTTTCACCGGCTGAATTCAGGCGTGTTTGTAGCAGCGCCTTCGGAAGCGACATTTGCCGCCATGCTTGCGCGACTGGATCAGCCCGAAGCGTTCTGGCGGCGGACCGACCAGACTTTTCTGCAGGCGTATTTTCCGCACTGGCATGGTTTGCCGGTGTTTTTCAACATGCTGCAATATGTGTGGTTCAACCTGCCGGAGCTCTGGGACTGGACGTCGATTTCAGTGGTTCACTATCAGTATGAAAAGCCCTGGGAGCGCGATCACCCCAGAGCAGCCGAATTGCAGCCGTTGATCGACCTCTGGAATGCGTATCACTCGGGTGAGGGCATTCCCGACATCGATGCGCTGGCGAACCCGGTGCCATGAGCACGCCTCACAGCATCGTGTCCGGCGGGACCGGGCTTGTCGGGCGCTTCATTGTCGAGGGGTTGCTGGCAGCGGGGCACCGGGTGACGGTGCTGGGACGCAACGCGCCGCCGGAAGGCCATTTTTCAGGGGCGGTCGCATTTGCGCCCATGACGCTTGAGCCGACATCCATCTCGACGGCCCTGTTCGAGGGGGCGGATTTCTTCGTGCATGCGGCCTTCGACCACCTGCCCGGCCGGTACCGGGGCGGGGAGGGCGATGATGCGGCTGGGTTTCGCCGACGCAATCTCGACGGAAGCATTGCCATGTTCCGTGCCGCGCGGGCGGCGGGTGTGGCGCGAACGGTGTTTCTTTCCACGCGCGCAGTGTATGGGCCACGCGCACCGGGGTCGATGCTCGATGAGACCGATGCCTGCCGGCCCGACACACTTTACGGCCAGGTAAAGCTGGCCGGTGAGGAGGCGCTCTCGCAGCTTTCCGGCGAGGGATTTAGCGGTGTGAGCCTGCGTGTGACAGGGGTCTATGGAGCGGCGGGCAGCGGACGATCGCACAAATGGGCAGGCCTTTTTGAGGATTACCTTTCCGGCCGTGAGATCGCACCGCGCGTGGCGACTGAAGTGCATGGTGAGGATGTTGGATCGGCTGTGCGCCTGATGCTGACATTGCCGGCGGCAAAGCTTGTGGGCGGTGTCTTCAATGTGTCGGATCTGCTGCTCGATCGTCACGATCTTCTGGCGCTCGTGGCACAGGAAACTGGATGCAGGAATCCGTTGCCGCGTGCCGCAGACAGAAGCGCGGTCAATGTGATGAAAACGGATCGCCTGCGCGCCCTCGGATGGACGCCTGCCGGCATGGCGCTTCTGAGGCGAACAGTGCCTGAATTGTTAGGCAGGCGTTAACCGCTGCGTGGTTTGTGAACCCCGGCAGCAACCGTAAACTTCACGTATCGATTCAAGTACCTGATGTGTTGATTCAGGTTTCTTGCGCGATGATTCATTTTGTCGCGGCAAGTTTCTGAAAACGAATCGGAAATCCGGCCTGCTATTTTGCCGAGATCGGTGCCTGCGTCGCCTGGAGATGCAGCTCGCCACCCTCATAGGGGTGAGCTTCGGCGACGTTTTCGTCAAGCTCGACACCAAGCCCCGGTTCTCTCGATGGAATGACAAAACCATCCTCCCAGCGAATTTTCTGTTTGAGCAATCGAGCGTGAAAACCGTCGAAGGTGCGGATCGCTTCCAGGATCAGGAAATTGGGAAGGGTGACGGCGAGCTGGATGTTTGCGGCAGCGACAATGGGGCCGCAATAGCAGTGCGGCGCGATCTGAACATGATGAGCTTCTGCCATAGCCGCGATCTTCTTCGTTTCAAGAAGGCCTCCTGACCGGCCGAGATTGGGCTGGAAGATGCCGGCGGCGCCAAGGCTGAGAAGCTGGGCAAATTCATACTTCGTGGTGAGTCTTTCCCCCGTGGCGATGGGGATCGTGGTTCCACGTGCGACCTGCGCCATGGCTTCGGGACTGTCCGGAGGAACAGGCTCCTCGAACCAGAGCGGATCATAGGGTTCGAGCGCGCGGGCCATGCGGATCGCACCCGACGGTGTGAACTGGCCGTGGGTGCCGAACAGGATGTCGGCGCGCCTGCCGACAGCTTCGCGCACCGCGGCAACCATGCGTATGGAAAGGTCGATATCGCTTTGGCGCGGCTGATGGCCGCCGAAGGCGGTGTATGGGCCCGCCGGATCGAATTTGACCGCGTCAAAACCCTGCGCAAGGCAGGCCAATGCGGCTTCGGCGGCAAGGTCGGGATCGTTGTAGACATTGCGTTCGCTATCGGTCTCGCTCGGTACGGCGCTGCCCGTGGCAGGGTAGAGATAGGTGTAGCTGCGCAGCCGCTCATGCACCTTTCCGCCGAGCAGCTTGTAGACCGGTTTGCCCGCCTCCTTGCCGATGATGTCCCAGCACGCCATTTCGAGGGCGGACACGCACCCCATCAGTGTTGGATCGGGCCGCTGGCTGAAGCCGGAGGAATAGGCGCGGCGAAAGAAGGTTTCGATGTCGTGCGGGTCGTGGCCGATCAGGTACCGTTCGGCCACGTCTTCGATCATGCGTGCGGTGAGTTGTGGGCCGAAGGCGGCGGAGTAGGCCTCGCCATAGCCAACCACACCGCCATCGGTGACGAGCTTCACAAAGATGAAATAGCGCCCGCCCACATGCGGTGGCGGGTTTGCGGTGACGAAGGTTCTGGCTTCGGCAATCTTCATTCGAAGATCACCACATTGCGCAGGGCCTGTCCGTTCTTCACGGCGGCAATCGCCTCGTTGATCTCCTCGAGCCTGTAACGGGCGGTGATGAGTTCATCGAGTTTCAGCCGGCCCTTCTGATAATGCTCGACTAGGATGGGTATGTCGTGGCGGATGCGCGTTTCGCCCATCTTGGAACCGATGATCTTCTGGTTGAGTGCAGCAAGCTTGCCCGGATCATAGGGGATGCGCACGCCATTGGCCGGCATGCCGACAACGATGACAGAACCGTTGCGGGTTATATAGCGCGGGGCGCTGGCAAGCGCTGCCTCGACGCCCACGGTGACGAAGACGAAATCCACGCCACGCCCCTGTGTGAGCGTTTTGATCGCCTTCGCGTGATCGGGATCGGCGGGGCTGAACGCGTGGGTGGCGCCGAATTCGCGGGCCGCTGTCAGCTTGTCGTCACTGAGATCAAGCGCGATGACCGGACTCGCGCCGGCGAGTGCCGCACCCTGAATGGCATTGAGTCCGACGCCGCCGCAGCCAACGATAGCCACCGCGTGGCCGGCGGAGACGTGGGCCGTGTTGGTGACCGCGCCAAAGCCGGTGATGACACCGCAGGCAAGGAGCGAGGCGACGTCGAATGGCATGTCGGCCGGAACATGGGCGAGCTGGCTTTCGTGAACGACCACTTTTTCGGCAAAAGCGCCTGTGCGCAGCCCCTGCTCGCAGGCGCCGCCATCGGCAAAGGCGAGGGGGCCTTGCTGATCGAGCGGGAAAACCTCCTCGCACATGACCAGGCTCTGACGCGCGCAATAGTGGCAATGGCCGCAGGAGCGGATGAGCGTGACGACGACATGATCGCCAGGCACAACACCGGTGACGCCGGGGCCCACTGCGGAAACCACGCCGGCTGCCTCGTGGCCGTAGACAGCCGGGAGATCGCCGCCCCAGGCGCCCTCGGCATAAGAGATGTCGGAGTGGCAGATGGCACAGGCTTTGAGGTCGACGAGAACTTCACCCCGCCGTGGCGGAGCGAGCTCGAGCGTTTCGATCGTGAGGGGTTTGCCGAACGCCCGGCATATGGCGGCCTTGATCTGCATGGAAACCTCGCTGGAATGCGTGCAATCCGAATTAAAGCCGCAAGTTCATCATGGGTGCAACGCAGATACGACACCGAAGGGCAACCATGCGTCAACGGAAGAGGTGCCATGCGCCCGCGTTTGTTGACCGGGAGACCTGTCGGGGCTACGCCGGATGACGTTCAAAAAAGGGGGAATGACAGGTCATGAATGCACCGGAAACACCCACGGGCGATCTGACGCTTCGTACGCAGGCGATGCCAGGTGACGCCAATGCCGCCGGCGATATTTTCGGTGGCTGGGTCATGGCGCAGATGGACCTCGCGAGCGGCATTCGCGCCGCCGAACGCGCCCATGGCCGCGTGGTGACGGCCGGTGTGAAGGAAATGGCCTTCGCCAAGCCGATGAAGGTTGGCGACACGTTGTGCATCTACACCCATATCGAGGGGGTGGGGCGCACGTCGATCCGGCTCAAGGTCGAAGCATGGGCACAGCGCTACCTGTCGCCGACCATGGAAATGGTCACCCATGCAGATTTTGTGATGGTGGCGCTCGACGCCAATGGCAGGCCCACCCCGGTCCCACCCGAAGACTGAGGTCTACGCCTCGGCCACCTCGTCGAGTTTCGTTGCAAGCACGCGGTCGATCCGGCGATTGTCCAGATCCATGATCTCGAAACGCCAGCCCATCGCGTCGGTGCTTTCGCCGGTCTTCGGCAGATGCGTGAACTCGTTGAGCAGGAAGCCTGCGAGCGTGGTGTAGGTGCGCTCTGCGGGAAGGGTGAAGCCCAGATGGTCGGCCATCTCGTCGGCGGGCATGGAGCCGGGCAGGAGCCAGGAGCCGTCGGCGCGCTCGACGATGTCCATCTCGCCTTCCTCGGCATCGGCACGAAAAAGGCCGGCAATGGCCTCCAGAATGTCGGAGGGCGTCACGATGCCTTCGAAATGGCCGTGCTCGTCGTGCACCAGTGCCATCGGCACTGCCGCTTCGCGCAGGACGGAAAGCACATCGAGCGCGTCGGCCATATCGTGAACGATCGGTGCTGGCAGAACATGCGTCCGGATATCCAGTGCTTCGCCCGATAGCTGGACGGCAAGCAGGTCGCGCAGCTTGACCACACCGGCGATCTCATCGATGGACCCTTCGCCGGCGGGAAGAAGGGAGTGACCGGACTCCCTGACATCATCCGCCAGTGCCGCTTCATCCGCTGTCAGATCGAGCCAGTCGATCTCGCCGCGCGGCGTCATGATGGCACGGGCCTTGCGGTCGGCAAGGCGCATGACACCTGCAATCATGCGACGCTCGTCGGATGCGATGGTGCCGCTGGTTTCGGCCTCGGCGATGAGTGTGCGGATTTCTTCGTCGGTCACGCGCTGGCTCGATTCCGCGCCCTGGCCGAGCAGTGCCAGGACCAGCCGGCCCGACACATCGAGCAGCCACACGAGCGGCAGGGTGATGCGCGACAGGAGGCCCATGATCGGCGCTACCTTGACGGCGATACCTTCGGCATTCTTCAGCGCGATCTGCTTTGGAACAAGCTCGCCGACGATCAGCGATACATAGGTGATCAGGGCCACGACCAGGCCGACGCCCAGCGGGTTTGCCACGCCTTGCGAAACGCCCTGCATGACGAGCCAGTCGGACAGGCGTGTGCCGAGCGTTGCGCCGGAGAAGGCGCCGGAGAGCACGCCGACCAGGGTGATGCCGATCTGGACCGTGGAAAGGAAACGGCCGGGATCAGCCGACAGTGCAAGGGCGCGGGCGGCGCCGCGCTGGCCCTGTTCGGCCCGGGACTTCAACCGGGCGGGTCTGGCCGACACAACGGCCAGCTCCGACATGGCCATGAAGCCGTTGAAGAGGATAAGGACGAAGAGAATGACGATTTCGACAATGAGCATGGCTGCTCTTTAGCACTCCGGGGTGAACGGCGCGAGACTGCATTGTGTCCAGAAAGGGCGCTATTTACAGGCGCGATAGCCGTTGCGGCGGCCTTTCAGGTCGAAGTGGAAGTGATCGCGGTGATCGTAGTTGTAGCCGGGACCGAGAACCGTCGTGAAATAGTCGCAGCCCTCGGCGCGCACCGTGTTGAGCAGACCGCGCTGGCGGAACGCGAAGAAGCCGGGCTTGCGCACATCGATCTCGCGGCCATTCTTCAATTGGATGCTCATTACGTCGAGTGCGTTGCCCTTGGAGTGCTCGGAGGCAACGCTGGTGCCGGCGATGCGCCGGCAGGAATAACTTGAGCCCTGACGGATCTTGCCGATACCGGTGAGGTAGCGCTTGCGTGCGGCCGGTGCGAGCTCGCTTTTGGTCCAGCGGGCAAAGGTCTCGGCCATCTGACAGTTGAGCGTGGCGGCGGGCGCCATTTCGATGTTGCCGGACAGGCCGCTGACCTTGACGGGCCAGTCGATGCGGCAGGCGCCGCCATCGTTGATGGGTTCGAGGTCCTGATATTTGACCCCAAGCCGCTTGAGGCGGCGGCGACAGGCGACCTCTTCCGGCGGCATGACGCGGGCCGAACTTTCGCTGCGCGGCAGGGTGAAGCGCGGGTAGGAAACCATCATCGGGTTTGAGGGAACGAGTGCCTGCAGGCCTTTCGTGCTGTCGGGCGTGGGTGTGGAGGCGGAGACGGATGGTGTCGCCGCTTGGGGCACTGGCGCAGCGGGAGCCGGGGCAAGACGGGCGACAGGCACTGCCGCGGTCTGCACGCCGATATCCACGGAGGGACGCGGCGACATGACATCGCTGACCGAGCAGGCGGAGAGGGCAACAAGCGTCGCACCGGCCGCCGCGAGCAGCATACGCGCGCGCAGCGGCCCTCCAATCGACTTGCCAATACGAATACCCACCATGAACACGCCCCGCCAGCCTCATACGCTCTTTCACGGCAGCAAGCCTAGCCAGACAAGGTAAAGGAAAGGTCAGCGGGGGTGTTCAGACCTGTGACCCGATTGTGGCGTGTGGGTCACCAGCTACTTGCAATACAGAGAGTTGTTCCGGCGCTTTTGCAGATCGAGGTGAAAATGATTGGCGTGGTCGGCGTTGGAACCCGGGCCGAGAACGGTCTTGAAGGGACCGCAGGCGGCTGTGCGGAACGCCTTGAGAAACCGCGCTCTTCCGCTTTTCGGGCTGGGCTGTCGGGCGACGTCGAGTTGCGTGCCGTCGGCCAGGGTGAAGGCGGCGATGTCGAAGGCGTTGCCGAAGGCATGCTCGGAAAGCTTCTGCAATCCGCGCCGCGACCGGCAGACATAGGCCGAGGCATGGCGAACGGTCGTGACCGGCTGCTTCAGATGACTTCGGGCGAGTGGCGGGACCTCCTCCGAAAAAAAGCGTGCGAGTGCGAGGGCCGTCGCACAGTTGAGCGTGGCCTCCGGTTGCAGCGCGATCTTTCTGGAAAGTCGCGTGATGACCAGCGGATGGGGAATGGCGCAGCCGGCTGCCTCGGAGATCGATGGCCGGTCGGAGAACGAAACGCCGAGTTTCGTGAGGGCGCGGCGGCAGGTGGTTTCCTGTCCGGGCATGCGGCCGGGTTTGTAGGGTGCGGGTGGCTTTTGCGGTTGGGTTTTTTCCTCGGGCCGGGGCGAGGGGATCGGAACGATCACTGACATTTCCGATCGCCGTACCTCTCCGCGGGCCTGCGGAATGGGGCCCGTTGCCGGCAGAGGCACGGACGGGGCCGCCTCTGCGGCGTCTGCATTGCTTGAGGACAGGACGGGAACCAGTGCGCACAGGAGCATGGCCGTCAGCGCACTTCGAACGGCTAAGAGAACGATCATGCCTGATGTTTGCCCCAGCGACCGCTGATCGGGAAATAACGGTGTGTTTCGGAGCGTGTCAGGATGCGCCGAGCGCGTCCAGACCGTCGATCAGCCAGTCGCACAGCATCGGCATTCCCAGAAGATAGGTGGCGACGTGCTTTGCACCATGCTGTCTTGCGTCGGCGACGGCATTCGCCCATTCGCTTACGTCGTAGTCACCGCGGCCGATCCATGCCAGCGCGACCAGGTCGGCAAGCTCGTCCACGTTGAGGTCTGCCACGAGCTCGCGGAATTCCTCTTCTGTGAGGTCTTCTTCCTCTTCCTCGATGAGCCCGTCATGCTGGTGTCGGTCGCGTGCATCGCCATCAATCTCGACTTCATGCTCATGCCCGCCATCGTAGTCGGTGTTGAGCGCGGCACTGATGGCCCGTGCCTTGCCTGCCAGCAAGCGCACGGTTTCCGGGTCTATCGAAAGCTCCCATTCGCGTTCAACCGGTCTCTGCACGGGCCTATCCTCCGGGCAATCAGGGGCATGATAGCGCAGAACGCGTTGAATGCGCGACGTTTTGTTGATGATGCCGCTCAGGCGACGCTGCGCTGCCTGTTGCGCAGGGCCGGCACGATCTCGACCGCGAGGATCGCAGCGAAGATCAGACCGCAGCCCGCCAGACCGAGCGCGGGCAGGCGTTCGCCGAGGAAGATCGCGCCGAAGAGTGCGGCGAAGACGGCTTCTGTGGACAGGAAGATCGCGGCCTGCGGGGCCGTGGTGTAGCGCTGGCCGATGACCTGAAGCGTGAAGGCGATGCCGCCGGAAAAGATGCCCGCATAGAGGATTTCCGGCAGGGCGGTGCGCACTGCGGACAGATCGATGGGCTCGACAAGACCGGCAATGGCGAGCGCGATGACTGCGGTGATGCCGAACTGGCTGACCGACAGTGTGACGGGGCGGCCGGTGTGGCTGGCGCTTCTGCCGATCATGATGACCTGCAGCGCCCAGAAGAGGGCACAGACGATGGTCAGCCAGTCGCCGGTTGTCAGCGCGACGCTGCCTGCGCCCGAAAGCAGCCAGATGCCGGCAAGCGCGGAAAGGGCCGCCGGCCAGACCACAGTGTGCGGCCATTGACGGAAGAGAAGCACCGCCAGAAACGGCACCATGACCACGTAAAGACCGGTCAGGAAACCGGAATTGGTGACGCTCGTGGTCAAAAGACCAACCTGCTGCGCCGCCATGCCTGCGAACAGAAGCAGGCCGATGACCAGGAAGTTCCGCTTGTCGATGAAGGTTAGCGCTCCCGTGCTGCGCCGGGCTTCCCACATGGCGAAGGGCAGCATGGAAAGACAGGCGATGGCAAAGCGCAGGCCGATGAACAGGAACGGGCCAATGGCATCCATCGCGGTCGACTGGGCGACGAAGCCCATGCCCCACATGGCACCGGCGAGAAGCAACAGAAGATTGGCCTGAACCCGTGTCATGCGTATATCCGGACAGGAGGAAACGCGTTTGTCTTACGGAGCGCGTGCGCAGCGCGCAAGGGCCGCGGCCCCTGCCTCCTATGGGCCAGATCCGTGCAGGCTATTCCCCGGCGCGGAATATGCGAATGATCTCGCCCCGGCGTTCGTCGGTCAAAAGCCAGAGCGAGCCATCGGGTGCGACATTGACATCGCGTATGCGCCCGAAAGCCCCCTTGAAGAGGCGCTCCTCGTCGGTGATGCCGCCATTTTCGTCCCGATCCAGGCGCGCGACGAGATGGTACTTCAGCGCTGCGACAAGGAAGTCTCCCTGCCATTCGGGAAACATTTCGCCCTGATAGACCGCTGTGCCCGATGGCGCGATGGACGGGTCCCAGTAATATTCGGGCTGCTCGTAACCGGGTGCCTCGCTGCCCACGCCGATCTTGGTGCCGCTGTAGTTGACGCCGTAGGAGATGACCGGCCAGCCGTAATTCCTGCCGGCTTCGGGGCGATTGACCTCGTCGCCGCCGCGCGCACCGTGCTCGACCGTCCACACCGCGCGGGTCACGGGGTCGAAGACGGCACCCTGCGGATTTCGATGGCCCATGGACCAGATTTCCGGTGCGGTGTCCGTGCTGCCGGCGAAGGGATTGTCTTCGGGTACCGTGCCGTCGCGATTGATCCTGAGCACCGAGCCGGCATGGTCGGCGGGATCCTGCGCCCTGTCGCCTTCGCCCCGGTCGCCGATGGTGAAGAAGAGCGTGCCGTCGGGGTGCAGCACGATGCGGGAACCGAAATGCTGACCCGCCGCGCTCTTGCGGTTCATGGAGAAAATGGTGGTGACGTCCTCAAGGCGGGCTGCCCCTTCGTTTCTTACCAGTCTGGCGCGGGCGATTGCCGTGCCTGCGCCGCCTTCGCCGGGTTCCGAGAAGGAAAGGAAGATCACTCCCGTCTCGGCGAAGTCGGGCGAGACGGCGACGTCCAGCAATCCACCCTGTCCGACCACGGCCACCTCGGGTACGCCGGGGATCGGCTCCGAGAGGGTGCCATTGGCGAAGAGGCGCAACTGGCCGGAACGTTCGGTAACGAGCGCGCTTCCGTCGGGCAGGAAATCAAGACCCCAGGGATTTGAGAGACCGCGGGCAAGTGTTTCTGCCTCCACGGTGACCGCCTGCGTGACGAAGGTTTTGGCCGCGGCGGCGCCCGGTAACGCCAGGAGGCTGGCAGCGAGGGCAGTGCGGAGGAACTGATCCTGCATCAAGGTGTCTCCCGTTTTCGGTTTTATCAAGAGATAGGTTTTGAGTGCCGCCGGACAAGGCAACGCACATGTGCGCAATCGGCTGCTGGAAGACGGATACGCAAAAATTTGCGTGAAAATCGTCACCGGCTTGTTATATTGGGACAGGTCATACGAAACGGTTCCGTAGGCAGACGCTTTCGGACCGTTTCTTTTTATGTCTGCACCGGCGGCAGGACGGCACTTCGCGTGGCGCGTGTGGGGTCTTCCTGCCTTCATGTCTGGAAGGTGAATGAAATGAACAAGGTCCCAATGACGCTTGCCGGAGCTGCGGCGTTGAAGGAAGAGCTGCGCTGGCGCCAGCAGGAAGAGCGGCCACGCATCATTGAGGCGATCGCCGAGGCGCGCGCCCATGGCGACCTTTCGGAGAATGCGGAATACCACGCCGCCAAGGAAGCACAGAGCCTCAATGAGGGCCGCATCGGAGAACTGGAAGACTTTATCGCACGTGCCGAAGTCATCGACGTGACAAAGCTTTCCGGCGACACGATCAAGTTCGGCGCCACGGTGATGCTCGTCGACGAGGATACTGAAGAGGAAAAGACCTATCAGATCGTCGGCGACCAGGAAGCCGATGTGAAGTCGGGCCGCATTTCCATCTCCTCGCCTATCGCGCGGGCGCTGATCGGCAAGGCGGTGGGCGATTCCATCGAGGTGAATGCTCCGGGCGGTGCGCGGGGCTATGAGGTGGTGGAAGTCCGCTACGGCTGACCATGTCCGGCAAGATGCCCGCAAGCGGCCATCGGGTCCGCGTCCGTGACGTGGATGTGGTGGCCCCCAATTTCAAGAAGCGGCTTTCGGGCGTGACCAGCACGATCGTGCAGCTTGTGCCGGAGCAGGCAAAATCACTCTCGATTGCCACTCTGGGGCCGGGGCTTCCCGATACGCTGCCCAGACTGCGCTGGTGGCAGGTGCCGGGCCTGTTGCGCAGGCCCGCGAACAGGCCGTCTCGCATCTGGCATGCGCGGCGCAATCCGGAAATGCTGGCCGGTGTGGTTTTGCGGGATATCTTTCGTGCACCGGTGAAACTTGTTTTCACGTCCGCCTCGCAGCGCGAACATACGCGCTGGACCCGGTTTTTGATCCGCCGCATGGACCGGGTGGTGGCCACAAGCCGCAAGACGGCCGGCTATCTCCGGGTTTCCAGCCGCGTGGTGATGCACGGCATCGATACCGGCCGTTTTTCGCCGCCTTCGAGCCCCGGCGAGGGGGCGGCAGCGGTGGGGATGGCGAGCGATCAGCGCTATGTCGGCTGTTTTGGCCGCGTGCGGCGCCAGAAGGGCACGGACCTTTTCGTCGATGCGATGATTGCGCTCCTGCCGGAGCGCCCCGGCTGGTCGGCGATTGTTGCCGGTCAGGCAACCGGACCGCACGCCGATTTCGAGGCGGAACTGAAAGAGCGCGTGCGGGCAGCGGGGCTCGCCGAGCGCATTCTATTCGTCGGTACGCGTTCGGATATTCCGGACTGGTATCGAGCGCTTTCGCTTTTTATCGCGCCGCAGCGCTGGGAGGGGTTCGGACTGACGCCACTTGAGGCGATGGCGACGGGCGTTCCCGTTGTCGCAACGGATGTGGGGGCTTTTTCCGAGCAGCTTGAGGGCAGTGATGCGGGGGCGCTCGTGCCGGTTGACGATCCGGCTGCGATGATCGCCGCCGCGGGGCGCTATATGGATGACGAGGCGCTGCGGAGCACCGCGGCGCGCGCAGCGCTGGCGCATGCGCGCCGGCATTTTCCCCTTGAGGGGGAAGCGCAGGCGCTGAATGCGCTTTATGCGGAATTGTGGCGAGAGGCCTCCAGATGAAAATCGAAGGTTTCATCGTTCATTTGAGGCGTGCGATGGCGCGTCGCCCGCAGGTGGAGCATCTGCTCGCGTCGCTGCCTGTCGAAACCCATGTTGTGGACGCTGTGGACGGTCAGGCGCTCGGCGATGACGAGGTCGGCCGGCACTATGTGACGGGGCTGCATCAGCCGGCCTATCCATTTGCGTTACGGCAATCCGAAATCGCCTGTTTTCTCTCGCACCGGAAGGTGTGGCGTATGATCGTGGAACGCCGGCTTGATGCGGGGCTGATCGTCGAGGACGATGTGGCGCTCGACATGCCGCTTTTCGGGCGCTGTCTGGATTTGGCAAAGCGTGCCTGTGTGGGGAAAGCGTATGTGCAGTTTCGCATAAGCCCGGTTCGCGGCAGGATGCGGGACGTGGCGCGGGACGGTGAGGTTCGGCTTGTGGCTCCGCAGGTTTCGCAACTTGGCACCGTGGCGCAGCTTGTGACACGCGAGGCGGCACAGCATCTTCTCGCCCTGACGGAGCGTTTCGACCGGCCGGTCGACACGTTTTTGCAGATGCGCTGGGTGACTGGTATCGCGCCCTTCTGTGTCGTGCCGTCAGGCATAAGCGACCAGTCGGCCGAAATCGGCGGCAGTACCGTCAGCGCGTCGGGGAAGGCGCGGCGCAGCCCTGGCGAACGCCTTTGGCGGGAGTGGAGCCGTTTCATCTATCGCCGCCGGGTGCAGAAATACTCGCGAGACTGGTGCGAGACAGAGGTGGAACGGCGATGAAGACGCTTGTCATCAATCTGGAACGGGAGACGGCGCGCCTGGCGCATATGCGCAGGGTCTTCGGCGAGCAGGGTCTCGATTTCGAGGTGGTGAAGGCGGTGGATGCAAAACTGCTTTCGCCGGAGCAACTCAAGGCGGGACGTACGGGGAAACCGCGTTTTTATGAATTGGGAGCGGGCGAGATCGCCTGTTTTCTTTCGCACCGCAAGTGCTGGGAGATCGCGGCGAAAAGCGAGGACGCTTATACGATCGTCTGTGAGGACGATATTTTCCTCGGCGAGAATGCAGCGGCGATTTTCGGCGACGATGGATGGATTCCCGAGGGCGCCGGTGTTGTGAGGCTGGAGGCGTGCAGGCCCAAGACGCTGATTGGAAAGGCTGCGGTCTCTACGGTTGCCGGTCGAAAGGTGCATCCGCTGCGCGTTGCGCGAGCGGGAGCCGGCGCGTATCTGATATCTCGGAGCTGCGCACAAGTATTGCACACCAATTCTCGTGTCTTCTGCGATCCAGTCGACCAATTCCTCTACAGTTCCGGATTGTTCCATAAAAAGAGTTTTGGAATTTACCAGATCGACCCGTCTCCGGCGATACAGGAAGTTTTTTTAAAGAATGACCGTGTCCTAGGAAGTTCTCTTTTTAAAGAGCGTTTGCATATCGAAAGTGGTGTAAAAAAATCATCAATTGTTCGAATTTTATTTAGAAAAATTTGTAGATTTTTTAAAAAAATAATAAAAAAAATAAAAGAAAAAATTGAAGATGTTTTTACAAATAATCGGTGGGCTCGTATCGGTTTTAGGTAGAATTATTATTTTTAAATTAAACATTAAATCGTCTAAAAAGGGTTGCTAGTGGTGAAGCACTCGGCGGACGCTGGGACTTCAAGCCTGCGCTCCTGAGAACCTCATTCCATAGATGGACGGTTTTGGTTCGTTCTGTGCAGAATTCATCCAAATTTCTTGAAGCATCATATAGAACTGGCGCTTCTCGGAAATTGATGGGGTAGAAGACGTCGCTTGGGGCTGCGAGGTCGAATGCATCATGTTTCTTTGCGAGATAGGTTATGGCTTTCGGACCGAATGATCCCCAGGGAAGGGTCGCTGGGCTGATGCTTTTGCCGAGGAAGCGATGCGCGAGGCGAAGGCGTACAGCATCACGAGTTCGGGTCCATGGAGGGATTCCTTGGCGATAGAAAAAGGCTAAAGCCTCTTCCACGATTGGATGTCCCTGCCTCGCGTAAAGAAGCGCCCCGTTTATGTGTGTATTGCTCTCCTTTCCGAACAAGATGTCCTCGAGGAGTGTGATTGGCCTCAAGCATATCATGTCGAGGTCAGCCCAAACGCCAAGGCCTTGCTGTTGCAGCTTAAACCGGAAATAATCCGAGGCTAGAGCGAACGATCCCGTTTTGTGATGGCGTAGCTCTGATATCCTCTGTCTAGGTACGACTTTTTCAGCGTTCGCCTCCTCGACGCCACTGGGAGTGTTCTTGACATGGTCATATGAATGCAGAACGACCTTGTGCCCCGCTTCGAGAAAGCTCAGCGCTGACATGATCTCTATCGGACCAAGGGCACCACCAATCCAGAGCATGTTTACCGGTGGTAGGGTTTGATTTCGGTGTGATATTTCGAGTGTCATATGGTGTGTTGCCTGCACTGGGGGCTTCGCTCTTTTTCAGACTGGCTGGTGAGAGCAAATGGTTATCTATCTGATAAATCTAAGGCGCTCTAGCGATCGTTTGGAGCGCATGAGGGAACTATGTCTGGATGCCGGCCTTGAGTTCACGCGGATGGAAGGGGTTGACGGACCAAAATTGAGCAGTGCCGATATCGCTCAAGTGGTCGTCGGTGAAAGTCGCTGGGGCAAAATAACTGCTGGAGAAGTCGGCTGTTTTTTGAGCCATCGCAAGTGTTGGAAAGCACTTGTTCAGGAAGGTTCTCAATATGCAGTTGTTCTGGAGGATGATCTCGTTCTCGGAGAGAATGCCGTTTCCGTGATGACGGATAGTAGTTGGCTCCCCGAGGACGCCGATATAGTGAAGCTTGAGGCGGCCGATGAACGTGTGTACCTGGATACCTGGGCAAGTGGAGTCATAATGGCGCGCGAAATTCGGCGACTTCGTTCGTCACATTTCTGCTCAGGTGGGTATGTCATTTCCCGATCTTGTGCTCAACATTTGCTTTCTTCGAGTGAAACATTCTCCGAACCTGTTGATGACTTTCTCTTTAACGTTTCATCTCCTCTGTTTGACAGTTTGGTTGTCTATCAACTCGCGCCAGCAATTTGTATACAACAGGCAGCGTTGTTGGCTCCAAATTCGCCTGAAAGGCTCGCATCGTGCATTGAAGGCCGAGAGAAAAAAGTTCGGAGGCGGCTTGGTACCTTCGAACGGTTTACTCTATCCCTTTCCAAAAAGCGCCGTTCGACGGTCAACCGAACTTTGTCTTTGATCGGGAGACGCGAGCGCGTGAAGGTCGGGTTTCGCTGATCATGCGTTCATCGATGCGAAGTGATCTTTCCGGCAATTGGGTAGGCCGCATATTTGCGTTCTGGTTTGGCCGGGCGGAAATGTCGGAGCGTAGGCGCGCCTGCCTTGATACATTCGGCAATTCCGAATGCCGTACGCACCTTGTTACAGCCGAAACGCTTGATAGTTTTGCGGTCCCCACGAAGCCTTTTCACCCTGCATTTCATTTTTTGTCTCCGATCCACCAATCCGATTACCTGCGCGCCTACTTCATGCATCATTTCGGCGGTGGCTACGCAGATATCAAAGCCATTTCTCACTCCTGGATTCCCGCATTTTCTGCGACCGAGAAAGGTCATGTTCTTGGCGCTGGCTATGCCGAGGTTGCCGGCGGTGTCGCCAGGATTCATCAGTCCAAAGCATTGGAGAAGCACTATTTTCTTGATCGGCGAGTTTTCAATCTCGAGATCAACATGCGCTATCGGTACCTGAAACTACGGCGTGGTGTTCTCATCGGTAACGGCGCATTCATCTTCCGGCCGGGGACCGAATTCACGCGGCGTTGGCTTTCAATTGTCGAAAGGAGGCTTGATCTTCTTCTTCCGCATCTTGAAGCCAACCCGGCACGATATCCGAAGGAGGTTCCGGGCGTGGACTATGGAGATGGGCCTTCGCGCTATCCGGTGCCGTGGAGCTTTCTTCTCGGCGATGTGCTCGCGCCGCTCACGCTGCAATATCACACGCGCATTCTGCAGGTGGTGCCTGCTCCGGATTTTCAGAACTACGAATAGCCGGTTGCTGCAAGTGCGCCTATTCGATCGCCACCAGTCCTTCGTCCTTGACCTGGCGGATGGTGAGTGCGGTGCGGACGGTGTCTACATTGGGCGCGGAGGTTAACTGCTCGATCACGAAGGTCTGGAAGGTGGTGAGGTCGGTTGCCACGCAGTGCAGCATGAAATCGGAATCGCCGGAGACCATCCATGCTCGCCGCACGATGGGCCATTGCAGTGTCCGCTGGGCGAAGGTCTTGAGCTCGGTCTCGGACTGGTAATGCAGGCCGATCAGGCAGAAGGCGACCACATCGTAGCCAAGGGCGGGCGAATTCAGAAGGGCGCGATAGCCCTTGATGATGCCGCCTTCCTCCAGCCGCTTGACGCGCCGAAGGCAGGGCGGAGCGGAAATGCCGACCCGGCGGGAAAGTTCCACATTGGTCATTTTGCCGTCGGCCTGAAGCTCGCGCAGAATTTTCCAGTCGATTGCGTCAAGATCGGCCTGTAGCGGCATGATGTTTCCCAATTCTGTTGCAAACGCGCGAGAATCTTTCACGCGCGCTGTCCGAAATTAGGGCAAGGGCTGGGCCAAGCCAAGCAATCCATTCACCGGTAAAGTGGACTATCCACCGCGTTTGGGCGCCTCTCATGCGTGGAAATGGAGGGGAGCGGCATTCGGTAGCTGTTGGAAACCTGTTCCTCGCCTTGCACTTTGGGCCTGTGAATACTTAGATCATGTCACCGTATTGTTCTTGGATGGCAGCCTAGGGATGAGCCCCTGGAGGCCGCTGTCCGATTTTGCGTTTCCGCCGGAGGGCGGTCATGGCGCCTTGAAGTTGATAGTGGCGGCAGGAAGGCGAGAGACCATCCCTGCGGTCCAGCGAGGAAGAAAGGAATTCATCCATGTCACGTCGTCACACGCCCGTTCTCATTGTCGGTTCGGGCCCTGCCGGATACACGGCAGCGATCTATGCGGCGCGCGCCATGCTGAAGCCGCTTCTCGTCGCCGGACTGGAGCAGGGCGGGCAGCTCATGATCACCACCGAGGTGGAGAACTATCCGGGCTTTGCCGACCCGATCCAGGGGCCGTGGCTGATGGAGCAGATGCGTGGCCAGGCGGAGAATGTCGGCGCGGAGATCGCCAATGATCTGATCGTCGATGTGGACCTGTCGTCACGTCCCTTCGTGCTCCGGGGGGATTCGGGCACGGAATACACCTGCGATGCGCTGATCATCGCCACCGGAGCCAAGGCGAAGTGGCTCGGTCTGCCCTCCGAGCAGACCTTCATGGGCTTTGGCGTATCGGCCTGCGCCACCTGCGACGGGTTCTTCTACCGCGGCAAGGATGTTGCCGTTGTCGGCGGCGGCAACACGGCTGTCGAGGAAGCGCTCTATCTCTCGAACCTCGCCAAATCGGTGACGCTGATCCACCGTCGCGACGAATTGCGGTCCGAGCGCATCCTGCAGGAGCGCCTGATGGCGAAGGAGAATGTAACGATCCTATGGGACACGGTGGTCGAGGAGATCACCGGCACGCCGGCCAAGCCGCCCATGCCGGCATCGGCATCGGGCGTGCGGGTGAAGAACGTGCATTCGGGCGCGGTTTCCGACCTTGCCGTCGACGGTGTCTTCGTGGCGATCGGCCATGCGCCCGCTGTCGAGTTATTTGAAGGAAAGCTCAAGCAGAAGCCCAATGGCTATCTTTGGACGCAGCCTGGTACGACGCAGACGGATGTGCCGGGCGTCTTTGCCGCGGGCGATGTGGCCGATGACATCTATCGCCAGGCCGTGACGGCAGCGGGGCTTGGCTGCATGGCGGCGCTGGAAGCGGAGAAATATCTGGCAGCCATGGAAACGAAAAAAGAAGCTGCCGAATAAACCGGGAACGATGCAGCGACAGGAATGGGTGGAAACGCCCATGACGGTAAAAGCGCCTGACAGAGGAGAACGAGGCGTTGGACTGGGACAAGCTCAGGGTTTTTCACGCCGCCGCAGAGGCCGGCTCGTTTACGCATGCCGCTGAAACGCTGCATCTCTCGCAGTCGGCAATCTCGCGCCAGGTGAGCGCGCTGGAACTGGAAGTGGGTGTGCCCCTCTTCCATCGGCATGCGCGCGGGCTGGTGCTGACCGAGCAGGGCGAGATGCTTTATCGCACGGCCCACGATGTGCTGATGCAGCTTGAAAGTGTGCGTGTGCGCCTGACCGAGGCCAAGGATCGGCCGTCCGGTCTGTTGAAGGTTTCCACCACGGTGGGGCTCGGCACGGGCTGGCTGACGGAGCGGCTGCCCGAATTCATCGAACTCTATCCGGACATCGAGCTGCAGCTCATTCTGGACAATGAGGAGCTGGACCTGACCATGCGGCAGGCCGACTGCGCGATCCGTATGCGCCAGCCGCAGCAACCCGACCTCATCCAGCGTAAGCTCTTCACGGTGCATTTCCATCTCTTCGCGTCGCCCTCCTATGTGAACAAGCATGGAAAGCCTTCGTCGATCGCGGATCTGGACAACCACCGGATCGTGACTTTCGGCGAGGCTGTGCCGCCGCATCTGAGCGATATGAACTGGCTGGAAACGGCTGGGCGACCGGAGGGGCAGAAGCGTCAGACAGCCCTGCAGATCAACAACATCCTGTCGATCAAGCTGGCGGTTCAGCGTGGTGCGGGCATCGCCATGCTGCCCGATTATGTGGTGGGTAAGAGCAATGATCTGGTTCAGCTCCTGCCGGAAACCGCCGTGCCGTCCTTCGATACCTATTTCTGCTACCCGAACGTGATGAAAAACCAGGCAAAGCTTCACGCGTTCCGCGATTTCCTTATTTCCAAATCACGGCATTGGGCATTTTGACGCAGTATTTCTCAAGAAATACCGGGTGTTATGCAAAATTGCATGGGTGAATTGCAAAAACATGTGGTTGTTATTTAGGCGGCGATTGCCCATATGAGAAGCACTCCCGGGGGCGTTCTCCTCCCATTTGCCCCCGCGAGTGTTCCCCTCTGGAGGTTTCGCCTATATGGCACTTCCAATGACTAAAGCCGGATCTCCGTGATCCGGCTCTTTTTTTATCTGCCATGGCTTTTCCTGTGAGAGCAGGATCACCGCCGGTGCCCTGTCTCATCGTTTCAGCTGAAATCAGCGATAAAGCGGTTCGCCTTCGAGCCCGCTGTAAAGACCGGCGACCTCCTCGGCGTAGCCGTTGAAGAGCTGTGTCGGCACGCGCTCGCCCGTGTGCAGAACACGTTCTTCCGCCTGGCTCCAGCGGGGATGCGGCACATCCGGGTTCACATTCGCCCAGAAGCCATATTCGCTGGCCGCGATCTCTTCCCAGAAGCTGACCGGTCGCTTTTCGGTGAAGGAAATGCGGCGGATCGACTTGATGGATTTGAAGCCGTATTTCCAGGGCAGGGCGAGCCGCAGCGGTGCGCCGAACTGCTTGGCCAGCGGTTTGCCGTAGGCGCCCGTGACCATGAATGCGAGGTCGTTTGCGGCCTCTTCCATGGTCACACCCTCCACATAGGGCCAGGGATACCAGACCTGCTTCTGTCCACCGGCAATGCCGGGATCGTTAAAGGTTTCGAAGCGGATGTAACGGGCGGACGAAAGCGGTTTCGCCATGGCAACGAGTGCTGGAAGCGGAAAGCCGGTCCACGGCACCGTCATCGACCAGGCCTCGACACAGCGATGCCGGTAGAGGCGCTCTTCGAGCGGCATGCGCTTTGCCAGATCCTCAAACGCGATGGTTGTGGGCTCCTCCACCAGACCATCGATCTCGATGTCCCAAGGGTGGGTGACGAGCGCCTGAGCGGCGCGGGCGATCTGCTTGTGGGAGCCGAACTCATAGAAATTGTTGTAGGTGCTGCTCACGTCTTCAGGCGTGAGCGGACGTTCGATCCTGTAGGCTTCATTGCGTTCCGCGGGATAAAGGGATGCCGTGCGTGCGGCGGCGTCCTCTGTCTCAGCTCTTGCCGTCCCCGGCAGGAAGCCCGCGCCGGCAATCGCACCCAGGCCAAACCCGGCAAGCACTGCGCGGCGACTGGCAAAAACGTTTTCGGGCGTCGCCATGCTTTCGGCGACGGCCCAGCGCGGGCGGCGGTGAATGGCGGGCATGGCGTTCTCCGGCTGGTTTCTGATTTCAGGTCAGGACCTGACCCCAAGGCCAGTGGTAGAACTGCCCGCCCGCGTTTCAAAATCACGGTGCTTCACGATTGCGTGGAAGCCTCCCAGCTTGACGTTTCCCTCACGCGGCCTTGCCCTGCGCGTTCATTGCGGCGTCCGCCAGACGTCCGGTCAACTCCGCCATGTGATCAAAAGTGGCGCGATAGCTGGCGACGCCGGCGGTGGCGGAGCGCAGTTCGATGATCAGGTCGCCGGTCTCGGATGCGGGAATCGTCGCCTGCACCACATCCCAGCCACTCCACCCCGGGCGCGCGTCGAAGCCGAGAATCTGGCCACGCCGCTGCGACAGGATGGCGGTGATACGGGCCGTGGCATCCGATGGCGTGTAGACCTCGATCCTGAGGACGGGCTCCAGCAGGACGGGCGAACATTCGCCGAGCCCCTCCTTCATGGCGAGACGCCCGGCAAGCTGGAAGGCCATGTCGGAGGAGTCGACGGAGTGGTAGGAGCCGTCCGCGAGATTGACGGCAAGATCGATGACCGGGAATCCGAGCGGCCCGGATTTCAGAAAGTCCCGAACGCCGGTTTCCACAGACGGTATGTACTGTTTGGGCACAACGCCGCCAGCGATCGTGTCGGTGAACTCGAAGCCGGCCCCGCGGGGCAGGGGGCGTATGTCGAGAACCACATCGCCGAACTGACCGTGACCGCCCGACTGCTTCTTGTGCCGGCCGCGTCTGGTGGTGCCCTTACGGATCGTTTCGCGGTAGGCAACGCTTGGCACGGCCGTGTCCACGGGGATCTGGTATTTGCCTTCGAGGCGTTCGCGGGTGACGCGCAGATGCATCTCGCCCTGACCGCACAAGACGGTCTCGCCGGTCTCCTGCCTCTGCTCGAGACCGAGCGAGGGGTCTTCCTCGATGAGTTTCTGCAGAGCGAGCGAGAGCTTTGCCTCGTCCTTGCGTTCGCTCGGGTGTACCGCGACCGAATAGACTGCCTGCGGGCTCTCCAGTGCGATGAGGGGCGCAAGCGGCGCTTTGGCGGTTGTCAGCGTATCACCTGTCCGGACACCTTCGAGCTTGCCGAGAGCGACGGTCTCGCCGGCCTCCGCCTTCGCCACCTTGGTTTGTTCGCGCCCGAGAAGGGTGTAGAGACCGGAGACCTTGTCGACTGTGTTGCCGCTGCGCAGTTCCGTGCCGTCCCCGATCGAGCCGCAAAGAACCCGGGAGACGGACAGCTTGCCACCGTGTGGTGTGTGGATCGTCTTCATGACCTGGAGAACGGCTTCCCCGGCATCTTTCAGGCCGAGCCGGTCGCGCGTGGCTTCAACATCCGGCGAATCGTGCCGAATCGCCTTTAAAAGCCGTAGTATGCCGTTGCCTTTCTCAGCCGATCCGATCAGCACCGGTGTTACCGTGCCTTCGCGCAGATCCGCTGCCAGATCGTCGAATATCGCGTCGCGTGGCGGTTCGATCTCCTCGAGCAGTTGCTCCATCAACCTGTCGTCATGGTCGGCAAGCGTTTCCAGCATGGAAAACCGTGCCTCGACCTCGCGCGCCCTGTCGTCGTCGGAAATGGGCGCAATCTCGCTGCTCGCATGCTCGCGGTAGATGTAGGCCCGTTCGAGCGCGAGATCGATGGAGCCGATCACAATGCCGTCCTTGCGCAGGGGGATCTGGCGTAGAAGCAGCGGCGTGTCGCTGGTGGGCTGCAGCATCTTCAGCATGTCGCGCACACCCATGGTGGCGTGCTCGATCTTGTTGAGAAAGATCATGCGCGGGATGCCGAGCTCGTCGAGCCTGTGCAAAGTGAGTTGCAGGGCGGCGATCTTTTTCTCGTCGGGTTCGGTGACGACAATGGCCATGTCGGCGGCTGCCAGAACCGGATCCGCCTCATGGGCGAACTCGATGGAGCCTGGGCAATCCACGAAGGTGATGCTTTCATCGAGAAAGCCGGTGGTGGCGATGTTCGCCTCTACGCTCATCTGATGCGCCCTGGCTTCGGCCGAATGATCACCGACCGTGCCGGATCCCGTGCTCGCCTGTTTCATTATGGCGCCGGTTCGCTCCAGAATGGCTTCGAGCAGGGTTGTCTTGCCACTTGCAAACGGACCGACAATGGCGATGCATTTCGGTCCGCGGCTTCTCTCTCCCGAGCGTTTTCCCATGGCTGGCGGCCTCCTCTCACGCGTTTACCTGCACACGTTTCATGAGCGGCGGCCGGCCTGTGCGGCCGTCGCGCGGTCGTGGCGCGTAGACGGATGATCAGGAGCATTCTCCGCCCTTGAGAGACCCGTTTGCGGCACTCACATGCCGGTGCGCCGACGTTCCCCGTCAAATATCGTCACACGGCTTTGGGATTTGGGCAAGGGCTCTCAGGCGGTCAATGCCAGACGCTCGACATTGTCGCTCTTGCGACGGATCGCGGGCGCGGCCTCAGGCCGTCCGAGGAAATAGCCCTGGAAGCGGTTGCAGCCGGCGGCGCGTGCAAGATCGAACTCTTCTTCAGTCTCGATCCCTTCGGCGACGATTGTGAGACCCTGAATGCGCGCGATCTGGGTGAGGGCTGAGACGAACACCTGGGCAATGCGGTCATGGCCAAGGTTGCGGATGTAGCTGCGGTCGATCTTGATCGCATCAATGGGCAGCGTCTTGATGTAGTTGAAACCGCAATGGCCGGTGCCGAAATCGTCCAGCGCGATGTGGAAACCCATCTCTCGCAGCCGTTCGATGCGGGCGATGATTTCAGGCGTCGCAGCGGTGGCGACGGTCTCGGTGATTTCGAGGACGAACCGGTTTGCTGAAGCCCCCGTCTCACGCAGCACGCGATCGAGCATGTGCACGAGGCCATCGCGCTTGAGCTGTTCGCCCGAGACATTGATGCTAATGCGGTTGCAGGCGAAACGGTCGAGGTCGAGGCACGCACGGCGGAACACCCATTCGCCGACCATGTCAATCAGGTTCGACCTCTCGGCAACGGGGATGAACTCGGCTGGCGAGACCATACCGCGCACGGGATGGCGCCAGCGCACCAGACCTTCCAGCTCGATGCAGTTGCGCTCGGAGTCGGTCAGGGGCTGGTAGTGAAGCTCCAGCTCGTTGAGATAGATCGCGGCACGCAATTCGCGCTCCATGAAGCGGCGCTGGCGTTTTTCCGACAGCATGTCGGGATCGAAGACGGTGATACGGCCGCGACCGGCGCCCTTGCTCTCATAGAGTGCAAGATCGGCGAGCAGGGGAAGCTCCTTGTGGCTGCTCGCATGCTGGGGCGCCACGGCGATACCGATCGATGCGCCGAGTGGTATCTGATGCCCCTCGCAGGCCCGGCCTCTCTGCAGCATGGCGAGCAGTTTCTCGGCACGGGAGCGGCAGCGCGCGAGATCGTTGCCATACATCAGAATGGCGAATTCGTCGCCGCCGAGCCGGCCGATGGTGCAATCGGGGAAACAGTGCTTCGCGCAGGCGACCAGATGTGCCAGCGCTTCGTCTCCGAACTGGTGGCCGAACCCGTCATTGAGCTGTTTGAAATGGTCGAGGTCGACAAGCAGGAGCATGATGCGGCGCGGCTTCGAGAGCGTGCCGATGCTGGTGTTGAGCTCGTCGAGAAACCGCCCGCGGGTGAGGGCGCCGGTGAGAAGATCGTTTTCGGTGAGACGTGTGCGCTCGGCCTCGATGCGCACCGCATCCCTCAGCTGATCGGTGACGGTGCGTTTGAGGTATTCAAGCAGGCCCAGGCCGGCGATGCTGAGCGCGAGGCAGGTGAAAAGCAGCCAGTCCGATACACTGCTTTCGCCAGGCGCCAGAAAATAAGCGGCGGCGGCGAGCGCGGTCGCAGTGATCAGCAGCGTCTGAACGGCGATATAAACACGCTTGCCGTTGCGGCGCACGGTGGAGAGGATGCTCATGACCCCCGATGTCTCCCCAAAACCCTTGGAAAGGAGAGAACAATACGAAACTTAAAGAGGGCGTTAATACTATTGCGCCGCAGAAAGAAAATTTTGCGGCGCAATAGCCGGATATCGAAGCTGCTTCTACTTCAGTGAAGCCGTGAAGCGCTGGATCCTGTTGCATGCCTCTTCGAGAAGGGCCTCGGAAGTGGCGTAAGAGATGCGGAAATTGGGGCCGAGACCAAAGGCAGAGCCGTGCACGACGGCCACGCCTTCCGCTTCGAGCAGTTCAGATACGAAATCTTCGTCGGTCTCGATCGTCCTGCCGGACGGTGCCGATTTGCCGATCAGTTCGGCGCAGGACGGGTAGACGTAGAACGCGCCTTCGGGAACCGGGCATTTGATCCCCCTTGCCTGATTGAGCATGGACACCACCAGGTCACGGCGCCCCTGGAAGATTGCCTTGTTCCTGGCGACGAAATCCTGCGGGCCGTTGAGTGCTTCGACAGCCGCCCACTGGGCGATGCTGCATGCGCCGGAGGTCTGCTGCCCCTGGATCATGTCCATGGCCTTGATGAGCTCGACGGGACCTGCGGCATAGCCGATACGCCAGCCTGTCATTGCGTAGGCCTTGGAGACGCCGTTCATGGTCAGTGTGCGCTCGTAGAGCTTCGGCTCCACCTCGGCGATGGTGTGAAACCTGAAATCGCCGTAGGTCAGGTGCTCGTACATGTCATCGGTCAGCACCCATACATTCGGGTGGGCGAGCAGCACGTCGGCAAGAGCTTTGAGCTCTTCTGCCGTATAGGCCGCTCCCGAAGGATTGGATGGCGAATTCATGATCAGCCATTTGGTCTTCGGCGTGATCGCCTTCTCGAGCGCCTCGGCGGTGAGCTTGAAGCCGTTCTCGATGCTGGTCTCAGCCGCGACCGGCGTACCGCCGCAAATGGAAACCATCTCCGGGTAGCTGACCCAGTAGGGGCTGGGGATGACCACTTCATCGCCGGCATTGAGCGTTGCCATCATGGCGTTGAACAGAACCTGCTTGCCGCCGGTGGCGACAATGGTCTGTTTCCAGTCATAGTCGAGATTGTTCTCGCGCTTGAACTTGGCTGCGATCGCCTCGCGCAGGGGCTGGATGCCGGAGACGGGCGTGTATTTCGTCTCGCCGCGATTGATCGCTTCGATTGCCGCTTTCTTCACATTGTCCGGCGTGTCGAAATCCGGCTCTCCCGCGCCAAGGCCGATCACGTCGCGGCCCTGAGATTTCAGTTCGCGCGCTTTTTGGGAAACCGCGATGGTTGCGGATGGTTTTACGCGTGAAAGGGCGTCGGCAAGGAAAGCCATATTGGAGGACTCCGGTTCCTGTGAGATTTACACTGAGCTTCAGCGTGGTCCTTCATGTCCGATCGCGGAAAGAATCGCAAGCGGCCAGCCGTTTTGCGGCGTTAAACCAGTCGTTAACGGCGAATAAAGGCGTTTGCTGGCATTTTAAGCCCCATGAATGACGAGACTTGAGGAAGCGCAGCATGTCGCGCAGCATCGGCCTCGCCCACATCGCCCGACAGGATGACGGGACGGCTGTGGGCATCTGGGGCGGTTACACATTGAAATCCGCCTTTCAGCCGATTTTCTCCTTTCGTGAAGGCCGTCTTCTCGTGACCGCCTATGAGGGGTTGATCCGCCCTTTTCGGGATGAGCGGCCGGTCGGCCCTGGAACGTTTTTTTCCAGCATTCCCGAGGTCGACCGCTTTCAGGTCGAAGCGCTTGCAAGAACGCTGCATCTTCTCAACGCCGGTGTCAGTCTCAGTGAAACCGCATCGCTTTTCGTCAATTTCGACCCATCGCATTTCGTCGATGCCGCTTCTGCGGCAAGTGCGCTGCGCGATGTTCAGGTTGTTCTGAAAGATTCCGGTATCACGGCCGAGCGCGTTGTCTGTGAAATCACCGAACAGGAAACGGAATCGGACGAGACACTTCTCGGCTTTGTGGAGGCACTCAAGGGATATGGGCACCGGGTCGCGGTCGACGACTACGGAGCAGACAGTTCCGACCTCAGGCGCATAGAGGCACTGGGACCTGACATCGTTAAGTTCGATGGCGCGTGGACGGGCCATCTCCTAGCATCCGCCCCCGGCGTTGCGATGCTGACCGAGATGGTCCGCGCCTTCTCCGAGAAGGGCATTCGCACCGTTTTCGAGGGAATTGAAACCGGCCAGCAGCTTGAACTCGCTGAAAGCTGCGGTGTCTCCATGGTTCAGGGGTTCGCGCTTGCCCGACCGCAACTGGCTCCAGGTGCGTTTGAGGAATTCGAAGCTGCGCGCGAGAGCGAGCGCCGACGGGCACTTGCCGGCACGGCGGACCGCCTGGAGCAGGGCAAGGCCGAAACGACCATGCGCGATGTTTCGCCGAACAGAAGCAAACGCACCTTCGGTCGCCGTGGAACCTAGAAAGATGCCAGGACGATCAGCATCCCCGGCCTGCGGTGCGCTCATCGCCGATGAAATCGGTCTGGAAACGGGTGTGTACGGGGTCTACCGGCTCCGTTCCCTCTATCAGCCTGTTTTCCGGATATCGTCCGGCAGGCTGATACCGGAGGGCCTTGAGGCGTCGGTATTGCCGCTGGTCGACTTCACGCCAGTGAAACCGGAAGTGCTTTTCTCTTCCGTCGATGACGCAGCAGAGGAAGAACTACAGTCCCTTTGCAATCTGATGCATATCGGAAATCATCTTCATACTGGGCAGGAGAGCCTCTCGCTTCATCTTCCGTTCGGGCCGGCATTGCTTCGCGGACCCAAAGCGCTGGATCATCTGGCACTTGCTTTCGCCCGGCTTGCGGAGACGGCCGTTTCTCCGCGGTCACTGGTGTTCTGCGTGTCGGGCACCGGGCCGGATGATAAGGAGATTTCCAGCCGGTTTATCGAGACGATACGGTCGGCGGGCGTTCGCATAGCGGTGGACGGTTTTGGGGCGCAGCCTGACGTTCTGGACACTGTCGACCGGGTTCAGCCGGACATCGTGAACGTCGACGGTTCATGGTTTCGCCGTGTGGCAAACATTACGTCGGCGGTGCGATTGATGCGTCAGATGGCGGAGAATCTCCAGCGCAGTGGCATCAAGGTTTCGATCAAGGGGCTCGAGGACCCGGTCCATCTTCTGGCGGCGATGTCGATCGGTGCCGATCTCGTACAGGGTGACCTGCTTGCCAGGCCAATGGAGGCGGGCTCTGCTATGGATTTGCGCCCGCTGAATGCTGCGCGGGTGTTCCGCGATCCCCGGAAAGTCGTTGTCTCGTTGAGCGAGAGATGGCGGTGTGGCTGGCCTGCGTCTGCCTCGCGGACAAAGTTCTGAATAAACAGAAGCCCGACAAGGCCGGGCTTCTGTCCTGTCGTCAACTCTCGGAGCTGCCGGGTGCAACCGACCGGTGGTCCTGATTTTCACTATAGGCGGCGGCCACGGAAAGGAGATCCGGACCGTTTTCAGGATCCTTGTGGAGGAGAGCGATCCGGGCGGCAGATTCCGGGCTGGAAATGCGCTGCAGCATGGACGCGAATTGTTCGTTTTTCTGAACCTCAAGCGCCGCGCGTCTCGCCCAGGCTTCGATCCTGACGCCGTCTTCGGGCTCTTCGGGCAACCTGTTCATCGAGGAGACACGGTATCTGCTTTCCACGGCGGCAGAGCCGCTTGACGATGTGTGGGACTGGCCCCCGCCGGATGTGTTCGCGGGGGGCTGCGCCTGACCCGAAGAACCGCTGGAGCCCGTGGTTTCCCCATCGGTCGGTTGGGGCTGCGTCGTCCCATTCGACGGAGAAGCAGGGTCCTGGGTATCTGGCTGTCTGACCGGTGGCGTATACCTGTCGATCAGCGGCAGGTTCAATATATTTCCGAGCAACACGAAGCGTCCTCTCCTGGTTCTGGTGCAAATTTGTGCAACGGTTGTGTCTGTTCTTCCGTTGCTACCAGAGAGGGATTTTGAAACGGTGTTCGGGGTTGGGAAAATTCGACACAAATTGCACGAATATTGTGTCGGAATTGTTCAGGCCGCGGCTTTGTCGCTGATGCCGGACGGGGGGTGCGCTTTGCCGTTTTCGTCCATCTTTCCGGCAGCCATCTTCTTGCGCATCGCGCGCAACACCGCATTGAGAAGATCGATGTCGATATAGAACTGCTTCGACAGTTCTGGAGCGATCTGGTCCATCGCAACGCCTTTTGTGAGCAGGCGCTTGACCTCTGCGATCATCGCCGACGGTTCAGTCAGGCGATTTTTGATGCCGTTGTCGGTAGATTGGAGCATGGTATTCCCGCCGATTGAAAATCACGGACGCAACGAACCCAACGCTGGACAGAAATGCCGCCGATAAATCGACCGATTGACGGCAAGATTGTGGCTGTCCCCATTAATCACCGGGGCCATCCGAATCGTGTTTATTATGCGTGCTGCGCGCTCACGTGCAAGGTGCGGGATTCAACTCCCGCTAGAATGAGAAGGCTCCCTGCGCAGGGAGCGCGTTTGGCGAGCGAGCGTTTTCCAGTGCGAGCATCTTCTGCTTTGTCGTGATGCCGCCATGGGCGGAAAATCCACCGATCCTGCCGCCTGCGGCAAGCACGCGATGGCAGGGGATGATGAGGGGGACGGGGTTCTGGCCCATGGCTGCGCCCGTTTCCCGGGTGGCTTTCGGGAATCCGACACTTTCGCAAAGCGCTCCATAGGTTGTTGTCTCGCCATAGGCGAGGCGCCGCATGGCGGTGTAAAGCGCATGGTGAAACGGGCTGACGCCTGAAAGATCGAGAGGCACGCTGGAAAAGCTTTCCTGGCTGCCGTCGAAATAGCGCTGTGCGGCTGCCACAAGATCGGCCATTGCGCCGGCCGGCTGAGCGGCTCTGGAGACCGGCAGGCGCTGTTTCAGCAATCGTTCGACAGGCTCTGCCTCGGGCGTGGGAAGAATGAAGCGCGCAAGGCCCGCTTCGCTCCAGCCTGCACCGCAAAAGCCAAACGCCGTTTCGAACACGTGATAAGCACTGGAGGTCATGGCGCTCCCAACCACACTGTTTTCGGCGTCGCTTTTAGCATGGAAACACTATGGTACAAAGAGTGAACGGGTATTGTCCTGACATGAGATTGCCACGCTTCGCGTAGCACGATAGAAGGCGCGCGGGTGGGGATGATCTTATCGAAGGAATGCGCCTTGCCATTGTTTTCCCGAATGTTCGTTATCGGTCTCGTGATCGCCATGCCATCCATGGCCGGTTGCACAACGACCGGGAGCGATGGTCAGGCCAAAGCCGATGCCACCGAAAGCAGCGCCGATGCGGCGGTTGTTGCGAACAGCCTGGTCGCAGAGCAGGATGCCGCGATCTCCGATGAAGACGTAAGCCCTGAAGCGTTTGCCGGCCAGCGTCCGCCTTCCGCCGCGCTGACGGCACTGGAAGCCGGCGCAAGTGTGGACCCCGTTGCTCCGCGCAGCGCCGAGCTCGATGCGCTGATCGCTCAGTATGCCGGCATCTATGAAGTGCCTGAGCGGCTGGTGCGCAGGGTCGTGAAGCGGGAGAGCAATTTTAATCCGACGGCCCGCAACCGCATTTATTGGGGGCTGATGCAGATTCGTCACGATACGGCGCAGACCATGGGCTATCGCGGCCCTGCTTCCGGTTTGCTGGATGCCGAAACCAATCTGAAATATGCGGTCAAATACCTCCGTGGCGCATACATCACCGCCGATGGAAACGAAGATCGCGCGGTGCGCTTTTATGCCAGCGGTTACTACTACGATGCCAAGCGCAAGGGGTTGCTCCGGGAAACCGGGCTGCGCGACTGAAATGTGGCCTCGGCGGGAGGTGTCAGCAGCGTTCGAGCGCGCTCGATAACCCGGTTCTGACGAACTCTGGATTGGTGTATGTCTCCGCGCTGTCGGATACTGCCTCGCGGATCCGTCTTGCAGTGGTCCGTTTTGCAGTGATGGGAAACGGCTGCCCGGAGGATTGCACATGAACGATTTGAACCCGGTGGGCACCATGCCGGCCGCCCACGACACATTGCCTCTTGCGATTTCCGTGCGCGGATTGGCCAAGCGCTATGGAGATGTCACGGCGCTGGACGGCATCGATCTGGATGTCCCGCGGGGCATGATCTTCGGCATTCTGGGGCCAAATGGCGCGGGCAAGACCACGCTGATCCGCCTGCTCGCCACACTTGCGCGTCCGGATAGCGGGTCCGCAACCGTCATGGGGCACGATGTTGTTTCAGACCCGCAGGCGGTGAGAGGTGTCATTGCGCTGACGGGGCAGTTTGCCTCGCTCGACGAAGACCTGACGGGTCGTGAAAACCTTGTCATGCTCGCCCGGCTCTGGGGCTTTTCAGGCAGTCTTGCCAAGGCGAGAGCGGACGAGCTGCTTGCAGCTTTCGAGCTCTCGGATGCAGCCAGAAAACAGGTCAAATCCTATTCCGGCGGGATGCGGAGGCGGCTCGATATTGCCGCTTCGCTGATCGTCACACCGGGCGTCCTGTTCCTCGACGAACCCACGACGGGGCTCGATCCGAAAGCGCGGCAGGGCGTCTGGAAAATGATCCGCGCGCTCGCTCAGTCGGGCGTAACGATCCTTCTGACGACGCAGTATCTTGAGGAGGCCGATCAGCTGGCCGCGCGTATCGCCGTTATTGATCGTGGCCGCAAAATCGCTGAAGGCACGAGCCGGGAGCTCAAATCGGCCATCGGCTCCGGCTTCCTCCATGTCGCGCTTGCCGACAATGGACGACTGGACGAGGCGGAGGCCATTCTGGAGCGGACTTTGGGGGCGACCGTGCAGCGCAGCGCCGAAGGCGCCCAGCTTTCCGTGGTCGCCGGCTCGACCCGAGCCGCCAACGAAGCGCTTGCGTCGCTGATTTCAGCTGGGATAGAGCTTTCCGACTTTTCTATGGGCTCACCGAGCCTGGACGAAGTGTTTTTCGCACTGACCGGGCAGCCCATGGAGGAAGAGACCGGGGGAGAGGCATCATGAATTCCATGGAAAACGGCCCTGCAATGCTGTCCAGCCTGGCACGGCCACCCCGACCGTCCGCAATTTCCAATGCACTGACCTTCGGCTGGCGGGCGGTGCTGAAATTCAAGCACGTGCCCGAGCAACTGTTCGACCTGATCATGACGCCCCTCATGTTCACGCTGCTGTTCACATTCGTTTTCGGTGGCGCGCTGGCCGGGTCCACGAGCGACTATCTGCAATTCTTCCTGCCCGGCATCCTGGTGCAGACCGTGGTCTTCAACTCGGTCTATTCCGGCATGGGTCTGTCGACGGACCTCTCCAAGGGCCTGTTTGAGCGCTTTCGCTCGCTGCCCATCTGGTCCCTTTCGCCCTTTGCGGGGCTTATGGTGGGCGATGTTCTGCGTCACACCATTGCGGGGCTGATCATTCTCACCGTGGGACTTGTGCTGGGCTATCGCCCGGAAGCGGGGATCGCGGGGGTTGTTGCGTCCTTTGTGCTTCTTATCGCCATTGGCTTTGGTGTCGGCTGGATTTTCATCGTGCTCGGATTGCTGATCCGCACACCGATGACCGTGATGACCATCGGTTTCACATTCATCTTTCCGCTGGTGTTCGCCTCCAACATCATGGTGCGTCCGGAAACGATGCCGGGCTGGCTGGAGGCGTTTGTGGTGCGGAACCCTGTGTCGCACATGACGACGGCCCTGCGGGGGCTGATGAGCGGAACGGCCACAGGGGGCGAAGTGGTGCTTGCGCTTGTTGCGCCGGCACTTTTGACAATCGTGCTGTCACCACTCGTTCTGTGGCTTTACCGGCGCAGTTAGCCGTCGTCTTTTCGAGCGTGGGAATTGAGCGCGCCCCGACAGGGGCGCGCTCGGACTTCATCAAATGAGCCGCGTTCTCTTCCCGTTGCGGGACAAGGTCAAACCCCCTGTCCTGATACTGGAAAAGGAGGCAGTCGACGCCATCAGCGCAACCGCTGAAATGCTTCAGGTGCCCCGGCAGATCGTAGAACGAACCTGCCGGATATTCCGTCCGCTGACCGTCGATCACGGCGTAAAAAGTGCCCTTTAACACCACCGTCGGGATGGACCGGGTGTGATAGTGATACGGGTTGTCCTTGCCGGCGGGGAACAGGACGAAAGCCTCATAGGGGCCGTCGCCTGCCAGGTCGCCGCGGACATTGGCATATCTGATGCCGCCCGAATCCGGGATCTCGATCCACACGAGTTCCGATGCGGGGAAGGAAACGATCTTCTTCTTGAGCGTTGCCAGATCCGAGCAGGCCGCAACCACAGCCAGCAACGCGAAAAGAGGTAGGGCAATTCTCAAAAATGGCTTCATTGCAAAAGTCCTTGGTGCTTAAAATTCACACGGGGCGCTGCAATACCGACCCCGATCTCGTGCTCCGACAATTTGGCAGGCGCTCTGGCTTCTTGAGTGCCGTGCCAATGATGTTGATGTTTAGCCCGGATGTTCGGATTTGATGGCTTTTTTACTATGTAAACCTTTGTCCTCATGGGGGGCGATCTGAGGGTTTTTATATTAAAAACAATATTATCCTGAAAATCATGCAGTCGTTTGGTTTATGGTGGATTGGTATTTCTGTTTACCCGATCGTACCAGTCGAATTGTATCAATTCGGCAATGGGCTCCCATCGCGTTCGCCGTGGCGGCGCGCGTGAGCCTGTCGAAGGGATTGGGAGAGCCGCGAATGAAAGGCACCCGCGGTTGCGGCATTGGTGCCGTTCGCACCTGATATGAGGTGCGGGATTTCAGGGCGAGGCGCAGCCGCCGGGCCGAGACCGCTTCAGCGTTTCATGGAATCGATGAAGCGGTCTGACTGTTTGCTTTTACGCAATTCAGGACGGAAAATCGGTTTCCACTTTTCCTGGAATCGCTCTCAGCGGGGCGGCTGCGCTCGTGCTGATCTGCCGTTCAGATGAAGTAGCTCTGCAGCGGGCGCACTTCGAGGCTGCCGGCCTTCAATGCGACAATGGCTTCGGCGGCAGCTTCCGCACCTGCCATGGTCGTGTAATAGGGCACTTTCTGCATCAGTGTCGCGCGGCGCAGCGATTTGGAGTCCGACATGGCCTTCTGGCCGTCCGTCGAGTTGAAGACAAGCTGGACCTGACGGTTGCGGATGGCGTCCTCGATGTGCGGGCGGCCTTCCAGAACCTTGTTGATCTTCTCGGCCTCGATACCGTTTTCGCGCAGGAAGCGGGCCGTGCCACCGGTGGCCAGAACATGCCAACCGGCATCGGCAAGCCGCTTGACGGCCGGCAGGACGCGGGCCTTGTCGTCGTCTCGCACCGACACAAACAGGGTTCCTTCGCGCGGCAGGTCGACGCCGGCACCGAGCTGCGCCTTGGCAAAGGCGAGCGCATAGTCGGTGTCCAGACCCATCACCTCGCCGGTGGATTTCATCTCCGGTCCGAGCAGCGTGTCGACGCCGGGAAACCGGGCGAAGGGGAAGACGGCTTCCTTGACCGCGATATGACCGAGGTCGCGCGCGTTCGGCATCGTGCCGTAATGGGCGAAGGCGTTTTCCAGCGTCTCGCCCGACATGATGCGGGCGGCGATCTTGGCGATGGGGCGGCCGATGGTCTTGGCGACGAAGGGAACCGTGCGCGAGGCGCGGGGGTTGACCTCTAGCACGTAGATCTCGCCGTTTTTGACGGCGTACTGTACGTTCATCAGGCCGCCGACCTTCAGCGCGCGGGCGAGGGCGGCTGTCTGCTGTTCCAGTTCTGCGACAAGGCCTTCGTCGAGAGAGTGAACGGGCAGGGAGCAGGCGGAGTCGCCGGAGTGAATGCCTGCTTCCTCAATGTGCTCCATGATGCCCGAAACATAGGTCTGGCCGCCGTCCGAGAGGCAGTCTACATCCACTTCGACCGCTTCGGTGAGATAGGTGTCGAAGAGAAGCGGGTTCTTGGACAGAAGCGTGTTGATCTGACCGGTCTTGTCGGCCGGATACTTCTGGCGGATTTCCTCGGGCACGAGGCCCGGCACCGTATCGAGCAGATAGGTCTGCAGCATGGTCTCGTTGTGGATGATCTGCATGGCGCGGCCGCCCAGAACGTAGGACGGGCGCACGACCAGCGGAAAGCCGAGTTCGGACGCGACGACGCGGGCCTGCTCCACCGAATAGGCGATGCCGTTTTTCGGCTGCTTCAGGCCGAGCTTGATCAGAAGCTTCTGGAAGCGGTCGCGGTCTTCGGCCAGGTCGATCATGTCGGGCGCGGTGCCGAGGATCGGGATGCCGGCCTTTTCAAGCGCGTCGGCAAGCTTGAGCGGCGTCTGGCCGCCGAACTGCACGATCACGCCGTGCAGCGTGCCCGCCTTCTGTTCGGCGCGCAGGATTTCCAGCACGTCTTCAGGCGTCAGCGGCTCGAAATAGAGGCGGTCGGAGGTGTCGTAGTCGGTGGAAACGGTCTCCGGGTTGCAGTTGACCATAATCGATTCATAGCCGGCATCGGCCAGCGCGAAGGCGGCGTGACAGCAGCAATAGTCGAACTCGATGCCCTGGCCGATGCGGTTGGGGCCGCCGCCGAGGATCACCACCTTCTTGCGGTCGGAGACGCGCGCCTCGTCGGCGACTGCGCCGGCGAAGGGCAACTCATAGGTGGAGTACATATAGGCGGTGGGCGCGGCGAATTCGGCCGCGCAGGTGTCGATGCGCTTGAAGACCGGGTGGACGCCAAGAGAATGGCGTTTCTTTTGAATCTCTTCCGTCTCTTTCTTCGTGAGCGACGCGAGGCGCGCATCCGAGAAGCCCATGGACTTCAGCAGACGCAGGTTTTCCGCATCCTCCGGCAGGCCATGCTCGCGCACCCGCTCTTCCATGGCGAGGATCGCTGCAATCTGCTCCAGGAACCACGGGTCGATGCGGCACATGGCGTGGACGTCTTCGAGACTGGTGCCGAGGCGGATGGCCTCGGCCACCATGCGCAGGCGGTCGGGCGTGGGCGTGCCAAGCGCGGCGCGGATGGCGTTCTTGTTTTCAGACGGATCGCCTTCCGGATCGTAGCCGGGGATCTCGATCTCATCGAGGCCGGTCAAGCCCGTCTCAAGACCGCGCAGCGCCTTCTGGAAGGATTCGGCAAAGGTGCGCCCAATGGCCATGACTTCACCCACCGACTTCATGGCGGTGGAGAGAACCGGCTTCGACCCCGGGAACTTCTCGAAGGCGAAGCGTGGGATCTTGGTGACCACATAGTCGATGGAGGGTTCGAAAGAGGCGGGGGTTGCACCGCCGGTGATGTCGTTCTCCAGCTCGTCCAGCGTATAGCCAACGGCGAGCTTGGCCGCGACCTTGGCGATGGGGAAGCCGGTTGCCTTGGAGGCAAGCGCGGAGGAACGCGACACGCGCGGGTTCATCTCGATGACGACGAGACGGCCATTCTCCGGATTGACGGCGAACTGGACGTTCGAGCCGCCGGTCTCCACACCGATCTCGCGCAGCACCGCAATCGATGCGTTGCGCATGATCTGGTATTCCTTGTCCGTCAGCGTCAGGGCAGGGGCGACCGTAATGGAATCGCCGGTGTGCACGCCCATCGGGTCTACATTCTCGATGGAGCAGATGATGATGCAGTTGTCCGCGCGGTCGCGGACCACTTCCATCTCATATTCCTTCCAGCCGAGGACGGATTCCTCGATCAGAACTTCGGTGGTGGGAGAGGCATCGAGGCCCGACGAGACGATTTCGAAGAACTCTTCGCGGTTGTAGGCAATGCCGCCGCCCGTGCCGCCCAGCGTGAAGGAGGGGCGGATGATGGCGGGCAGGCCGACGAAGTCGAGCGCCTGGGCAGCCACGCCCATGGCGTGGTTCATGTAGCGCTGCTTGCGGTCGCTCTCGCCGAGGTTCCATTCGTTTTCGAGATCGTCCAGCGCCGTGTCGAGCGCGTCGCCGGAGAACTTCTCCTTGAGCTCCTTGCGCTTTGCCTCATGTTTCTGGCGGTCGGCGTTTTTGACGTCGGAGGCGTTGGCAAGCATCGAACGCGGCGTTTCGAGCCCGATCTTGGCCATCGCCTCGCGGAACAGCGAACGATCCTCCGCCTTGTCGATGGCTTCGGGCTGGGCGCCGATCATCTCGACATTGTAACGCTCAAGCACACCCATGCGGCGCAGGCTAAGCGCGGTGTTGAGCGCCGTCTGGCCGCCCATTGTCGGTAGCAGCGCGTCGGGCCGCTCCTTGGCGATGATCTTGGCAACCACTTCCGGCGTGATCGGCTCGATATAGGTCGCGTCGGCAAGCTCCGGGTCGGTCATGATCGTGGCCGGGTTGGAGTTCACCAGAATGACTCGGTAGCCCTCTTCTCGCAGCGCTTTGACGGCCTGGGTGCCGGAATAGTCGAACTCGCAGGCCTGGCCGATAACGATGGGGCCGGCCCCGATGATCAGGATCGACTTGATGTCGGTGCGTTTTGGCATGAAAGATCACTCGCGCGTGTGAGCCGACGCCGCACGGGCGGGATGCCGCGCGCAGGCCGGGCAAAAATTGTCGGGCTAGGCGCGCCTTATAGGCAATGGGCGGCCCTGACGGAACCCCGAAAATGACGATTTCAACGCTACCAATGGACACGGGCGCCCATCATGGCCGGAAACTTGCGTTCGCAGTGGACGGGTGACACCGTAGTGCGACGTAAAATAGGGCTGAGCAGGCGCGATTCTCCGCGCGAAGCCCATACCTCGAGTATGTTTGAAATCGTTTGGGAGTTGTTATGGGAGCGCCCCGGGAGACGGCAACCTATCCGCCGCTCAACACACTGAAACCGGTGACGGAAGGTGTCTGGATCGTCGACGGACCTACGATTCCGTTCGGACCGCCCGGGCTCAAAATGCCGTTCCCCACACGCATGACGGTTTTCCGGCTTAACGATGGCGGACTGTTCGTGCACTCCCCGACGCATATGACGGAGGATTTGCGTGCCGGGATGGATGCGCTCGGCCCCGTCCGGTACATCGTGGCGCCGAACCGCATCCACTACTGGTGGGTGCCATTCTGGCGGGGGGCATATCCAGAGGCGGAAATCTGGATGGCGCCACGCATCCGCGAACAGGCCGGAGGGCATATCGACTTCCCGACCCGCGAACTCACGGGAGACAGCGGTTATCCCTGGGATGCCGAGATTCGCACCCTGCCAATCTCTGGAAGCTTCATGACCGAGGTGGAGTTTTTCCATATTGGAAGCCGGACGCTCGTTCTGACGGATTTCATCGAGAATTTCGAAGCAGAGAAACTAAACTGGTGGCGGCGCATCATGGCGCGGCTGGGCGGTGTGCTGGCCCCGCATGGCGCGATGCCGCGCGATATGCGGCTGACGTTCGCAAAGCAGCGTCCGGCGTTGAAACAGGCGGTGGAAACCATGATTGGCTGGGCGCCCGAACGCGTGATCATCGCTCACGGGCGGTGGTTCGAGCGCGACGGCACGACGGCTTTGAAACGGTCTTTCGACTGGTTGCTCGACGGATAGCACTGGCGCCGGCGCGGCACCGGGGTCAGACGGCCTGTTCGATCCGCTTTTCGGGTGGGGGCAGGGTGATCGCGGTGGCAAGAATGGAATCGAGAAGCCCCGGAAATCGTGCGTTGAGATCGTCCCTGCGCAGCGAAATCAGCCTTTTCGTGCCGCACGGCTCGACACGGATGACGCCGGCCTCGCGCAGTTTCGCAAAATGATAGGACAGATTCGATTTCGAGCCCAACAGCTTGAACTCCGCGCAGGCGAGTGGTTCGTCACCACGTCTGGCAAGGTCGCCCAGGATGGCAAGTCGTGTCTGATCGCCCAGGACGGCAAGCACATGGGGCAGTGATATCTGATCTACGGTCGGGTGCTGTAACATGTCCTGAACACTAAGCTTTCGCAGGCAGGATGCAAGCCGTTCGCCACGGTGTGGGCGCCTTCCGCCGCGTTGACGCAAAGGCAGGAACCGACAGGATCGACGCGATCGGAGGTTGACATCGGGCAGGTTTGGTTCAAAAGTTCAATGGATTTTGAACTAAAGGATTTTCCCCATGGATAAGCGTCTCTTCCTGCTGGCGCTCGGTGCCTTTGCCGTCAGCACGGTCGCTTTCGTCTTCGCCGGCCTTTTGCCATTGATTGCCTCTGACACCGGTGTAACGGTCGCCGAGGCCGGCTATCTCGTTTCTGCCTACTCGCTTGCCTACGCGATCGGCACACCCATTCTCTCGGCGCTGACCGGCGCGATGAACCGGCGCCGGGTCATTGCCATAGCCATGATGGCGTTCGTCGCGGGCAATCTGACGGCTGCCGCAAGTGGCGGCTTCGGGACGCTGTTTGCTGCGCAGATCGTGATTGGCATGGCGGGCGGACTGTTCGCGGCAACCGCACAGGCCGCGGCCGTCGCGCTTGCCGGCCCGGAACGCCGCGCTGCGGCGATTGCCGTCGTTGTCGGCGGAACCACCTTTGCGCTGGCTTTTGGAGCGCCCTCCGGCTCGCTGCTGGCGCATTACGTCGGCTGGCGTGGAGCCTTTTTGGGGCTCTCCGGTGTAGGGTTTCTTTGCCTTCTTGCGCTCTGGTGGAAGTTGCCGCGCGATCTCGACGGTTCGCACACGCCGCTGGGAGAGAGGCTTTTGGTGATCCGGCGCCCGGGCGTCGCGCGGGCGATTGCGGTCACCCTGCTTTATCTGACCGGAGGGTTCACAATCATCGCCTATCTGGGCCCGATCGCCATCGACGGGGTGGGGCTGACACCGGATTATCTGCCCGCAGTGCTTTTGGCTTACGGATGCGGCGCCATTCTCGGCAATTATGCGAGCGGGCGGCTGGCTGACCGGATCGGCGCGACCCGTGTCGTGGTCGGGTCCATGCTATTTGCTTCTCTCTTCGCCGTCGTTTTCAGCGCCATCATGCTGTTTGTGCCCGACACGGTCGCTGCACCGCTTCTCATCGCGCTTCTGGTGCCGTGGGGTTTTCTCGGCTGGACCTTTCCGCCCGCCCAGGCGAGCCGGCTGGTGGGGTATGCACCGGACGTGGCGGGGCTGACGCTGGCACTCAACGCATCAGCCATCTATTTCGGCATTGGACTGGGTACGCTCATTGGCGGGCGCGTGCTGGAATTCGGGCAGGTCTGGGAACTCGGTCTGGTCGCCGCAGTTTTTCCGTTGCTCGCACTTGCCTTCGTTCGGCGCGGGCGCAGGACGCACGCCGCGGTGTCTGCTGCCTGAGACGCTCGACGTTCCTGCCGGCGATGCAAAAATCGCCGGCAGGACGTTGCCGCCTCCTCCGCGAGCCGGGAAACAACCTCTGGCCTTCTGGTGTATAAGCCGATAACTATCATCTATTGAAGGCAACTGGGAATTGCACGTATGCGCTGGAAGGGTCGTCGCCAAAGCAGCAATGTCGAGGACCGCAGGGGTCGTTCGGGAGGCGGAGGGTCGTTTCCTGGCGGATTTGGCCGGTCCGGCGGGCGTATAAGGCTGCCTATGGGAGGCGGCAGACGTGCCGGCGGCGGCCTCTCCGGTATCATCGTTCTGGTCGTGCTCTTCTTCGCCCTGCGTGCCTGCGGTATCGACCCGCTGGAGATGCTGGCCGGCGGGCCCGGTGGGAGCAACCAGACGACCACCACACAGCAGCAGGGCACCAGCGGTGCCAGCGATGAGATGAAGCAGTTCGTGAGCGTCGTGCTGGCCGAAACGGAAGACACCTGGAATGGCATTTTCGAATCCCAGGGGCTCGACTACAAGGAACCGGCGATGGTTCTTTTCACCGATTCCGTGCGCTCTGCCTGTGGCTTCGCCTCGGCAGCGACTGGCCCGTTTTATTGTCCGGGCGACCAGAAGGTTTATCTCGATCTCGGTTTCTTCGACCAGCTCGCGCGCCGCTTCGATGCTTCGGGCGATTTTGCACAGGCCTATGTGGTTGCGCATGAGGTGGGGCACCACGTGCAGAACGTGACCGGCATTTTGCCGCGCTTCAATCAGATGCGGCAGCGTATGAGCCAGGCCGAGGCCAACGCCATGTCGATCCGTGTCGAGCTGCAGGCCGACTGCTTCGCCGGTATCTGGGCACATTACACGGCCCAGAAAGGGCTGCTCGAAGATGGCGATATCGATGAAGCGCTGAATGCGGCCAACCAGATTGGCGACGATACGCTGCAACGCCGCACCCAGGGTTACGTGGTGCCGGAAAGCTTCAACCATGGCACGTCGCAGCAGCGGCGGACATGGTTTGCGCGGGGGCTCAAGAGCGGACGGCTGGCCGATTGCGATACGTTCAACGAGCCAATCTAGGCCTGGGCCAGTCGTTCCACTACCACGCAAGAGGTGGATCGGAACATGTTTGGACTAGGACGAATACTCGGCCTTGTTGTGGCTGTTGTCTGCGGGGCGGTCACGTCGCAGGCGCCTGAGTTTTCCCAGCAGTATCGACAGCGGCTCAACGGTGCCCAGGACGAGTTGAGAACGGTCATCGAAGCCTTCGATGCCGATGCGGCCAACAACAATCTGAGCCGCGAAAACGCTATTCGGGTCTACGAAAAGACGGGCAGCACCTTCCTGCAGAACCGCGCGGCCTCCGTTCGGACCGCCATCGGCCGCCTGGGCGATCTAGAGCGGCAATCACAGGCCTTTGACGAAGCCATGCCCGTGCTCAGACCTCTGGTTGTAGCGCGTGCGCCCGACGGTTCTGTCCTGCAGGGAGCTTTTCGGGACTTTGAACCGGCCATCCCCATCACGTTGCACGGATTTGTGTGGACCGGCGCGGGCCTGATCCTCGGTTTTTCCATCATGTGGCTGCTCGGCCTGCCTTTCAGGCGGAGGAAGCACTATCCGGCGCGCAATCTTCGCGTGTAGAATTGCAACTACCCGTTTAACGCGTTCTTAAAACCCGCAGACTAGGTTGCCGCCAACAAAAAATGCTTGGGTGGGCAACATGATTTCTCGGTTAGGATGCGTACTGCGCTCCGGCGCGCTTCTGTGTCGGCGTTTCGGTGCCGACAGGTCTGGCAACTTTGCAATGATGACGGCTCTGTCGGCCATGGCACTGGTCGGCGCTTCCGGCTTTGCTCTGGATTACTCGAATATGAGCCGTGAGCACTCGCAGTTGCAGAATGCGCTCGATACGGCGGCGCTGGCCGTGGCGCAAAGGGGAAAGAAGATTTCCGATGCGGAGGCGGAGAGCATTGCGCGCTCCTTTCTCGACGGCAATCTCCCCGCAACATACTATGCGCTAAAGGTCGATCGCGATGGCCGCTCCGTGCGGGTGACGGCCAATGTCGATGTCGACCTGCTCTTCGGTGGGATATTCGGTAAGAAATCCATGCCGGTCGGCGCGACCTCCCAGGCCGATGTCGCTCTGGTCTCTTATGAAATCGCACTGGTGCTCGACACCACCGGTTCCATGGGCGGGCGCAAGCTGCGCGACATGAAAAAAGCCGTCGAGGAAATGATCGACAATATTTCCGCGCAGGTGGACAACAAGGAGCGCCTGCGCTTTGCGCTTGTGCCATTCTCGACCTTTGTGAATGTGGGGCCGCAATATGGCCCGGAGTTCGACGACAAGGGGAAGATGAAGGAGGGGACAGGGGCGCCCTGGCTTGATCTTTACGGGGAGAGCGAGGTTCCCCAACTCGAGCTTCAGACCGGCATCAGCCGCTTCCAGGTCTACAACCGTCTCGGAGTCGAGTGGAAGGGCTGCGTCGAGACACGCATGCGCGATGGCACCACGCGGCACGACGTGGCGGCAACAGCTGCGGACCGTCGGGACCCCGCCAGCCTTTTCGTTCCTGCGTTTGCGATCGATGAGCCGGAAACGGATCGTTCAGAGCGCTTCTATAACGACTATCTGGACTCGTCAGTTGATCCTTTCGACAACACTACTCTCGGCAAAGTGCAAAAGGTCGGAAAATATGGTTTCGATCTTCTGGGGAATGTCCTGGGTGGCAAGAAGCCTAAGCCAAAGCGTGATGCTCCAGGGCCAAACTACATGTGCAGTTCCGAGCCGCTCACGCCGCTCACCAACGACTATGCCATTCTCAAGTCGAAGGTGAGGCAGTTCGAGGCCGATGGCAACACCAACATCATGGAAGGCGTTTCCTGGGGCGCACGCGTCCTCTCGCCGGACGAGCCATTCCCTGCGGGGAATTCGGAGGATGGCCTGGTCAAGGTCATGGTTGTCCTGACGGACGGTGCGAACACGTTTGGCGTTCTGCGCAACCGTCTTCGGTCTCGCTACACGAGCTTTGGCTATATGGTGGAGGGCCGCCTCGACGGGGAGGTCAACGCGAGCTCCAGCAAATCCACCAGGCTGATGAACGACAAGACAATCGAGGCCTGCGATTTTGCCAAGAAGAGCGGCATCGACATCTACACGATCCGGCTCGAGGTCCGCGATACCGGAACGGATGACATGATGCGCACCTGTGCGAGCCGGCCCGATCAGTATTTTGACACACCTTCGAGCCGTCAGCTCAAGGAAGTGTTCGACAAGATCGGCGAGCAGATCGTGAAGCTGCGTCTTTCTTCCTGACCGAAGCAGGCAGACGCAAAAAATGAAGAGGGCGGCCCGAGGCCGCCCTTTGCTTATTCGGCGAGAGCCGGTTCGCCCCGCCGTTCACGGATCAGATTGGCGAAGCGGCGGAAGAGATAGTGAGAATCCTGCGGGCCGGGGGACGCTTCCGGGTGATGCTGGACCGAGAAGACGGGCCTGCCGACGATCGTCAGGCCGCAATTGCTGCCGTCGAACAGGGAAACATGGGTTTCCTCGACACCTTCCGGCAGCGTGTCGCCATCGACCGCGAAACCATGGTTCATGGAAACGATCTCGACCTTGCCGGTGGTGAAATCCTTCACCGGATGGTTCGCACCGTGATGGCCCTGATGCATCTTGACGGTCTTGGCGCCGAGTGCGAGCGCCAGCATCTGGTGACCGAGGCAGATGCCGAAGACCGGGATTTCCGTTTCAAGCAGCTCGCGGATCATCGGTACGGCGTATTCGGCAGTGGCTGCCGGATCACCCGGGCCATTGGAGAGGAACACGCCATCGGGCTGCATGGCGAGGATGTCGGCGGCGCTGGTTCTGGCGGGAACCACGGTCACTTTCGCGCCGAGGCCGGCCAGAAGGCGCAGGATGTTGCGCTTTGCGCCATAGTCGACCGCGACGATGTGGTGGGTCGGCGCATCCTGCGCGCCGAAGCCCTCGTCCCAGACCCAGGGCGTTTCCGTCCAGCCTTGCGACTGGCCCGAGGTGACTTCCTTTGCGAGATCAAGGCCCACGAGCCCCGACCATTCGCGCGCCTTTGCCCTGAGCGCTTCGATATCGAACGTGCCGTCGGGACTGTGCGCGATGACGGCGTTGGCTGCACCCTTTTCGCGCAGGAGTGCGGTCAGTGCGCGCGTATCGACGCCACTGATGGCAACAAGGCCGCGCCGCTTCAGCCAGGCATCGAGATGACCGTTGGAACGATAATTTGATGGGTTCGTGATATCGGCGCGGAAAACGGCGCCGACCGCGCCTGCACGGGCAGCCGGATTGAGGTCTTCAATGTCTTCGTCGTTGGCCCCGACATTGCCGATATGCGGGAAGGTGAAGGTGACGATCTGGCCGGCATAGGACGGATCGGTGAGGACCTCCTGATAACCGGTCAGGGCCGTGTTGAAGCACAGCTCGCCGATTGCCTCTCCGCCGGCGCCCATGCCTTTGCCCTCGATCACCGTGCCATCGGCCAACACGATCAGGGCTGTCGGCCGGCTCGTGGTCCAGGGGGCGGTCTTGGTCGCCATTGGGGTCTCCATCATTCGTGTGCCTGAAGGCGGTCGCGGGCAGGAGGCCGGCGCGCGCTTCAGGTTTCCTTAACATGATCTGCGAGCAGACCGGTTCTCACTTTTTGCCGTCGAACGCAAGGGGGCAGAAGCATGGGGGGCTTGAAAGACGGTCTCGCATGGGCCATATGCCCCAGCGAAATGGATCCGCGACATGGCGCCCGCGATATGGCGAGAGCCGGTGGATTCAGGCCGAAAAGGAAATTGTCCATGCAGGGTGCGGACAATAGGCAAAGGCTGTAAAACGGTCAATCACTCGCAAATAATTATTTATGTCAATGTTTCCAATGACTTATTGGAGCGTTGCCGCTTGCTTCGCGAGTTGGCCGGAGCTATGTTCGTCCTTAGCGACGGGAGACAGGTGTTATGATGCGCGAGAAGCTCGCCAGGGCGTTGAACGACGCCGTCAAACAGAAGGACAAACGCCGCATTTCAACGCTGCGTCTGGTTCAGACTGCAATCAAGGACCGGGATATTGCCAATCGCGGGGCGGGCAAGGATCCCGTGAGCGATGAGGAAATTCTCCAGATTCTCTGCAAGATGGCCAAGCAGCGGCAGGAATCCGCGAAAGCTTTCGAAGAGGGCAATCGCCTGGAGCTTGCCGAGCAGGAGCGCGAGGAAATCTCGGTGATTACCGAGTTCCTGCCCAAGCCGCTTGGCGAAGACGATCTGAAGCAGGCCTGCGCGCAGGTGGTTCATGAAGTTGGCGCAGACGGACTTCGTGACATGGGCCGGTGCATGAATGTGCTCAAGGAGAAGTTCCCCGGGCGCATGGATTTTGGCAAGGCGAGCGGCATCGTCAAAGGCATGCTGCGCTAGATCGCCCTGCGTCCATCCGGATGCACAAAGGACGATCTAAATAATTGATTTAGCATCGGAATAGCTCGAAAACCGGTTTCCACTTTTCGGTCCGATGCGCTACGCAGACGGACGAATCTTTCGAGAAATTTTCAGGGCGGCTCAACCGAGCCGCCCTTTTTGCGTTGGCAGTGGAACGGCTGTAATGCTTGACCTTCCAGTTGCTGGAAGCGTTACGGCAGGGCGAAGCTGGTTCCAGGAGTTGTTGAATGACCCACGACGACAAGCACCATCACGCACTTGGACACCACCATAGCGGAAAAGCACACGCACCCGGCGGGATGACGGCACGCGATCCCGTCTGCGGAATGGCCGTGGATGTGGGGGAGACAGAGCACACCCTTGAGCGTGAGGGGGAGCGGTTCCACTTCTGCTCGGCAGGCTGCAAAGACAGGTTCGAGACCGATCCTGACCGGTATCTGAAGGCGCGGGATGAAGCCGAGCCGGCGCCAAAGGGAACCAGATACACCTGTCCGATGCATCCGCAGATCGTGCGGGATCGGCCGGGCTCCTGCCCGATCTGCGGTATGGCGCTTGAACCGATGGGAGTGCCGACGGGCGATGAAGGTCCCAATCCGGAACTTGTGGATTTCACGCGCCGTTTCCAGGTCAGCGCACTCCTGGCCGTGCCGCTTCTGCTGATTGCGATGGGGCCGATGGTCGGCTTGCCGTTTCGGCACTGGATCGGCGAGCCGGCGGCTGTGTGGCTGGAATTCGCGCTGGCGACGCCGGTCGTTCTCTGGGCGGCGCTGCCGTTCTTCGAGCGGGGCTATGAGTCTTTCGTGAACCGCAGTCCGAATATGTGGACGCTGATCTCCATCGGTGTCGGTGCGGCTTATGCCTATAGCGTGGTTGCCACGCTTGTGCCGGGAATATTCCCGGCTCAATTTCGGGGGGAAGGTGGTGCCGTACCGGTTTACTTCGAGGCATCCGCGGTGATCGTCGCATTGGTCTTCCTCGGGCAGGTACTGGAGCTGCGGGCGCGGGAGCGGACAGGCTCGGCCATCCGCGCGCTGCTCGACCTCGCGCCGAAAACGGCGCGGCGCATCGCCGAAGACGGGTCGGAAGCCGACGTGCCGCTCGAAGACGTCAAAGCGGGCGACAGGCTGCGGGTACGCCCCGGTGACAGCGTGCCGGTGGATGCGACGGTCGAGGAAGGCCGGTCGTCGATCGACGAATCCATGATCACCGGGGAGCCGGTTCCGGTCGAGAAAGCCGGGGGCGATCCGGTGACCGGCGGGACGCTCAACAAGAACGGCACGCTGATTGTGCGTGCTGAACGTGTTGGCTCAGAGACCGTCCTGTCGCAGATTGTCGACATGGTGGCGAAGGCACAGCGCTCACGCGCGCCGATCCAGGGGCTTGCGGACCGCGTTTCCTTCTACTTCGTTCCGACTGTGGTGCTTGTCGCCATACTGGCGTTTATCGTCTGGGCGCTGTTCGGGCCCGAGCCGTCGATGGTGTTCGCCATTGTCTCTGCGGTTTCGGTGCTGATCATCGCCTGCCCGTGCGCGCTCGGGCTTGCGACCCCCATGTCGATCATGACGGCCACGGGGCGAGGGGCGCAGGCCGGTGTCCTGATCAAGGATGCCGAGGCGCTGGAACGTTTTGCCGGGGTCGACACGCTCATCGTCGACAAGACCGGGACACTGACCGAAGGGCGCCCCCGGCTGACGGATGTGATCGCTTCGGGGGAAATGGACGAGGACCGGCTTCTGATGTTCGCCGCAAGCCTCGAGCGCGGGTCGGAGCATCCCCTTGCCGAGGCGATTGTGGCCGGAGCGGAAGACCGAGGCATCACGCTCGAAAAGTCTGACGATTTCGATGCGGTCACCGGCAAGGGCGTAGCCGGTGATGTGGCGGGGCACAGGATTGCGCTTGGCAACAGGGCGATGATGGAAGATGCGGGCGTGCCGGTTGAAAGTCTGGCTGAACGCGCCGACGCGCTGCGTGCCGAGGGCAAGACGGCCATGTTTGTTTCCGTTGACGGAGAAATCGCGGGGCTGGTGGCTGTTGCCGATCCGGTCAAGAAAACCACCGCCGACGCCATCCGCGCACTTCACGATCTCGGCCTGAAAATCATCATGGCAACGGGTGACAACGCACGCACCGCGAAAGCCGTGGCCGAGCGGCTTGGGATCGATGAAGTGCGTGCCGACATGCTGCCCGAGGGCAAACAGAAGCTGATCGAGGAACTGCGCGAAAACGGCGCGAGCGTTGCGATGGCCGGCGACGGGGTGAATGACGCTCCCGCCCTTGCCGCCGCCGATGTGGGCATCGCCATGGGAACGGGCGCCGATGTGGCGGTGGAAAGTGCCGGCATCACGCTGGTGAAGGGCGACCTCAACGGGATCGTACGCGCCCGCGCGCTGGCGCAGGCGACGATAAGAAACATCAAGGAGAATCTATTCTTCGCCTTCGTCTACAACGCGCTTGGCGTTCCGGTCGCAGCCGGTATTCTCTATCCCGTTTTCGGGACCCTTTTGTCACCGATGATCGCGGCGGCGGCGATGAGCCTTTCGTCCGTATCGGTTATCGCCAATGCGCTGCGGTTGCGTACCGTGAGGCTCGGATAGCATTTACCGCAGGGCGAAGGGCTTAAGCCGCGTTGGCGTCGGTGCTTTTCTCTTCTGCCTGGATGTCATCTTCCTGCAGATCGTCGAGCGGGCTCGGGCGTCCGAGGTAGTAGCCCTGGCCGATCTGGCAGAGTTCCTTTGCCAGGAAGCTCAACTCGCCGGACGTTTCCACGCCTTCGGCCAGAACCGGCAGGCCAAGGCCGCGGCCGATGCCCAGAACCGCGCGGACGATGGTGGCGGCCTGTTCGTTCGTGTCCACCTGGCGGATGAAGCTCCCGTCGATCTTGATCTTGTCGAAGGGAAAGGCACGCAGATTGGAAAGCGATGAATACCCGGTGCCGAAATCGTCCATCGCGACCCGGATTCCGAGCGCTTTCAACTGACGCAGTGTGGTAAGCGCGCGGTGCATGTCGCGGACCAGAGCTGTCTCCGTAATCTCGATCTCCAGGCGATGCGGGGACAGGCCGGTTTCCAGAAGAATGCGGTGAACGGTCTGTGCGAAATTCATGCTGTGGAGCTGGACCGCAGAGACGTTGACTGCAATCATCAGATTGCTTTTCCAGCCGGCGGCCGCCTGGCAGGCGGTCCTGAGCACCCATTCGCCGATCGGAACGATGGTGCCGCTGTCTTCAGCAACCGGGATAAAGATGCCGGGTGACACATTTCCACGTTCGGGATGCTGCCAGCGCAGAAGTGCTTCGTAGCCGATCAGTTCGCCATTATCGAGCTTCTTCTGTGGCTGATAGACGAGGTGAAATTCGTTGCGGGTCACCGCGTGACGCAGCTCATGCTCCATGATCCTGCGGGAGCGCGCCTCGAGACCCATGGCGTGCTCGTAGAAGCGGTAGGTGTCGCGCCCTTCCGACTTGGCCCTGTAGAGCGCCGTGTCGGCGTGGCTGATCAAGGTTTCCTGGTCTTTTGCATCGCGGGGGTAAAGGGCGATGCCGATGCTGGTCGACATGAGGCCGTCGCTGCTTGCACGCGCATTCTCGGCCCGAAACGCCTCAAGAATCTTTTCGGCCAGGCTCGCTGCCTCCTTGTGACTGGAGATACCGGGAACGATGATGGCGAACTCATCACCACCAAGGCGCGCCAGCATCTGCCCCTCGCCCAGAACGCTGCCAGCGTTTTCCGCGACCCTGCGCAGCATCGCGTCGCCGGCGGCGTGGCCGAACAGGTCGTTGACCTCCTTGAAGCGATCGAGATCCAGGCATAGCAACGCTATCGATTTTCCATCGGCGAGCGTTGCCATTTCCTTTTCCAACTGCGCCGTGAAGCTGCGCCGGTTGGGCAGGTTGGTCAGCGTGTCGTGCATGGCGAGGCGACGGATGTCGGCCTCCGCCTTCTTGCGTTCGAAGAGGTCGCGTACGGCTATGACGGTGTGCGGTTTGCCGCTGTAGTCGATGGTGCGGGAGAGGAGTTCCACCGGACGGCTCGATCCGTTGGCGTGTTCGAGAGTGGTCTCCCAGATCGGTTCCTCCGCGATGGCGCCATTGCGGTCAATGGTGCCGAAGATCGTGGTGAAATCCATGCCGACCAGTTGTTCGATGTCGCGACCGCACAATCTCGCCAGACTCTGGTTGGCGGTGACGATGATGGTGTCGTCGCATACAAGCAGGCCTTCAAAGGCGGCGTTGGCGAGACCCCGCAGACGGCTTTCCTCCGCGACGGCGCGGCGTTTGTCGCGAATATCGACCCAAAGTGCGACGGCTGTCAGTGCAAAGATCATCACTGCTGCAAGTGTAACAGCGGCCGCCAGCACGGTGGAGGGAACGGAGAACTCGGAAATGGTGATGTTTGGATCGGGAATGATGGAAGCGGCACCCATTGCCGTGAAATGCATGGTGCAGATTGCAAGCGTAAGTGTCAGGCTTGCGGCGACGTTGCGTGCCTGCGAGGTGCGCGCCAGTGCAATCTGGATCGCCAGAGCGCCAAAGACAATGCCAGCCACGAGAGAGGCAACAGCCAGCGTCATGTCCCATTCCAGCCGGCCCTCCACTTCGAACGCAATCATGCCGGTGAAATGCATTACGGCGATGCCTGCTCCGATGATCGAGCCGCCGACAAGATGGTGGTCCAGTGTCGGACGGGCCGTGGCGACGGACATGCCCAGACCGCTACAGAGGATTGCAAGTATCAGCGACAATGCGGTGAGCGGAACATCGTAGGCGGTCGGCATGCCCGGGGAGAAGGCCAGCATGGCCACGAAGTGGGTGGCCCAGACCCCAAAACCGAAGCAGATCGCAGCGACGGTCGTCCACAACAGGCGGGTCTGACCCGCCGACTTGCGCAGATGCCGTAATAGCGTCACCGCAGCAAATGAGGCGACCGCTCCAAGCACGCCAGCCAGGAGAACCAGCCGGAGGTCATGTTCATTGACGATGCAGTTGTATACCGTAAGCACTTGTTCCGCCACCCTAATTGCTTGCAATGCCGGCCTTGTTTTCCGGCCTTGTTCCTGTCAGTGGAGGCAGGTTTAACACGTGCATTTGAATAATCGGTTAAGTTGTATGCGGGGCTGTTGCGCCGCCTGTCATATCAGGCTGTGAATACCGGGAAGAAGCGTCTTCAGGGGTCGCGGTGGCTGGCGATCATGCTTATATGATTGCGTAGGCAGGACCAAAATGCGTTTTCCAAATTCCTTTCTCGACGAACTCCGTGACCGCGTGCCGATATCGCAGGTGGTGGGGACGCGTGTGACGTTCGACCGCAAGAAGACGAATGCGTCGCGCGGCGATTACTGGGGCTGCTGCCCGTTTCATGGAGAGAACACGCCGAGCTTTCACTGCGAAGACAGGAAGGGCCGCTACCACTGTTTTGGCTGTGGCGTTTCGGGTGATCATTTTCGGTTTTTGTCCGAACTGGATGGCATCAGCTTCCCGGAGGCCGTGGAGCGGGTGGCCGACATGGCGGGCGTGCCCATGCCGCAGCGCGATCCGCAGGCAGAGCGCCGGGAGCAACAGCGCGCCTCGCTTTCGGACGTCATGGACATGGCGGCAGGTTTCTTCCAGAGCATGCTGCAGGCACAGCAGGGCGCGGAGGCACGGGCCTATCTGCGCGGACGCGGGCTTTCCAGTGCAACGCAGCAGGCCTTCCGGATCGGCTACGCGCCATCGAGCCGCAATGCACTCAAGGAGTTCCTGGCCGACAAGGGGGTGACGAAAGACCAGATCGAGGCCTGTGGTCTCGTGGTGTTCGGTCCGGATATTCCGGTTTCTTATGATCGCTTCCGCGACCGCATCATGTTTCCCATCGAGGATGCCCGGGGACGGGTGATCGCGTTCGGCGGGCGTGCCATGTCGAAGGATGTGCCCGCCAAATATCTCAACTCGCCCGACACCGAGCTCTTTCACAAGGGAACCGTTCTTTACAACCTCGCGCGGGCGCGCCGCTCGACCGCCAAGGGCGCGGCGGTGATCGCGGTGGAAGGCTATATGGACGTGATCGGGCTCGCGCAGGCCGGCTTCGAGAACGCCGTGGCGCCGCTCGGTACCGCCCTGACCGAGAACCAGCTCGATCTTTTGTGGCGCATGTCGGGGGAACCAGTTCTGTGTTTCGATGGGGATGAGGCGGGTCTGCGGGCTGCATGGCGTGCGGCAGACCTTGCGCTGCCGCTGGTCCAGCCGGGACGCAGCCTGCGGTTCGCCCTCCTGCCGCAGGGCAAAGACCCTGACGACCTGGTACGGGAGGAGGGTCCGGACGCCTTTGCCGCAGTTCTCTCAGGTGCGCGGCCGCTGGCCGACATGCTTTGGATGCGCGAAACTTCGGGCAAGGTGTTCGATACGCCCGAGCGGCGCGCCGAACTGGAGCGCAATCTGCAGGCGCTGACGGCGCGGATCGGCGACGAAAACCTGAAGCGCCACTACAGTCAGGACATGCGCGAGCGTGCGCGGGCCTTTTTCGGCGGCAATCAGTCTCAGCGCGGCGGACAGCGCGGTTTTCGCGATGGTGGCGGTGGGGGACGAAACCGCGGCTTTGGCGGGCGCCCCGGCGGGGCTTCGGGACGGCTGGCGGTCTCCGAGAGCCTTGCCCGGTCCGCATTGGTGCGCAGCTCGACGCCGACCATGCCGCTCCGGGAGGCCACGCTTCTGGTTTCGCTGGTGAACCACCCGGCTTTGATCGACGAGTATTTCGATGCGCTCGACCAGATGCTGCTGGCGAGCGCGGATCTCGGCCGGTTGCGCATGGCGATCCTCGATGCGGTGGCGCACAACCCAACGCATGATCGCGAGCTTCTTCTCGAAAAAATCGAGGCAGACGGGCTCCTTTCCGTCTGGAAGCAGGCGGAGGCGCGGGTGAAATCCGCCTATATGTGGCCGGCGCTTGAAAATGCGGCGCTGGATGACGCTCGGGAAGCCTTTGCGCAGACCCTCCACTTGCACCGGCGCGCAGGCTCTCTACATAAGGAGCTTAAAGCGGCTGAACTGGCGCTGGCCAACGACTGGAATGAAGAGGACGCCCGGCATCTGGTGGAGATCCAGGCAGAGCTGAGCAACCTGCAGGCAACCGAAGCGCTCATAGAAGGCTTCGGCATTCTATCGGGGCGTGCGAATCGATCTTGATGACCAAGTGGCATCGTGGCGTGTCCAAGACCCGCCAAAACATAAAAAAGCATCAGAATCGCTGTGTGATTCGCTTTTTTGACACGAATCACGGCGCTTCGGCTTGACCTTGCGGCGGAATGCAGGAATCAGGATCGATTCGAGAATATGCCGTGCTGCCGCGGAAAAGCGGGCAGCACGCAAGAGCAAGATACCGAAATTGGACGTGACAGGGAGTCCACCTAAGTATCAGGGTTAATCCGGCATTAACGCGGCCAGCGCTAGACCACGAATCAGGTTGCGAGATGCCGCGACGGACAGCCGTTGCAGCGGCGGCGACGGGGTGGCATGGACCCCCGCTCGGTTGGAGAAGGCAAAGCATGGCGACAAAAGAGAAGGAAGAGGTCGAAACCGAACGCGAGGGCTCAGACGGCCCCTTGCTCGACCTTTCCGACGACGCAGTCAAGAAGATGATCAAGGCCGCCAAGAAGCGCGGCTATGTGACGATGGACGAGCTCAACGCCGTCCTTCCTTCCGGCGAAGTCAGTTCCGAACAGATCGAAGACACAATGGCGATGCTCTCGGATATGGGCATCAATGTGGTCGAGGAAGACGAAGTTGCGGAAGACAACGATTCCAATGACAGCGAGGAAGGCGGCGAGCTGACCACGCAGTCGGGAACCGCGGTCGCGACCACGACGAAAAAAGAGCCGACGGATCGCACCGACGATCCCGTGCGCATGTATCTGCGCGAGATGGGCTCGGTGGAGCTTCTTTCGCGCGAGGGCGAAATCGCCATAGCAAAGCGCATCGAGGCCGGCCGCGAGACGATGATCGCTGGGCTCTGCGAAAGCCCGCTGACCTTCCAGGCGCTGATCATCTGGCGTGACGAACTGAACGAAGGCAAGATTCTCCTGCGCGAGATCATCGATCTCGAGGCGACCTATGCGGGGCCTGAGGCCAAGCAGGCGCCGGTCGTGCAGCGGCCCGACGAGGAGAACAAGCCGGCGGCCGAGGAAAAGCACAAGCGCACACGCGGCGACGATGTCACCGATGTCGGCGGCGAGGGGCAGCCCGAGGAAGAGGACGACGAAGAGGATGAGGCCAATCTGTCGCTGGCCGCGATGGAAGCCGAACTCAAGCCCGGCGTGATGGAAACGCTGGACTTCATCGCCGACACCTACAAGAAGCTGCGCAAGCTGCAGGATCAGAAGGTGGAATCGAGCCTGGCGGACGCCGACACCCTGTCGACCAGCCAGGAGCGCCGCTACAAGCAGTTGAAGGGCGAACTCATCACCTCGGTGAAGTCGCTTTCGCTTAACAATGCGCGTATCGAGACCCTGGTCGAGCAGCTCTACGACATCAACAAGCGCCTGGTGCAGAACGAAGGCCGCCTGCTGCGGCTTGCCGAGAGCTATGGTGTGAAGCGCGAGTCCTTCCTGAAGGAATATCAGGGCTCGGAGCTCGACACGAACTGGACCGAGCGCGTAGCAACGCTTTCCGGCAAGGGCTGGAAGGAGTTCTCGAAGAACGAGGCGAAGGCGATCGAGGATCTGCGTGCGGAGATCCAGAATCTTGCGCAGGAAACCGCGATTTCCATCGGCGAGTTCCGGCGCATCGTGAACCAGGTGCAGAAGGGCGAGCGCGAAGCCGCAATCGCCAAGAAAGAGATGGTCGAGGCCAATCTGCGCCTCGTGATCTCCATCGCCAAGAAGTACACGAACCGCGGCCTTCAATTCCTGGATCTGATCCAGGAGGGCAATATCGGCCTGATGAAGGCGGTGGACAAGTTCGAGTATCGGCGCGGCTACAAGTTCTCCACCTATGCGACGTGGTGGATCCGGCAGGCGATCACCCGTTCGATTGCCGACCAGGCGCGCACGATCCGCATTCCGGTCCACATGATCGAGACGATCAACAAGATCGTCCGCACCTCGCGCCAGATGCTGCACGAGATCGGCCGTGAGCCGACCCCGGAAGAGCTGGCCGAAAAGCTGGCCATGCCGCTCGAGAAGGTGCGCAAGGTGCTCAAGATCGCCAAGGAGCCGATCTCGCTTGAAACCCCGGTGGGTGACGAGGAAGATTCGCATCTCGGCGACTTCATCGAGGACAAGGGCGCGGTTCTGCCCATCGACGCGGCCATTCAGGCGAATCTGCGCGAGACGACGACGCGCGTTCTGGCCTCACTGACCCCGCGCGAAGAGCGCGTGCTGCGCATGCGCTTCGGCATCGGCATGAACACCGACCACACGCTGGAAGAAGTCGGCCAGCAGTTTTCGGTGACGCGTGAGCGTATTCGCCAGATCGAGGCCAAGGCGCTGCGCAAGCTCAAGCATCCGAGCCGCTCGCGCAAGCTGCGGTCGTTCCTCGACAGCTGATCGCCAGCACATTCTAAATGATGAAGCCGGGCCTCGTGCCCGGCTTTTTCCTGTCCGGATGGTTTTGATTTACCCCGAATTCCAGGCTTGCGGCCTGAAGAACAGCGGAGCAGACTTGGTGATGGCGGTGCGGGCGCTTTGACCGGCGCGGATGCCCCTTGCGGACTCCCTGCCGGAGGGAGGTGCGATATGACCACCTACGTCATTCTGCTCAACTGGACCGACCAGGGCATAAAGAGCGTGAAGGAATCGCCCAAGCGGCTTGAGGCCGCAAAGGCCGTGCTTTCACAGATGGGCGGAACCCTCAGAGCGTTCTATCTCACCATGGGCGCCCATGACATGGTCGCCGTCGCGGAGGCTCCAGACGACGCGGTTGCGGCGCGCTTTGCGCTCACCATCGGCATGGGTGGCAACGTTCGTACACAGGTGATGAAGGCGTTTCCGGAAGCGGCCTATATCGAGATCATCAGTTCGCTTGGCTAATGCATGTCGCTTTCAAATGAATTCATTTGAAAGACAACGAACATGCATCATTTGAAAGTGTTACAGCGTCCTTTGCGCGTCTTATAAGACGCGCGGCGCTGTAGGATCAGTTCTCAACCCAGCTTTCCCGGTTGAGCTTGACAGGTTTGCTCTCCGGGGGCACGACGGCATTATGCAACAGACGATCCTCTCCGTTTCGACTGCAGGGACGGGGCTCTATGAGTTCACCGACAGGGTCGACCGTTTCGTGAGGGAGGCGGGCGTCGATGCCGGTCTCCTGACGCTGTTCGTTCGGCATACATCCTGTTCGCTGATCATTCAGGAAAACGCCGATCCGGATGTGAAGCGGGATCTGCAGGCCTTTTTCAGCAGGCTCGTGCCGCCATCCACCGATGCGTCCATGTCGTGGGTGGTTCACCGCATTGAAGGGGCCGACGACATGCCGGCCCATATCAAGGCGGCTCTGACACAAACCTCCATCGGCATACCGGTCATGAACGGCCGGCTGACGCTGGGCACGTGGCAGGGAATTTATCTGTTCGAGCACCGGGTCCATCCACACAGGCGCGACGTGGTTCTTCACCTTGCCTGAACAAGCTGTGTTCTTCCTGTTTCGCCGGCGTGCGGGTGAGGGTAAAACGCGATAAGCTGCGACAACAACGGGAGTAAGCGCATGTCATTTCTAAAGCGCCTGTTTGGAGGTGGAGCGGGCACATCCGAGGCGGGTGAAGGCAAGCCCATGGGGGATGCGGTGGAGCACAAGGGATTCATGATCCAGCCGACGCCCTTCTCCGAGGGCGGGCAGTTTCAGACATGTGCGGTGATCTGGAAAGAGGTGGATGGCGTTCGCCGGGAGCACCGTCTGGTGCGTGCGGACCGCTTTCCAAGTGCTGATCTCGCCGCGGAACAGGCTATCCGCAAGGGCCGTCAGGTCATCGACGAACAGGGCGATCAGATTTTCGGCTGACCGGAAGTGGAACTCTCGAGCTCCGCCCCTCTCTCAAAGCGCTGGGTGACTGGACCATCGGCACCGGTTCGGTCAGACTTGCCGTTCGTGGTCAACAGGGCTCAAAGGCTTTCATATTGACACTCGCTGCATCGCTTTTTCCCATTTTCTGCTGGGGGTTCTACACCGTCTTTGCAAGCTGGCTGGAAAAGCGGCGGCCCTCGCTTTCTATCATCATGGGCGCGCAGCGCCATCGCTGGGTGCGCAATGCGGTGCGGCGCGAGACGCCGATGGATGCAATCCTTTCGGGCAATCTCATGGGGGCGGTCTCCTTCTTTGCTTCAACCACCGTGCTCATCATTCTGGCCTTGATCGCGGTGTTCGGCCAGATCAGCGCCGTGGTGGAAGCTGTCTCGGTCATGCAGCCTGGGCAGGACATTTCGAAAGCGGCCGTTGAGCGGCACCTGGTGCTGTTCCTCGTGATGTTCGTGATGGCGTTCCTGTCTTTCACGCTGTCGCTGCGGCAGTTCAACCATTTCTGCATCATGCTCGGGGCGGCGGACGAGGCGGATGAATGCGACCCTGAGGAAATCTACGTCATGGCCGCGCTCAACACGATTGCGGCGCGCAATTTTAACCAGGGCATCCGGGCCTATTACTTCTCACTGGGCATGATTGCCTGGTTCGTCTCCGGTTGGGCGGCCATTGGCGTCAGCGTTCTGCTCTTTGTCTCGATCCTCTACCGGGAGTTCTTTTCAGCGGCACGCGAACTCGTTGCCGGTCTCAAGGTCGAGGTTCCCAACCCGGCGCGGGATGCCGGGGGCAGGGCGGGCAAGGAGAAGAAATGAGCGCCTACGAGGCCGGAGCCAGCCCCTCGATCAGGCCGGTGAGGCCCGCCTGATAGTCAGCGGCGTCCGCACCGGCATCGATCGCCAGTGCCGCCCGGTCGAATGCCGCGCCCAGCAGGCCAGTTAATGCGTCGAGAGGCAGTCTGCGGATCTGCCCGGCCTCGATGGCCGCCTGTAGTCCCTCACGCAGGGTCCTGTTGCCGTGGCGGTTATCGATTTCATCCATTCCGCTTCTGCCAAGAACGGCAGGCCCATCAAGCAGCAGAAGGCGTGTCCGCCCGGGTTCGGCCATCGCCTTGAGATAGGCTTTCCCGCCTTCGATCAGGGAGGCGGTGGCTGACGGAGAGCCGACCGTGTTTCGCTCGATCTCCTCGGCCACAGCCCCTGCTTCGCGCTCGGCGACAGCGGCGAACAGGGCCTGCTTGTCGGCAAAGTGGTGGTAGAGCGCGCCCCGCGTGACGCCGGCTTCACGGACAATCTCCGGTGTTCCCGTTTCCGCGTAGGATTTTTCCACGAAAAGGCGTCGGGCGGCCTGAATGAGCCTGTCACGGGTTTCCTCACTGCGTTCGCGGTTGGTGCGGCGGGCGGATTCCTGTTGCATACATGCAGCCTGTATGTTAATTGATGATACATGCAGTCTGTATGTTTATAGCGGAGACTGGCGATTGCAAGCGTTTTACCAGTCGCAAGAAGCAGGACATGCAGTTGCGCGCAACGCCAACAGGAACCACGCGGATGAAAGTCACCAGCTATTACCCGGTCATCATGACAGGCAAAGTCGCCGAAACAGCAGCGTTTTACTGCGCGCATTTCGGCTTTCAGCCCGCCTTTGAGGCGGACTGGTATGTCCATCTCCAGTCGAGGAACGACCCCAGCGTCAATCTTGCCATTCTGGACGGAACGCACGCGACGGTGCCGGAAAGCGGACGGGGGCAGGTTTCAGGTCTGATCCTGAATTTTGAGGTAGAAGATGTGGATGCCGAATATGGTCGGCTGAAAGGGGCGGGGCTTCCGGTCCTGCTGGAACTGCGCGATGAGGCGTTCGGCCAGCGTCACTTCATCACCGCCGATCCAAACGGTGTGCTGATCGACGTCATCAAACCAATCCCGCCATCCGCGGAATTCGCCGAACAGTATTCGTCGGACGCGATCCCGCAGTAAGACCGCATGGCGAACCCGGGAGCCGCGGTGCCGACGCACCGGCGGCTTCCGTATTGTTCTATTCAGGCAGCGACGATCTCGACGACTTCGATGTCGAAGATGAGATCGTGTCCAGCCAGGGGATGATTGGCGTCGACGGTGATTTCATCATCACCCACGCCGACCACCGTGAGGGAAATCTGATTTCCGTCCTGGGTGGTAGCCTGAAGGTTGGAGCCGACCTGCACGTCGAGCTCCGGCGGCAGCGCCGAGCGGGGCACGACCTGCACCTGGTTTTCGTCACGTGCGCCATAGGCTTCCGCTGCGGGAATGTTCAGGGTACCGCTCTCGCCCTGCTTCATGCCCTGAATCTGCCGGTCGAGACCGGGAATGATCTGGCCGCTGCCGACCTTGAACTCGAGCGGTTCGCGTCCGGCCGAGGAATCAAACTGCGTGCCGTCGGCCAGCTTGCCCGTGTAATGAATGCGCACGACATCGCCGCTTTTGACCTGGCTCATGTCTGTCTCTCAATCGCTTTTGTGTGAGAAGATGTTGACGCGGCATAGCGCTCTGCGTCGGCGAAGAGGGATGGGGCAACGCCTCTCGATCCCTTGCCGACACAGACTAGTGTGCGGGAGGTGTTCCTGTAAAGCGATCGGGGCAAAACGGCCGGGGATGTTTTGGTCCCCGGCCGCCCATCGCGGCGCGGAAAGGCCCCGGGGCTTGGGGAGCACCTGGGAAAGGGCCATGCGCCGCGAGAGAAGGTGAGCCAGCGTTCCCGGGACGCGGGGTTATTTCCCGACGATGGCCCAGGTCACGCCGAACGGGTCGCGGAGCTGGCCGTAGCGATCTCCCCAGAACATGCGTTCCAGAGGCATGACGACTTCCATGCCGGCACCGACTGCACGCGCCCACCAGCCGTCGACATCTTCGACTGCGAGGGTCAGCGTGTATCCGGCATGGTCGCGCAATTCCTGTCCATATTCCGGATAGGCGTCGCTCAGCATGAGCGAACCGCCGTGAATATAGAGATGAATGTGCATGGTGCGGCCGTTCTCGTCTTCCGGCTGGCGGAAGACTTCTTCGGCAGCGAAGGCCTGCCTGTAGAATTCGGCGGCCTTGGAGGCGCCATCAACCATAAGATAGGGGACGACGCCGCCGAGTGTCTTCGGCATTTCCTGTTCATCTGCAACGACATGTGTTTCGGACATGATTTTCTCCTGATGGCAAGGCCCGGATATCGGGACTTGTCATCAGGACGAATGGCGACCGGCGGACCCGACAATCTGTCTGAATTTTTTCAGCGGTGTTCAGATGGCCCGGGTTTTCACGGCCAGCCGGTCGAGGTGCTGGCGGATGTGCGCGGCTTCGGCCGGCGTGCGGGCGAGTGCGATGGCACGGTCGAACGCTTCGCGCGCTTCTTCCGTGCGCCCGATCTCGCTCAGATAGGCGCCGCGCACGCCGTGGAAATAGAAATAGCCTGACAGGCGCTCGGCCAGAGGGGCGATCAGCTGCAACGCGGCCTCAGGCCCCCGGATTTTCGATATGGCAACGGAACGGTTGAGCGTGATGACGGGTGAGGGTGTCTGGCTTTCGAGCATCTGGTAGAGAAGATCTATCTCCTCCCAGTCGGTTTCCTCAGGCGTGCGGGCGCGCGCGTGAAGTGCCGCAATCGCCGCCTGCACCTGATAGGGCCCCGGCCGTCCGTGGCGCAGAGCCTTGTCCACCAGGGCCAGACCCTCCTCAATGCCGGTGCGATTCCAGAGCGTGCGGTCCTGGTCGTCGAGCAGAACGGCATTGCCATCGGCATCCGTGCGGGCGGCGCTGCGGGCGTGCTGGAGAAGCATCAGGGCGAGGAGCCCCATGATCTCGGGCTCGGAGGGGAAGAGCCGCAACAGCAGGCGGGCAAGCCGGATCGCTTCATCGCATAGCGAGGCGCGCACGACGTCCGCGCCGCTGGTCGCCGAATAACCTTCGTTAAAGACCAGGTAGATCATCGCGGCGACCGAACCGAGCCGCTTAGAGCGCTCGACGGCGTCGGGTGCCGCAAAGGGAACATTGGCCTCGGCGACCCGGCGTTTGGCGCGGGTGATGCGCTGTTCCATCGCCTTTTCGCCAACCAGAAAGGCGCTCGCAATCTCTCGCACGCTCAGACCTGAGACGATGCGCAATGCAAGCGCCACCTGCTGGGTCGCGGGCAGGTCGGGATGGCAGCACACAAACATCAGCCGCAGGATGTCGTCCCGGTAATGCGCATCGTCCAGCCGCTCGGCCATATCGGCCTCGGCATCCTCGAGATCCGATATCCTGTCTTCGGGCGGCAATGCGGTGTTGCGGCTGTCGCGCCGCACACCGTCGAGTGCCGCATTGCGGCCGACGAAAATCAGCCAGGCTGTCGGGTCGCGCGGCGGACCCTTGACCGGCCAGTTCTTCAGGGCCCGGAGACACGCCTCCTGGAAAGCCTCTTCGGCCCGGTCGAGGTCGCGGAAATAGCGCAGGAGCGCGCCCATTGCCTGCGGGCGCGCGCTGGTCAGTGCATTCTCGATCCAGGCCAGTTCGGTCATTTGGCGGACGGTTCCCTTTCAGGCAGGTTGCCTTTCTCAAAAATCTGTACCGGACGGATCTCGAAGGTCACGCTCTCGCCTTCCTTCATGCGTTTGGCGAAATCGACAACCTCTTCCAGGTTCTCGCAATCGACGACGTAGAAGCCGAGTAACTGTTCCTTGGTCTCTGCGAAGGGGCCATCGAGCACCAGGTGCTCGTTGCCGGAAGCGCGGAGCGTCGTTGCCGCTGAGGTGGGCATCAACCGGATTGCCGGCCCCATACGGTCCGTATCGACAAGCTCCTTCTGAACCCGCCGACGCTTGGCAAGCACTGCATCGTCCTCTTCCTGGGACCAGGACATGACGACGTCTTCATTGTGATAGCAGAGAATTGCGTAGAGCATTCCGGTTCCTTTCTCGATTGGAAGACGGCGAACCTTGCCGCATTCCGACACGATGCGTCGAGAAAATTGTGGGACGGATGGTGCAAAGCCATCCACCGGAATATTGTCGGAAAAACTTCCGCCCGGCGTTCAATCCTGATAGCTGAAAGCCGCGTCACCAAACGAGAGCCAGCCATGTTCGCCAACACATTCCCCGACCGCGCCCTGATTGCCGAGACCGTGGCCAAGATGCTGATCGAGATCAAGGCGGTTCATTTCCGGGCCGATGAGCCCTACACCTTCACATCGGGGCTCAAGAGCCCGGTCTATATCGATTGCCGGAAACTCATTTCCTACCCGCGTATTCGCTCGGCAATCATGGATTTCGCGGCCTCAGTCGTCTTGCGCGATGCCGGCTTCGAGAAGTTCGATGCGGTGGCCGGTGGCGAGACGGCGGGTATCCCGTTTGCCGCCTGGCTCTCCGACAAGCTCGGCCTGCCCATGCTCTATGTGCGCAAAAAGCCCAAGGGTTTTGGCCGGGATGCGCAGATCGAAGGCAATCTGAACGAGGGTGCGCGGCTGCTCCTGGTGGAGGATCTGACCACGGATGGCGGCAGCAAGCTGAAATTCGCCGAGGCGGTGCGCAAGGCGGGCGCTGAAGTGACCGACACATTTGCCGTGTTCTACTACGGGATTTTTCCGGATACGCCCAAGCGGCTGGAGGATGCGGGCATGCGGCTTCACTATCTCACCACCTGGTGGGACGTGCTGCAGGTTGCGCGCACGGAGAAACTGTTCGACGAGAAGACGCTCGATGAGGTGGAGAAGTTCCTGAACCAGCCGCTCGAATGGTCTGCGGCCAATGGCGGCATCTCGGAACTGGGTGAGAAGGCGGGCTGACGCGCAGCCATTCGCTTCGCACGGTGCCAGTAAAAAGACGGCAGTTCCGCAATGCGGAGCTGCCGTTTCGCTGTTTTAGAGAGGGATTTCGTCCAGGGCCGCTTTCTGCGCGTCGGTAAGCGGCATATGCGGCGGGAGCGGCAGAGCGAAGCCGGTATCATCGTGCAGCCTAGCCGTCAGGTATTTTACGGCGGGAATGAGCGGCTGCGCGGAAATCGCGGTGCGGGCGCTCGACGCGGCTTCAAGCGCGTCGTCGTTGGTGGGCTCGGCCCATAATTTGGCGACGAGCGGCGCGGTCACGCTGGCGGTGGCCGAGATGCAGCCGGCATAGCCTTCCGCTTCTGCCCTGGAAAGTGCGGCCTCGTTGCTTGGGAAGACATCGAAACTGTCGATCCTGGCGAGTTCCGATGCGTAGTCGAGATCGCCCGAGCTATCCTTGGCTCCGGCAATCCGGTCGGGAAAGGCCTCTTTCAGACGCCGGGCGAGAGCCGGCGAGAACGTGAGGCCTGTCATCTGCGGGAAATTGTAGAGATAGATGGGAATGGCGCTGCCGGATGTGGCTGCGACAAGGCGCTTGAACCAGGCGAACAGGCCATCGTCGCTGACGCCCTTGTAGTAGTAGGGTGGCAGAACGAGCGCGGCGGCAAAACCCAAATCGTGCGCACGGCGGGTGAGCGCTATGGTCGTCTCCAGATCGGGGGTTCCCGTGCCCACCATCAACCGGGCGCGATCAAGAGTACTGGCGGCGGCTTCCATGAGCGCTATGCGTTGACCGGCTGAGAACGAATTGGCTTCGCCTGTGGTGCCAAGGACATTCAAGGCGTGGCATCCATTGTCGAGGGCCCATTCCGCATGGCGCAGGAATCGTGCCGTGTCGGGCTCGCCGTTTTCTGTCACGGGGGTGGGAACGGCGGCGATAACGCCGCCCAGGCGCTTCGAGGTCACGGGAGAACTCCTTTGAACATATCTGTCGATCTCTAAAGCATTCCTGTTCTGGCTGGAAACTCCAGAAGCGATTGTACGCAATGCCAGAACGAAAACCCGGCCGGAGGAGGGAACGTCCGGCCGGGCTCCTTTCGCCTGCCCTTTCTCAAGGCACCAGGCGCAAAGCGCTCACGGGTTAGTTGGCACTGGCGACGGGGGCGACAAGCGGGGTGATCCGCCGCAGGGCCACGCGCCGGTTTTCGCGCTCGCGCTCCTGGGTATCGATCTTCAGATAGCGTTCTCCATAGCCCTGCGTCACAAGGTTTTCAGGCGGGATGCCAAACACATCCGTCAGAGCGCGGGCAACGGATTCGGCCCTGCGATCTGACAGCGCCAGATTGGCCAGGTCCGAACCGACCGCATCCGTGTGGCCTTCGATCAGGAAGGTTTCGGCCGGGTTCTCGTCGAGCATGCGCTCGATCGCCGTGGCGATTGCCTCGAGTTCGTCTATCTCGCTTTCTTCGATATCGGCCGATCCGAAAGCGAATTCGATCGTGTCGAGATCGACACGGCGCACCATGTCGCGCACGCGGGCCGAACGCTTCACCTCTTCAAGCGAGTACATGCGCCGAACCCGTTCGACTGGCGGCTTCTCCAGGAAGGTGTAATAGCGGTCGGGATCCTCAACCTGCTCGGCCTCAAGAATGTAGTCGCTGACCGGGATCGTCAGCCGGAGCGGGGGCAGGTCGCGGGCCGGGTCGCGCCAGCGGTCGACCGTGTCCAGCCGCTCGTCCGGCACGAAAACGAGAACCTGCTCACGCCCGTCCGGCGCGATGCGCACACGGCGGATGACATCGCCATAGCGGTTGCGGACGGTGATCAGGCGGACGCCATTGGGTCGTGTGACAACCTCGCGCACGCGACCGCGCGGCAGCTCTTCGTAGAAAACCTCGTCATCGTCACGGATGAGACGGTCGCTGTCCTGGCTTTCAACGAACACCTGATTGTTGATCTGGATGATGGTGCGGTTGTCGTTGAATTCACGCACCACCTCGGCATCCTCGCGCCGCTGGCGAAGTTCACGCTGGCGCTCGCTGCGTTCCTCCCGGGTGGCGCCCATCTCGATGCGCTGACCCTGCTCTTCAAGGATATTGCGGATCTCGGTGCGAAGCGTTTCCGGGTCGACAGCATCTGCCTGTGCCTCGGCATCGCTTTCGGGCGGAGGTGCCCTGCGTGCTTCTGCAGAAGCTTCGGCGCCGTCTGCCTCAGGTGCTTCGGTTTCGGAGCGGGGCTGTGCTTCGCCACCTGCTTCCGGCTCCTTTGCACTGTCGAGAACCGGAGCAGCGTTTTCAGGCAGAGGCTCGGAGCCCTGCTGTTCAGGCCGGGCACCTGCCTCCGGTTCTTCCCGCGCATCCTGCGGCTCCTCCGTATCGGTTGCCGGCCTTTCTTCATCAACCGGTTCCGTGGTTTCGGGTGCCTGCGGGACAGCTTCGCCCTCTGCCTCGGGCTGCTCGCCGGCGGTCGGAGCGGCCTTCTCCGTCTCTGTGACAGGCGGCTCGGCAGTGGGCGCCGGTTCTTCAGCGGCTTCATCTTCAGGAGGCGAAGGTGCGGGTTCTTCCGATGCTTCCGTTTCGGCTGGGGCTTCTTTCGGTGCCGCTTCGGGTTCGGATTCGACACGCTCATCCTCAGCAGGAGCATCCTTCGCTGGGGGCGCTTCTTCCTCGGCCTCTGGTTTAACCGGGGTGGGAGCCTGCTCTTCCGGTGCTTCGGCTTCGGCAGGGACTTCCTCTGGCGCAGCCTCGCTCTCCGGCTCGGTCGGCTCTTCCATCGCTGGAGCGCTTTCCGTGTCTTCAGGTGTTTCGACCGGGGGCTCCGCGGGCGCTTCCTCCCCGGCGGCAGGCTGGCCGGGTTCCGGTTCGGGCGCCGGCGGGGCGGCTTCTGCCTCCGGTGCTTCCTCCGGCTCGGCTGCCGGGGCGGCTTCTTCTTCAGCCGGCGCCTCTTCTTCCTGAGCTTCGCCGCCGCGCTTCTTCAAGAGCGCGCGCCAGGCCTCTTCCGTCATGCCTTCGGGCTTTTCGGCCTGTGCAAGCACCATGCCGGCAGAACGCTCGGCTGCAAGGCTCCGCTGCATCGCCAACGGCGTGGCGGCAATTAGCAGGCCAAGGGCGGTTGTCGTCATGATCCGCTTTCGCGTCGACATAGATTTTCTCCTGTGTGCAGGCGTCCCATCGCCGGCTTAACCGCTTCGATGACGTTCGGTTCCCTTTTCCGCGCGATTGATACCGGAGCGTGTGAAACCATGGCGTGATGGTGGCGGGCGCGCGGCGGAAATGCGGCCTGAAACGGCGCTTGACGCGCGATGCGTGGCGGTCCAAAGCTCGATCATGACGACAAAAGAATTCTGGAAGACCAAGACGCTCGCGGAATTGACCGACCGGGAGTGGGAGGCTCTATGTGACGGCTGCGGCAAATGCTGTCTCGCCAAGCTCGAGGATGAGGAGACCGGCGAGATTTACTGGACGAGTGTGGGATGCCGCCTTTTCGATGGCAGCACATGCCGGTGCAGCGACTATCAGAACAGGCTGAAGCGCGTTCCGGACTGCGTGCGGCTCACACCCGACAATGTGGGAACCATTCCCTGGCTGCCCAGCACGTGCGGCTATCGCCTGGTGGCGGAGGGGAAGGAATTGCCGTGGTGGCATCCACTTGTTTCCGGCGATCCCAACACGGTGCACCAGGCCGGCATCTCCATGCGTGGTCGCGTGAAGGCGAGCGAGGACGAACTGGCCGAGGTGGAGGATTATTTCGCCTTCATCCTGGATGAGGAACCATAGACGGGATGCGGGATTGTCTTCCGGAACGAGCGATGAACGAGGAGCGACGAGCATGTCCAGAGAAGAGGCGTCCGGCCTGGTGCAATCCTATCTGGATGCATTGAACGCCAGTGATCACGATGCAGCGCTGGCGCTTGTCAGCGAGGATGTCGCGCATGATCCCTTTGACGGGGAGCGGGAGATTGGCCGCGAGAAACTGCGCTGGCGTCTTGGGCTTGCGGCGCGACATTTCGATGAACGCCTTGCCGACATTGCTGTCATGAGCGCGCCGGGCGGTGTGCGTGTGGCAGCGGAATTCACCGTCCGCGGCACCTATCGGGCAAGGGCGGACGGTCTGCCGGAAGCTACGGGACAGACCTATGCGCTGCCGGGTGGCATGTTCTTCGAAATCGATGGCGGCGAAATCACGCGCATCACCGAGCAGCGCAACAGGACGCAATGGCTTGCCGCTTTGTCGGCGGGTCGCTGAACACGGTATGAACGGCACATTCGCGAACCGTTCAGGCGCGGTTTGACATCGTGATCTCCATGAAGGGGCGTGAGGGTCCCGAACCAGCAAGGAGAGCACCATGTTTCAGAAACTGAAGATCGCCACTCTTTCCGCAATGATCGGGCTGGGCACTCTGGCGGCAGCGCCCGCCACGGCTCTGGCGGACAGTCTCTATTTCGGCTTTGGTATTGGCGGTCCGTCGGGCGGTTATGTCTATGGCAATAGCGGACGTAGCCATCGGGCCGAACGTCCTCGCCGCCATTATCGTGCCTGCTCGCCGCGTCAGGCGGTTCGCAAGGCGGAGCGCATGGGGTTGCGCCGTGCCCGCGTCGTGAGGGCCAACCGCAACATCATCCGCGTGGCCGGACGCACCCACTGGGGACGTCAGCACGTGGTGTTTGCCCGTGCGCCGCGCTGCCCGGTGATTCGCTGATCGGATCGGTTCCGCATTTCCTGGAATTCTCCATCCAGACACATAAAAGCCGCCGGCATTCGCCGGCGGCTAAAATGTTCCCCGGCGTGATGCCCGGCTTATCTGTCGAGCTCGAAGGTTACGTTGACCTGCACCTGATAGGTGTTTTCGCCGGCTTCTACTGGAACTGCATCTGCGGAAGCCTGCATCCGGATGGCCTTGCCGGCATAGGGCATCGGCGGACGTTGCTGCATCTGCTCGGAAATCTCGACAATGTTGCCCAGTTCAACGCCAGCGGCCTCAGCGAGTGTCTTCGCCTTGTCCAGCGCGTCTCTTACGGCGCGCCTGCGGGCTTCGGTGATGGTGGCGGACGGATCGTCGTTGGTAAAGCTCAGGCCACCGCCCTGATTCACACCCAGGGTGACCGACCGATCAAGGATGGCGCCGACTTTGTCGAGGTCGCGGATGCGTACGGTCAGCGTGTTGCCGACCTCGTACCCGACGATGCGTGGCGTCTTCTCGTCATTCTTGTCGTTCGGATAGACATAGCGCGGGTTGATGGACAGGCCGCCCGTCTGCAGGTCGCGCGCCTCGATGCCGTCTTCCTTCATCGCATCGATCACGGAGGTCATCGCTTCATTGTTCGCGTCGAGCGCGGCGCGCGCCGTTTCGGCTTCGCGCACCACGGCGATGGTCAGGATCGCCATATCGGGACTGATGGCGGCTTCTCCCTCTCCGGTCACGATGATTCGCATGTCTTTGTCATCGGCGTGAGCCGGGGCTGCGGCAAACAGCGAAGCAGCAAGCACGGGAGCAGCGAATGCGGCGGGGAAGATGGATTTGGTCATGGAAATCTCCTTTTGCGATGTCCCGAAAGGGCACCTAGCGATGGATTGTGTATCGATTGCGGCAAGATGGCTTGTGCGACGGCGAAAAAGCAATTAATCCATCGCGCACCGGGCCTGTAGCTCAATTGGTTAGAGCCGGCGGCTCATAACCGCTTGGTTGGGGGTTCGAGTCCCTCCGGGCCCACCATCGACCACATTTGTGGCCGTGCTGGCGTTCTTCCGGTTCTCTCGAAGATTCATCTCTTAAAATTTGATACTGATATTTTTTTCCGGTTTTTTTATCATAACCGGTTAATTTACTATTAATTTTCATATTTCCTAAGATTTGGTGCCTTCGGTGGAGAGAATATTACTAAGATTTATATTTTTTCTCTTAGTTTGTCTTTTTTCGGATTCTGCCTTCTCTCAAATAGGCATCGGTTTCCGGGGGGACGGTAACTATGTAGGCACCATCGGATCTAACAAGGGGTCGGTTGAGGCTTACAAATGCCCTGCAGGTACGATCCTTCGCGGGCTCCACCACGTCGATGCCTCCATGAGTTCCCCGGGTGTGCAGTCCAGGGGCATGACAGCACAGGTCGGGCTCTACTGTGCGTCGATATCTGTGCTCCCCAACGGGACCGTGGCGACGACTCAGACGACTGCAAACGGCACCCCCGCTGTGCTCGGGCATGGGTATCCATATAAGGGCACGACCCAAGATGGCTACTGCCCGTCCGGCCAGATCATACAGCGGCTTGGCGGCTATGATCGCAGAACGGCTCCGCGGGCATTCTGGGCTTCAAGCCTGCGGATGGCGTGCCGACCATTACAATTAGGAGCGTCGGACTGGGTTTCGGTCGACACGACCGCAACTGCGGAGGAGAAGACTGTCGGCGTGAATGAAGGGAACGCTAGGCACTTTTTTCGTGGCTGGTTTTGCACAAACACTACCAATCGTGCCGCTTCTGGCATTCACAGGCAGGCTGGCGGGCGGGGTTACGATGGCATCAACGTCTATTGCGGGCAGTTGGAACAATCCCGACACTCGGCTCTTCTGACATTTTCCGATTTCGCCTGGGATCAGACTGTCGGTGGGCCCGGCTGGCTGATTAACCTCACGAAGGATGATGTCCTTCTGGATAACGGAAATGGACAGACGGGTGAGAACGCCGATCCATACACATCCGCCACAGGAAACGATCCGACAGAGTATAGTGCAAGCAGCGAATTGTACGTTCTGCCGGGTGACGGTTACGGAGCGACAATCTCACAGAGACCCACTGGTGTTCTGGAGAATTCCTTCGCACAAATAGGTAGTTGTGTAGACAAAATTACGCATGTGGATCAGGAAGACCGTAGCTGTTCTCTCACGATTGCCGGTCGCCCCGACCTTTCGATTGCCATCTCCACGCCGACGGGCGTCTACAATGCACCCGGCGATACGATGAACATGACGGTGAGTGCCACCAATCTGGGCCCCGGTACCGTCGAAGCCTCGGATGGGTTTGCCATCAATATTGCCGTGCCGACAGGATGGACGGCCAGCCCGGTTGCGGGATGTACGGTTTCCGGGCAGATGGTGTCCTGCGCGGTGAATACGCCGCTGGCACCCGCGGCCGTCCCCGGAGGGGCAGGTGGCGGCATCACCTTCACCATCCCGCTTGTGGCCAATTCCGATGCCGTCTCGGGAAGCCATCCCATCATCGCCTCGCTTGATCGGTCTGTCCCTGACGGAGACGGCGATCCGACAAACGATGATTTCGAAACGGCCAACGATCAGGCACAGGGCACGGTCGAGTTTGTCAAACTGCCCAGATTGACTGTCCGCAAGACGACTTTTGACGACTTGGGCAGCTTTACTTTCACTGGCAACAATGGCTGGCAAAGCCAGACGATCACGACCGTGTCAGAAGGCGTTGCGGAGCGCGGCGATACGCAGATCCTGTCAGAAGTCGGCGTCGAAACGGTCATTTCCGAGACCCTACCGCCCAACTGGGTTCTCGATGACGTTATCTGCCTCGGGATGGGATCCGGGGGAACGGTCTCCTTCGACGATAATTCCTTTACGCTCTCATCCGAGGCGGTGGCTGTCGACAGCGAGATTGACTGCACGGTGGTCAATCAAAAGGTGTTGCTTAGCACGTCCAAGGTATCGGATGTGGGCGATGGAGTGGGCGTTCAGGCGGGCGATACGATTACCTACACGCTGACAACCATGGTGACAGGCGGGACGACAACGCAGGAT